>CAVCHM010000017.1:12968-44661 GCA_963602135.1 bacterium | reverse complement strand
CGCGCTCAAAGATAGCGATGACAACAAGACCCTCCTCGGCTGTGCCGGGGAGGGTTTCGCTTGTTTGGGGAATGGGTTGCCGGCGCCCTATTCCTCAAAACCGAAAAATTTTCGTTTTTGAGGAATAGGACCGATGCGTTGCCTAGTTCGCCGCTCGCGCTCGACTTAAACCCCGCCTTACCCCAGCTTCTGCATGCGGCGGTAGATTTCGCAGATGCCTTTGATGGTGAGCTGTCCGTCGACCACGTCGAAGGCATCGGTCGAATCGGCGACGATGCCGGTGAGACCGCCCGTGGCGATAACGGTGGCGTCCTCGCGGCCCAGCTCGCGCTTCATGCGCGTGACCAGGCCCTCGGCCATGGCGGCGGCGCCCATCACGGCGCCGACCTTGATGCACTCTTCGGTGTCGCGACCGATGGCGTGCTCGGGCGCCTCGAGCGGCACGCTGGCGAGCTTGGCGGCTCGGGCGGCAAGCGCGTCCATGGAGATGCGGATGCCCGGCGCGATCGCCCCACCAATGTAATAACCGTCCTCATCGATGACGTCGATATTGGTCGCGGTGCCAAAGTCCACCACGATTGCCGGCGCGCCGTAGAAAGTCTCGGCCGCAACGGCGTTGGCGACGCGGTCGGCACCTACGGCTTGGGGGCGCGCCGCGCGCAGCTTGGTCACGGCAGCCGTCTGCGGCCCGATGACGATGGCATCCGCCGCGATGCGGTCGGCCACGGCGTGCCACTCGCGCGAGAGCTGCGGCACCACGCCCGCAAAGGCGATCGCATCGACCGCATCGAGCGAGAGGTCGTACATCTTAAAGAAGCCCATCAGGCGCACGTGGATCTCGTCGGCGGTATAGGAGCGGTCGGTGGGCATGCGCCACGACTGCACCAGCTCGTCTCCGTCAAACAGACCCATGGCCGTCTGCGTGTTTCCCATATCGATAGCGAGCAGCATGTCTACTCCAGGTGTCGGCGTAAAAGGACGCGCACCATTGTATACGCGCCGCCGACGGCGCTCGGCTGCGATTCGTTTACGCTGATATGGACTGAGGGGTTTAAATATGAAGGAATTATGCTCTACGAGATTTTCCTTGCCGTTTACCGAACTCCCACGTAATATTCTTTCTTGCGCACATGAGGCGCCCAGACATTGCGGGGTGGAGCAGTCTGGTAGCTCGCCGGGCTCATAACCCGGAGGTCGTAGGTTCAAATCCTGCCCCCGCGACCAAGAACTTGCAGCTCGTCGGCCTAGCCGGCGAGCTTTTTTGTTATTCCAGGAACGTTTTTTCGGCCCAATCCTCAACTTCCCAAACAACAATCTCGATCTGTAACAGGTAGACCCAATTTGGGTCGCTATCTGTTACAGATCTAGATTGTTGAGGATGGGTCGAGGGGTTTGTCTCGATCTGTAACAGTAAGACCCGGTTTTGGCCGGTAGATGTTACAGATTTAGACGTTTTGGCAGACCGGTCTTCGTTTGTCTAAATCTGTAACACGAGGGATGGATTTTGCCGAGTAACTGTTACAGATTGAGATTTCCTGGCAGGCGGGTTTGGTCTGTCTCGATCTGTAACAGTAAGACCCGGCTTTGCTGGGTAGCTGTTACAGATCGAGACAAACCGGCAGCCGGTCCCGCCCCATCCAGCTGCCGCTACCTGCTATCCGCCGATTTTCGTTGTGCTGCTGTGCTCCCATGTCATATCCTTTAGACAACTACGCGGCAACATCGCCGCCGCGCCTACAAGAGAGGAATGTCCATGACCGCACCTGCATCCAAGCTGCTCCAGCCCATTACGGTTGGCCCCCTTGAGCTCAAGAACCGCATTATGTTCCCGCCGCTGACCACCGGCTATGAGGAGCGCGACGGCTCCATTGGCGAGCGCAGCCTGGCCTTTTACGAGCGCCTGGCCCGTGGCGGCGTGAGCTACATCGTCATCGGCGACGTCGCTCCCGTTATGACCGCGAGCCCCACGCCCAAGCTGGCGACCGACGCCCAGATCCCCACGTTTAAGGCGCTGGCCGACACCGTTCACAAACACGGCGCCAAGGTCGCGCTGCAGCTGTTCCACCCCGAGTACGACGTGCCCGGTGTCGGCCGCATGGTCATGGGCTCCATGGCCGCCGCCAAGGCCGCGCAGGAGGCCAAGGCCGCCGGCGACGAGGAGACCTTTGCCGCCAAGATGGCCGAGTCCAACGAGATTCGCAATCAGGCCTACGCCAAGCTGCACCACGACATGCAGCACTTTGTGAACGAGGCCAGCGTGGAGCAGCTCACCCAGATCAAGGAGGCCATCGCCGCCTCGGCCGCCCGCGCGCAGCAGGCCGGCATCGACGCCATCGAGGTCCACGGCGACCGCCTGGTGGGTTCGTTGTGCTCGGCTATCCTCAACCAGCGCACCGACGAGTACGGCGGCTCGTTCGAGAACCGCGTCCGCTACGCGCTCGAGGTCGTCGCTGCCATTAAGGAAGCCGCGCCGCAGCTGATGGTGGAGTACAAGCTCCCCGTGATCATGGAGAACCCCGACGGCACGCCGCGCGGCAAGGGCGGCCTGCAGCCCGACGAGGCCTGCGAGTTTGCCAAGCTGCTTGAGGGCGCGGGCATCGATATGATCCAGGTCGCACAGGCCAACCACACCGGCAACATGGGCGACACCATTCCGCCCATGGGCGCCATGCCCTACAACTGGACGCTGCCCGTGGCCGAGCGCGTTAAGGCCCTGGTCTCCGTGCCGGTGGCAACCGTCGGCCGCGTGGTCTCGGTCGAGGCCGGCGAGAAGATTCTGGAAGACGGCGCCGCCGACATCATCGCCTACGGCCGCTCGCTCATGTGCGACCCCGACATTGCGCTGAAGGCCGCGACCGGCTAGCCCATCCGCGAGTGCCTCAACTGCAACAAGGGTTGCGTCGATGCGATTCAAAACCGCAAGTACATCTCGTGCGTGCTTAACGCCGAGAACGGCGACGAGGCGACCATCGCCATCAAGCCGGGCGAGGGCGACAAGAAGATCGCCGTGGTGGGCGGCGGTATTGCCGGCCTGGAGGCCGCACGCGTGGCGGCCAAGCGCGGCTACGATGTGACCGTCTATGAGGCGAGCGATCATCTGGGCGGCCAGATTGTGCTGGCGGCCGCGCCTCCGCGCAAGGACGAGATCATGCGCTCGGTCGAGTACTACGAGAAGGTTCTGCCTGGCCTGGGTGTGAAGGTCGAGCTCAACCATGCCGCTACCGCTGAGGACCTCAACGTCGCCGACGCCGCGATTGTGGCCGTGGGCGCACACGACGTGGTCATTCCCGTTCCGGGTGCCGATTCGGACAAGGTCGTCTCGAGCTGGGACGTGCTGGCCGGCAAGGTGGAGCTTACGGGCCGCGTCGCCGTCATTGGCGGTGGCCTGGTGGGCACCGAGACTGCCGAGTACCTGCTGCAGCACGGCTGCGAGGTGGCGATCGTGGAGATGCTCGACAAGATTGCCGCGGGCGAATCCGAGACCATTCTGCCGCTGATCATGAGCGACTTTGCAGAGCACAACGTGGAGCAGCACGTGAAGACCCGCCTGACCGCCATTACCGACGAGGGCGTGGAGGCCATTCGCACCACCGAGGACGGCGCCGAGGAGCCGGTGAAGATCGCCTGCGATTACGTAGTGATGGCCGTGGGCTCCAAGGCCAACGCGTTTGACCTTGACGGCGTGACGGTGCCCGTGACCTGCGTGGGCGACTGCTCGGGCGAGCGCACCGCCGACATTGCGAGCGCCATCCGCACGGCATATCACGCGGCCAACGAGCTGTAGTTAACTTCGCGGCCAGGCGGGGCGGTAGCACGGATCCGCCTCGCCCGACTGCGTCCCAACGAACATAGGCCATCGACCGGGGTGGGGGCTGCAAGAACAGCAGCCCCCACCCCGGTTTTTGTGCGAGAGGGCAGGCGAGCTTGCACCAAGTCCTTGGCATATGGACGAGGCCGCTATTCGTAATCTTTAAGACATCATTAAGGCTTGCGTTGTGGAGCAAACCGCAGGTCAATGCTATTCTTTTACCTTATCGTACGGTGTTGTATTCTGCTTGGATTCTCTACCTGCGAACAACAGATAAACGCGACCAAGCGGAAAGGATGGCACGCCCGCAAGCAGGGCAAACGTAAGCGATGAATGGCATGGACCGACATAGCGAGCTCCAGCAGCATAAGACGGCGGCCGAGTACCGCCAGGCTGCCGACGAGCACGTGCGGACTCTCAAGGATTTTTGGAAGGATTTCCTAGTGAGCGGTCTATTTGTGCTGGCTGCCATCGTTGCCATCTTTGCATGCCTGGCCTGGTTTGCCGCGAACAATCGAGTGAGTGCCACGGGGAGTACGATTGGGGCGAAGGGCCCGCGGTACACCCTGACCGCCGAGGGCGAGGGTGAGTCCGACGCACACGTGGGCTATTACGAACGCTCCGAGCGCACGCCCGAGGAAAAGCAAACTATCGCCGATCTAGATACGGCCGACGCCATGACGGTGACGCTCGGCTCCAACCTCAACAACGAGACCGCGGGCTCCCTGTACCCGGGTGCTCGCGGCAAGATCATGTTTACGGTGACGCCGCACACGGATGACCTCGGCGATATCACGATCAACCTATCCCGCGTACTTAAGGCCAAGGAAAATATCTACAAGGAAGCCGATGGCACTCTGTCGAATGATGCGAGTACGCTGCTCAGCCTGGTAAAAGGCCATCTGCTGTTCTTTACGAGCTGTAAGAACGGGTATTACTCGGGCCGCGTGGAGAAGGGCCAAATTAAGATTCCAAAGGAAAGTTTCCACGAAGGCGAAGGTGTGCTCAAGCCCGTCCCCATCACGCTGTATTGGGTATGGCCGGAGTACTTCCAGAACTTCGTCCTTACGGGCAACACGAATTACTATAAGAATCTGTTTGCGGCAGAGGACGAAGACTATCGTGCCCTGAAAACAGACGTGAACAAAAACAAAGCAACCTACTTCTACGACCCGTCGAACAGCACCGCTGCCTCTGACCCTCACGACAACGTGGATCCCTACGCCAACGTGGACGCCTACTCCGCGCTCTACAACAACGCGGACGAGAAGATCGGCAACGAGGTCATTTCCATCCAACTCAGAATAACCGCGCAGGAGGGTACCACCAATGGATAACATCCGCGCACATATGACTGCCGTCCACGATTGGGTCGAGAACCACCGTGCACAGACACTTGCGGTTTTGGTGCTGCTCGCGGCCATCATTTTTATCATCGGCCTTACCATGACATGGTTCGTAAGCAGCAAAAGTCTGTCTACGGTGGGCAAGATTCAAACGCCCGCACAGCTTAAGATCATGGGTCCCAACCAGACGAGCATCGAGCCCATCGAGATTTCGTATGACGAGTCACGGGGCGATGTGAAAAACTCCAACGGTACCGTGGCCATTCGTCGCGCGTTTTGCGTAAAGAGTAACAACGACGAGAGCAATGACGGTGGCCAGGCATTTGAGCTGCAGGTGGCAAATACCACCAATATCAAGGGCCTCGATATTAAGGTGTACAAGGTAAACGATACGACGGAGTCGGGCAAAGGCGATGTTGCCGGTCTGGATGGCGCTGGTAATAGGTATGCGTGGACCAAGGCTGCAGAGGTAACGCCTTTTAACCTGATCAATGCGGATCAGACGGATGCCTCGCTAGCCAAGGACCTCGAAGAAAACGACCCCACCTATCAGAAGTACAAGAACGTTCAGAAAAACGCTCTTCCGCTGTATCGGTACTACAAGTTCGATAAGAGCGAACTCGACGGTTACAGCGAAGCGACCAAAAGGGCCAACGACGCCACGAACTTCATTATCGAATGCACGTGGAACCCGGGCGTTGTGACCGAAGGCAACACCAAGGTCTCAAACATTAAAGAGACCGACATGGTTTACCTAATCGCTCGCGGCACAAGCGGCAATTAACGCAGGAAGGGAGGACGTCACATGACAGAGGACAAGAACAAGCAGCTCGACAATGCCGAGGACTTGGTTTGCGACCAGTCGGATCGGACGGCCGCGCCCGAACAGGTGCCCTCCGCCGAACCCTCCTGCCGTAAACATCCGTTTTGCCTGGGATCCAAAGCGCACAAGCGCCTGTGGGCAGTTGCGGTTCTGCTGTGCATCGTTGTGATGGCGATGGGCACCTACCTTACCTACACGGCGTTTTTGGGCGGCGACTTCCTTAAGTCGGTTGTTGTTTCGGGTACGTCGCAGACGCTGTTTGCCTCGGACATGCTTACGGGCTATACGAATGAGGTGGCGGATGGGGAAATCGCCACGAACACCATCATTGTCGACACGAGTAAGGATACCTGCTCCTTTACCTTCCGCATTTACAACCATCTGTTGGGTGACAAGAACAAGGTTAACGACAAGGATGTCAACGCGACGCTGAGCGTGACGGCGAAGGGGACGGACAATTGGAGCATAAGCGGTGAGCCCGAGCTGAAGACGGGCGGCACAGTCGATCTTCCCTTTCCCGCCAACAAGGCGACGATGTATACCTACACGGTTACGTTTGCCAAGACGGACCTCAATAAGGCGTCCTTCCTTGTTAAGGCCAGGGTCGGCGCCAATAGTCCTGGCACTAATCTTAAGCTGCTCGCGGCCAATATCGCGCCGGCCGAGCGAGCGGAAGTTACGGCTTCGGGCGTTTCGGGCGAGTGGGTCGATAAGAATTCGGATGATACGAATGTCGACAAATTCGATGCCTACAACTATCGCGTGACCGTTACGGGCGCTACGACCAAGGTAGAGCTCACGTGGCGAGACGGAGTCGAGCTCGATCCGTTCTTTACGACGAACCACAAAAACGGTGACAAGCAGGCGACCATCAGCAGCAACTCGGGCACATACTCGGTCGAATACGACGCATCTCCCGGCTCGGAAATCATTACCTTTTACCGGAAGGACAATTCGAAGCCGACCAGCTTTGGAGGCATTGGCGTTTCGTGTTCGCCCGCGAAGAACTAGCCGAAACGAGCCGCAAACATAGATTTTGAGCCCCGCACGGGGCATGAGATAGAACGAGGTAGGACCAGATGAGAACGGCAAAGCGCATAACAACCGCATGCCTGACTGCGATCATGATTTTCCAGGCGCTCGCGCCCTCCACAGAGGTGTTCGCGCAAGAGCTCGACGCCGTGATGGAGGCGTCCGTCTCCGCCGCGCGCGCCGCGGGCCACACGGCACGCTCCGTACAGGATGCCGTGGCCACCGCTTTGGAAAATGCCGACCAGGCTACATCTGATGATGCCGCGACGACTCCGGGCGCCGATGCGGGTGCTACCGAGGGCGGCAACGGTTCTACCAACGCCGACGGATCGCAGGATTCCACGACCGACGGAGCCATCAGTGGCGATGTCTCAACGGAGGGTGATGCGTCTCAAGACGGTGCGACTATCGGTGACAGCGCCACTGATGAGGAGCAGGCGGATGACGCGGACGCAGATGTTGATGCCCAGGCGGATGTCAAGTATAAGTACAACACGGTTGAGGATCTGAGGGAAGGCGGTGTCACGGGCATTACTACTGGGGAAGACGGCTCCGTTACGAAGATCGAGTTCAACGAAAGCAGCGATCTCATCAAGATTTCGCAGACCAATCCCTCTGTTTATCAGAACGCGGTTATTACAAGGGGCGGCTTGTCGGGCGCAAGCTTTGATTTGAGCGGTTCCAATGATTTTCAGGGATTCGGAGCCGATAGTGCTCCGTTCAAGGGTTCGCTTGAGCTTAATGGCAGCACGCTTTCGGTAGAGAGGACTCTCTTCAACAACATTGTGCTCACTGGTGCCAATAGCACCGTCGCGGTGACATGGAAGGGCGCGGACGCCCAGCCCATCGTGGCAGCGAAGATCGCAGGCGGCGGACAAACGCTGAAGGCGAACGTCACGGTCGGCAGCACGAATTCCAGCGCGAACACTATGACACTCGCCTCCCCGCTGCTTGGTGAGGTCTCGGGGGACCTTACGCTCGACGCGACGTATGCGACCGATGGCAGTAAGCCCCTCGCGGTGAACATCTGTTCTGACAAGGGCAACATTGGCCTGCTTGTGAATACCGTTGCGTCGGGCTCTTTTACCATCAACAAGCTTGAGGGCCTTCCGGCAACTTATGAGGGCACGCCGACCATCAAGACGACCGATGCCAAGTCCAGTGCCGGTGGCATCATCGGCCTCTGCAAGGATGGTGTGACGGTTTCCCTCAGCAACCAGATTGACCTCTCTAAATTCACCGTCATCGGCAAAGCTGCCAGCGGCGGCCTCATCGGTAAGGCGACCAAGCTCACGCTCGGCACGGACAACAAGAAGTTCACCTGTCCTGCCAACGTCGGCAATACGAGCAGTCAAAGCTCCGGCGGTTTCATCGGCGATGTAAGTTTTGCAAGTTCGGTTGAGTTTGCCAACAACGACCAAATCGATACGGGCGCGGGCGTGAATCTTGGTCAAAGCGATGACGCAGGCGCAGCAGGTGGTGTGTTTGGTCTTCTGGATACAACGAACGGCGATGTCACAATATCGGGTGGCTCGTATACCAGCAAGCTGGTGGAGGGCTCCAACTCCATCTATGGCGGTCTGGTCGGTAGAGTTCAAGATATGACCAGCACCAGCACGTCGAACAATACTCTTCATATAAAGACGAATGATGCGGGCGAACGTTGCTCGGTCGATGCTACGTGCGGTGTCGCGCCACGACTGGCAGGAGGCCTGGTCGGCTGGGTGGCAAAGAGCGCCAACACTGGAGGCGTTGTAATCGTTGACGGCGCAGGTGTCACATGTCATTCTCCGAATACTACTGGAAAGAACTGCGGCTTTGGCGGTGTTGTTGGCGCCCTGGATAGCGGCTATAGCGTGGGCGGACGCTCGCGTTTTGGAGTTTTGGATTGCGGGGACGTTCGCGTTACAACCGATAAATCAATCGTATGTGGTGCTGGAATTGTGGGCTCGGCATGGAACGGTGTTTTGCGTTTGCGTGGGACTACAAATTTGACTGAGTGCAAGCTCGACACCAACGGTAATACCAACCAAATTCTTAGATCCCTGGATGGATGCGCCCCATTGGTATTTGCTTTGGGTTCAGGCTCGGATGCTGAGACGACGAACAATAATTATTGGCTTTACAAGCGCCCCGCCGCGGCGAAGATCGATGACCTGACCTATAACCAGGTCATTCGTCTAACCGGAGAGAAGGGCAAGCTCAGCAAGGATCTTATTAAACTTGATAAGGACACCTTTTATCAGCCGTTGTGCAACCTGAAAGATGCTCCAGATGCTGGCGACTATGCGGGCTATTCTTGGGGTCATCAACTTCGGTCCCAAGATGGTGACGGGAAGTCGGGTACATACGTTATTAAAGATGCGGACACATTTGCATGCGTTGCCATGACGGTTCAAACACACGGCTACTTTGGCGGGGTATTCGGTATCGGCACAGGCAACAGCCTTAAAAATTGGTATGGTAGTAGCAGGAATACTTTCTCAATTGCTTCCAACATTGACCTGCGGGGTACGGGTCTTGAGGGCCTTTCATGCGATGGGGCCAGTCAGGTTAATACCTTTGGAGGTACTGTCGAAGGAAACCAGCAAACCGTTACCTTGGCGATTGGCGAACCTTACGGTACACGCAATGACGTTGATCTCGGCGCAAGCGATTCGTCTGAAGGCAATGGCAAGATCTATCGCCACAGCCGCATGGGCCTTTTCGATGCCATTGGTGGCGGCGCGAAGGTAAACAACCTCACCATCAATGGCGTTATGAACTTCGATAACGGTCTGGCCGTTGACGCCGGCTCGCTTGCGGCGACCATCAAGGGCACTGTAACGCTCAGTGGCGTTACATGTGTGTCAAAGATTACCTGCGGCGACACGTTCGGCAACAATGTCAACATTGGCGGTATTGCAGGTAGCATAACAGGCGCCGGCACGGTCGAGTTTACGAACAACACCCAGGCAAAGGCGCCAATTAGCACGGGCAATAATACCCTTAAAGGCAGCGCTCGAATCGGTGGGGTCGTCGGTTATGTGGGCGACACAGCCGTAACAATCAACGCGTCGGGCATCACGGTTGGCAGCTCGATTGCGGCTGGGGAAAGTGCGTCAAGCAAAAAGATTGCCCAGGTCGGTGGGTTTATCGGCTGTATCGCGCAGGGCAAGCAGGGAAACGTTGAAAAGAAGATCAACGTGAAAACCGTCAACATCACAGGGCTCTCGTTTGACTCATTTGAAATGACCGTGGGCCAGAATGGAGACAAGAGGAAAGGTGCGGGTGGCCTTCTGGGCTACAGCTGGGGCAATGCGAATGTCACAATTGGCGATACCGCCAAGAGCAACAGCGACGATACGTATGCCTTGAAGACAAACAATGCGAAGATCACCGCAAATAATGCTGAAGAGCTCGGCGGCCTCGTATATGCCGCAAGCGGCCACTGGATTATCGGCGGCCATGCCATTGACCTTTCGGGTACGACCATCAAGGCTGGCGCCGCCACGACGCTCGGCGTACTTGTTGGTCGTGGCTGCAAGGTGGACAACACTTCAACGTATGGAGTCGAGAAGTACGCAGGCCTGTACTTGGAGGACAAGTCCCCGTGGAAGACTGCCTATAAGGTTGAAGGCATTAACATTAATGCTTCCAATGTGAAGACCTTCGACGAATGGGTCGGCAATGGTGTAAAGCCCGGCAGCAAGCTCATGGACGCCGAGTGGAATACGGTCGTCTCGCTACACACCGAGGCCGATACGCTAGACATGAGCGGCGCTTCCGAAAACGATAACAGTTATCAAAACCGCTCGACTTTCGGTCTAAGTCACAACACTAACGGCAAGACCCGTTATTACTACAATCTAGACAGGGCCTATACGGAGGTTGGACAAGGTGGCTCCGCCATCTCTCAAATTGATACGGCGGGAAAGCTGCTCTTATGGTCTGCTTACCGTTATGCGCCAGCCGCAATTCGCCCGATGATTGTGCCACAAGCGTTCAAAGACGCCGTAACCATCGGCGGCGGAAGCGGCAAAAGCGTCGATATTAATTTGGTGGGCTATAGCTACTATCCCACCCAGCCGAACGGAAAGGTGACGGTTAATAATGCGACCATCACCTTCCATTACTCCAACATCAAGGCCGAGCAGAACGGCAACAAGTCCAACTCGAAGGCTACCCAGCACGAGAACATGCACTGCGGTCTTTTTCGAACTGTAGCAAACGGCGATCTTACGGTGAATACTGTCACTTTGAGTGGCACTATTGGGCCTGTTGTCAATGACGAGAAAAGCAATAATGATATTACCGCCGCGGGCGGAAGCTCTTCGGGTGCGCTGGTGTGTCGCTACGTGTATGGGTCTAGCAACGGCACGACCACCACAATTAGAAAGATTTCGATCGACGGTCTTACGCTCAACAATTTGACCGTCGACGGTGCTAGCGAGGCCACGGGTGCTAATGCTTATATGCCTTTGCTCATAAATGAGATGCAAACCTACGTGGACCTGAGTGCGAAGAACATCACGACCACCGGATACGCAAGCAACACCAAGGCGGCGACATCGCTATTTGGCAAACTTGGCGTGGGCAGCGCGGCGGATCAGGTGACAGCAACATTCAATCAAATTAGTGTGCCGAGCGCATCGAACAATACCATTTTTACTCGTGCAAGCTTGCTCGAGAGTTTCGGCTACGGCGAGGGCAAGACGGGCTCCGCGGTCTATACGTTTTTTAAGGCAGATCAGAATACTGATCAGAGTAAAAACAAGGTCACGTTCGGTAGCGAGATTGACTCGGAGGGTGAGTACCCCGGCAAGCAGCTCTGGTACTACGATGAGAACGGCTATGGGACCGATGACAACCTGGTGACCGTTGACAACAAGATAGCGGATAAGACAGGCAAGGCTCCGCAGTTCGGCGACTATCTTCCGTATGTGAAAAAGGGCAAGGCAAACGAAGACAACGTCCAGTATCACGAGATTAAGGTAAACCAGCGTGTGCCCAAACTCACAGTGGGCTGCGGCACCTATGGTGATCCCTATGCTATAACCAAGGCTTCCGAGCTCAACACGGTTGCCAGGTACATCAATACCCAGAATGCAGGAGACGGCTGGGAAGTTACAATTGCCAAAGACCAGGAGCAGCTGTGCCAGCGTCGCAATGGCGGTAGCACCGATAACGAAATCACCTACGTCTATAATCAGGCGAAAAAAACTTGGGAGAAGAAGACGGGGAATAACACCACCGACCCCAAGGACACGCTTGATGACGCGACGATGCATAGCTATCTCCAGAGCGCCTACTACAGCATCGAGCCGGTGAATGATAAGGGAGAAAGCATCGACACGCTAGAGCTCGACACTGCCGATTTCCAGGGTTTGGGTAATAAGGGTTACCCGTTCCGCGGCGTTATCGTTGGCAATCTGAGGGGCTCGTCGCAGGCGACTGCGCAAGCGACCATCAAGATTAACAACGCTAAAGAAACGAGCAAGCTTGCGGGCTTGATTCGGTATAGCTACGGTAGCGTTGTGAGTAGCCTGAACATTGAATACTCGGGCAAGGCAGCCTCTATTGCGCATGAGAAAGTAGATGCCTCCGGTGTGCCGGGTGCGTTCTTTGGCGGCGTGATCGGCTGTATCATGGGCGGCGACAATATCATCGATGGCGTGTCGGTGAGCGCGAGCGGTGGCTTTAGCGTTGCGGGTACGGCTGGCGATAAAGGCGCACACCTTGTGCCCGTTGGCGGATATGTGGGTGCCATTGCGGGTGGCGGTGTTATCTTCCGCAACTCCTCGAACGTGAGCGGCGCGCTCAACAAGTGGCATAACGCCGGCGCTTCTCTCTACGACAACCCATATGTTGGCCGTGTAATCGACGGCTATGCGTTCAGCGAGCTTGCAAAAGGGGCTCAGGACCTGGACAACACTGGCCGCAATTACAAGGTGAACAATCTGGACACTAAGGATACGAAATGCATCGAGACGGGTGATACACAGGGTCGTTATAGGGGCGACGGAACCACGAACAACCTCGCCATAACCACGAAGGTCAAGGACTCGCAGGGCCTGCTCGTGCTCTCGGCCATCATCAGCAGCGGCGCGGCTGGTGGTTCGGCGAATACGAAAACAACCAACGATTCATACGGTACGTATGCTGGGTCGTTCGCATATCTGGGCGGCAGTACGTCGACAAAAACCAAATATCAGTTTGGCAACCAGAATTACGGCAAGGTGCGTAATGCGAGTTATAAGAATGTCGGCCAGCCGGCGAGCGCGGCGAGGGATTTTGCCATTGCAACTAAGGACGACTCGCTGAGCCCGGGCAGCCAAGACACTGGCGCGCTCGACCAGACCGATGGCTCCAAGGTAAACTCTCCCTATCTAGTGTCGAAATACGCCACGTGGCAGACGGGCAACATCTGCGCCGCGCAGGCGTCGGGCATGGATTTGCAATTAGTGGACACAGCTAATAAGAAAATTGACTATGACATGACGCCTTACGGCACGGGTTACACGGGCCTTTCGGGCCGCTATTACTCCAACGCGTGCGCATCCAATAAGGGCGCCGACCGCGACCGCATCGTGCCGCTCATCGCGACCATCAACGGCAACGGAGCGACCATAAGGGTTGGCAGCAACGGTAGCGATGGCGGCGAGAAGAAGCCATACGATATCAAGGAATACGCCGACGACGACTACAAACTCACCGGAGTGGGAGCCCTCTTCGGCACGGTAACGTACACTTCGGAAAAAGTATCGGGGAGCATCGGCACCCAGGCAACGGACAGCGCTGCTGCCACAGGCAATAGCGGCTACACAGTCCAGAACCTAAAATTTGACGACTGCAATATTTCGTTGAGCTACAAGAAATATAGCGAAATCGCTACCGGCGACAACAATACCGCAGTGACTCCGCCGAACACCGCTAGTGAGGTCGGTGTCGGCCTACTTGCAGGCACTACGGCAAACTCGAGCTCGCTTGAGAGCTATGGCAAATACGGCACCGTCGTCATGACTAACAGCAAAGTGGAAGGGCCCAACAATGTCGGTGGCCTGCTGGGAGCCTCCGGCTACGGAAGCCGCAAGACCGACAAGAATGACACAACCTTCATGGTGGACCAAACGACGAAGCAGCCATCTCCGGTCAAGCTATACGACTGCTCGTATAGCGGCATGACCGTTTTGGGAATCAAGAACGTCGGCGGTTTTGTTGGCAAACTTAATAGCAACTCACAGGGCGGCGTATGGACAACGAGAGACATGGATATCGCCAAGGATTCGGTGATTTCATCAACGGGTTCGAGCGCCCGAACCGGTGGAGTGCTCGGCGTTAACGGCGACCTGTTCTGTGTCAACGTCAATCCAGATTCAAAGAACAAAGAGGTCAATGCTGACGGAATTGCAACTATCAAAAATGTAAAAATTACCGCGGTCAGTTCAGAGGGCGTTGGCGGTCTTATCGGCAAGGTCGAAAACAGCGTGTATGCGCACGGGCTTTGTGTGTCGGGGTCCGATTCCTCCACTTCAAAAACGACGATCGGTGCGGCTGGCCTTGAATCGATCGGAGGAATCGCTGGGTTCGTTACGGGCGGAGATGTGTTCAAGTTCGATGCTTGCAAGGTTAAGAATATCGATCTGAGATCAAAAGGGTGCTCTGGCGGCATTGTTGGACAGCTGAAAGTTGCTTCCAAGCGATTGATTTGCAATGGGGTCGAGCTGCGAGGCCTGACCCTTAACGGAAATTACTCTGGTGGCATATTCGGCAACTTGCAGTATCAGATCACCTCTCCATCATCGATTGAAATCACCAACTCCGTAATCGCCGAGAATACTATTTCGGGTCAACATTCCGGTGGCATATCCGGTGACGGTAAGGGTATTTACAAACTAGTGAATGTCCTTATTGACAGCAATAAATTCAATGCATCCAACAAACAAGGCGTGCTTTTTGGCGACACGGCGACAAATACCATGTATGCGCTCTATGCGGCGGGTTTGGACGTGAAGCCGGGAGAAGGGAAATCAAACAAAGATCTCCCCGCTTTGATGAATGTTGATTGGAACAATAAAGTTGAGGACGTAAACAAGAAGTCCCACATCGCATTTGCTGATTACAACGACACGCTTACTGCGCCGGACACAACGCTCTACAGCGACGAGGTGAATGAGGACGGAAGTCAAAAGACGGCCGAGGATGCCTCTCCCTACGTGACCACGAGACCGGTGAGTAGCATCGCGGTGCGTTCATCCGCCAATGATGTAACCGATCGCTATCTCTTCGGCGACGGCGCAAACGTCGGCACGGCGGCGACTATCAAAACGCAGGCAGGTACCAACATCGCAGGTCGCTACACCTACAACAACATTGGCGGCAGAAATGACGCCGGCGAATATCGGAGCACTGCGGACAGCTTCAACGCGAAAACGTCAATCGGAAAGTTCAACTCCAACAACAGTGACGGGTCAAAACGGGTTGCTGATGACAGGGACTTCGACACTCTTGTCCTTTCCGGCGGCGATACCACGACGGTGGAGAGCTATCTCAACATTGTGACAAACGGTGGCTATTCGGATGCGAAGCGCCTGAACCCCGCCACCAAGAGCGGTGCCGAGCATGTGACCGCCACAACCGAGGTGTTCACGCTCGACGCGAGTAAGCGCTTCGTCAAGGACACGACCGCCACGCCGACGATTTCCGTGCGGGGCAACGGCACATCTGCCATGAGCTTCAGCGTGAGTGGTACCGATTGGGACAACGAGAAGGGCCGCTTCACCCTTCTGACCGTCACCTTTACCGAGGCGGGACAGAGCTACAAGGTCCAGGTGCCCATCATCGTCAAACGTATGCTCGAAACCGACTTCACTGCCACCTACATCGAGGGTTCCAACTTCAAGGCTGCCAACTACTCTGAGCGCGGCAAAGATGCGCACGTGCTTATCAGTAGCGGCGAGAGTATGACGGGCCTTCTGACCTGGACATATAACCAGGCATATGGAACCCCCACTGAGTATGGCTGGAATACCTACCTGGCGAGCGGCGGCGCTATGAAGCCCCTGCAGAAGGAGGTTACGTTCAAGGGCGATAAAGGGAAGGGTACGTTGCCCAAGGGCACGCAACTCACGCTGGTAGACAAGGCGAACAACAACAAGGAGTACCACTACACCGTGCCTGACGGTGGGGCGACTTCGGTCAAGCTGACCGACTTTGAGGATGCTGTCGGCGTGAAGTACGTCGAGCCGTGGCTGAGCGAGACGTTTGGCGTGACGGTGTCTGAAACCGGTACGTGGGTTGTGGCCGCCAACGTTACCGAGGCCACCGCCAAGGTCGGCGGTACGTATTACCGCCCCAAGACCAAAGCTGATACCGATGCCAACAAACAGACCTTTACGCTGAGCGCCCCTAATGAGAAGCCAAAGTCCGAGGACTTCTATCTTGTTGTTCGTACGCCGAACGGCTCGGTTGGCGTGAACGGCTGGACCGCCACGGCGTTTGGAAACAGTGATCTCAACACGCGCATTAACTACAAGCTGCGCCCCGATAATTCTAAAGATGGGAACCAGAACACGGCATCGACGTACAGTATCGCGTCGAACTATACGCATAGCTTGGTGGACAACGAATCCGGCACCAACCAGATGACCATGAGCGGAACGACGTATCCGCTCTATATGGACGTGAGTGACACCATTACATTTGACGAGCAGGAGTACACAAGCTCCGACGCGCTGTACTACCAGCTGGATTCCTCGCTGGTGAACTATGAGGGCGGTAATGCCGCAGGTGCGCACGGCTATCCGACTGGAACCCTGGGCACGTATTCGTTCTACGTGAAGGTGGGGGACAACTACTACGCTCCGCATGCCTCGACCGAGAACGACAAGACAAAGTGGGTATGGGAGAAGACCACCGCTGAAGATCCTTGCGCCGCTACGGGTGTATGGACTGCGGACGGTACGGACATGAAATTGACGCTGGCTGACGCAAATCTTGGGGCAATTGACCTTTCCGGCATTCGCGAGATTGCTAAGGAACATGACAAAGAGTTCACCATCACCATGAAGGCGAGTCTCACAATGACGGAGCCCGCGTGCCAGGCTGGTATTATCACTTCGTAGAAAAGCGGCAACGACAAGTACACGAAGCCTAACTACCGCGCATACCTTTCCACGCATGCCGATACGCTCAGCACCAGCAGCAACTCGGCATACAACGCTGGTGGAGCTGGATACTACCGCGCGGACGTCGGTTCCTCGACCATTGCGCTCGTGGCTTCACAGAAGTCGCAGCTGGGCATCAATATCGATGATCTCAAGTCTGCCGACGTCGAGATCGCTCTGGTGGGGACCTATGATTTCTCAAAGCTCAGCGGTGCCGATGCCATGATTTCCAGTGCCGATACGGTGACGTACACGTTGAGCTTGCAACAACGCCAAGACGACGGCTCGTATAAGAAGGTCGATGGAATCGGCAGCTATATTACGGAGGCCCGCAGCGACAAGCTGGGTGCGGCTTCATTGAGTACCGATGGTGCCAGCTACGTATTTACTGATAGCAAGGGGGATGGTGGCACATTCGCCACGCGCGACGACAGCAGCCTTGCCTTTGCGCATAGGTTCCGCGTTAAGGTGAACACGGATGTTGAGGGTGAGAAGAAACAAACCTACGCTAACTACCGCTTGGTGCTGACGGCCAATATGATGACCGGTGGCAAAGTCATAGACGCGCCGGTCAACGTTAGCAACCTTGATGACTATGCGCACTCCGACTACGTGACGTACACGCTAGCGCGCATCAACACCGGGGGCATTCAACACGGTTCCACGACCAACTAACCTCGAGAAGGGGGCGGCAACCATCCGGTTGCCGCCCCCTTCTTGTCCGTGCGAACCCGTTCGGAGACCCCGCTGGACAGCTAGTTCAGATACGCATGATCGCGCCTTAAATCTCAGAAAACAAATCTAAAAACTGCGGCATCGATTTCACTTCGCCAGCCGCATTACGGCGCGAGAACATCTAAGGGAACAACTTGGACTCCGCGGTCGGTAACATAGGCCTGTGAACCAAATCCAATGATTGCTACTTTGGAAACCGGCGGTGTGTTTCCGGCGGCAACCATACGCTTCTCGACGGCAACGAGACTGTCCGACGCCTCTTCGATTTGCGCGGAACTGAGTTTGACCTCAACGGGAATCCACATCCCACCTGGAGCCGCTATGACAGCGTCGACCTCAAGATCGCGGGAATCGTGATAGTGATAGAGGCCCATTCCGTTCGCCCTCGCATAGACCCATAGATCATGGAGCGCCAACGATTCGAAAAGCAACCCAAGTGCCTTGAAGTCTGACAGCAATGTCTCCACAGTGGCCCCGAGCGCAGCCGCTGCAAGCGACGGGTCGGCAGAGATGATGCTTACGCGCTTCCCTCAAATGCACCGGAGATCTCATCGCTGGATTCCATGCGGTGATATCGCAGGCGAAACTCAATCTGGTGAGAAGAGATATGTATGATGCCGCGGTTTGCCTCGATACGTCGCCACCCAAATCGGCCACAAGCGTCTTGAGCGTTGCCAGAGTTGATTCGTTGCGCGCTAACGACGCGATGACGGCTTTCACTTTCTCAGGATCTCGTCGAGAGCCATCGACACGGGGGATGTCTTCCTCGGTGACTATCTCGATATATCGCTTTGCCGTCGCGGACGCAATTTGCGCGTCACGCCCAATCGACGCCGGCCATCCACCGCAAACGATGCGCTCGGCGATCTCGGCAGAATCCAACGATCCGAAGGCGCCACTGAACTTTTCGCCAGAAATGATGTCCGACAGCTTAACCGCACCGCTAGATTTCCCGAGTTCGAAAAGCGTCATCGTGTCCATGCGCTATTTTTTGGCATAGTTTTCACCATTGCTTACCAGCGCATTTAACCAGATTTACGCATTTCAGTTAACGAAACAGATTAAACATGAATGAGTCAAACCAGGTGAAAATCACCTACTCGACACCGTGCAAGAGCTCCGAAATAGTGATGTGAAAGCAGTCGGCAATCTTCTTGAGATTTGAAAGACTGACATCGCCCGCCCGACCTCAATGCTCGCGTAGTAGGAACGATCCGTCTCAATCAAATTGGCGGACTGCTGACCCCGCTGGACAGTTAGTTCAGATACGTATAAATCCAAGTCCTGACAGACGGTCTTAACGCTCGTTTTGAAGAAAAAAACAGTCCAAAACTAAGGTTCGCTAGCTGATCCGGGCGCAATTCACGATCAGTAGGGTCCCAACAGAGCCTTTCGGGAGGTTCAGACGCGGTTTTGGCGCGGCAATTTATACGTTTCTGAACTAACTGTCCATCCACCGTTAGAAAAGGGCGCTCCAACTTCCCACTTAACATTCCAACTTTCCACTTAACTTACCACCTAAGGTGGAAAGCTGGAAAGTTAAGTGGAAAGCTGGTAAGTTAGGTGGAAAGTTGGAAAGTTGGGAGGTTCGACATGAATGAGGAGTGGTTGGCGCAGGTCATCCATCATCTGCGGGCAATAGGAAACGACACCCAGCAGTACGAAGTAAAAGAGGCCAAGGGCGCACTCCCCAAAAGCATCGTTGAGACGCTTTCGGCTTTTTCTAACGCGCAGGGCGGCTTTGTAATCCTCGGCATTTCCGAAAAGAGCGGGTTTGTGCCCGTCGAGGGTTTTGATGCCCGCAAGATGCAAGACGCCCTCTCTTCTGCATGTGAAAAGCTGACGCCCGTCGTGAGACCCGACATCCAAGTGCTCCCCTTCGAGGATAAGCTGGTGCTTTGTGCGCGCATCAAAGAAATGCATCCACGCGATAAGCCTTGCTACATTGCGGCACGCGGAATGTACGATTCGTCCTTTATCCGTACGGGCGACGGCGACCGGCGCATGACTCCCTATGAGGTCGATCGC
Organism: bacterium; assembly: GCA_963602135.1. Classification (GTDB taxonomy): domain Bacteria; phylum Actinomycetota; class Coriobacteriia; order Coriobacteriales; family Coriobacteriaceae; genus Collinsella. The sequence goes on along the minus strand of CAVCHM010000017.1, from coordinate 24,744 downwards.
TTTATGGAGGAGCATGCCCAGCCCACATACGACGACGAGCCGGTCGAAGGTGCCACGCTCGATGACCTCGATGCCGACCTTCTCCAAGGGTTCGTTAAGCGCCAGCGCGAGCTGCATCCCAGGATTTTGGGCAACAGGAGCGACGAGGAGATTCTTCTGGACCTTCATGTGACCAAAAGGGTGGACAACGCGATCGTGCCGACGCTTGCTGCCATCGTCGCAATGGGGCGGTTTCCGCAAAAGTTCTTCCCACGTCTCAATGTGACCTTTACGGCGTACCCTGGGACTACAAAAACGCAGCGAGTAAGCGATAACAAGCGTTTTGTGGATTCTCAAACCATTTTGGGTCCGATCCCTTTCATGATTGAGGACGTGCTTGCCGCCGTTGCGAGAAACACCCGAAATGCTGCGGTGATCGAGGGCGCGTTCCGCAAGGACGTACCCGACTACCCGCCCGTGGCGCTGCGCGAGGCGGTGGCAAATGCGCTCATGCATCGCGACTACTCTTCTGCCGCGCGCGGCTCACAAGTGCAGGTCAACCTGTATATCGATCGCGTCGAGATTCTAAATCCCGGCGGGCTTTACGGCGATGTCACGGTCGATTCGCTGGGGACTTCGGGAGTTTCGTCGTCTAGAAACCAGTTCCTTTCCAATATCCTCGAAACCACGCCGTACCCAGGCGGTGGGTACGTGGTCGAAAATCGCGGTACTGGTTATCAGGAGATAGGCGAGCAGCTCGAGCGGGCAAACATGTTGCCGCCCGAACCAAAGAACTCGACGGTTTCTTTTTCGCTGACATTCGACAAGCGAAAGATAACGCAGCGTGAGCAGGCGACGTCCGCGGGGAATGTGGACGAGGCAATTTTGGATTATCTGGCGACGCATTCTTCGGCTTCGAGCAAGGAGCTCACGGACGCTTCGGGTTTGAGCAGAAGCGCTGTTTCCAACCACATAAAAGGCTTGATTGCTGCGGGCAAGATTGAGGCCATGGAGCCCCCGCGCAGCCCGAGACAGCGGTATCGGCTTGCGCGATAGGCCGGTTGTTGCCCCTGCGTCAGCTTTCCAGCTTCTCACTATCTTCCCAACTTTCCACTTAACTTAACACCTCATGTGGAAAGCTGGAAAGTTAGCTGGAAAGCTGGAAAGTAAGTGGAAAGCTGACATGTTAGATTCGGGCTGACGAGGGGTTAATAATTGCACAAACCATACCAGCCAAACAAAAAGACACCAATCTGGTTGGTAAAACACCGTCAATGAGCCGCGAGCCAACTAGCTGCGTAAATAAAACCTAAAGAACTGTTGCAAATTAATGGCAAATGCCCAGATGCCACCGTTGCGTTTTTCAATTAACTGCTACGCGGGAACAGCAAAATGCTACTATCTAACATGCACGTAAGAAAGCAGATTAACGGTTAAGGCTAAGAAGTGGCAGGTATGTCGGAAGCAACTAGGACTCGTACGCATGCGCCCGAGGTTAGGCAGCGCGTCGTCGAGATCCTCCAAGAGGGGGTCGGTCATCGCGCCCTCGCCGCGGAGCTTGGCATTCCCCAGGCCACGGCTCGTCAGTGGGCCCGCGCATATGCCGTGGGCGGTGCCGACGCCGTGCTCAACGCGGGCACTCGTCATCACACCTATTCGTACGAGGTTAAACTCGCCGTGGTTAAGGACCGCTTGGAAAACGGCCTTACGGTTCGCGAGGCTATGATCAAGCACAAGATTCCCAGCGAGTCTTCGGTCAAGGCCTGGTGCCGCCAGTATCGCGAGAGCGGTGAGTCCGCGCTGGTCGATAAGCCGCGCGGTCGCAAGCCGCGCGTTAAAAAGGCGGAATAGCAAACGGGATGGTGCGCCCACAGGGGCGCATTTTTCTTGCCGCCCCTCTACTCCAATGCGGACAGACTCTTTACCCCGTACGCCTAAAACTCCCCAGTTGACCGAAAACCCGCCGTCGCTACTCCTCAATTGAGCTATAACGTTAAACAATTGCAGCGTTTTTGCATGGGGGAGTGATGGTATGACGCTACTGTATTTCCTTACCCTGTTTCCGCTGGTACCGGCGCTGGGCATGTTGCTCGCGCGCGGTGACCGCGCCCGCGATGCGGTGGGGTTCATAGGCTCCGGCATCATTATGGCGGCGACGGTTGTAGTCGCCGTCATGTTTTTTGGCACGGGTCCGCAGAGCTTTGAGGTTGCCCCCGGCACATCGCATGTGCTCTCGATCATCAGCTCCGCCATCGATGTCATCCTGTGCGCCGTCATCCTGTATAGCGCGTGCAAATATAGGAACGCGCTCACCACGGTGCTCGGCATAGTCCAGTTGGTGGGCTCGCTCGCCTTTGCAGCCATGACACTGCCCGCGGCCGAAGCCGTCACGGCGACGCCGCTCTACCTGGATTACATGAGCGTGATCATGGTCCTCGCCGTCGGCATCGTCGGCAGCCTAATCTGCGTGTATGCCCTGGGCTACATGAAGGACTTCCAGGCCCACGACGAGCACGAGGCAGCGCTGCGCGGGCAGACCGCGCCCGACCGTCGCCCGCAGTTCCTGGCGCTCATGTTCCTGTTCCTCTCGGCCATGTTCGTCATCGTGACGAGCGATAACCTGGAGTGGCTGTTCTGCGGCTGGGAAATCACCACCGTGTGCTCGTTCCTTATGATTGGCTACACGCGCACGCCCGAGGCCATCAAAAACGCCTTTACCCAGATCATCCTCAACATGCTGGGCGGCATCGCGTTTTTGGCCGGCCTTATGTTCCTGCACGTTAACGGCATGCCGCTGACCATCTCGGGCATGATCGAGCTTTCCGGTGCTGGCACCACGCAATCCGCGCTGCTGGTGATGCCGGTCGTCCTGCTGTCGCTCGCCGCACTTACCAAGGCCGCGCAGATGCCGTTCCACACCTGGCTGCTTGGCGCCATGGTCGCCCCCACACCCACGAGCGCCTTGCTGCACTCGTCAACCATGGTCAAAGCCGGCGTGTTCCTGATGGTCAAGCTGAGCCCGCTCTATGCCATCTATCCCGTGACCGGCTTTATGGTCACGAGTGTGGGTGCCATCACGTTTTTGCTCGCTGCCCTTATGGCCATCTCGCAGAGCAACGCCAAACGCGTGCTCGCGTACTCCACCATTTCCAACTTGGGCCTCATCAGTGCTTGCTTGGGTGTCGGCGCGCCCGAGGCCGTATGGGCCGCCATCTTCCTGATCCTGTTCCACACGGTGGCCAAGTCGCTGCTGTTCCTGTGTGTGGGCACGGCCGAGCATCATATCGGTAGCCGCAATATCGAGGACATGGACGGTATGTTCAGCCGCATGCCGCACCTGACGCGTCTGATGATGCTGGGCATCATGGGCATGTTTGTGGCGCCGTTTGGCATGCTCGTGTCCAAGTGGGGCGCCCTGGTGGCGTTTGCGCAGACCGGCAACGTGCTCATGATCATGGTGCTCGCCTTTGGCTCGGCCGCGACGTTTTACTTCTGGGGCAAGTGGCTCGCCAAGCTTTCGGGCGTCGACCCCACGGCTCAAAACGTTGAGGTCAATGTCCATAAGACCGAATGGATGGCGCTCAACACCATCGCCGCGCTGCTGATTCTGTGCTGCGTGGCGTTCCCGCTCATCTCGAGCGGCCTGGTGTCGCCTTACCTCGCCATGGTGTTTGGCCGCGTGCCGTACGTTATTGGCAAGGACGCCATGTATCTGATGGTGGTTATCGTGGCGTTTATCGCCGTGGTGCTGCTGACTTCATTCCGTGTGAGCAATAAGCCGCACGTCAACGTGTACCTTTCGGGCGTGGGAACCGATAAATATCGCCATTTCCGCGGCTCGATGGGACGCGAGGTGAAGGCCGAAAAGCGCAATTGGTACTCGGAGGACGCCCTTGGCGAGAAGCGTATTGGCCCCGCGGGTAGCGTCGTGTGCTGCAGCATTATCTTGTTTGCGCTGCTGTGTTGCGCGTGGATTGGGCCCGAGCGGCTTGCCATGAGCGCGCCCTCGGTGCTGCGCGGCAAGTATTTCGAAGGCTCGGGCGTCGTGGGCATCTTTATAGGCACCGTGGCGTTTGCCTTGCTGGCGCCGCTTCTGGGCGGTCTGATCGACGGCATCGATCGCAAGCTGTCCGCCCGCATGCAGGGCCGCGTGGGCCCGCGCCTGCTGCAACCCTTCTACGATGTGGCCAAGCTCCTGCGCAAGGCCCCTGCCAGCGTAAACACCATGGACGATACCTATATGGCGTGCGCGCTCATCTTTACCGTCGTGGGCGGCGGCATCTTTGTGTCGGGCTCCAACACGCTGCTGTGCGCTTTTATGGTTACGCTCGCTGCGATCTTTGTGGTGTTGGCGTCCGCCTCGACGCAAAGCCCGTTTGCCCAGGTTGGTGCCGACCGCGAGCTGCTGCAGGTTATGAGTTACGAGCCCGCCGTTCTGCTGATGAGCGTGGGTCTGTACCTTGCCACCGACAGCTTTGATTCCATCGCCGTGACGGGGCAGTCGGCTCCCATCATCGTGTACAGCGCGCCCATTTTCCTCGCGCTGCTCGCGGTGCTTACCATCAAGCTGCGCAAGTCGCCGTTCGATCTTTCGTACTCGCATCACGCGCATCAGGAGATTGTCCAGGGCGTCGCCACCGAGATGAGCGGCGGCACGCTGGCCAAGATGACCCTTATGCACTGGTGCGAGACCGTGCTGTTTTTGATGTGGGTGGGCATGTTCTTTGTCTGGGACAACCCCGTGAGCTGGGTGGTCGCCCTGGTCGTGATGGCTGCGACGTACTTTGTCGAGGTGCTGATCGATAACACCTTCGCACGCAGCACCTGGCGCAGCTGCTTTAAGCTCGGCTGGGGCGTGGCGTTGGTGTTTGGCCTGCTCAACCTTATGCCCATCCTCGTCGACGTGTTTATTTAGGAGGCGGCATCCATGGATCATAAAATGTCGCGCTCGCCGTGGGTTATTCATTACGACGGCTCGAGCTGCAACGGATGCGATATCGAGGTGCTGGCCTCGCTCACGCCGCTGTTCGATGCGGAGCGCTTTGGCGTGGTCAATACCGGTAACCCCAAGCATGCGGACATCTTTTTGGTGACGGGCTCGGTCAATGCCCAGAACCTGCCCGTCGTGCGCCAAATTTACAACCAGATGCTCGAGCCCAAGTGCGTGGTGGCCTGCGGCATCTGCGCGTGCTCGGGCGGCGTGTTTCGCGATGCCTACAACGTGATCGGCGGCGTGGATCGCGCGATTCCCGTGGACGTGTACGCGCCCGGGTGCGCCATTCGCCCCGAGACCGTGATCGATGCCATCGTGGAGGCGTGCGGCATCCTGGACCAGAAGGAGGCCGTGATGCGCGCCGGCGGCGATCCGCTTACCGTGGGCGGCGCTGCTACCTGGGACGGTGGCGTTGGGCTGGGCGAGGACGGGTTTGTGGCTGCTGCGGGGGCCAGCGACGCGACCGCCGCTGGCGACGCACCTGCTGAGACGCCCGCCGCTGCAAAGGAGGCCGAGTAATGCAAAAGGCTATCTATACCACCGTCGGGATCGATGGGCTCCTGTCGCATGTCCAGGCGCTCAAGGGCGTCGGCGCGCGCTTTGTGCAAATGCACACCGAGCGCAACGTCGACGACGGCACGTATCGCCTGCTCTATACGTTTATCAACGTTCGTGCTGCTCAGGAGCAGATTGCCCAGGACGGCAACTATGCGATCGAGAACCTGGTAGTCGAGGGCATCGACCAGCACCAGGAGATCCCGTCCATCAGCTCGTACTATCCGGCGGTGTTCCCGTTTGAGAACGAGGCACACGACCTGTTTGGCCTTGCCATCACCGACATGCAGATCGACTTTAAGGGCTTTTTCTACCAGGTTTCGACTGCCGAGCCCATGAGCGTTATCACGCCCGAGGTGAAAGCCGCGCGCGAGAAGGCCATGAAGGTCCGTGCCGCCGCCGAGGCCAAGGCGCGCATGGCCGCGGCCGAGAAGGCCGCTGCGGCTGCGGCTGCTGCGGGGGAGGGCGCTGCGGGCGCCGGCGATGTCGCGGGCACCGCTGCTCAGCCCGCTGCGGCTGCCGGCTCCGATGCTCAGCATGACGAGGCTGCTGCCAAGGCCGCGCTTAAAGCCGCCGAGATGGAGGCAAAGCTCGCTGCCATGGATCCCGAGAAAGCGGCCAAGGTCCGCGCGGCGCTTGCCGCCAAGGCCGCCCGCGACAAGCAGAAAAAGGAGGCGTAAGGTCCATGGCACATCGCTCCGTTATTCCGTTTGGCCCGCAGCACCCGGTGCTGCCCGAGCCGCTTCATCTGGACCTGGTGATCGATGACGACCGCGTCATCGAGGCAATTCCGCAGATCGGCTTTGTGCACCGCGGGCTCGAGAAGCTCACCGAAAAGCGCGACATGCATCAGTTTGGCTACATCGCCGAGCGCATCTGTGGCATTTGCGCCGTGGGTCACAGCTGCGGCTATGCCACAGCCTGCGAGCGCATGCTCGACATCGAGGTGCCCGGCCGCGTGCAGTATATCCGCACCATTTTGCACGAGCTTTCGCGCATCCACTCACATCTACTGTGGCTGGGACTGCTCGCCGATGCCTTTGGTTTTGAGGCGCTGTTCTATCGGTCGTGGACCCTGCGCGAGCAGATTCTCAAGATTTTCGAGAGCACGTGCGGCGGGCGCGTGATCCTTTCGATTAACGAGATCGGCGGCCTTAAGCACGATATCGAGGACTCCGAGCTGGCGGGCATTGTCCAGACGCTCGATGCCATGCGTCCTGACTACGAGGCTCTGGTGCATACGTTTTTGGAGGACAACAGCTGCGGCGAGCGCCTGCATGGAGTGGGCGTGATCAGCAAGAAGGACGCGCTGGAGCTTTCGATGGTCGGCCCGTTCGGTCGCGCCTCGGGCGTGGACTACGACGTGCGCATGTTTGGCGATGGTGCCTATGCGGACCTGGCTGCGTTTGAGCCCATCGTCGCCACCGATGGCGACTGCTATGCCCGCTGCCAGGTGCGCTGTGCCGAGGTCACGCAGGCCATGGACATCATTAAGGAGCTTGTGGGCAAGATTCCGCACGACGGTATCGGCGGGCGCACCAAGCTTACGCCAGCCGACGGCGCACGCGGCGAGGTTGTGATTGAGCAGCCGCGCGGCGAGGCGTATTACTATGTGCGCGGCAACGGCACCAAGAACTTGGACCGTTTCCGCGTGCGCACGCCGACGTCGCAGAACCTGGCGGGTCTGACACATGCGCTGCAGGGCGTGCTCCTTGCCAACGTGCCCATGATTATCCTGACCATCGACCCCTGCATTAGCTGCACGGAAAGGTAGGCACGGCATGAGTTTGCTGACATTTGCCAAGACGGCCTTGGGTTCCATGGTCAAACAGCCGGTAACGGTGTGCTATCCGCAGGAAAAGCTCGCGGCACCCGAGCGCTTGCGCGGACATATCGTCAACGATATGGACGTGTGCATTTGTTGCGGCATGTGCGCGCGTCGCTGCCCGGCGGGTGCGCTGGCGGTCGATCGCAAGGGCGGCACCTGGTCGATCGATCCGTATGCCTGCGTGGTGTGCGGCGAGTGCATCGAGAGCTGCCCCAAACATTGCCTGACTATGGACACCGCCCGTACTCCAGTCACGGCGGATAAGACTCCCACGGTAGAAACCAAGCCGGAATAGCGCAGAAATAGGGGCCGGCGGGGCAAAAATGCCCCGCCGGCCCCGCGCGTGAACGCGCGGTCAAGCCGCCGCGAACAAAACTATGCCGGTTTACTACGATAAATCGCTAACCTCCAACCACACCGCATTTGGCAAAAACAAAACCGCAGGTAGACGGCTTGCGACTTTGCGAAAAAAGCGGGTGTGGTCGGGGATTTCGTTTTTATCGTAGTAAACCGGCATAGTTTTAAAATGACACCATGCTGGTATCAGCCCCTGATTCCCCGGGGACGGAGGAAAACGGATCATTTTGGCCTGTCGGCTCCGAGTCGCACCCGTTTTCCTGCGAAAACGCTGTGTCTCAACTTTGGTGAGACATTTGTCTCACGCCCAAAACCGAATCTGGAACGTGTGTCACCTGCCCTAATCGTGTCTCATTCCGTAACTTTAGGCTGATGCAAGATCTAATCCTGCGAGAAGGGAGACACGATGGGTAAGTACACGAGGGGTCTCTTGGCGGTGATGCTGGCCGTCGTGCTAGTGTTGCCAGCCGCGGCATTCGCCATGCTGCCCGAGGCCAACGCCAGGTCCAGCACAGGAATGGACGGACCGACGGTGAGCGGAAAGATCGTCGACCCCAACACCAGCGAAAACTGGACGTATTGGGCCGCCGGATCTGACGGCAGCGGCAAAATCACGACACAAAACGTCGGCCGAATCTGGACCGACAAAACAGTCGAGGCCGGCGAAGAGTCGGACTTTGTAACCACGCTTTCGGCGATATCCTCGACATCCAACACAACGACGACAGTCGCCAAGCCGCTCGACATCGTGCTGGTGCTGGATGCCTCCGGCTCGATGGACGATCCAATGAGCGGGGGGGGGTCTACTAAGCGCATCGGTGCGCTCAAGAGCGCTGCCAACAGCTTTATCGACGCTATTGCCGATCAAAACAAGGGTATTAAGGATCCGAACAAGCAACACCAGGTTGCTATCGTAAAGTTTGCAGGAAAAACGACCGATAAGGTCGGAAACGACACGTACCGCTCCGACGGTTACCTCTATAACTATTCGCAGACAATGCAGGAGTTGACGGCATGCACGGATGACGGCGCAAAGGATGACGGCGCAAAGCGTCTTAAGGGAACGATTAATTCCATCGAGCCCGCCGGCGCTACGCGTGCCGATAATGGCATGAAACAAGCCGAGAAAAATACTTCTGGACGCGAGGGCGCCCAGAAGGTCGTTGTGTTCTTTACGGACGGCACGCCCACGAACAAGAGCGAATTTAGCCCCACGGTCGCCAACGATGCCATCACGGCCGCCAAGTCCATGAAGGACAACGGGGCCATCGTCTATACCATTGGCATCTTTGACGGTGCAAATCCCAGCGCTGATCCTGCAAATCGCTTGACGAGCAATGAAAACAAGTTTATGCACGCCATGTCGAGCAACTATCCCAATGCGATTTCGTATTCAAGTGGCAAGCTTGGCGCGCGCGCAGAGAACTCTGATTATTACAAGTCGGCGACCAGCGCTGATGAACTCAAGAAGATCTTCGACGAGATTTCGGAAAGTATTTCTGCGGGCGTGGGCTATCCGACCGAAACCCACGAAGGCTATGGTCATAAGTCCGGCTACATTACGTTCACCGATGAACTGGGCGACTTTATGCAGGTCGATGGCTTTACCACCGTTGAGTACAACGGCAAGACGTTTGCCGATCCGGTGAAAACCACTACAGGCAATGTCGACGCTTACACCTTCGCCGACGAAGCCGCGAATCTGGTCATCACCGTTCAGCGCGCCGCGGAGGGCAATCCCCAGCAGGGTGACATCGTAGAGGTCAAGATCCCTGCGTCGCTGATTCCGCTGCGCAAATTTAACGTCGACAAGACCAAGGGCACGCTTACGGTCAACGACGTCGAGCCCATCCGCGTGAAGTACGCTTCGAGCGTTAAGACTATCGCGCGCGAAAACCTGTTCACCCCTGATGAGGTTCCGGGGCTGAAGGGCTACATCGAGAAGAATACGACTGGCGAGCAGGGCTCCGAGACCGTGAACTTCTATGCCAACAAGTGGAGTGGCGACAAGGACCTGGGCGACACGATCGCCAACTTTACGCCTGCTACCACCAACCGTTACTACTTCTTCCAGAAGCAGACGCCCATTTACGTGGATCCCGCCTGCACGCAGCCCGCGAAGGGGAAGCTGGCGAGCGAGCGCCTTTATTACTATCAGGATGAGTTTGAGGTGGCGGATGGCAGCGGCAAGCTCGACCACGGCACCACCGTCATCGAATTTACTGGTGGACATGCCGCGCAGTTTGCGGACGGCGTGGTCGACGACGGGAGCGGAAACCTGGCGTTTAGCGAGGGGACCGCACGCCTGGCCTTTATTGACGAGCTCCATACCGACAAGAGCCGCAACTTGACCGAAACCGCGTCCGACGTGCTCAATCCCAAGTGGAACGACACGTCCTCCAAGGCGAGCGCAACGCACGTCAATTCCTACCTGGGCAACAACGGCAAGATTAGCTATAAGTACGACATGACGCCGGCAACGGTGGACACCAAGGCCGCCTTTGGCCTGACCAAGGTGCTCGAAGGCCGTGACTGGGCGGCTACGGACGAGTTTGCGTTTGAGCTCTCCGCGACGTCCGAGGGTGGCACCCCGATGCCCGAGCCCGCGACTGTGTCCGTGACCGAGGACGATCTGAATGATGAGGGCCATGCAGTCATCAATTTCGGCAAGATCACCTACGACAAGCCGGGCGAGTACACCTATGAGGTCCGCGAGGTCGAGGGCAAGCTGGGCGGCATCACTTACAGCGAGAATGTCGCAAAGATCACCGTGAAGGTGACCGTCGATACCGCCGGCACGCTGACGGCTGAGGTTACGAAGGTCGAAAACGGGAAGTTCACCAACACCTATGGCGTGACGCCTTCTAGCTTTAGCGTTACCGACAAGATTGAGGCGACCAAGGTCCTGGACGGGCGCGACCTCAAGGACGGCGAGTTCTCCTTTGAGCTCGTCGAGGGCGAGGGCAAGGGCGCCAAGGTTGTTTCTACCGGCACCAACGACGCCAGCGGCAAGATCACGATGAGTCCCATCGAATACGACAAGCCCGGAACGCACACTTACACGCTGCGTGAGGTCAAGGGCAAGACTGGCGGCATCACCTACGACGGCAAGACCTATACCATCGAGACCACCATCACCGACAAGGGTGACGGCACGCTCGAGGCGAAGCATGAGCTGAAGGGCGACGCCGAGAAGGCCGAGTTCACCAACTCTTACAAGCCTGGTTCCAAGGACTCCAGCGTCACCGACCAGATCACCGCGAAGAAGGTCCTGACCGGGCGCGAGCTTGGCCTTGTGGCCGGCGAGTTCCGCTTCGAGCTCGTCGAGGGCAATAACGTGGTCGCCACCGGCACCAACAATGCCGACGGCAAGATCGTGATGGATCCCGTCACGTACACCGAGGCCGGCGAACACACCTACACGCTGCGCGAGACCAAGGCCGGTTCCACCGAGAACGGTATTACCTACAGCACCGCCGAGTACACTATCGTGACTACGGTTATGGACAACGGCGACGGTACTCTGAGCGTGGAGCATAAGCTGCAGGGCGTCGAGGAGGCGGTCTTTGAGAATGCCTACACCGTGACCCCCAAGAGCTCCAGCGTCACCGACCAGATCAAGGCGACCAAGTTCCTGACCGGACGCGACCTCAAGGACGGCGAGTTTTCCTTCGAGCTCGTCGAGGGCGAGGGCAAGGACACCAAGATCGTCGCCACCGGCACCAACGCTGCCGACGGCAAGATCGCGATGAGCCCCATCGAGTACAAAAAGCCCGGCAAGCACACCTACACGCTGCGCGAGATCCCGGGCGACGCCAACAACGGCATTACCTACGACGGCAAGACCTACACCGTCGAGACGACCATCACCGATAACGGCAAGGGCGAGCTCGTGGCAAAGCATGTGCTGAAGGACGCCGACGAGGCGAAGTTCAACAACGGCTATAAGCCGAACCCCGACAAGTTCAGCGTCACCGACCAGATCACCGCGACCAAGGTCCTGGACGGGCGCGACCTCAAGGCCGGCGAGTTCTCCTTCGAGCTCGTCGAGGGCGAGGGCAAGG
>CAVCHM010000017.1:0-12160 GCA_963602135.1 bacterium | reverse complement strand
CTACACGGCTGCCGGAACCTACAAGTACGAAATCCGCGAGAACGCGGGCAACGCGGCCGGCATGACGTATGACGAGCACATCGCGACCGCCGAAGTGACCGTGACCGACAATGGCAAGGGCGTCCTGACTGCCAGTGTCACCAAGACGGAAAATGGGCACTTTACCAACAAATACCGCACTGAGCTTAACTACACCGCAGCCGGCGGCCTCAAGCTCAGCAAGAGCCTCTCCGGACGTCCCATGACCAAGGGTCAGTTCACCTTTACCGTGAAGCCCGCCGACGAGGCTTCGGCCGACGCGCTTGACCTGCTGCCCGGAGTCAACGAATTCAAGTCCCCTGCGACGACAGAGGGAGCGGTCGGCCTGATCGACATCCTGGCTGGCCATGAGGTCAAGTTTACGCAGGCTGACGCCGGTAAGACCTTCACATACACCGTGGCCGAGACGAACGACCGCCAGCCCGGCTACACCTACGACGACGCTGTCCGCACCGTGACGATCGCTATTACCGACGATGGCGCCGGCACGCTCACTGCCACGACGACCGTCTCAGGCGATCCCGAGGGCACGCATACGATGGTCCACAAGAGCGGCGAGAACAAGGTTGAGAGTGCCCTGGTGCCGTTCCACAACAGCTATAACGCTACGACCAAAACCGCTGTTCAGATCGTTGCCACCAAGACCCTGACCGGTCGCCCGATGGCCGACGGCGAGTTCTGGTTCGGTATCGCCTATCAGGGTGAGCTTGTGAGTTACGAAAACCTCAAGCCCAATATCGGCGGGCATGTGAGTTTTGATCCACTGCACTACGACACCAAGATGCTTGCGAACCTTGTGGCGGCTGGGCTTGCCCATCGTACCGATAAGGACGGCAAGCCTGCTTGGACCATTAACTATACGGCCTACGAAGATTTATTCGGGCTGCCGAATGGCGTTTCCGCTACAACGTGGAGCTTTGGCTTTAAGGTTATCGTCGTCGACAACGGTGACGGTACCCTGACGGCGACGGTCGACTACGGTGGCGTTGAACCCTTGTTCGAGAACGTTTATGGCGCCGAGGCCGTTAACGCCGCACTCGCCGGCACTAAGAAGCTCCAGGCTGCCGAGGGTCTGACCCCGGCCGACATCGCGGGCAAGTTCACCTTTACCGTGACCGCCGACGAGAAGGGCGCTCCGATGCCGGAGCGCACAACCGCAACTAACGACGCGGCCGGCAACGTGGACTTTGGCAATATCCACTTTACGCTCGAGGACCTCAACCGCGCCCTGGGCGTGACGACTGATGCTTCTGGCGACGCGCCGAGCGACGCCGAGACCAACGCCGACGAGGCCGAGGTTGACACCGACGCTGGCGCAGACGAGGCCAAGGACGAGTCCGGGCCCGCAGCCCCCACCGCTCCGCGCTCGCACACCTTTACCTACACGGTGACCGAGTCCGGTAGCGCCCCTGGCGTGACCAACGACGCCAACGCCACGCGCAAGGTTTCCTACACTGTGACCGACAACGGTGCCGGACATCTGAAGGTCGTGCGCGAAGGCGACGATTGCGCTGCCTTCACGTTCACCAACACCTACAGCGTGGCGCCCACCGATTCCGTGGTGACCGACCAGGTCAAGACGGTCAAGCGTCTGACCGGACGCGACCTTGCAGCAGGCGAGTTCACGTTTGACCTGCTCGAGGACGGCGTGACTGTCGCTAGTGGCACCAACGACGCCAGCGGCAACGTTACGCTGAGCCCGATCCGCTACGAGGCGCCCGGCACGCACACGTACACGCTGCGCGAGGCTTGCCCCAACGCGCTCGGCCTGTACAAGGGCGTCGCCTATGATGGCGCGACCTACACCGTCGTGACCACCGTCTCCGACAACGGCGACGGCACGCTGACCGCGACGCACAAGCTCGAGGGAACCACCGAGTCGGCTGGCTTTACCAACAAGTATCACGCCATGCCTACGCAGGTCTCCATCGGCGCTATCAAGGTGCTTGAGGGACGCGAACTCAAGAAGGGCGAGTTTAGCTTTAAGCTCACTGGTGAGGACGTCGAGTCCACCGTCACCAACGATGCTGACGGCAAGATCAGCTTCGACAAGTTCGAGTACAGCGAGCCTGGAACGTACGTCTACACCATCAGCGAGGTCAAGGGCGACGAGGCCGGTATGACCTACGACAAGTCCGTCTTTACCGCGACCGTCAACGTGGTCGATGACGGCGAGGGCAACCTCAAGGCGAGCGTCGCCTATACCAAGGGCGACAAGAGCGTCGAGGGCATCGTGTTCAACAACACGTACAAGAAGCCCGAAACGCCCGTGCCGACGCCCGACCCCGGTACGTCCAAGACCGTGACGAACATCGTTAAGACGGTCAAGGGCTTCCTGCCCACCACGGGTGACCAGCAGGCAGCCGCACTGCTCATGGCATTTGTCATCGCCATGGCTGGCGTCGGAGCCCTGGTCTGGGGTATCCGTAAGCGCTAGGCGCGTCGACGGAGCCTGGGGCCAAAAGGCCCCGGGCCGCCGGCGGGGAGCCAAAACATAGCCCCCACCCCACCCCCAGCCGCCACGGAGGCATCTCCCTCCTCCGTGGCGGCACTTTTGTGCGCAGGGGAGGAAGGGCCGCCACGAAATCGGCCCATCTACTACGTTTATCCCCTTACCCCCAACCATGCCAAAAAACGCGAAAACAAAACCGCAGGTAGAACGCCTGCGGTTTTGTTCAAAACGAAGGCATGGTCAGGGGTATCGAGTCAAACGTAGTAGATGGGCCGATTTCGTGGCGAGCGGTTTCGGCTGATCCCTTGGGGATGGAGGAAAACGGATCATTTTGGTCCCGCAAGGCTTGCGGAGACACTCGTGCAGGGTTGCTCGAACAAAACTATGCCGGTTTACGGGGCTGAGTCACGAGTCCCCAACCATGCCGATATTCGTGAAAATAAAACCGCAGGTAGACGAGCCGTCATTTTGCAGAAAACGCGGGTATGGATGGGGGTCCTGAGTTTAGCCCCGTAAACCGGCTTAGTTTTGAAATGGCATTAAATCGATGGCAGCCATTTTGCTATGCCGGAGCGGTCGGCCGTTGGGTAATTACCCTCGCAGGTAGGCGATGGCGATTTGGGTGCGGTTGCGCAGGCCCATTTTGGCCAGGATCGAGCTGATGTGGTTGCGCACCGTGCCTTCTCCCATATAAGCCGTGGCGGCAATCTCCTTGTTATCGAGGCCGCGGGCGATGAGCTCGGCGACTTCGAACTCGCGGTCGGTCAGACCGGCAAAGGCCGCGGGCCGGCGAGTCGCACCGGCCTCAGCGTTCGCCCCATCAAAATCGACATCCTCGATCGCCTTGCCCTCGAGCACACGTTTACCTTCCATGACCTGCGCCAACGCCGGCGGAATAGCGGCGACATCGGTCTTGATCAGGTAGCCGCGGGCGCCCAGCTTGAGTGCCGACACAATGTACTCGTCATCCGAAAACGTGGTCAGGAACACCACGCGTGCTGCGGGGTCGCGCTCAAGGATCTCGCGTGCCGCCGAAAGCCCGTCGCGCCCTGGCATCTGGATATCGAGCAGCGCGATGTCGGGTGCATGCTCGGCATAGAGCGCGACCGCGTCGTTGCCGTCGGCGCCGGTGCCCACGACTTCGATCTGCGGCTGGGCACCCAGGATAATCTTGAGCGAATCGACCACCAAGCGGTCGTCGTCGACAACAATGAGCCTCATCGGGCCTCATCTCCTTGCTGTTTGGGAACGGTGACAAACACGCGCCAGCCGGGGGCGCCGGCGCGCGGCCCGGCGGTAAAGGTCCCGCCAAGCGCCTCGACGCGCTCGCGCATGGAGCCGAGCCCCATGCCTTCCGCGATGCCTCGCCTGCTTGTCTTAGTCGCTCCCGTTCCGTCGTCGGTAACGATGAGCTGGTAAAACGACGGATGCTCCATGCATCGCACGGTCACGTTCTGCGCGCGAGCATGGCGCATGGTGTTAGAGAGCGCCTCGCGCAGGATCGCCGCAAAGCAGTTGGCGACGTTGGCAGGTGCATGCTCGGCCAAAACCTCAAGCTCAATCTGCGGCCCGCCATCTGAGCGCGCGCCTTCCGCGATGCGCTCGAGCTGTACGGAGAGATTGGCTGCTTTGTCGTTGAGCGCGTGGACGCTGGTGCGCACGAGCTGAAGCGCCTCATCGACCGTGCGCTTGACGTCGGCGAAGTCGGCGGCGACGCCGGGCTCGTCGGCATGGACCACGCGCAGGGCTTCGGTTTGCAGCGAGGCGCGCGTGAGCTGGTGGCCCACGTTATCGTGGATCTCGCGCGCGATGCGTGCGCGTTCGGCGAGCGTCGCGAGCTCGACCTCGTAGTCCTGGCGGTCGGCAAGGTCGCGGTTGCGCGCCTCGAGCGTCAGCGCCCGCCCTTGCAGCTCGTCGCGGATGCGGCGCATGCGACCCTGCTCGCGTTCCAGCTGGGCGGTGCGCAGTGATAGTAAGCTGGCGGCAATCGAAAAGATGGCTGTCAGCACGAGCGTGCTGCCCGAAAGCGATCCGGCATGGGCATGCGCAACCAGCGCGCAGGCAAATATCGCGCCGATGCCCAGGGCGATCCAGACGTGCTCGCGTCGGGCGTGGTGGAGGATGTCATAGAAAGCAAGGGGAGCGAAGGGCGCGAATGCCGCCTCGAGCACCGCCAGCACAACATAGGCGCAGCTCGCAACCACGCTTGCACGGCGGGCGTGCTCGCTGCGCGCGACTTCGGCCAGCGCGGCGATGGCGACACCGGCGCACAGGGCCACAACCAGGCGTGCGTCCACGGCAAGGCCCAAGGCGGCCGTAAAGCAGCACGCGAGTACGATCAATTTGTCGAATAGCCTGTTCATACGGGTATTGTACGCGATGCCACGCGCGGGGAAGGCCGCTGCGACCACAACCGTGACAAAGGTCACTGGTGCGGCTCGGTCGCCCCTGCGATGATGAGATCGTACCGGGCCGCAATCAACGGAAGGGCCGCCTCATGACTGACATCGTTCGCGTCGAAAACCTCGTCAAGCGCTATGACGACCTTATCGCGCTCGACCACTTTAACCTGCACATCGCCCCCGGCGAGATCTTTGGCCTGCTCGGTCCCAACGGCTCGGGCAAGACCACCTCCATCAACTGCATCCTGCAGCTGCTTGCCTACGACAAGGGCACCATCGAGCTGTTTGGCGAGCCCATGACGCCCGCCCGCTACGACCTTAAGCGCCGCATTGGCGTGGTGCCGCAGCAGGTGGCGGTGTTTGACGAGCTCACGGTGCGCGAGAACATCGACTACTTCTGCAGCCTCTACGTCAACGACCGCAAACGCCGCCGCGCGCTGGTGGACGAGGCGATCGACTTTGTCGGCCTGGGCGACTTTACCAAGTTCCGCCCCGGCAAGCTCTCGGGCGGCCTGGCGCGTCGTCTCAACATTGCCTGCGGCATCGCGCACAAGCCCGAGCTCATCTTTTTTGACGAACCCACGGTGGCGGTCGACCCGCAAAGCCGCAACGCCATCCTGGAGGGCATCTGCCGCCTGCGCGACGAGGGCGCCACGGTGGTGTATACCAGCCATTACATGGAGGAAGTCGAGCAGATCTGCAGCCGCATTATGATCATGGACGGCGGCCGCGTGTTGGCGCAGGGCACTAACGACGAGCTCAAGCGCATGATTCAGATGGGCGAGAAGATTGTAATCGAGGTCGGCGAGGTTCCGAGTGCGGCGCTCGGTGCCGTCGCAAGCCTGCCGCACGTTCTGGACCTTTCGGCAACGGCGGGACAGCTCACGTTTTCGTGCGAAGCGAGCCCGCACAACCTGACGGACATTCTCGATGCGCTGCGCTCGCATGACGTGCCGCTCGGCCGCATCTATTCCGAACCGCCGACCCTCAACGACGTGTTCCTCGAGATCACCGGCCGCGAGCTGCGCGACTAGGGGGCGGCCATGTTCAACACCATCATCACCACGCTCAAGACGCTATTGCGTCGACCGAGTACATGGGTCTGGGGCGCGATCTTTCCCATTGCACTTTCAACGATGTTCATGTTTATGTTTGCGAATCTGAGCTCCGACGGCAAGGTCGACCCGGTGCCGGTAGCCGTTGTCGCTGACGAAGCCTGGGGTGCTTCGTCCTTTAAGGACGTGGCGACCTCGCTTGCCAAGGAGGGCGACGATCAACTGCTCGATGTGAGCGAGTACGAAGACTTGGCTGCCGCGCGCAAAGCGCTCAAGGCCGGCGAGGTCGCGGGCATCTATATGGTCGATGCCGCGGGCACGCCCAGGCTCACGCTGCTATCGAGTTACGACAGCTCGCGCGCCTCGTCGGTGCTCACCGACCGCAGCATCCTTGAAACGGTGGCAAGCTCGTATACGCAAAATACCGAGCTCATGGCTCAGATTGCTCAAGATGACCCGGCGGCGCTCGCCGACCCGGAGGCGGTTGCGCGCGCTCTGTCGCTCGAGGGCGGAACCCGCCGCGTGAGCCTGACTCGTGCCACGCCCGATGGCACGGTCATCTACTATTACGCGCTTTTTGGCCTGGTCGCGATGATGTCTGCCGAGTTTGCCGCCTTGAGCGTCGTCGATTTGCAGCCCAATCTGTCCGGCCTCGGCGCGCGCCGCTGCGTGGGCGGTCTTTCCAAGACGGCGTCGCTGGCCGGCATTTTTGTCGGCTCGTGGCTGGTTTCCTTTGCATCGATGGCGGTTGCGATCGGCTACGTGCGCCTGGTCGTGGGCGTCGACTTTGGCGGGCGCGAGGGGTTGTGCCTGCTGGGCGGGGCTGCATCCGCGCTTGCCGCCACGGGCCTGGGGCTTTTTGTGGGCACGCTTCCCGTTAAGGGCGGCAAGGCATCCAAGTCGGGCATCCTCACGGGCTTTGCCACCACGTGCGCCCTGTTCGCCGGCCTCTACGGCGAGCCGGCGATGGCGCTTGCCGACGACGTCGCCCGCGCTTGTCCGGTCGAGTGCTGGCTCAACCCCGTCAAGCTCATCTGCGACATGTTCAATCGCCTGTATTTCTTTGAGGACCTGGGGCCCTTCGCTGTTCGCGCCGGCGCGCTCGTCCTGATGGCCCTGGTGTTTGTCGCCGCCGCTACGCTGATCTTTGGAAGGAGCCGCTATGAGCACCTTTAAGACCGCGCTTCGCATGGCGCTGGCGCACCCGTTCTACCTGCTCATCTATACGGTGTTCATCTCGCTCATGGGCGTATTCATCGCGGCTTCGGTGAGCTGGAACTCGTCGCAGCTTACCGAGTACAAGCCCTACGACACCAACGTGATCGTGGTCGACCGCGACAATAGCGACCTTTCGCGGGCGCTTACCAAGCACCTGGGCTCACGCTTTGACCTGGTCACGGGCGTCGGCGACGACACATACGACCTTGCCGACGCGCTCTCCAAGAGCAACAGCGCCAAGGGCAGTGCCGATTGCGTGTTCTTTATCCCGGAGGGGTTTGAGGACGATCTTGTTGCAGCCGCCCGTGCGGGGGAGGCCCTGCCCAAGCTCGACGTGACCTATGGTTCCGGCACCATGGCGGCGGCGCTTTCGTCCGCCGAGGCCTCGCGCTGGATCTCGCTCGCGGGCGCTGCGGCGGCGCTTGAACCCGCTGCCTCCAACGGTGACGTCGCAAGGGCCGCCGAGCACGCGGCCGCAAAGCGCGCGGAGGTCCAGATCGAGCAGGTCAAGGTCGACTCGACTGCTGCTACCACGCTCGAGTCGTACTTCAACTTTGGCGCGTACGCGATCATCTCGTCGGTCATCGTGTCGGTGGGACTGGTGTTTTCGGGCATGAACGAGCCCGAGCGCGTGCGCCGCATGGATGCCAGCCCGGTCTCTGAGCGCCAGCGTTCGCTCGCTGTGTTCGCGGCCGCCGCCGTGCTCACCGTCTGCATCTGGCTCGTGTCGAGCATGATGGGCGTCGTGGGCTTTGCCAGCGCGGTTGCCGAGGTCGGCGTGGGTCGCGTGTGCCTGGCGCTGGCGGCAACGTTTGCCCTGGCGTGCACGCCGCTGGCCGTTGGCTTTACGCTGTCGAGCCTGGGCGCGCGCGAGGAGCTGCTCAACGGTGTGGGCAACCTGCTCGGCATGCTCATGACGTTTTTGGGCGGCGCCTGGATGCCGCTGTCGCTCATGGGCTCGGCCGTGCAGACGGTGGCGCACTTTGTGCCGACGTATTGGGTGAACGACGCGATCGGCAAGGCGCTCGCTGCGGACCTGACGTCCACCGTGCTGGGCGACATCGCCTGCGATCTGGGCGTCACGGTGCTCTTTGCCGCGGCCATCGCCGCCGTAGGCCTAGCCCTCGCGCACAACAAATCCCACGCCTAGCCACCTAGTCATTGGGGACGTTCTTAAACGACTGGTCGCTGGTGACAGTCTTTGCCGACTCGCCGGCTCGCCGGCCGGGCTGGCAAGGACTGTCCCTGGCGGTACTCATTGGGGACAGACTTAAATGAGTGGTTTCAGTCATTTAAGTCTGTCCCCAATGAGTACCCAATGACTGGTTTGGAAAAAATCGCGCCTGTCGCTTAAAAATAGTTCGCCTGGGTTTACTATTAGCCTAGAAAAGTAGCAGAAGGCTAACAACGGGGGATAGCATGGCGACAAAGCAAGCGTATGTCCAGGTCAAAGGGCTCAAGAAACACTATGGCGACGGTGATGCGCGCCTGACGGTACTCGATGGCATCGACACGTCCATCAACCGCGGCGAGATCTGCGTCATGCTGGGGCCCTCGGGCTCGGGCAAGTCGACCTTTCTCAACCTGATCGGCGGCCTGGAGGATGCCGACGGCGGCTCCATCATGGTGGACGGCTGCGATCTCACCGTGCTCAAGCCTGCCGATCTGGGCGAGTACCGCCGCCGCGAGCTGGGCTTTGTCTTCCAGTTCTACAACCTGGTGCCCGACCTTACCATCAAGGAAAACATTGAGGTCACGGCGCACCTGTCCAAAAAACCGCTCGACGTCGACGATCTGCTGCGTTCGCTGGGCCTCTACGAGCACCGCAACAAGTTTCCGCGCCAGGTCTCAGGCGGCCAGCAGCAGCGCTGCGCCATCGGCCGTGCGCTCGTCAAAAATCCGGGCCTGCTGCTGTGCGATGAGCCCACGGGCGCGCTCGACTACAAGACATCCAAGGAAATCTTGCGGCTCATGGAGGATGTCAACCGCACCTACGGCTGCACCATCATCATTGTCACCCACAATGCGGCCATCGCGCGCATGGCCAATCGCGTGCTGCGCCTGCGCGACGGGCGCATCGTCGAGGATGAGCTCAACGAGTCACCCGTCGCGGCCGCCGAACTCGATTGGTAGGCGGCGCCATGACACCTCTCGCAAAACGTCTCCCGTGCGAGCTGCGCCGCAATATCGGCAAGTACCTGGGCATCTTTTTGCTTATGTGCGGAAGCATCGCCCTCACGTCGGGCTTTTTGCTCGCGGCGCATTCCATCGGCTGCCTCATTGACGACATGCGCGATGCATACACGATCGAGGACGGCCGCGTGACCACCTCCTTCGAGGCCACCAAAGATCAGCTCAAGGCTGCCGAAGACGCGGCTGAGGACGTCGGCGGCGTTACGTTCTACAAGAACTTCTCTATCGACGCCATCATCAAAAAGGCGGCTGGCGACGACGGCACCAAGCGCACCCTGCGCACCTACGCGCATCGCACCAAGGTCGACATTGCGTCCTACTGCGAAGGCAAGCAGCCAAAGGCGGACAACGAGGTGGCTATCGACCGCGTCTTTGCCACCAATAACGACCTCGCCATCGGCGATAGGGTCGAGCTCGAGGGGCGCACCTACACCATCTGCGGCATCATGACGCAGCCCGATAGCCAGGCGTTGTTCCTCGACAATTCGGACTTTACGGTGAACACCATCACGTATGGTGTCGCCGAGGTCACCGACGCCGGTTTTGCCGCGCTCGAGGATGCCGGCGGCGCGCCCGCCTATACGTACTCCTTTACCTTTAACGACCGTGACCTCTCCACCGCGGACCGCATTGATGCGGAGCAGGATATGGTCGAGGCGCTGACCGACGCCGATGCGCGCGTGGACGATCTGATCGATGCCGATTCCAACCAGGGCATTGGCTATGCGCGCGACGACGTGGGCGGCGACTCCATGATGTGGATGACGTTGCTCAACATTATCATCGTGATCATGGCGTTTGTCTTTGTGGTGCTCACCGACGCCACCATCGAGGAGGAGAGCGCCATTATCGGCACGCTGCTCGCCAGCGGCTATCGCCGTCGCGAGATCGTGCTGCACTACCTGGCACTTCCTGCCATCGTGGGCGTGCTCGCGGCACTTTTGGGCACCGCGCTCGGCGTTGCGTTCTTTACCGAGCCCATGCGCGGTCTCTACTACGGCTCGTACAGTCTGCCGCCCTTCCAGGTGTACTGGAGTTGGGGGATCTTTGTGAAGTGCGCCGTGGTCCCCGCCGCCGCGCTCATCCTTATCACGCTGGTGGGTCTGCTCCGCAAAATGGGCAAGACGCCGCTGCAGTTCCTTCGTCACGAGGCGAGTGGCAAGTCGGGTACCAAGCGCGGTCTGCAGCTGCCGGAACGCATGGGCTTTGTCTCCCGCTTCCGCCTGCGCGTCTTCCTGCGCAACCTGGGCAACTTCGCCACGCTCTTCGTGGGCATCGCGTTTGGGTCGCTGCTTTTGCTCTTTGGTCTGGCGATCCTGCCCACGATGACGCACTATGCGGACAACCTCGAGACGAGCCTGGTCGCCGAGCATCAGTACACACTCAAGGCGCCGCTGGAGCTCGAGGGCACTACCGAGGAGCGCGAGCAGTGGTCGGCACTCGAGCGCTTGCAGTCGGTTGACGGCGCGCTGCTTTCTGCCGCCCAGGATGCCGATGACGAGCTTGACGGCGCGGCCGATGCGGCGCAGACGGCAGCCGATGCCGCGACCGCATCTCCGTCTGCCGAGAGCCTGACCGCAGCGCAGGATGCGCTTGCCAAGGTCCAGGACAAGAAGGATGCGCTCTACGCGCGCCTTGACGATCTTGCCGATGCCCTTGGCTGCGACCGCGACGAGGCTATCGACCTGATCGACAAGGCCTCTAAGATCGACACTGACAACGACGATATCCACCCGGTCAATACGACCGACAACGGCGCGGGCGCAATCGCGCAGGCCGAGAAATATGCCGTTTACCAGCTGCAGTACGACCGTGGCGACGGTAATGGCGAGGAGACGATTTCTGTCTACGGCATCTCGTCCGATTCGCGCTACTGGAAGGGCCTCAACATCGGCGATGGCCGCGTCGTCTTTGGCGGCGGTCTGCTCGATAAGTTTGGCTGGAGCGAGGGCCAGAAGGTCACGCTCAGCGACAAGTACGAGGGCGAGCATTATTCCTTTGAGTACGCGGGCAAGGACTGTGCCTGGGGCTCCAAGTCGGACATGAACATCTATATGAGCATCGATGACTTTAACGAGCTGTTCGACAACGATGCCGCCTACTTTAACGGCTATGTGAGCAACGAGAAGCTCGACCTCGATGCTCGTTACTTTGCCGGTGACACCACGCCCGACGACATGCGCGCCGTGGGCGACCAGTTCATCGGCATGATGAGCAAAATGATCGGAATGATGATCGGGCTCGCGGTGTTTATCTTCCTGCTGTTTATGTACCTGCTGACCAAAGCGGTGATCGACCACAGCGCCCGTTCGATCAGCTACATGAAAGTCTTTGGCTATCGCGATGGCGAGATCTCGCATCTGTACATCCGCTCGATTACGCTGTGCGTGGCGGTGTCACTCGTGCTGAGCCTGCCGGTCATTATTGGCTCGCTCACGGCCATCTTCCGCTCGATGCTGCTCGCCTACAACGGCAATATCGAGATCTACGTGCCCGCTTGGTCCATGGCTGCATGCGTCGGCATCGGCTTTGCGACCTACCTGGTCGTGGCGCTGCTACACACGCGCTCTATAAAGCGCGTAAGCTTGGCCGAAGCCCTCAAGGTGCAGGAGTAGCAATTGGGGACGTTCTTAAACGACTAGTCGTTGGGGACAGTCTTTGCCGATTCGCCGGCTCGCCGGCCGGACTGGCAAGGACTGTCCCTGGCGGCACTCATTTAAGTCTGTCCCCAATGAGTGGTTTCAGTCATTTGAACTGCATCCCATTTCTTGGACTTTGAAATTAAGGTTCGAGAAAAGGGA
>CAVCHM010000016.1:0-47769 GCA_963602135.1 bacterium | reverse complement strand
GCGCGAACGGCGCGCCTGTTTGGCGAAACTGGTGAAAAATAGATTGACGCTAACAGAGGAGAGCGTGCTGGCCTCGCTGCGGTCCGTCGCGGCGGTCTGGAAGGAGGCCCGCAGCCAGGTCGAGTCCCTCGACGAGCGCATCCGCGCGCTGCTGGAGGCGAACGCGCCCGCGCTGCTCGGCGTCGAGGGCTGCGGCACCACGACCGCCGCCGCCCTGGTCGTGGCCGCCGGCGACAACCCCGGCAGGCTGAAGGGCGAGGCGGCGTTCTCGATGATGTGCGGCGCCTCCCCGATCCCCGCGTCGAGCGGGAAGACGGACCGGCACAGGCTCAACCGCGGCGGCAACCGGCAGGCGAACTGGGCGCTCTACGAGATCGCGATCAAGCGCATGGCGTACGACGAGAGGACGAGGAGGTACGTGGCGAGGCGGACCTCCGAGGGGAAGTCCCGGCGGGAGGCGGTCCGCTGCCTGAAGCGCTACATAGCGCGGGAGGTGTACCACGTGCTCATGGACCCGAACCCCGACGGCGCCGCGCCGGAAGGCCCCGAGCTCGCGAAGATGCGCAAGGCGATGCGGGTGACTCAGAAGAAAGCCGCCGCGGAGCTCGGCCTGTCCGCAGCCACACTCGGGCACTTGGAACGGGGGAAACGGCGGTCGACGAAACTGGAGAGGAGGTATTACGAGCTCCTGTGCGAATTGGAGAGAACGCTCCCGCAAACTGCCTCTTGACAACTTATAGGAGCGTCGGTTTTAATTTCTCGATTTTTCCCATGGTCATGTAATACAGGTCCAGCCCCGTAATCCGTCATAGTTTTGAAACCAGCCCATTTGGGACTGGCCTCTTATGGCTACTTTTACCTATCAGCCCGCAAGTTTGACGCAGCTAAAATAGCCCCGTCCCAAATTGACTACCCTAGCATTGGGGATACCATGGTGGCAACCTAGCGAAAGGATGTTTCATGGCACATGTCGATGGCCAGCGTGTGGGGCGCGTGCTCGATGCGCTCGAGGCTCAGCACCCCGGCGCGCAGCTGCTTGTGAATGACCCGTGGTCGATTTATTACCTGACCGGCTTTTATGCCGATATGTTCGAGCGTTTTTGTGGCGTGCTGCTCGCGCGCGGAAGCGAGCCCGTAATCTTGGTCAACGCGCTGCATCAGCTGCCCGAGTATGACAATGCCCGCGTCGCGTATCACACCGATACCGACGTCGTGACCGACGCCATCGCACGCGAGGTCAATCCTGCCAAGCCCCTCGGCATCGACACCGTCATGCGTTCCGGCTTTTTGATGCCCCTTATGGATCGTCACGCCGCAAGCGAGTTCTTCCTGGGCGACTTTGCCGTCACCGCCGCACGCACCCACAAAGACGCCGCGGAGCAGGAGCTCATGCGCGTGTCCTCGGACGCCAACGACGCCGTGATGGCCGACGCCATCAAGCTCGTCCACGAGGGTGTGACGGAACGCGAGATTGCCGACCAGATGCTCGGCTTGTATCGCAAGCACAGATGCGAGGGCTTTAGCTTTCCACCCATCGTGAGCTTTGGCGCCAACGCCGGCGACCCGCACCACGAGCCCGACGACACCGTACTCAAGCGCGGCGACGTGGTGCTGTTCGACATTGGCGGACGGCGCTGCAACTACTGCTCGGACATGACACGCACGTTCTTTTGGGGCGAGCCGGACGAGGAGACGGCGCGCATCTACGACATCGTGCGCCGCGCCAACGAAGCCGCCGAGGCGCTCATAGCACCAGGCGTGCGCATGTGCGACCTGGACCGCGCCGCGCGCGACGTGATTGAGGATGCGGGCTATGGGCAGTACTTTACGCACCGTCTGGGACACTCGATTGGTCTGCAGGACCACGAGCCAGGCGACGTTTCGCTTGTCAACGAGCAAGTCGTAGAGCCGGGCATGACGTTCTCCATCGAGCCGGGCATCTACCTCCCCGGCCGCACCGGCGTCCGCATCGAAGACCTTGCCCTGGTCACCGAGTCCGGCGTCGAGATCCTCAACGCCTACCCCCACGACCCAGTCCGCCTAGACTAGCGCTTACCCAATAGCCCTTCAATAAGTTGCGGTGGAATAGTTCCCAGATTGTCCCACAGAGGCATAATCCAGGAACTATTTCACCGCAACTGCCAAGGGGCCAAGGCGACCAATTTGACAGTCTAGAGATGCGCCACGAAAACGGGCTATCTACTACGTTTAACCCGCATGGGTCGACCATGCGGGTCTTTTTCGAAAATTGGCAAGCCTTCTACCTGCGGTTTTGATTTTGCAATTCTCGGCATGGTTGAGGGTAACCGGTCAAACGTAGTAGATAGGCCCATTTCGTGGCGAGCAGGTCAACTAGCTATCCTGCGGAAGGGATCTAGCGGAGCAAGCCTGCCACTTCGCCGGCTAGGGTGATGGTGCCGGCTGCTACAAAGGGCTCGCCTGCAGCTTCGAAAGCTGCGAGGGACTCGGACACGCTGGGGTACACGCCCGCGAGCTTATCGGCATCAACGAGGGCGGCGAGCTCCTCTGCCGGCAGGGCGCGATCGGAATCGGTCTGCGTCACAATCACGCGCGGGAAGGCCGGAATCAGCACGTCAACGATACCCGCCACATCCTTGTCGGCCAGCGCGGCGCACAGCAGCGTGGGGCGATTCTCAACGCACGGGTCGATCTCGTCCAGTGCACTCACAAAATTCTCGCAGCTCTGGGGGTTATGGCAAGCGTCGATCAACTTGAGCGGATCGGTTCCTAGCACATCAAAGCGACCCGGCGTGGGGCAGCCCATAAGCGACGCATCAAGCGCATCGTGGTCGAGCTCGCGGCCCAGATACCCCTCACAGAGCATAATCGCGCACGCGGCATTCTGCGGTTGATACGCCGGTTTGACCATACTCGACGTATAGATCGCGCGCGGCGTGGTGCAGCTAAACTCAACCGTATCGCCCACATGCGCCGGCACCTTAGTCGTGGCGTGGCTCACCACGAGCGGCACAACGCCGCACTCGCGGCAACGGGCATCCATCACGCGCTGAACGCTCGCCTCGTGCGTGCCCACGCCCAAAACAACCAAGCGCCCGGGTTTGATAACCGCGGCCTTCTCGCCCGCAATGGCCTCGAGCGTGTCGCCCAGGATGCGCGTGTGGTCGAGCCCGATGCCGGTGATGGCAACGGCGACGGGATCGGTCGCACTCGTGGCGTCCCAACGGCCGCCCATGCCAACCTCGAGCACAGCAACATCCACTGCAGCCTCGGCAAACACCACCAGTGCGGCAGCCGTCAGCAGATCAAACGGTGTAATGGTGTACGCGCGCTCCCCCGCCGCCACACGACGGGCATTCACGCGATGCCCCGCCTCAACAGCAGCAGAAACGCCACGGGAAAACGCCTCATCGCTCACGACACGCCCATCGACCTCCATGCGCTCGGGATAGCGCACAAGCTGCGGCGACGTATACAGCGCGGTCTTTAACCCCTCACCACGAAGGATGGCAGCCGAAAAACGCGTGGTCGAAGTCTTGCCGTTGGTACCGGCAACCTGAATGCAATCGAAATACTCGTCCGGACGTCCCAGCTCATCGAGCATGTCGACAACCGTCTCAAGCAGAGGCCCAGCATCCCCAGAAATCCGCCCCGTATCAGCAGCAAGCCCCACAGCCTCACCAAACGAAAGCAACTCAAACGAGAAAGGAACGACATACGACCCAGAACGCTTAGCCATAACCCAAAGTCCCCCATAACAGAAAAAGAGGCCCACCAAAAAGAATGAGCCCCTCGCGTTGATAATTTCAGCCGCTATCCGCTTGCAGCGGAATCAAGGCCACAACCCAGTGGCCCTAACACGCCAGATGCAAACAACCACGTAAACGAACTAGGAGCGGCCCGATGCTTTGCTCGCCGCAAGTTCCGCACGCAAAGGACAGCACTTAATGTGCTGTCCGTCTTGCGCAGGACTGTCCGCAGCGGAGAGCAAAGCATCGGGACGCGCCCCCCAGTAACGCTTACGAGAAGTCAGCAACCTGAGCAGTCAGCGCCGCCAGGATCTCCTTGAGCTCAGCTGCACGGTCCCTCTTCTTCTGGACCACGGCGGGCGCAGCCTTAGCCACAAAGCCCTCGTTGGCGAGCGTCTTCTCGCAGCCGGCGAGCTCCTTCTGGGCCGCGGCAATCTCCTTCTCCAGGCGTGCCTTCTCGGCCGAAAGGTCAACCTTGCCCTCGAGCACCACAAAGACCTCGACGCCACTGTCAACAACGGCGATGCTCGCAGCCGGCTTCTCAACGTCGGTACCCATGACCAGCGAAGCGGTGTTCGCCAGCGGCTCGATGGTCGAACGCAGGCTCTCGAGCTTCTCGATGTCCTCGGCACCGGCGCGCACGACCACGTCGAGC
Organism: bacterium; assembly: GCA_963602135.1. Classification (GTDB taxonomy): domain Bacteria; phylum Actinomycetota; class Coriobacteriia; order Coriobacteriales; family Coriobacteriaceae; genus Collinsella. The sequence continues at coordinate 43,386 of CAVCHM010000016.1, read as the reverse complement.
TCGGCCTTGGGGCTCAAGCGATAACGCGAACGGGTGGCACGGGCGGCAGACACGACGGCACGGCACAGCTCAAACGCGCGCTCCGCGGGCTCGTCGACGTACTTGGCGTAGTCGGCGGGCTCCGGCCACTTGGCGATCATGAGCGCCTCGGCGCGGTCCACGTTGCCCTCGGCATCCAGATCGAGCACGCTCGCCGGCATGTTGTCCCAAATCTCCTCGGTGACAAACGGCATAAGCGGGTGCATCAGGCGAATGGAGGTGTCGAGCACAAAAATCAGGTTGCGCTGAGCCTGCAGACGGCCCTCGCCCTTCAGGCGGGCCTTGGTGACCTCGACGTACCAGTCGCAGACCTCGTTCCAGAAGAACTGCTGCACGCCGCGGGCCATGTCGCCAAAGGTGTAGTTCTCGATGCCCTCGGTGACCATCTTGACGGCCTTGGCCAGGCGGCTGAACATCCAGGCGTCGGCCGGGGTCTCCACGACGGGCTCGCCGGGCGTGTAGCCCTCCATGTTCATGAGCAGGAAGCGACTGGCGTTCCAGATCTTGGTCACAAAGCTCTTGGCCTGGTCGGTACGCGGGCTGTCGATGAGCTTCTTGGTCTTCTTGTCGATGTTCGCGTCGAACTTAACATCCTGGTTGTTGGTGCACAGCGTCAGCAGGTTGTAGCGCATGGCGTCGGCACCATACATGCCAATGAGGTCCATGGGGTCAACGCCGTTGCCCTTGGACTTGGACATGCGGCTGCCGTCCTTTGCCAGGATCGTCGGGTAGATGACGACGTCCTTAAACGGAACCTCGTCCAAGAAATACAGCGAGCTCATGACCATGCGGGCGACCCACAGCGCGATGATGTCGCGCGCGGTGACGAGCGCCGTCGTGGGGTGATGGCCCTCGAGCAGCTCCGGCTTTTGCGGCCAGCCCTGCGTGGCGAAGGTCCACAGCTGCGAGCTGAACCAGGTGTCCAGCACGTTCTCGTCCTGATGCACGTGATGGCTGCCGCACTTGGGGCACACGTCGGTGTCCTCGGTAAGGGCGTCCTCCCAGCCACAGTCCTCGCAGTAGAACACGGGGATGCGGTGGCCCCACCACAGCTGACGGCTGATGCACCAGTCCTTAAGGTTCTCCATCCAGGTGGTGTAGGTCTGCGTCCAGCGCGCGGGGTGGAAGGTCACCTTGCCGGAGTTGACGGCGTCGAGCGCCGGCCCCTTGAGCTTGTCAACGGCCACAAACCACTGCTCGGACAGCCACGGCTCCAGGGCGGAGTCGCAACGGTAGCAGTGCATGACGGAGTGATCGAGCTCTTCGACGTGATCGAGCAGACCGTGCTCCTCGAACCACTTGATGACGGCCTCGCGGCACTCGTCGCGGTTCATGCCGGTAAACTCACCGTAGCCCTCGACGACCACCGCGTGCTCGTCGAAGATGTTGATCTGCGGCAGGTCGTGGGCCTGACCCATGGCGTAGTCGTTGGGGTCGTGGGCCGGGGTGACCTTAACGAAGCCGGAGCCGAAGTTGGCGTCGACATGCCAATCCTCAAAGATGGGAATCTCACGGTCGACGATGGGGAGCTTGACGGTCTTGCCCACAAAGGCGGCCTTCTCGGGATCCTTCGGGGAAACGGCAACGCCCGTGTCGCCGAGCATGGTCTCGGGGCGCGTGGTGGCGACGACGATGTAGTCCTGGCCGTTGACCGGCTCGGTCAACGGGTAGCGCAGGTGCCACAGGTGGCCCTTCTCGTCCTTGTACTCGGCCTCATCGTCCGAAATAGCGGTGGTGCAGTTGGGGCACCAGTTGACGATGCGCTTGCCGCGGTAGATCAGGCCGTCGTGGTACCAGTCGCAAAAGACCTTGCGCACGGCCTGGGCGTAATCCTCGTCCATGGTGAAGCGCTCGTTGTCGAAGTCGACGGAGCAACCCATGCGCTTAATCTGCTCGACGATGATGCCGCCGTACTCGTGGGTCCAGTCCCAGCAGGCGTCGACAAACTTGTCGCGGCCGATCTCCAAGCGGCTGATGCCCTCGCTCTTGAGCTTCTTGTCGACCTTGGTCTGTGTGGCGATACCGGCGTGGTCGGTACCCAGGACCCAGCGCGTGGACTTGCCGCGCATGCGGGCCATGCGGATGATGGCGTCCTGGATGGAGTCGTCGGTGGCGTGGCCCATATGGAGCTTGCCAGTCACGTTGGGAGGCGGAATGGTAACGGTGCAGTCGCCCACGCCCTCGCGGCGCTTGTAGTAGCCGCCGTCAAGCCACTTCTGCAGGATCGCCGGCTCGTTGGTCGAAGGATCGTAGTTCTTGGGCATTTCTTCCATATATCTCTCCCTGTCCCGCCGGCGTGTCCGCCTGCTTGGTTTTCGCTCGGTCAGGTCCTGGCTCGCACGAAGAGCACATTTAGTGCTCTTCGGCTCGTGCGGAATCTACGAAAACCAAGCAGGCGGACACGCCTTAGGTATTGATTACTTCAGTCTGATAGGACTTCGCTGAGGCTTAAACAAACACACAGAATAACACAGGTAGTTGGGGTTATTGCGTATCTATAAAATAGCCTCCGACCGCGGGTGGCCGGAGGCTATTTGCAAACACGTTTTTGGCAGGTTTAACCGTAGATGCGCTGAGGCTGTTCGGTGCCCTTTACGGCGGCTTCGGTTACGACAACCTTGGCCACGCCTTCCTCGCTGGGGAGGTCGAACATCGTCTGCTGCAGCACATCCTCGCAGATGGCGCGCAGGCCGCGGGCGCCGGTCTTGCGGGCGAGCGCCATGCGGGCGATCTCGTGCAGGGCCGCGTCCTCAAACTCAAGATCGACGTCCTCGAGCTGGAACATCTTACGGTACTGGCGCACCACGGCATTCTTTGGCTCGGTCAGGATCGACACCAGGTCGTCCTCGTCGAGCGCCTGCGTCTGGGTAACGACGGGCGTACGTCCCACGAACTCGGGGATCATGCCGAATGCATTGAGGTCCTGCGGGAGTACCTGGCGCAGCAGGTCGTTCTCGTCGACCGAGGTGGGGCCGGCGATCTCGGAGTTAAAGCCCACGCCCTTGTTGCCAACGCGATCGGCGATGATCTTATCCAGACCCACAAAGGCACCGCCGCAGATAAACAGGATGTTGGTCGTGTCGATCTGCAGCAGCTCCTGCTGGGGATGCTTGCGGCCGCCGGTGGGCGGAACGCTGGCCACCGTGCCCTCAAGAATCTTAAGCAGCGCCTGCTGAACACCCTCGCCCGAAACATCGCGGGTAATGGAGAGGTTCTCAGCCTTGCGGGCAATCTTGTCGATCTCGTCAACGTAGATGATGCCAACCTGTGCGCGCTCAATGTCGCCATCGGCAGCATTAATGAGCTTGAGTAGGATGTTCTCCACGTCCTCGCCCACATAGCCGGCCTCGGTGAGCGCGGTGGCATCGGCGATAGCAAACGGCACCTCAAGAATGCGCGCGAGCGTCTGGGCCAGCAGGGTCTTGCCGGTACCGGTGGGACCGAGCAGCAGGATGTTGGACTTGGCGAGCTCTACCTCGTCCATATCGTCATCGAACTGCGAGCCCATGTCGTCATCAAAGGCAGACACCGCAGCGCCGCCCTCAATCACGCGGCGATAGTGGTTGTACACGGCCACCGACATGGCGCGCTTGGCGTCCTCCTGACCCATAACATAGGCCGAAAGCTCGTCATAGATCTCGTGCGGCGTCGGCACGTGCGTGATGACCTGGCGATCGTCCTCGAGCTCAAAACCCTCGGTCTCGGGGTCCGCGGCGGGCTGGGATGCAGCCTGGCCGTGGTCGTTGAGGAAGCCCGGCAGCTTGCCGTTGCGGGCAGCATCCATAAAGTCCGAAGCCAGCGACTCCTCAAGGATCTCGGAGCAGGCGGCAACGCACTCGTCGCAGATAAAGATGTTGGTCGGACCCTTTACAAGGCGGCGAACCTGCCCCTGCTCTTTTCCGCAGAAGGAGCAGCGGATGGGGTTGCCGTTCTCGTCAAAGTTGTCCTGCATGTTTCCTGCCATCCTAGGCGTCCTTCGCGGCGAGATCGCGCGAGGTGACGATACGGTCGATCAAGCCGTAGTCGAGGGCCTCGGCAGCGGTCAGGTAATTGTCGCGCTCGGTGTCGGCCTGGACCTTCTCGATAGGCTGGCCCGATGCGTCGGACAGGATCTGGTTGAGCTCGCGGCGGGTCTTCTTGATCTCCTCGGCCACGATCTCGATCTCGGTCTGCTGACCCTGAGCACCGCCGCTGGGCTGGTGAATCATGACCTTGGAGTGCGGCAGGCAGAAGCGCTTGCCCTTGGCGCCGGCCGAAAGCAGCACGGCCGCCATGGACGCAGCCATACCGACGCAGATGGTGGAGACCTGCGGCTTGATGAAGTTCATGGTGTCAAGAATCGCCAGGCCAGAGTAAACCTCGCCACCGGGCGAATTGATGTAGAGCGAGATATCCTTCTCGGCATCCTGACTCTCAAGATGCAGCAGCTGGGCAACGACCAGGTTGGCGCTGACGGAGTTGATCTCCTCGCCCAAGAAGATGATGCGGTCGTTGAGCAGGCGCGAATAGATATCGTAGCTGCGCTCGCCGCGCGGCGTCTGCTCGATAACGTATGGCACGAGGGCGGAATCGAACTTAGCGATCATACGCATCTCCATTTCTCTTACGGACCAATAGTGGTTCTAGATAAACGTACGGTGCCCGCATGCTATGCATTGGCTGGCACCGTACGAAGCAACCGGATAACCGGTGTATAACTTTACCCCATCACGGGCACATGCATGCGCTCGCGAGCAAGGTGGCGAGAATTACTCGGCGTCCTTGGCGGTCTCGTCGACCTCGGTCACCTTGGCGTTCTCGACCAGGTGATCGACGGCCTTGGAGCGACGGATGGACTCGCGGACGGCAGGCATGCGGCCATCGGCGATGAACTCAGCCTTGGAAGCCTCGACGTCCTTGACGCCGGCCTTCTCGAACTCGGCGTTGATGTCGTCCTCGGTGACCTCGATCTTGAGCTCACGGGCGAGGGCGTCGAGCGCCAGGGACTCACGGGCAACGTCGTTGGCCTGCTTATGCAGGTCGCCGATGAACTGCTCCATGGTCAGGCCGGATGCGGGCAGCCAGGTGTCCAGGGTCATGCCGCGGGCAGCAAGGTTGGACAGGAAGTTCTGGCCAAGCTCCTCAAAGACGGACTGCTCGTAGTCGGCATCCATCTCGTCGAGCTGCAGGCGCTCAGCGAGAGCGGAGACGCAACGGTTCTCCTTCTCGGCAGGGAGGCGGGAAGCCTTGTCCTGCTCGATCTCGATCTTAATGGCGTCGCGCATAGCGTCGATGCTGTCGAAGCCAAAGTCGGACTTGACGAGCTCGTCGGTGAGCTCGGGGGTGTTGCGGACCTTAATGCCCTTGACGGTGACCTCGACGGTGTGGGTCTCGGCCTCCTCGCCCTCCTCGGCCTCGTCGGTCCAGGTGACGGACTTGACATCGTCAACGTTGGCGCCGATCAGGGCCTCGTTGAACTCCTTGGGATTGCTGTCGCTGCCGGCGATGAGCATGCGGCCCTCGGCGGCGAAGTTGTCGGCGTTCTCGACGGCATTGAGGTCGACGGTCACGTAGTCGTCAGCCTCGACGGCACGACCCTCGACGTCCTCGAAGGTAGCACGGTAGTTGAGGAGCATCTCGACCTGGTTGTTGATCTCGGACTCGGTGACCTCCGCGGGAGGCATCTCGATCTCGACGGCGTCGAAGGAAGAGAGCTCAGCGGCGGGACGCAGGGAGAACTCGACGGTGTAGGTGTAGTCCTCGTGATCCTTGGCGAGGTCGAGCTCCTTGTAGTCACCGTTCTTGGTGGGGACGATGTCCAGCTCATTGAGGACGGCGGGCTCGTTGGCAGCGATCAGGTCGTTGGTGGCCTGAGCGAGGGTAGCCTCGGCGCCAAGAGCAGAGTCGATGACCGGACGGGGAGCCTTGCCGGCACGGAAGCCCGGGAAGCGGTACTTCTTGGCGGTGTCCTTGTAGGCCTTCTTGATCGCGGCGTCGACGTCGGCGGCCGGGATGGTGACCGTAGCGGTGAGCTTGGCGTCCTTGACGTCAGAAGCGGTGATGTTCAACACGTTCCTCCTCATACTGCCCAGCTTATCTGAGGTGCTGGTACCTTTATGCAACAAAGAGTCGCGACGGCCGAAGCCGACGCAGATGCGTTGGTGCGGGCGAAAGGACTCGAACCTTCACGGGAATCCCACCAGAACCTAAATCTGGCGCGTCTACCAATTCCGCCACGCCCGCATGAGCGCACAGACTAAGAATGATAGCAGATACGAACGGCAAGCGCACGCACACGTTTTACAGGCTCACGACCTCACCACGAGTACGAAAGGCGGGTCGAGTTGCCCCACCCCGCCAATTACGACTTGTTCGCCGACCCGCTACTCCCCCAGCAGGGCCTTCTCGGGCGTGATCGGCAGCGAGCGGACCTGGTGGCCGGTGGCGTGCGCCACGGCCGAGGCGACGGCGGCAAGCGGCGTGTTGATGACGACCTCGCCGATCGACTTGGCGCCAAACGGGCCCGTCGGCTCGTAGCTCGGCTCAAAGGCCACGCGGATGCTGCCGATATCCAGGCGCGTGGGCAGCTTGTAGCTCATAAAATTGCCGGTGCGCAGGCGTCCGCGGTCGTCGTGCTCAACGATTTCGTAGAGCGCATGGCCGATACCCTGGGCAATGCCGCCCTCGGCCTGGACGCGCGCGAGCGCCTCGTTGATCACGGTGCCGCAGTCAACGGCAGCGGCGTAATCCACCACGGTCACCTTACCGGTGGCCTTGTCGACCTCGACCTCGGCAATGCCGGCCATAAACGGCGGGGGCGAAACGGGCAGGCAGGCAGAGGCATGCGAGGTGAGCGCGTCGCCGCCCGCGATGTTCTTTACACACAGGTTGGCAAAGTCGCGCAGCGTGAGGTAGCGGTTCTGCTCGCGGGCGGCGCGCTCGTCGGACAGACGCACGTACTGGCCATCGAAGACCACGTCGGCGACGTCCACATCCCACATCTGGGCGGCCTTGGCGCAAATCTTCTCACGCAGCTCGGTCGCGGCGTTCTTGGCGGCAAGCCCCGTCACGTAGGTACCGGAGCTCGCGTACGAGCCGGCGTCGAACGGCGACACGTCGGTGTCCACGCCGCGCACCACGATCAGCGAGCTCTCCACGCCCAGCTCCTCGGCGGCAATCTGCGCCAGGATCGTGTCGACGCCCATACCGTTATCGGTAGCGCCGGTGCCGATGGTAATGAAGCCGTCCTCTTCCAGGCGCATGTCGATGCCGCCGATATCCACGTTAGAGATGCCCGAGCCCTGCATGGTGAGCGCGCAGCCCAGGGCGCGCACGCGGTCGCCCAGGTCCGCGGCCAGCGGCTTGTCGCGCCAACCGATCATGTCCATCGCGCGCAGCAGGCAGCGGTCGAGCGCGCAGGCGTTGAGCTTCTCGTTGTAGTACTGCGGCATGACCTCGCCCTCGCGCACGATGTTCTTAAGGCGCAGGTCGGCGGGATCCATGTGCAGCATGTCGGCAAGCTCGTTGACGGCGCTCTCCACGGCAAACTGGCCCTGGGTGGCACCGTAGCCGCGATACGCGCCGCCGCGGTTGGTGTTGGTGTAGACGGCGTCCCAGCTAAAGCGGCTCGCCTTCACGTGGTTGTAAATGGGCAAGCTCTTGTGGCCCGAAAGGCCAATCGTCGTGGTGGCGTGCTCGCCGTACGCTCCGGCATTGGACAGCGTATGCAGATCGATGGCCGTGATGGTGCCGTCGTTCATGGCGCCCAGCTTGACGGTCATCTGCATCTGGTGGCGCGAGTTGCCCGCGGTGATGGTCTCCTCGCGGGTGTAGCAGCAATAGCTCGGACGGCCGGTCTGCTGGGTAACAAATGCCACGAAGATCTCGCAGCAGCCCGTCTGCTTGGAGCCAAAGCCGCCGCCGATGCGCGGCTTAATAACCTGCACCTGCGACTGCGGAATGTCGAGCGACTGCGCGACCATGCGGCGCACGTGGAAGGGCACCTGCGTAGAGGTGGTCACCGAGATGCGGCCGAACGCGTCGGTCGTCGCGAAGGCACGGAAGGTCTCCATGGGCGCGGTCTGGGTGGCCTGGCTGGTGTAAGTGCGCTCAAAGACGATGTCGCTCTGGGCGAAGGCCTCGTCCAAGTCGCCAAAGTCGCTCGTACCGCTGCACACCAGGTTGCGCGGGACATCGCCGCCCTGCGGGAACATAAAGGTCACGTCGCCCTCGGGGTGGACCACGATGTCGTTATCGAGTGCCTGGGTAAAGTCGAGCAGCGGCTCGAGCACCTCGTAGTCGACCTTAATGAGCTTGAGTGCCTTATCGGCGGCCTCCTCGGTCTCGGCGGCGACGATCGCCACCTCCTCGTTTTGGTAGCGCACGAGGTTCTCGAGGATCAGGCGGTCGTAGGGACTCGGCTGCGGATAGCTCTGGCCAGCGATGGTAAAGCGACGCTTGGGCACGTCCTCGTAGGTGTAGACGCCCACAACGCCGGGAACCTTAAGGGCGCGAGACGTGTCGATGGAGCGAATCTTGGCACGAGCATAGGGGCTGCGCTTGAGTTTAACGATGAGCGCGCCGGCGGGCACCATATCGCCCGTGTAGACGGGACGGCCCTCGAGCAGCGCCTTCGAGTCCTTCTTGGGCTGCTTGTGGGTGATCTGCTTGTACGAGACGCCGTCGCAGCAGGTGTCGTTGACCGGCAGCTCGGGCAACTCAAAGCCCACCTGCACGCCGGACTCGTTAAGGAAGCGGACGATGGCACGCAGCTGGCTCTCGTAGCCGCTGCAACGGCAGAGGTTGCCGGCGAGCTGGCGTGAGAGCTCCTCACGCGTGGCGACGAGGCTCGGGTCCTCCTTGGCGGCGCGGGCGAGCGCCAGCACGTTCATGATGAGGCCGGGGGCGCAAAAACCGCACTGCTCGGCACCTTCGGCAGCCATCGCACGGGCGAGTGCCTCGGACTCGGCCTTAAGGCCCTCAAGCGTGGTGACGGAGCGGCCCTCAACGCGGGCGGCGGGAACCGAGCAGCTCAGCACCGGATCGCCGTCCAGCCACACCGTGCACAGGCCGCAGTTGGTGGTCTCGCAGGCGCAGCGCACCGACGCGCAACCCTGCTCGCGCAGCAGCGCAAAGAGCATGGTATCGGGGGCAATCTGAACCTTGACCTTGCGGCCGTTGAGTGTAAAGGAAAGATCGATGAGTTTGGCAGCCATTAGCGCACCTCGCTAGAATCGACGCCGGGCACGCGGCGGCAGGAATACTCGTCCGTGGCGAACTTAGGGATCTGCACGGTCTCGAGCTCGCGGGAAAGCGCGGCCGAAAGCTCGATGCCGGCGGCGCGGCGCACGGCCTGCACGGCAAGCGGCGCCGAGATGCGACGGCGGTACTCGGCTGAGCCCCACAGGTTGGTGCCGTAGCTCAGCGCGCGCACGGACGCGGCAAGGGCACGCAGCTCATCCTCGGAAGGCTGCTCGTTCACCAAGCCGCATGCCTCGCCCTGCAGCAGCGTCGCGCGCAGCGGACGGGCACCCACGGTGACATGCCAGCTGTTGTCCCACCAGGCGGCGGTGACGTTCAGCGAGGGGAAGTCGGTCGCGGCCTTGCGCACAGCCTCGTAGCTCGCACGGTAGTCGTGCTTAACGACCACGACGTGCTCGATAACGTCGCGCACATAGCCCATGTCCACAAACTCGGCGAGCGGCACGCGACCGGCACCCGTCAGCTCGACATACGAGTCGAGCGCCAGGAACGCCGAGAGCACGTCAGAGAAGCCAAAGCGGCCGTAGATGCTGCCGCCCACCGTGGCGGTATTGCGCAGCTGCACGCCCACGATGTCGTGGACGGCGAACTCAAAGACATTGTTGACAAGCGCGTTGAGCCCGGCATGACGCTCGAGCTGGCGCAGGGTGCACATGGCACCGATGCGAAACTCGGTCTCGGTCTCCTCGATCTGATCGAGTCCGCAGGCCGAAAGGTCAATCGCCGTCGCCACACGACGCGAACCCAGACGCATCCAGATGCCGCCGCCCACAATCTTGTTGTTGCGGTTCTTCTGCAAGAGCTCATAGGCTTCGGCCGCGTTTCCAACACGGACGTAGGTACCGAACTTGAGCACGTTCTCCCCCATCTCTTCACTTGTCCAGTACTTTTAAGTGTACCAAACGAGGGGCCGCACGCCGTTGCAGGACAAAATCCACCCACCCATCCATAACTTGCGGTGAAATACGGACTGTTTGGCGCTCTGAACCCGCCAAGCAGTCCGTATTTCACCGCAAGTTATGAGGAGTCCTCCGGGATAGAAAAGGCTCCCAGCCGCGATAGCTGGGAGCCTTATCAGATGCTATGTCGAGCAGGGTTTAGCAGACGCCCTGGGCGAGCATGGCGTCGGCAACCTTCAGGAAGCCGGCGATGTTGGCGCCCATGACAAAGTTGCCCTCCTGGCCATACTCCTTGGCGGTGTCGTCCACGTTGTGGAACATGCCGCGCATGAGCTGCTCGAGCTTGCCGTCGACCTCCTCGAAGGTCCAGGACAGGTGCTCGGCGTTCTGGCTCATCTCCAGGCCGGACACGAGCACGCCACCGGCGTTGGCAGCCTTACCGGGCATAAAGGCGACGCCGTTCTCCTGGAAGTAGGTCGTGGCCTCGATGGTCGTGGGCATGTTCGCACCCTCGCCGACCACCTTGCAGCCGTTGGCGACGAGCGCCTTGGCGTCCTCGAGCAGAAGCGTGTTCTCGCGAGCGCAGGGCAGCGCGATGTCGCAGGGCAGCTGCCACACGCCGCGGCCGTCGCCCTCGTGCCACACGGCGTTGGGCTTCTCGTCAACGTACATGGCGAGCGTGACACCCTTGTCGTGGCCGGAGCGCTTCTTGTTGTAGACGTGCTCGAGCACGGTGTAGTCGATGCCATCGGGATCTTCGACCCAGCCGTGGGTGTCGGAGCAAGCCAGCACCTTGCCACCGAGCTGGGAGACCTTCTGGACCGCGTAGATGGCGACGTTACCGGAGCCGTGAACGACGACGTTCTTGCCCTCGAAGGAGTCGCCGCGGCTCTTGAGGTACTCGTCCACAAAGTAGGCCAGGCCGTAGCCGGTGGCCTCGGTACGGGCGAGCGAGCCGCCAAAGGAGAGGCCCTTGCCGGTAAGGACGCCGGTCCACTCGTTGGTCAGGCGCTTGTACTGACCGAAGAGGTAAGCAACCTCGCGGCCGCCAACGCCCAGGTCGCCGGCGGGAACGTCGGTGTTGGGGCCAATGTGGCGATAGAGCTCGGTCATGAAGGACTGGCAGAAGTGCATGATCTCGTTGTTGGACTTGCCCTTGGGGTCAAAGTCGGAGCCGCCCTTGCCGCCGCCCATGGGAAGGGTGGTCAGGCTGTTCTTGAGGATCTGCTCCAGGCCCAGGAACTTGAGCATACCCAGGGTGACCGTCGGGTTAAAGCGCAGGCCGCCCTTGTAGGGTCCAATGGCAGAGTTGAACTCGACGCGGTAACCGCGGTTGACCTGGACCTTGCCCTGGTCGTCGACCCAGGGAACACGGAACATGACGATGCGCTCGGGCTCGACGAGGCGCTCCAGCAGAGCGGCCTCCTCGTACTCGGGGTGGGCGTCGAGCGCCGGCTGGATGGTGCCGAGAATCTCGGTCGCGGCCTGGATGAACTCAGGCTGCTCGGGATAGCGGGCCTTGAGCTCTTCGAGAACTTTCTGCGTGTAGCTCATGCTTCCTCCAATGATGGGAAACGAAAATGTCGGTCGCGGCACCCTATGCGCCGCGAACTTTATCGAGTATGGATAATATCGCACTGTTGCAGCAAAGTTTCGCATAAGCCGACGAGCGGATGTTTCGTTTTGATTACGATGCAGGTAGAAGCGTTTTTGAGAGTCTGACGTGCAAAACCCGTGTTTCAAACCTGTTTCGTCCACGTGTTCCAAACCGCCACATTGGGGACAGGCACCTTTGTGGTGGTGTTGGTGGTTAGAGGACGAGCTGATGGTAGTCGGCGGGGGTTATGCGGCCTTCGGTGGCAGCGCGGAAGGCGGCGAGCGCATCGCCCGAGAACGGCATGGCCCAGCACAGGCCGCAACCTGCGGTAATGGAGCCGGGCAATGGCATGATGCGCCCGGGCACGCCAGTGGCAAGGCACAGCTGCTCGCATTCCATCACATCGAAGGTGCTATCGAACGACACGATAATCTTGCGTTCGTGGTCGAGGGCATCACCGGACGGGCCTTCACGGTGTGCTTCACGATACGCCGCGGCGGCCGCCTCCTCTTCCGCAGTATGTCCACAGCCACCGCAGCCGCAAGTACAGGGTTCGGACCCGTCGCAAGTGCAAAGTTCCCCGGTATCGGGGCAGATATCGTGAGGCATGGCATCTCCCATCGTCTAGGCGAGCAGCTCGGCTGCCGCAAACTCCTCGGGTGTATTGACGTTTTCGAAGCAGAGCGTGGAACCGGCAACCTCGACAATCTGAGGCTCGTCCAAATACCCGGCGTTCACCCGGTCGATCAGGCAGCGGATTCGCTGACGGTCACCGGCGAGCAGCTCTTGGGCAACCGGCGCACACGCGTCACGGCGCCAGACGGCGCAAAGCGGCTCAATCCCCCGCTCCTCGCGCGGCACGGACACATCGAGCGCCTCGGCCTCAACATGATCAGCAAGCGTGCCGATGAGTTCTGGCGAGACAAACGGCATATCGCAGGCAACGATCGCCACGAGAGGCAGCCGAGCCGCAGCCAACGAGCTCGCGATGCCGCGCATGGCGCCCGCCGAGCCTTCAAGGTCCGCCACCACGCGCGGCACCAGGCCGCCAAAAGCGCGCTCCTCAAGATAGGCAAGCTCGCTGGTACGCGACGTCGTCACGACCAACTCGCCGGCAACTGGCGCCAGCCGACCCAGCACGCGCTCGATGAGCAGCTCGCCGCGAAACGCCATGCGCGCCTTATCGCAGCCCATGCGCGACGACAACCCGCCCGCCTGGACGACACAAGAAAGATCGGCACGTCTTACGGTAGTCATACGGCAAAACACCTCCATCGGCATGCTCGAAACCCGGTGCACGAAGCCAAATACCGTCGCCGATAAAGCGGGCGGCACGGCAAACCCGTACAAAAACAAAACAGCGCCTTTGCGGCACGCAGCAAGACCGCGAGCACAAAAGCGCTGGTAGCGTATGGCGGGAACGTATGTGAATCGAACACATCCAAGACGTTTTGCACGCCTCGCAACGGTTTTGAGGACCGCGGAGCCCACCGGAGCCCATCCGTTCCCAAGTGCGCCGGTATTTTACCAAACCGAGCAGGCCCCATCCCAAAAAGACGAGCAAGAAGTTGCGGTGGAATAGTTCCTGGTTTTGCTGCCAAAGCCCCCCAACTAGGAACTATTTCACCGCAACTGATAAGGGTGGCCTAGCGCAAGGACCTCAGGCCGCCGGCTTCTTTGTCTAGTGCTGTGAAGCGCACGGCATCCAGGTGCTCCAAGATGCTGATGGCACGCTTGCGCGACACGCCCAGCGCCTCGCGCAGAGCGCTCGTGGTGGCAGCACCGCCGGCTGCCTCAATGGCGGCGGCGACGAGCTCGCGCGCATGGGCCTCGGCGGCGGCAGACAGGGCAACGTCGCGCTCGACCTTAACGATCGAGCGGTTGAGCGAAAGCTCGCGCAGGGCTCGCGTCATGGCGTCACGATCGAGCTGCAGTTGCTCGCCCACCTCGGGCAACGTCGGTGCATCGAGGCCGGCTTCATCCAGCAAGGCAACGATACGTTCGCAGGCCTCGCGCACCACGCGTGCCGCGGCGGCAGCAGAGTGCGGGTCGAACACCTCGGCACCCTCCGAGGCACACACGCCGCGCGAGCAGCCCTCGGAAATCAGGGCTGCGGCAACTGTATCATCAGCGGTAGGCCACGCAGCATGAGCAACGGCGCCGGGCGTAAAGCCCGTTTCCTTGGGAGCTGCCGCGTGCATGGCGGACAGGGTCGCCGCCAGCGCACCCATCGCGGCATCGAGCGCGGAAGCATCTGCATACAGCGAGCCATCCGAGCCAGCTAGCGCGCGAGCAGCGCCCTTCGCCACCAACTCGCGCAACGCCGCCTCAGCCTCACCGGCAACAAGATCGAGCGCCGCGGTAACATCGGCAGCCGCAACCGGCAGCGCTTGCAACGCCAGCCACGAATCCACCGCGCCTGCAATATCTCCAGCTTCGAGCGCCGCATACAGCGCGCGCTCCCCGTCGGAAAGCTCACGCGAGCGACGGCAGCGCGACAACAGCACGCGCCCGCCTCCAATGAGCATCACCGGCGAATACGACAGCACCACAGCATGGTCGCCGGCGCGCAGCGGCAGCGGGTCCTCCAAGCGCACCTGAACGGTACGCGTCTCGCCCACCGCCACAGGCGCCTCGCCCTCCATGAGCATGATGCGGCCGACGACCTCGGCCGTGCCCGCCATCACGTGCACACGAGCGCCCGATTCGAGCACATGCGGCTTGGCGCCTTCGCGGCCCAGGTAGGTCAACGTCATCATAAAGCGCAGCGTCTGGCCAAAGCGGCCCTCCACGCCGAGCATCTCGCCGCGATCGAGCGAAGCGACGCCATCGCCCACCAGGTTGAGCGCCACGCGCTGACCGGGCAGCGCCCGCTGCGTATCGCCATGCACCTGAATTCCGCGCACGCGACAGGCCGTACGCGACGGCAGCGCGACGAGCTCGTCGCCCACCGCGATCGGCGCGTCATGAAGCGTTCCCGTCACGACGGTGCCGGCGCCCTTGATCGTAAAGCAGCGGTCGATCGGCAGACGCGGCGTGGCGTCGGTTCGCTCGGCTCGATCGCGACAGGCACTCCAACAGGTATCCACGCCCTCGTCGAGTGCGGCCAGCAGCGCATCAATCCCCTCGCCCGTCTTGGACGACACGGGGACGATCGGGGCGCCCGCAAACACGGTGCCCGACAAAAAGTCATCGACGTCGAGCTCGGCAAGCTCGGTCATCTCGGCATCGGCCAAGTCGCACATCGTCAGCGCGACCACCATGTGCGTGACGCCCAAAAGCTCCAGCACATGCACGTGCTCGCGGGTCTGCGGCATCACACCCTCGACAGCCGACACCACCAGCACGGCCACATCGATACCCGTGGCGCCCTGCACCATGGCGCGCAGGTAGTGTGCGTGCCCCGGCACGTCGACCAGGCCAACGATCTTGCCACTCGGCAGCGCCAGCTCGCCAAAGCCGAGCTCCACGGTCATACCGCGACGGCGCTCAACCTCCAGGCGGTCGGGATTCTTGCCGGTCAGCGCCTCGATCAGTGCCGACTTACCGTGGTCAACGTGGCCCGCCGTGCCAACGATAACGGGACACTCCACCAGCGCTTGAACCTCACTCATCGAGCAATCGCCTTCTCAACGCATGCGGCAAGCGTCGACGCCGCTGTCTCGATATCGCGGTCGCCCACGAGTGTGCGCACATCAAACAAAATGCGATCGTGAGAGGTTCGCGTAACAACCGGAGTGTCGAAGTCCTGGACGAGCGAGCGCTTGAGCGCGTCGACCGTCAGGCGCTCATCAACAAGACGCACGGCCACGCACATCGTGGGCAGCTCCACGGTAGGCAGCGAGCCGCCGCCGGGAGTCGACGACTCCTCGACAATCTCCAACGCAACGGCACACGGGCAACCGGCCTTATCGAGCCCGGCGACCATACAATCGCGCAGCTTGCGGGCACGTCGCTCCAGATGAGCCTGCGGAAGCGTGAGCATGCTGAGCACCGGAATATCGCGATGGGCAACATCGGTGCCGTCCATGTAAATTCGCAGCGTGGCCTCGAGCGCCGACAGAGCCAGTTTGCCCGGACGCAGAGCGCGCATGAGCGGATGCGACCCGCAGGCCTGGACCAGATCGCGACGGCCCATGATAATGCCCGCCTGCGCGGCACCGAGCAGTTTATCGCCCGAACACGACACCAGATCGAGCCCTGCCGAAACCGAAGCCGGCGTGGTTTCTTCGCCGCCGCGAACCAGGATGTCGTCAGGCAACAGTGCGCCCGACCCCTGGTCTTCATAGAACAGCAGGCCGTGCTTATGGGCCAGTGCGGCGAGTTCCCTTGAGCTCACTTCCTCGTGAAAACCCTCGATGCGATAGTTGGAAGGATGAACCTTCAGGATCATGGCCGTTTCGGGCGTGATGGCGCGCTCGTAGTCGCCCAGATGTGTGCGGTTGGTAGCGCCGACCTCGACGAGTTTGGCGCCCGAAGCCGCCATGACGTCGGGGATGCGGAAGCTGCCGCCAATCTCGACAAGCTCGCCGCGGCTGACGATAACCTCTTTACCCGCGGCATGGGTCGCCAGCACCAGCAGCACCGCGGCGGCGTTGTTGTTGACCACGAGCGCGTCCTCGGCACCGGTGAGTGAGCGGATCAGCTGCGCGGCATGTTCCTTGCGCGACCCGCGCGAGCAGGTGTCGACGCTGTACTCGAGCGTGCTATACCCGCGCGCAACCTCGGCCACGGCCTTGACGGCCGACTCCGCGAGCGGGGCGCGACCCAAGTTGGTATGGATGACCACACCCGTGGCGTTGACGGCGGGGCGCAGGCTCGGCAGCGCGGAGCGATGGGCACGCCACTCGATGGCCGAGGCCAGCTCGCGCTTGGAACGCGGGGCGGCGCCGGAACGAATGGCGGCGCGCTCCTCGTCGAGCTCGGCCGTGACGGCGGCATGTACCACCGTGTCGCAGGTCTCCCCCGCCGCCTTCACTACCGGCCACTCGGCAAGCAGCTCGTTGACGGAAGGAATGGCGCGCAGGCGGGCGCGCACCTCATCGGACATGTTCTGGCTATCGCTCATGTGCGGCCTTTCAAAAGAAACGTGGATCAGTCGAATACATCAGCTGAGTCAATTACTCGTTATTATCCTCGCGCGCCGCGATCTTTTCCACGCGAACGGCGTTTTCCTGGGTGAGCGCGGCACCCGTCAACGGGTCCCAGCGCAGCGGCGTATGGTCGAGTGGGCCCACACCCAAGGCTTGAGCGCCACCGGCATCGGCGCCAAACGAACGCCCGCCGGGGGCGGCCGAGGTGAAGATGCACGCCGGATGCAGATACGGCGTCGTCTCCACGCGCACGCGGTCGCGGCCCAAATCGCTCACGAGCTCGACGATCTCGCCGTCGGCGATGCCCATGTGCGCAGCAGCATCGGCATTCATCTGCACGGCATCCAGGTCCGATCCAGCCTCGGCGGCACCTTGGGCCGCAAGCCTTCGCGAGGTATGCGACTCAAAGGGACGGTTGCCGCTAATGAGACGAAACATCCCCGGGCCGGGCTCCACCATGGGCGAGATCCAGTTGGGCACGCGACCCAGACCGGCTCGTTCCCATACGTCGCTTGCCAGCGCGATCCTGCCGCCGTTCAAGGGAATCACCGGCTCGCCCGTACGCGAGGACTGCGCAACGCCCGTGTCGGCCCAGCCGCGCTCCTTGAGCTCGTCCAGATCGATCCCAAAAGGCGCCACCTGGGCAGCCGCCAGGTCATCAGACGTAAACTGGAAGTACTCGCCAGCCCCACACGCCTGCGCCAGACCGGCAAAAATCTCCCGACCGGGACGTGTGTCGTCATGCTGCACAGGCAGCACGGCGTTGCGGTAGAACACCCGCGAATCGTTGGCACCCACGACTGTGCCCACACCGCGGTCGACCTCCAGATACGTCACATCGGGCAGCACGAAGTCAGAAGCACGCGCCGTCTCGGACCAGCGAATATCAATCGTCACGAGCAAGTCGAGCTGCTGCAAAATACCCAACCAAGCCTGTGCATTGCCATAGCCCGCACCGGGGTTACTGGCATAGACGATGAGCCCACGCAAATCGCCGGCAAGAATCGACTGACCGATGGTCGTGCACAGCCCGCGCACCGGATCGACCAGTGGATAACGCTCGGACCCCAGCTTGGGCCCGCACGGTACCGGCGGCGTCGCAAAGCGTGCGGGATCGAGGTCGCCCAACACAAGCGGCGTGGGCGGGTTGAGTGCACCGCCCGCGTGTCCGATACAGCCCAGCAGCACATCGACCAAGCAGATAGCACGCGCGGTCTGGGTGCTATTGGCATACGCGATACCGATGCCACCATGAAAGCCCGCATCCACCACGGCGGCAGGCGCGGCGGCAGCGAGATCGCACGCCGTAGCGACAATCTCTGCGGCCGGCACGTCGCACATCGATTCGGCCCACTCGGGCGTCCAAGCATGGGCCGCCTGCGTCAGCTCGTCAAAGCCCGTGGTATAGCGGGCAACAAACTCGTGGTCGTACAAGTCCTCGGCAATGAGCACATGCGCAATGCCCAGCAGCAAGGCTAGGTCGCAACCCGGGCGCACGCGCAGCCAGCGGTCGGCAAGCGCAGCCGAGCCACTGCGCCGGGGGTCGACCACGATGATCTTCGCCCCGCGGCGACGGGCATCGTTGAGCGCATCAACGGCCCCCATCGTCGACGAATCGACAATGGAACGCCCCAGGTACATGATGCAATCGGTATGTGCCAGGTCGGAGGCGGGGCTGTAGCCCAGGCTGTGCTCCCAACCGGTAAGTCGGCTTACCTCGCAGGCACCGTCGGCACCGTATACGTTGGGCGAGCCAAGCGCACGCATAAAGCGATACGCCCAGTAGCGGTCGAACGAGGGCACGCCGAGCGTCATGCCCAGCGCACGAGGCCCACGCTCATCAACAATCCCCCCAAGGCGCGCCGCAATCTGCGCGAACGCCTCGTCCCAGGAAATCGCATCGAACCCCGAGCCATCCTGGCGGCGACGCATGGGATGCAAAATCCGGTCGCGCTCGTCAAACGGCATTGCCAGGCGATGCCGTCCGCGGGCGCACAGGGCACGCGCCGAGCACGGATGCCCCGGCACCGGCAACTCAGCCACCACGCGACCGTCCTCAACGCGTGCCGCAAAGGCGCAATCGGCATAGCATCCCCCGCATGTGGTCACCACGGCGCGACCGTCACGCTTCACAGCAGATGCCATCTCGATTACCCCTTTCATCAGCCAAACACAACAGGCCAAAAGCCCGGCAACGAGTCCCGGACCCAAAAAGCCTCCCGCACGGCAACGCCCCGCGGGAGGCCCAACGTCAAACAGACGATACCTTACGCCTCGGACTTCTTAGCATAGATAAACCAGTAGCCGAGCGCGACCAGAACCGCGCCGCCCACGATGTTGCCCAGCGTGGCGGCGGACAGGTTAAACGCAATGCCCGCAGCGTTGAGCGCATCGGCGCCGGCGACGTCGGCGCCATAGCCACACGCGTGCATTACGGCACCCATGGGCAAAAAGTACATATTGGCAACGCAGTGCTCAAAACCGCATGCCACAAAGGCGGCGATGGGCAGCAGAATGCCAACAACCTTATCGACCACGGTCTTGCCGGCGGTACCGATCCACACGGCCAGGCACACAAAGATGTTGCACAGGATGCCGCGGAAGAAGATCGTCACCCAGTCGATCGTCAACTTGCCGGCGGCGACGCTCACCATGGAATTGGCGACCGCCTCGCCGTTGAGCTTGTAAATGCCGGCCATGTACACCAAAAAGACGATGAACAGGGCACCGACAAAGTTACCGACCCATACGACGACCCAAGCCTTGAGCATCTGGACCAGGGTGATCTTTTTGCTCTTGAGCGCGCAGACCATAAGCGAGTTGCCGGTGAACAACTCGGCGCCACACACCAGCACCAGCACCAGGCCCAGGCAAAAGCACAGGCCGCCCACGACGCGCTGGGCGCCCCAGCCCAGCGTGCTATCGCTCAAGAACACGGTAAAGAACAGGCCGCCGAAGGCAATGAACGCACCGGCGAACATTGCCAAAACAAAGGCCTTTGCGACCGGCAGGTTGGCCTTGGTCACGCCGGCGGCCTCGGTCTTGGCCTCGATCGCGGCGGGCGCCAGGCAATCGGGAGCGGGATACTCCACCTTGGAATCTGCCATGTCAATCACTTCTTTCCTAATCAGCAGGGACAAGCGCTCCTATTGCTCTTGCCCCAAGCGGACAAAGTGGGAAAAGTCGTTGGCGGCCACGGCGTCGTACACGGCGTCGACGGCGTCAAAGACCTCCGGGGACATGGGGTTGTAAAACTCCGTATCGCCCGGCTGAATCCCAACGAAGACGATATCTTCGCACGATTGCTCGATTTCCTCGATCAGAATCGACAAAGGAAGCGAATGCGTGGTGAACATCGACTTGCGGGCCACATCGCGCTTATCGAGCAGGCGGATGGACCCGACGGGCAGCGCCATGTCGGCAGCATCGACCAAGACCAGACGCGGCGGACGCTCGCGCTTGACCTCGATGATGTCGTCCTCGGGCGTTTGGCCTCCGTCGATGGTATACCAACCGGCGATGGGTGCGTCTTCCATCTTTTTGGAGAGCACGGGGCCGGCGGCATCGTCGGCACGCAGCACGCTTCCCGCCGTGAGCACGATACCCGCAAACGGGGCGCCGTTCACACGTCCATCCACAACGCGACCCATTACTGCAACCTTCCCGTCAGATACACGCCCGACACATCGCGCACGCGCTCAACCAGGTCGCGAAACTTCATCAAGAACGCGACCTGCTGGGCATGCAGGCCAAAGTCGTCGTCGAACACCGAGATGCCGGCCTTGGCCGACCCGCGAAAACCGCGCTCGTCGAGCAGCGTGTCGCAGGCCTCGAGCAGCGACGGTACCGCCGCCTTGTCGAGCTGGCACTCACCAAAGGAGCGGATGGCCTCAAACTTGGTTTTGGCCTCCCCCTCCGGCAGCGCGTCGATAAGCGTATAGAACACATCCACCGGCACCGACAGGCGCGGCTCAAAGCAGTCGAGCACGCCAGTGTGGTGGCCCACGGCGAGTGTGTAGTACAGCACGTCGCAGGCCTCCTGGGGAACGTCTTCCTCGGTCTCCACAAACTTACGCGTGAGCTCGTAAAAGACCACCTGGTCGGGCGCATGGCCCAGGCAGGGGTCGGCGACCCCCTCGGCAGCCTCGTCGCTTGCGCGCGAGGCATCGCCAAAGGAGCCACCGAGCATACCGGGGCCCGCAAAGTAACCAGAGCGGTCCGTGAGTTCCATCTAGCGACCCCCGGCCAGCACCAGATCCTGCAGCGCCGAGTAGACCTCAACGCGGCGAGGATCATCTTGCTTGTCGATGAGCAGCGCCATGGCACCGCGGATATCGCCCTTGGGTGCGCCCTCGAGCGTATCCATAAACTCGTTGGCCAGGTCGCGGCCGTAACGGTAGCCGCTCATGGCACGAGCCTCGCGCTCGATGGCCACGCGCAGCTTATACGGCACGCCGGGGTGCAGAATATCGGCCTGCTCGCCCTCGGCCTCCACCGTGGTCTCGGCATGGAGCTTTTGATCCAGCAGACCGAGCGCCATGGCAAAGCCGTAGATGGTCTGTGCGGGGCTGGGCGGGCAGCCGGGGATGTACACGTCGACCGGCAAAATCTTGTCCGTGCCGCCCCACACGCAGTAGTTGTCGTAAAAGATGCCGCCGGTGCAGCCGCACGCGCCGTAGGACACCACGATCTTGGGATCGGGTGCGGCCTCAAAGGCACGCAGGGCCGGCATGCGCATGGCGCGCGTCACGGCGCCGGTGTACAGCAGCACATCGGCGTGGCGCGGCGACGGCACGACCTTAATACCAAAACGCTCAACATCAAAGACGGGCGTGATGGAACCGAAGATCTCGATCTCGCAGCCGTTGCAGCCACCGCAGTCAACGCGGTAGACGTACACCGAGCGCTTGATCTTCTTAAGAAGGGTCGCCTTGGCCTTCTCGATGCTCTCGTCGAGCTCGACCTTGGTCGGGCGGTACTGAAGCCGCTCGGGCAAAAGCGTGGGTTCGGCCATGGTTACTCCTCCTTCTTATCGAGATCCATGATGATGCCCTCGACCGGCGCCGGACCGGCGGGAATCTCGGGCGCATCGGGGTTGAGCTCGCGGTCGATATACTCCGGGTTCACACCGTGGCCGCCCAGATACTCCATGCCGGGGCCCTGGGGCTCACCGGACGCGAGCGTCTCGTTGGCAGCCATGCCGGCCGCGTTGCCGGTCTTGACGGCCGAGGCGGCGCGCAGGGCGTCGAGCTCGCGCTTGCACTCCTGGCACATGCCCACGGTACGGGCGGCCTGCACGGCCTCCATACCGCCGGCCGCCTGCAGCAGGCGCTTGGCGTAGTCGATCTCCTTGTGCGGAGCGAACGGCTTGCCGCAGCGCGAGCAGTGCTCGAGCGTATAGACGCTCTTGCTGGTGAGGTCGTCCTTGCTCATGACAGCCAGCTCAAACTCCTCGGTGAGCTTGATGGCCTCCATGGGGCAGGCCTCCTCGCAGCGGCCGCAGAAGATGCAGCGGCCGTAGTCGATCGACCAGGTGATGGTATCGGCCACAAGGTCGGTATCCATACGGATGGCATCGGCCGGGCACGCGACGCCGCAGGCACCGCAGGCGATGCACAGCTCGGCGTTGTGCTCGGGCTTGCCACGCATGTCCTTGTTGGTGGGGAACGGCGCAAACGGGTACTTGACCGTCGCGTCGCCCGCCTTGGCGTTAACCTTCCAAAGCTTCAGCATATTAGAGCGCCTCCTCATCGAGCGGAGCAGCCATGGTGCCCTCGCCCGCAAGCGGCGACTTGTCGCGCCAGACGTTCTCGAACTGTTCCTTATCCAGCACGTGGTCGCGCTTGGCGGCCACATCGGTCACCGTCACGCGGTCGGTGCAGGAGTAGCACGGGTCGAGCGAGCCGACGATCAGCGCCGCATCGCCCACGGTGTTGCCGCGGAACATGTAGCGCAGGACCGGCCAGTTGCTGTACGTGGCGGCCTTGGCGCGCCAGCGGTAGCACTTCTGGTTGTTGCCGAGCATGGCCCAGTGCACGTCCTCGCCGCGCGGCGCCTCGGTGGCACCGATGGCGTACTTGTGCGGGGTGTACTCCCAATCCGTGGTGAGGATGGGGCCCGACGGGCAGTTCTCGAGCATGGTCTCGATCATATCGATCGAATCGTAGACCTCCTGGATACGCACGGCGGTACGGCCGAAGGCATCGCAGGTGTCGGCCGTGGCCGCATGCATCTTTTGGATGTCGGGGTCGGCATAGCCATCGAAGGGATGGTCAAAACGCACGTCACGGGCATAACCCGAGCCGCGCATGAGCGGGCCGACCGGCGAAAAGTCGCGGGCGATCTTGCGGTCGAGGATGCCGATGCCGCTCGTACGCTCAATAAAGTTGGGCGTGGAGAGCAGCATGTCGACGAGCTCGGTGACCTCGGAGCGCAGCTGGTGGATGGTCGTGAGGGTGGAGAGCTTCTGCTCGGCCAAAATGTCGCGACGCACGCCGCCGATCACGTTGAGGCCGTAGGTCTTGCGGTGACCGGAGAGCTTCTCGGCCAGGTCCATGGACTTCTCGCGGACGCGGAAGAACTGCTGGAAGCCGGAGTCGAAGCCCGTGTAGTGCGACGCCAGGCCAATGTTGAGCAGATGCGAGTGCAGGCGCTCGACCTCGAGCATGATGGCGCGGATGTACTGGGCGCGCGGCGGGACATGGACACCCTGGGCGCGCTCGACGGCCTCGGCATAGGCCACCGAGTGGGCGCAGCCGCAGATGCCGCAGATGCGGTCGGCGAGGAACGTCACGGCGTCATAGTTCAGGCGCGTCTCGGCAACCTTCTCCATGCCGCGGTGCACGTAGAACAGACGGTAGTCGGCGTCGACGATCGTCTCGCCCTCGACAAACAGGCGGAAGTGGCCGGGCTCATCGGAGGTAATGTGCAGCGGGCCCATGGGAACGAGCGTCGTCTCCTTGCCCTTGGTATCGGCCAAGAACTCGTAGTTTTCCATATCGCTCGCGGGCGCGGGGCGATAGCGGTAGTCCATGGAGTCCTTGCGCAGCGGATACAGGCCGCTGGGCCAATCGTCGGGCAGCACCAGGCGGCGACGATCGGGCAGACCCTCGGGAATCAGGCCGAACATATCGCGCAGCTCGCGCTCGCCCCACACGCAGGCGGGGACGAACGGCGTCACGGACGGGAACGTCATCTTGGCGGGATCGACCTCGGTGCGCACGGTCACCCAGCCGGGGTCCTCCCCCTCCATGGAGATGACGTAGTACACGGCGTAACGGCCGCACAGGCTGCGCTCATCGTTGCCGATGATCACGGGAATCCAGCCGTAACGCTCGTAGTACAGGTAGTGGACGGCCTCGGGCAGCTTGTCCTGCTTGACGGTAATCGTCAGCTGGTCCTCGCACTGCCACTCGACCTTCTCGATGCAGCCCGGAACGGCGCGGCGCAGGGCCTCGACATGGCTCTCGCAGCGACGGGCATACACCTTGTTCTCAGTTTCAATCATTCGTTACTCCACCTCGCTCTGAGCGGTCTCGGTACCGAACACAGCGCGGTACATCGGCGTCGCGTGAAGTTCCTCGGTGCTCTGCTCGAGCACGATGCCGGTCGCGGTCTCCACACCGTGCACGAGGGGCAGCGGGGTGGCGATGCCAAACCACAAGATCATGACGGCCAGGATGATTTCGGGGATAAGCATGAGCGCCGGGGCCTCATGCTTGCCCATGCCCTGGGGCGCATGGCCGAATACCGACTTGAGTGCGATGCGGGTGAGCGCGGAGATGGCCACGGTAAGACCGAGGGCGACCACGACGACCAGCCACATGGGACCGGCGGTAACACCGGCGACAAAAGTCAGGAACTCGGAGATAAACATGCCAAAGGGCGGGAAGGCACCAAGACCGAGCAGCGCCAGGATGGCGAGCGCGGCGGTTGCGGGAGCAACCTCCACGACGCCCTGGATCTTGGCCAGGCTACGCGTGCCAAAGGCGTGCTGGATGTTGCCGGACACGCAGAAGGCAAGCGTCTTGGTAAAGCCGTGGAACACGCAGTGCAGCAGGGCCGCGGCGATACCCAGCGGGCCACCGATACCCAGGCACAGGGCGATAACGCCCACGTTCTCCACAGACGAGTACGCAAAGCGGCGCTTGAGGTCGTCCTGGCGAAACATCGAAAGTGCCGCCACCAAAATGGACAGCGTGCCGACGATCAGCAGCAAAAGTTGCGGATACTCGGCACCCACGGCCTGGATGGTAAAGCCGTAGAAGCGCATGATCACAAGCATGGCGCACTTAAGCAGCACGCCCGAGAGCAGGGCCGAGACAGGGCTCGGGGCCTGGGAGTGGGCATCGGGCAGCCAAGTGTGCATGGGGAACAGGCCGGCCTTGGTGCCAAAGCCGATCACGATAAACGCAAAGGCGAGGCGCATGAGCGTCGGGTCGAACTGGTCGGCATACGGCAGCACGCACGACAGGAATGCGGCCTCGTGGGCGTTGGGAATCACGTCGGCGGCGTTGGCGTAGATCAGCAGCGTACCGAACAGGCCGAAGGCCACGCCGGCGGTGCAGACCATCGCATACTTCCAAGAAGCCTCGAGGGCCGTCTTGTTCTTGTAGATACCCACGAGGAACACGGTGGAAAGCGTGGTTGCCTCCACGGCGGCCCACGTAAGGATCATGTTGTTGGACAGGCACGCGAGCAGCATGGTGAACACGAACAGGCTAAACAGCGCAAAATACTGCTTGGCGCGCTCGGCGGACATGGAGCCCTCCTCGATATCGGCCTTTACATAGGGCAGCGAGAACAGCCCCGTAAGAAAACCGATAAAGCCGATGAGCAGCACAAAGATGGCGCCCAGCGAATCGAGGTGGAACCACAGGCCAAGAGCGCTCGCGGTGTCGCCGCTCATAAGGACGTCACCGGCCGTCACAATCGACAGCACCAGGACGGCTGCGACGGAGACCAGGTTGAGACCGGCAAACACGTTATAGGACGTGTTCTTGGGCAAAAAAGCCATGACCAGCGAGAACACCAAAGGAGTCGCGAGCAGGGCGAGAATCAACGTTTCCATGGACTACCCCCTCAGCTCGGACAGGTCGCGCGCATCGAGCGAGTGGGAGTCGTCCCAAATGCGACGCACGACGATGGACATGATGATGACGGCAAAGATGGCGTCGGTGGCGATACCGATCTCGATGATCTCGGGAGCGGTGGGGGCCAAAAGCGCGAGCGTCACGTGGCTGCCGTTTTCCATAAGGCAGTATCCAAAGATCTGCTTCATGATGTTGCGCTGCGAAATGATGCAGGTGAGGCCCACAAAAAAGTGAGCGAAGCTAATGGCAAGCGCAGGCGTTGCGACCTCGGCCGTGGGCAGGCTGATCTGCGTCACGACGGCAAAGCAGATCGCGACCTCCACGGCGATGATGCAAATGGCCCACGCGGGCTTAAGGCCGGCCTTGAGCGATGCGTCGCTCGGCTCGCCCATCTTCTTGTATGCGCGGTTGAGGATATAAGGGACCAGGACGACCTTAGTGATAAAGGCAGATCCAGCCCACATAAGCAGCTCCTGCGCACCAGTGGTGACACCGAGCGTGGCGAGAAGCCCCACGAGCACCAGCGACTGCACCGCATACCAGCGGATGGCATGTTTGATGTTCTTGGAGACAACCACCATGGTGGACGTGACGATCAGAAGGCCGCCAAGGATGTTGACGATCGAATAACCCATGTCGTTCTACCTCCTAACCGATCCAGCTGGCCGAAAGCGGGCCGCTGACGATGACCATGATGATGAGCACGATGAACACGAACGCCATCGCGCGGGGAAGCGGGGCACCCGCAGCGACCTCTTCGCTCGGCTCGCCGGGCAGGCAATAGCCCATCCACTTAAGGAACCAGGCAAAGGTGGCGACGGTCTCGGCGACCATGATGCACACGAGCACCAGGATCGCGACGTTGCCGGCGCCCACAGAGAAGCCGCCGGCGATGATCTGGAACTTCGAGAAGAACGTGTTCATGGGCGGCACGCCGGCAATGGCGAGCGCCGCGACACCAAAGCCCACACCCGAGATCGGGTACTTCTTTACAATGCCGCGCAGCTTGGGCAGCATACGCGTACCGAGCGTAAAGGAGAACGAACCTGCGATCAGGAAGAACAGGGTCTTGGCGAACGCATGGTTAAAGATATGGCAAACCGCGCCGTCAAAGGCGAGCTGGCTGCCAAAGACCGAAAGGCCCAGGCCAAAGAACACGTAGGAGAGCTGAGCGATCGTGGAGAAGGCCAGCAGGCGCTTCATATCCTTTTGCGGCAGGTACATGAGGAAGCCAAAGAGCATGGTGACCATGGCGTCGATAACGGCGACCCAGCCCACAATCTCGGGAACCTCACCGGCAGAGACAAGGGCGCGGGCGAACACGCACACGCCGACCTTAACCATCGAGGCGCCGTGCAGGTAGGCCGAGACAGGCGTGGGAGCCTCCATGGCCGAAGGCAGCCACATGTACATGGGAACCTGTGCGGACTTTGCCCAGGCCGCGAACAGCACGAGCAAAAGGACGATGGCCTTAAGGTTGGAGTCCAGGCCGGCAATCGCCGTGATGGCGAAGGTACCGGTGTGGGCGAACACGATAGCGGCACCCAGGTACAGGCCGAGCGCGCCGATATGCGTGATGATGAGGGCCTTCATGCCGGCCTTCTTGGCGGTGGGGCTCATGTAGTAGCTGATGAGGCCCCAAGAGCACGCGCCCGTGATCTCAAAGAACACGAGCTGGCCCAGAAGGGTCGAGCTGTACACAAGACCGGCCATGGCACCGATAAAGGTCGCGAGGTACGCATAGAAGCGACGACGCGGCGCATCGGGGTGCTCACGGTTGTTCTCGCTCATATAGGGAATCGAGTAGATCACGACGAGCAGGCCGATGCCCACGAAGGCGGGCGCGAGCAGCGTGCTCATGCGATCGAAGGTGAAGCCCATGACGAGGGTCTGCCCAAACGAGATCAGGGGGACCTGCGTATCGGGCATGCCGGCGCCGGCGAAGTTCGCGGCGAGGGCGATGGTGCACACCGTCGAGACGGCAGCACCCAAGACGCTGAACCACTTGGCGTACGGACGGGGGAACAGGGCGACAAGCACCGAGGCCACCATCGGGGCCGCGATAGCGACCAAGCCGAGAAGGGACAGACTGACTGCGAATGACATTGTTTCTCCCTTCTCCTACACGCCGACGACCACGAAGACAAACGCCAGGACGGCGATGCCAACGACGATCCAGGTCTGGTTGCCGAGCACCTTAAAGCGCGAGCGCGAGCAGGAGTTCTCGATCACGCCGCAGATCACAAAGTCGATCAGGCACTTCACGAGGAACACGACGGCACCAAGGACAGCTGCGGCGCCAATGGTCGCGGGCTCGCCCCAGGGGACGAAGATCGCGCAGAACCAGGCGACGACAAGGACCTGCTTCATGGACATGGCGAGCTTGGCCATGGCAAGCGACGGGCCGGAAAGCTCGGCAAGCGGGCCTTCCTGGAGCTCCTGCTCGGCCTCGGCCTGGTCAAACGGCAGCTTGCCGAGTTCCATATAGCAGGCAACGGCAAAGGCGATGCCGGCAAGGATCACGGCGACCGGCGCGTCGACGGCGCCCGTCATGATGTGCTGGCCCATGGTGGCGATGTCGGTGGAGCCGCACACAAGTGCCGCGGCAAACAGTGCCAGCAGCATGGAGGGCTCGATGAGCACGCTCATGAGCAGCTCGCGGACGCCACCGATGCCGGCGTAGGCGTTCGACGAATCGACGCCGCACAGGGCAAAGAAGAAGCGGGCGAGCGCCAGGCTGTACATGATGGTGATGGCGTCACCAAAGACGGGGATGGGGCTTTGCGCCGTAAAGAGCGGCAGGCCCATGGCAAGCATAAAGGCGACGGCGAGGAACAGCGGCGGCATGATGCGCAGCGCAAAGCTCGCATCCTCGCTCTGCGACTCGGGGCGCGCGAAGAGCTTGGCGAGGTCGCGGTAGTCCTGCATAATGCTCGGACCGCGACGGTTGTGCATCTTGGCGCGAATCACGCGGCCAAGGCCGGAGAAGAACGGAGCGACGGCCATAACGACCACGCCCTGCAGAACGGCAAGTACGATGTTGTTCATGCTCTCCCCTCCTTAACCCATTTTGACGGCGAGCACGAGGAACACCACGAGCGCCGCGACGATGTAGCAGATATAGATGCTGTAGTTGCCGCCTTCGAGCTTGGTTGCGAGGTCGGCGAGCTTCTCGACGCCCTTATGCGGGGCATCGACCAGAACCTTGTCGGGCACGGGCTCGACAGCCTCGGCCACACCGGTGAGTTTCTGGAAGAAGTGCGCGATGGACCAGCAAACAGCCGTGCAGCGGTCACGCAGCGTATAGAGCGGCTGCATAAACCAGGAAACCTCGGAAGCGAAGGTCATGGCGACGACGGGCATATGCTCGTTGGGGGCATAGCCGCATGCCCACGGCTGAGACTTCTGAACCTTGCCAACGGTCTTGAGCTTGCGGTAGCCGCAGGCAAGACCCACCAGCACCACAAGCGCGATGGCGATCGCGGGCGTAGAGGTGGCAGCGCCGGAATACTGGTTCATGAGCGCCATGCCCTCGGCGGCAAACACGCCACCGTACGGATGCAACACGGACGCGGCGACGTCGACCAGGACGGGCGCGATCACGGGAGCACCGATGCCCAGCACGACGCAGATGGCGGCGAGCAAGCCCTGCGCGAACACCATGGGTGCTGGGACCTCCTTGGCGTTGGCCGCGGCCTCGGAGCGAGGCGCGGAGGCAAAGGACACGCCGTAGGCCTTAACGAAGCAGGTCACCGCGAGTGCGCCGGTAATGGCAAGCGCGACGGCGGCGAACACGGCCACGATCATGACGGCCTTGTCGCCCTGCATGGCAGCGTTAAAGAGCGACTGATAGGTAAACCACTCGGACACAAAGCCGTTGAAGGGCGGAATGGCCGAGATGGCAAGGGCGCCGATTAGGAAGCAGATGGCCGTTGCCGGCATGCGACGGAACAGACCGCCCATCTTCTCCATATTGCGCGTACCCGTGGAGTACAGCAGCGCGCCGGCGCCCAAGAACAGCTCGCCCTTAAACATCGCGTGGTTAAACGTGTGATAGAGCGCGGCCATCAGGGCCAGGACGGCGATACCCACAGAGTTGAGCGCCATGGCGGCCATGGAGGCACCCACGCCCAACAGGATGATGCCGATGTTCTCGACGGAGTGGTAGGCAAGCAGGCGCTTGATGTCATGCTCCTGCAGGGCGAAGGCAACGCCCAGAACCGACGAGATCGCGCCGAAGACCATAACCATCAGGCCCCACCAAACCTGGACGCCCGAGGCGCTCAGCAGGTCGAGACCCACCTTGAGAATGCCGAAGATACCGATCTTGATCATGCCGCCGGACATGAGGGCCGACACGTTGGACGGGGCCTCGGGGTGAGCCTTGGGCAGCCAGCCATGCAGCGGGATGATGCCGGCCTTGGCGCCAAAGCCAAAGAAGGCAAGCACGAAGCACACGGATGCGACCGCGGGGCTAAACTGCGTCGCGCGGAAATCGGCAAACGCGAACGAGCCGCCGGCGTAGTTGGTCATGGTGAGGAAGCTCGCCATGATGAGCACAAAGCCCACGTGCGCGATCACAAAGTAGAGCCAACCGCCATGGATGGAGTTCTCGTTCTCCTCGATCACAACCAAGAAGTAAGAGGTCAGCGACATGAGCTCAAAGGCGACCAGGAACCAAAACACGTTGTCGGCGGTGATGACGAGCATCATGGACGCCACGAAGGTGTTAAAGAAGAAGCCGGCGCGGCCCTTTTTGCCCGGGTACTCATCAAAGTAGTTGAGACCGTAGATCGAACCGGCAAACGCGAGCACCGAGATGAGTGCCACGAACAGACCGGACAGCTGATTGAGCAGCAGCTGAAAATGGGCAAACGGGAAGAACACGATGGTGTCGACCGACGCGACATTGCCCAGCACGGCCTGGATACCGGCCACAAACGAAAGCACCGCGGCGACGGCGCCGACAAGGCAGCCGGCGGTCTTGGCGGCGTTATCGGCTTTGATCAGCAGAACCGAGGCGAGCGCACCGATGCACGAGACGGCAAGCGATGCGATAAACAGCGTCATGCTATCCATTGTTTACGCTCCCTTCTGCTTTCTCGGACAGGCCCTGGGCCACAGCGGCGACGTCGACAGCCGGACCGTTTTCGATCGAGCGCAGGCGCTTGGCCTCATCGAGCTCGCGATCGGCCGCGCCGCCCATGACGGTCAGCGCCTTGGTGGGGCACGCCGCCACACAGTGCGGGCCGTCCGGATCGAAGGCGCACAGGTCGCACTTGACAGCGCAGGTGTACTGGCCGGGAGCCCACGTAAGCAGGCTGCTCAGGGACTTGGGATACGAAGGCGTCGGGTCGCACATGCCTGCGACACCGGCGATAGACGTGCCATCGGGATGGATGGCTCCGAAGGGGCACGCGATGGCGCACAGCCTGCACCCGATGCACTCCTGCTCCTTGACGTGGATGCGGTCGCCATCGTGCTCGATGGCATTCACCGGGCAGACCTCGGCGCAGGGGGCACCCTCGCAATGGTGGCAGGCAAGGGCGGCCGAAATACCGCCGGTCTTCACGAGCGCCAGGCGCGGCGTATCCTGAAGACCCTGCATCCGGTGAGCGTCGGCACAGGCGGACTGGCATGTTCCGCAGCCGATGCACCTCTCCGGGTTGATGTCGATGAAGCGGTTCATCCCCACTTCCTTTCAAAATAACGGGCCGGGCTCCCGAACGTACGGGACGCCCGGCCCAAAAAGCCAACGAGAACGGGACTACACGATTTGATTCACGTGCGTCTCGTCGTCGAACTTGGCGGCACCGGGCTCAACGTCCTGGGGAGCGGCGGCGTCCACCAGAGCCTGCTTAAGCTCGGTGTACTGACGCTCGACTTCGCCCTCGGCCCAGACCTGGTCGGCAATGGCGTCGACCTGGCAGGCGGAGAACTTGTCCTCGGGCGTATGCGAGACCGGGTCGACCTTGTGCATGGTCAGCTCGTTGCACTTACCGATCCACCACTGGTAGGTCATATAGACCGTGCCCTTGTTGATACGGTCGCTCACGTCGGCGCGGCTGTATACCTGGCCGCGGCGGCTGTGAATCGAGACGATGTCGCCGTTCTTGATACCGCGCGCCTGGGCGTCCGCGGGATTCATGCGGACAAAGCCGGGCTCGTCGGCGAGCAGCGCCAGCGTCTTGCAGTTGCCAGTCATCGAGCGGCAGCTGTAGTGGCCGACCTCGCGGACGGTGCACAGGATGAGCGGGTACTCATCGTCGGGAAGCTCGGAGGGCGCCTCCCAGTCGTGCGCCATCAGGTTGGCGCGGCCGTCCTTGGTGGTGAACTTGCCACCAGCGAACATGTCGGGCGTACCGTGGTCGTTCACATCGGTGCTCTTGACGGGCCACTGGGCGTAGCCGCCCTCGGGAGCCATCTTCTCGTAGGTCGCGCCCACAAAGTTGGGGCACAGGCTAATGCACTCGTTCCAGATCTGCTCGGTGTTGTCGTAGTGCATGGGATAGCCCATACGCGTGGACAGGTCCGCGAAGATCTCCCAGTCGTGGCGGCACTCGCCCTTGGGCGGAACGGCCGCGTCAAAGTGCTGGAAGCTACGGTCGGATGCGGTAAAGACACCCTCGTGCTCGCCCCAAGAGGTAGCAGGCAGGATGACGTCGGCGAGCATAGTCGTCTGCGTCATAAAGATGTCCTGGCAGATGAACAGATCCAGCTCGGAGAGCGTCTTGCGCATTCCAGCCGAATCGGGCTCGGTCTGGACCGGGTCCTCGCCGTAGTTGTAGAAGCAGTGCACCTTGCCCTCGTCGACCAGGTGGCCCAAGTCGGTGAGCTTGTAGCCCTCCTCGAGCGGGAGCTTTTCCTCGGGCACGCCCCAAGCCTTGGCAAACTTGGCGCGAGCGGCGGGGTCGGTGACTTTCTGGTAGCCAGGGTACAGGTTGGGCAGCATACCCATATCGCAGGAGCCCTGGACGTTGTTCTGGCCACGCACGGGCGCGAGGCCGGAGTTGGGTTTGCCGATCTGGCCGGCAACGCAGGCGATGGAGGCGATGGTGTGCACCGTCTTCAGGTTCTGCTTCTGCTGGCATACGCCCATGCCCCAGCCAATGATGGCAGAAGGCTTCGCCGTGGCGTACATCTCGGCAGCTTGGTGGATCAGCGCGGGCTCGACACCCGTGATGTCCTGTACGGATTCGGGAGTGTAGTTCTTGATGGTCTCCCACCACTCGTCAAAGCCGTTCGTGTGCTCGGCGACGAATTCCTTGTCGTAGAGGCCATCGTTGACCAGACAGTTGGCAAAGGCGTTGAGGAACGCGACATTGCAACCGTTCTTGATCGGAAGGTAGATATCGGCGATACGCGCAGTTTCGATATGGCGCGGGTCGGCGACGATGATCTTGCAACCCTTTTCTTTGGCTCGCACGATACGCCTTGCGACGATGGGGTGCGAATCGGCAGGGTTATAGCCGAAGAGGAAAATGCAGCCCGCATCCTCCATACCGGGGATGGAGCATGACATGCAACCTGAACCAACCGTGTCCATCAGACCGAGGACAGTAGGGCCGTGTCAAGTACGGGCGCAGTTGTCCACGCTGTGGGTGCCGATGCACGCACGCGTAAACTTCTGCATGACGTAGTTCGCCTCATTGCCGCCGCCTCGCGAAGAGCCGGTGGTCATGACAGCGTTAGGACCATATTCGTCAATTATGGCCTGCATCTTAGATGCGGTGAAATCCAGTGCCTCGTCCCAGCTTACGCGCTCAAGATCCGCGCCCTTGGTGCGGCGGATCATCGGGTGCAGTACGCGAGGAGTCAAGATCTTGGTGTCGTTGATGAAGTCGTAGCCGCTCATGCCCTTAAGGCACAGCTCGCCCTGATTGGTGATGCCGTTGAGCGGTTCGGTACCCACGACCTGGCCGTTTTGGACCAGGAGGTTAAACTGGCAACCGGCGCCGCAATACGGGCAGATCACTTTATGCTTCTCCATGACACCCTCCTTCCTTTCTCTGCTACCGATTACTCGGTACGTATTTGACAATCGTTGGGCCTGTATGGCCGCCCGCCTACGCCTCGTTTTCGATGGTGGCGCGGGCACGCTCGGCAGTCAGCTCCGCCAGGCGCTCCTCGTCTACCAAGGTGAGGCCCTTGGTCGGGCACGCCTCGGCACACGCCGGACCGCCGGGACGGTCCACACACAGGTCGCACTTGAGCACAAAGCTCTTAGTCTGCGAACCCACACGAACGTCGCCCATCAAGACGGGGACCTGCGTGGTCGCCACGCTCACGGCGCCAAAGGGGCATGCCATGACGCAGCTCTTGCAGCCGATGCAGTTGTCCTCGTTAACGCCGATGCGATGGTTCTTTGGATCAAAGAACAAGGCGCCCGTGGGGCAGGCCTTGGCGCACGGGGCATCCTCGCAGTGATGGCAAGCCACCGGTGCGGAGATCTCGTACGTACGCGTCACGCGCAGGCGCGGTGCGGCGATGTTGCCGGGGATGTCGTGTGCCTCGATGCACGCTGCCATGCAGGTTTGACACCCAATGCAGCGCGAGGAATCGGCCACGACTCGTTTATTGCCCATGTTGTTCACTCCCTCCTGAATCCCATGCCGGAGAGACCCTGTCGACGTTGCCCCGGACCGCCCGTGGTCCGGCATCGGCGTATCGAGCGCATGCGGCGAAACAGGCACTCGGTAGAATATCTCCAACGGTATACAGGTTTAATATACGCAGTTGCAGGGGGTAAACTTGAGTATAGGCCCTGCATTACGGGTGTATTGCAGGAGTTTGGGCTGGTTGGGATTATTCTCAATAGGATATAAAGGCGAGTGTATTACACGCGTACGCTGCAGAGATTTTTACGCGCTCTCGTTTTGGATGTACTACGCTTGTATTCGTGTTAATGGTTATCAACTTGAGTGAAATAAAGTAATCGTTATAAGATGCTCAAGTATCGGCACATGCCGCATTTGACCGACTATATTGCACGCTCATTAAGGGGGCCAGTGATGTCATCGACTCAAAAACGAGCCATCCTGCAGGTGCGCATTCGCGAGGAAGACAAGCAGCATGCCGAACGTCTCTACGACGCCATGGGCACATCGCTCGCCGAGGCCGTACGTCTATTTGTCGCGCAGAGCATTTTGATGCGCAAGCTCCCCTTTCAGCCGGTCGCCGTGCGCTCAAAGGACGGCACCGCCGCCTATGGATCGCTCAAAGCATATGGGGACCCCAATCGCCGCTCCAAGGAGCGCAATGTCTGGATTGAATACCTTGCTACAGAAAGCGACGATTCGATTTTGGGTCCCGAGGAAGTAGATATCCATGAGTAGCACCATCATCGACGAGACCGTCATCCTACGCTACCTGCTTGACGACGACGAAGTTCTGTCACCGCGCGCCGCCAAGGTCATCGCCACCCGCACCGCTCGTGTCTACCCCGAAATCATCACGCGCGTCGTGGTCACGCTGCGCGACGTCTATAAGGTTCCCCGCGTTGAGATTGCTGCGGCCATGAAAAGGCTGCTCGATGACGTCATGGTCGACGAGCCCACCGTTGTCGCCCTTGCCATCAAACTCTTTGGCAAGACCCATATGGACTTTACCGACTGCCTCCTCGCAGCCCGAACCGCCATCTACAACGACGACGTCGTAAGCTTTGGCAAGCCCATCATCCAGGGCATGATCGACTACCGCCGCAAACGCATCAACGCAGCCGAAGCCCGCGAACGCGCCACCGACGCCCGCGATGGCCATGCCGCTCGCGACGCCCGCAGCCGCAGCACCGATGCCACCATCGACAAGCTCCGCCACCGCCCCCGCAACTAACCGACAAGCAACAGCACCGCCTCGCCCCTCAACCCCATCCCCTCTTAAGTTGCGGTGAAATAGTTCCTGGATTTAGGCTTATTCGAGCTTTTCAGGAACTATTTCACCGCAACTTTCTGTAAGGGTGGTTTTTAGTGCCGCCGAGGGGCACTAATCAACCGTTTGCCGATATGTTTGGCTCAAACTCATGACTCTGACCTGCCCCGTCAAGCTTTTGGTCAGTTCATGGCAAGGTCTGGCGGACCAAATATGGGATAGCGTAGTGTCATTCACTCCCCCTCGAGACCATGGGGTCGAAAATGAGTCACGATAAACGCTGTTCCAAACCGCAAGTAGAGCTGTTCTTCCGGTTATTCGAGGCTCATCATGGCGGGCGCTTGTTTGTAGCTACCAAAAAATGGGATGAACGCTGTGCCTACGCGCTCATGCAAAAAGAGATGATTATTCGACTCTACAACCGTGTCTACGCTGATCCCGCGTATTGGAATGACCTCGGCGTCGAAGATCGCATCTTTCAATTGGCATCCGCCATTGCGATCGTTGAACCGGATGCCGTGTTTTGCGGAGCAACAGCGGCACTGCTCTATGGCATCGGCTCTGCACACACGCTTCTCGACAAGGTGCAAGTGCTGCTGCCGCGTTCCACCAGACGCGATATGTACGAATTCGTTGAATACCGACGCTGGCGACCGGGCGACGTATGGGAGCTCGGCCCGTTTACGTTAACGGATCCATATCGCACGGTGGTCGACATCGCCCGAACGACCGCGTTTCGCTATGCGCTGGGCTATGTCGATGGCTTGGCCCGTGAGTACGATGTCGAGCGCGAAGAACTGCGGGCATACGCGCAGGCTAATTGCCGAGGGCTGCATGGCATCGCGCGTGCGTTTGATGTTTTTGAACATATGGATGGCAGATCGGATAACGGTGGAGAATCCGAAGCACGGGCGGCAATGATTCTGGCGGGAGTTGCCGCACCCGAACTTCAGGTTGAAATCACTCGACCGGGAAACGCCGGCTATTATTTGGCAGATTACGGCTGGCAGATGCCAAACGGCTCTTGGATGCTGGCTGAGCTGCATGGACTAGGCAAGTTTGAGGACGATGCCCAAAATGATCCGGAACACACTGCGGCAAAAACCTATCGAGCTGCCCTCGTGCGCGACGCGAACCTGCGTGCCATGGGCCACAACGTCATTCATTTCAAACTCTCAGACACCTACGATGTCAAAGCGTTCGGCTCCATGATGCGCGGCTACGGTATACCAACCACAAAACCCTACGCAGACTCCTGACCGGCTGTCCTCATCTTCTCGACAACAGAACCCATCATCGACCCAGCCCGCTCGGCCTCAATAAGTTGCGGTGAAATAGTTCCTGGATAACAGCTTTTGCTGCCAATCCAGGAACTATTTCACCGCAACTTAGGAGGGGATGTGGGGCGGCATCGATTCCCGTCACCCGGCGCGTAAACGAAAACAGCTCTGATCTCCAAAGGAAACCAAAGCCGTTAAAACAATTCTTATGGAGCGGGCGACGGGAATCGAACCCGCGTCATCAGCTTGGAAGGCTGGGGTTCTACCATTGAACTACGCCCGCAAGATATGGTCGGGACGACAGGATTTGAACCTGCGACATCCTGCTCCCAAAGCAGGCGCGCTACCAAACTGCGCCACGTCCCGAAGGTGTTGAGCAGCTAAGGTCTAAACCTTGCGTGTCCCAAAGCGAAGGAAATTATAGGGTAGACTCCCCGCCTGTGCAAGCGCAGAAACCCTAGCTCCTCGAATGTGCGACAAACCGGCTATGAACCAGGCCGATTGCAAACGCCACCACGGCAACCGGCGCCCATGCGGCACCGATGTCTGCTAGCGGCAGCGCATCGAACGGCAGCCACACGCCCGCAAAGAACGCATCGCGGACCGAGGTAATCACACTCTGCACGGCGACAACGCCACCGACCCAAACCCACACCTGCGGATGCGCATCGCAAAAACCGTGCACCAGGCCCATAAGCACCAGCACGATGGCGACGGGATACAGGGCGTTGAGCATGGGCACCGAGAACATAAGGATCACGTCGAGGCCCACGTTGGAGAGCACACACGAAAACGCCGCGAATACAAAGGCGAGGATCGCAAAGGGGCGGCGCATGGCCTCCTCGGAAGCCTCCGCTCCCCCTTCGACCACGTACGTCTCGCAGAAGTAACGCGAGCAGCAGCTAATAAGACCAATGCACACGTTCATGCACGCAAGGAAGAAGATCGCGAAGACCACGACCGTGCCGGCCAGACCAAAGTGCATGGAGGCCGAGCGGGCAAGGATTGCGGCGCCGTTGGTGGCATCGGGCATAACGGTGCCGAGCTGCATACCGGCAAGAGCCAGGCCGCAGTAGATGATGGCCATGAGCACACCGGCAATGACACCGGAGCGCGAGATCTCGAATGCCACGCGCTTATCGTCGGTAACGCCGAGCTCATGGATAGTCTCGGCGATGATGATGCCAAAGGCGAGCGACGCAAGCAGGTCCATCGTCTGATAGCCGGTCAAGAAGCCCTGCACGGCAGCACCCGCATCATAGGGAGCCTGCGGCGCGGCAGCCGGACCCAGCGGTGAGATCACGGCAGCGCCAACGACTAGCACAATGAGCGCGATGAGTGCGGGGCCCGTAATGCGACCAAGCACGCGCGTGATGACGCCCGGGCGCAGCGTAAGCGCAAACGCGACAATGAAGAAGGCGACGGCAAACACCAGGCGAGCCGTGCCGAGCGAAACGCCCTCGGGCAGCAGCGGCACCAGCATCTCGAAGGCCGTGGAGCTCGTACGAGGAATGGCCAGGCACGGACCGATCGCCAGATACACCGCCGCGACGAAGAACTCGCCAAACTTGGGGTGCACGCGACCGGCAAGCTCACGCGCCGTACCGGCAAGCGCCACAGCGATAAAGCCCATGACGGGCAGGCCGATGGCGGCGATAAGGAAGCCGACCATGGCAAGCGGCGTGGCGGTGCCGGCCTGGAGCGCCAGCAACGGCGGAATGATCAGGTTACCGGCACCGAAGAGCATCGAGAACAGAGCGATGCCGACGGTAACGACATGGTCGGAGCGAAGGCCGCGCGGGGCAGATGAAGCCATAAGGCCACCTTTCGGGTCGAAACAAAAACGGGACGGGCAAAACACCCGTCCCGCAAGTATAAACGCTTGAGCGGGTTTAACAGGCTAAATCGCGCACAGCGTCAATTGCCGTGTCGACTTCCTCGACCGTGTTGAAGTACCCAAACGAGAAGCGCACGACGCCCTGGCGCTCGGTACCCAACGCTCGGTGCATAAGCGGGGCGCAGTGGGCGCCGGGACGGGTCGCAATCCCCCACCCTTGCATAAGCGCGTCCGAAATCTCGGCCGAATCGATATCGCCCACGTTGAGCGACACGATCGACGAGCGCGTCGGCTGGTCAAAGGCGCCGTAGAGCGTAATGCCCGGAATTTCGCGCACACCGGCCAGGAAGCAATCAGCAAGCGCACGCTCATGCGCGGCAATCGCCTCGACCCCACCCTGAGCCTCGATAAAGTCCAGGCCGGCGGAAAGGCCCGCGATGCCGTGGCCGTTGAGCGTGCCGGCCTCAAGGCGTGTCGGCCACTCGAGCGGTTGCAACTCGTCGAAGCTGTGCACGCCCGTGCCGCCCATGGCCCACGGCGCCACGTCGACGCCCTCCGCCACGGCCAGGCCACCGGTGCCCTGCGGGCCCATAAGACCCTTGTGGCCAGTAAAGCACACGATGTCGAGTCCCATAGCCTGCATATCAATCTTCGCCGTGCCGGCAGACTGCGAGGCGTCTACGATCACGAGCGCACCCGCCGCGTGAGCCATCTCCGCCACGCGCGCAACGTCAACGGCGTTGCCGGTCACATTCGAGGCATGCGTCACCACAACGGCACGCGCACCCGGTGTGACCAAGCGCTCAAGCTCGTCATAGTCGAGCACGCCGTTCACATCGCAGCCGGCATGCTCAACAGCCACGCCCTGCTCCGCCGCCAGGCGATTGAGCGGGCGAAGCACGGAATTGTGCTCGAGCATCGTCGTGACCACCCGGTCGCCGGGGCGCACCACGCCATTGATGGCGGTGTTGAGCGCCGCCGTGGAGTTAGGCGTAAAGCACACATGGTCGGCACGCGGACAACCCAGCAGGCGCGCGAGCTTGGCACGGCAGCCGTGAATCGTACGCGCGGCATCGAGCGCACCCGACGTGGCGCCGCGCCCGGCATTGCCGAGCGAACACATCGCCTGCGTCACGGCATCAACCACCGTTTGCGGTTTATGCATGGTCGTCGCCGCGTTATCCAGGTAGATCATCGCACGACCTCCCACATATCAATCACGGTAAAGCCCTCGGTAGGAACGTCCGCCGCGGCAAGCTCGCCGCGCAGCAAACCCTCATCCGCAGGCAAGGCCTTCCAAGCCAGGCCGCAGCCGGCCGCGACCTCCCCAGGCACGGGAATCGTGCGCCCGGGAAGGCCGCGCTCGGCGCACAGGGTCTCGCAGCCCATGGCGGCAGCCGTGGTGGGAAACGTGATGACCAGCGCCGGGCGCTTCTCCCTCATGGCAATCCCATCCAGTAGGCTACGGGCGCACGACGCGCACGGCCTGCTCCATCTTCTCCACGATCACGTACATGTTGGTGACCTCGCCCACCGCGAGCTGGTCCTTGATGCCAAAGTGATCGAGGCAGGTGCCGCAGGTGAGGATTTCAACGCCCTGATCAGCCAGGCCCTTCAGGTCGTCGAGTACCGGCGAGCCCTCTACGGTGAGCTTGGCGCCGCCGTTGTAGAACAGCATGGTCGCGGGCAGTTCCTCCTGCTGCGTCACGGCAAAGATGAAGGCCTTCATGAGCTTATGCCCCAGCTCGTCGTCGCCGCGGCCCATGCAGTCGGTGTAGACGGAGATGACGAGCTTCCCCTTGCCGGCGCTGGCGTCGCAGAAGGCGGCACCGTCCTGCTCAGTGTCGGCCACGGCAACGGCACCAGCAGTCGCGACGGTCACGTGCCACTCGGAATCCGAGATCTTCTCAACCGAGGCCGTGCAGCCCTTCTCCTGCGCCATCTTGGAGATATTCTTGACGGCGGTCTCGTTATCGACCGAGGTCACGACGGCGCCCTCGCCATCGAGCTGTTTCAAGGCCTTGAGCGTCTTGACGACGGGCAGCGGGCAGGCATCGCCCATGGCGTTGACTTCAATCTTGGTAGACATAGTTTTCCTTTCGAGTTCATCGTTCTAAAACAGTACATAGTTCAATAAACGCGCCGCTAGCGGACAACGTGAACAGCGGGACTGCCCGGCTCTGCCTCGCATACGCGACCGACAACGGCGACGATGCGACCCTCGGCATGTAGGCGGCGCGCAAGCTCATCCACATCGGCGGCAGGCGCCGCAATGAGCAGGCCACCAGACGTCTGCGGATCGTACAGCGCATCCAGCATGCCCGGCTCCAAGTCATCGTCGGCAGCCACACGTGGGCCAAAGAAATCCTGGTTGCGGTAGGCACCGGCGGGGATAATGCCCAGTCGCGCCATGTCGAGCACCTGGTCAAAGAGCGGCACCGCCCCAGACGCAAGCTCAATCTGCACGCCCGATCCCTCAGCCATCTCGCACGCATGTCCAATCAGGCCAAAGCCCGTAACATCGGTACAACCGTGAAGCTCGAGACCCTCGGCCAGACGAATCGGCGCTTCGTTGAGCGTGCGCATCGAGTCAAACATCGCTGCGGCCTCATCCTGCTCGATGAGCTCGCCCTTAATGGCCGTAGTGATGATGCCAGAGCCGACCGCCTTGGTCAGCAACAGAGCATCGCCCACGCGCGCGCCGCTGTTGGCGAGCATGCGATCGAGCGGGACAAAACCGCTCACGGATAGGCCGTACTTGG
The DNA here is from genome assembly GCA_963602135.1 of bacterium. Lineage (GTDB taxonomy): Bacteria > Actinomycetota > Coriobacteriia > Coriobacteriales > Coriobacteriaceae > Collinsella. The sequence goes on along the minus strand of CAVCHM010000016.1, from coordinate 1,680 downwards.
GCTCGTCGTCGTTGATGGTGTGACCGCCCGCAATGGTGCAGCCGGCCTCAACGCACTTGTCGGCGCCGCCCGCCAAAATCTGCCCCGCAACCTCAACGCCCAGGCAGCTGGGAATGCACAGCAGGTTCATGGCGTGGCTCGGCGTACCGCCCATGGCGTAGATGTCCGACAGCGAGTTGGCTGCCGCGATCTGGCCAAACAGGAACGGGTCGTCGACCATCGGCGGGAAGAAGTCGATGGACTGAACGAGTCCCAGGTTTTCGCCAACGCGGAAGACACTCGCATCGTCGGAGGTATCGAACCCCACGAGCAAGTTGTCGTTGGGCACATTTGGTAAGTCACCCAGGACCTGGGCGAGGACTCCAGGAGCCAACTTAGCGGCTCAACCGCTCGCGGCGGTCATAGACGTGAGCCTAATCGTGTCCTCTGCCATCGATACCTCCTTTCGAGTTTGATAACTGCTCCAGTATACGCGCCCAGCAGGCATCCCACGAAACCGCAGACGGATCAAAGGACGAGATGGGTTCCGCGAGCGACCGAGCCACGGCATCTGCCAGCGCATGCTCAAACCGCGGACAATCGAGCACATCGGGCGTATCGACATCCGTCATACGCGGCGGCGTCACCCACGTCGCGGGCGCGCCGGGCAAGGTAGCCTCGATCCACGGTCGCACGCCGGGCAGATCGGTCATGACGACCTTGCATCCGCAGGCCATCGCCTCGATCGGTACCAGCGGCAGCCCCTCGTAAAAGGACGGCAGCACAAACACCTCGGCCTCGCGATAAGCACGCACCAGTTCATCGCGACTCAGGCGGCCGGCAAGCTTCACCGGCACGGGGGAATCCCCGGCAGCTTGGGCGATGCGCTCATACTCATCCGTATCGCCATGGCCACCCACCAGCACCAGCCGGCTCGGACGATCACCACGCGCCGCATCGGAGTCCTCGCCAAAGCGCCCCATCGCGTGAACCAGCGATTCGACGCCCTTCTTAACGCACACCTTGCCCACAAAGACGAGCGACCCGGTCACCTTTGCCGTCTGCGCATCACGGCAAAACACCCGGTGGTCATAGCCCGTTCCAATCACGTGGATACGCGACGGGTCAACGCCATAGACGTGCTCAATCTCCTCTGCCTGCTCGGCATGAAGCGAAAAGACGGCATCGAGGCAGCGGACCGCCGCGACAATACGATCATGGGCGAGTCCATGGGCCAGCATCTGCCGAATATCGGTCGAATGGCACACGCCGCACACGGGAATCCCCCGCACGCGCTCGCGCACCAGGGCGCACAGCAAGTACAAGTGGTGGCAGATGATGGCATCGGGCTTGAAGGCGGCGACGGCATGGTCGATTGCCGTGCCAAAGGTCTGCTCGAAGGCTGCCGCCATCGCAGGCGTCAGATCGCGGTAGCGTGTCGAGGGATAGGGCATCACGTCCGACATGCCGCAGATGCGAAACGGCAGCTCGGGCGTCTCGAACGGCACGGTGAACACGCGCGCGGCGGGGTCGAGCTCCCCTTGCGTGTCACCAGGAGCCGAGCCACACAGCACCGCCGCCTCGTGGCCCGCAGCAATCTGCGAAGCCACCAGTGCGGCAAGGTAGGTACCGCTTCCCGTGCTATCGGGCTTTTGGGCCGAGATGTTGAGGATGCGCAACGGACCTGCCCCCTTACGCGAG
>CAVCHM010000015.1:0-48788 GCA_963602135.1 bacterium | reverse complement strand
ACAACGGTACCGAAGATGATGTTGGCCTCGGGGTCGACGGCATTGGCGACAACGTCGGCGGCGTCGCTGATCTCCTGGATGCCCAGATCCTTGGAGCCGGCGATGGAAAGCAGTACGCGCGTGGCGCCATCGATGGAGCTCTCGAGCAGCGGACTGGAGATAGCCTGCTGGGCGGCGTCGACGGCACGGGTGTCCCCAGAAGCGGTACCGATACCCATCATGGCGGTACCGGCCTGCTTCATGATGGTCTTAACATCGGCGAAGTCCAGGTTGATGATACCCGGGACGGTGATGAGGTCGGTGATGCCCTGGGTGCCCTGGGAAAGGACGCCATCGGCAATCGCGAAGGCCTCGAGCATCGTGGTCTTCTTCTCGGCGATGTCGAGCAGCTTGTCGTTAGGGATAACAATCATGGTGTCGACGCAATCGGAGAGGGTCTTGATGCCCTCCTCGGCGCTCTTCTTGCGCTTGCGGCCCTCGAAGGTGAAGGGCTTGGTCACGACGGCGACGGTCAGCGCGCCGACCTCGTTCATTGCGATATCGGCAACGATGGGAGCGGCGCCGGTACCGGTACCACCGCCCTCGCCGCAGGTGATGAACACCATGTCGGCGCCAGCGAGCGCCTCGGCGATATCGTCGCGGGACTCATCGGCAGCCTTGCGACCAACCTCGGGGTTGGCGCCGGCGCCCAGGCCGCGGGTAAGGTCGGTGCCGATGTGCACCTTGATATCGGCATCAGAGATCGCGAGCGCCTGAGCATCGGTGTTGATGGCAACAAACTCGACGCCGCGGATGCCCTCTTCGATCATTCGATTGACCGCGTTGGTACCGCCGCCGCCGACGCCGACCACCTTAATGACGGCAAGGTAGTTGTTGATCTCTGTCTCGTGCATGTCGGTCCTCCGAACAAAGGTTATAGCCATAGCATGGGTTGACCCCTGCGCACATTAACCTTCAGGTTGAAAGTAAATGCAAAGGTAAACCGTATTATGTTTGCACATTATGAACGTATCAGTCAAATAAATGACCGTGAAAACCAAACAAACCAGATAAACGGCGTGGTATGGCCCCTCAACAAAGCCATTTAGGATGCTAGGCGGTCGGTGCGTTCCTAAACGTGTAGTTGCCTGGAGAGCGCACATTGATATAGGTTACGCCCTCTACCTGCGAAAGTAGCTTGGTCACGATGCGTTCTTTCTTGGCAATATCATCCGAATCGCCCAGCGACACCTCGACGCCGTTGTCGAGATTTGCCGAGATAGCCTCAACGGAAGGCGTGGAAATATCCTTCACCTGGCCCAAGAACTCGCTCGAAAAACCGCGTGCGTAATCTAGGCCGGCCTTGACGGCCTTGGAGCTCACCGCCCGACCCGAAACCGGTGCGACATCGGCCGAGACATCAGTCAACAGCACGGCGCCGTAGTGCTTGGCAAGCGCCAGGGCCGCATCGATGCCGGTCAGGGTGTTGGCACCCTCCCCCGTTGTAATGACGTTCCCCTGGTCGTCCACCTCGACAGACGTCGACAGCGGAGCAATCCAAGTGTCATCGTCTCCGATAGCCCAGGCAAGGTCGTCGGAGCTGATATACGCAATGGCGATAACTTTACGCTCCGTCGGCGTGATGATAAGCGTATGGGGAAACTGGCGCTGGACATCCACGCCCGAGACCCACGGGTTTTGCTTGAGGCCTTCGGTGATCTGATCGGGATCCACGTTAAAGAGCGACGTGTTCTCGGGAAGACTGATGAGCTGCATGGCGTCGTGCTTGGTCACATGCTCGCTGCCATGAATCTGAATATCGGTGGCGGAGAACAGGCCAGAGTTGATGACGACGATGGCAATAATGGCAAGTACGACCACGACCGCCAGGATGCCGCCCGCGATCTTGCCCTTACCCTTAATGGCAGAAGCGGCGTCGGTCGCCTTGCTTGTCATAGCACCCAGCGATGACAGAGGATTGATGCCCTTTTTTGCCGAAGACGCCTTGGCGGCGGGTACCGATGTCAGTGAACGCGGCTTAGCGCCAGCCAACGTACGACTGGCATGCGGCGCACGAGCTCCCAGCGAAGGCTTGGGCGTCGCCATGGGTCGGGAGGTCTTGGTGCCCATCGTCGGCTTGGGCGTCACCGAAGGACGCGGAGCCGGACGACTCGTCTTTTTAGAAGCGGGGCGTCCTCCCAGCTGCGAGCCAACGACCGGGCGCTTGGCAGGACGAACGGACCCAACAGACTTGGAGGGCATGGTGGGCTTATGTTGAGGCTGGGCAGGTGCGCCGGAACGCCCTCCGGCGCGGCGGAAGGTTGGTTTCGATGCTCTAGAAGCCGAGGAATTTAACTTCCGGTCTGAGCTCGATGCCATACGCCTCCCTCACCTTTCCGTGCACATGCCTGATAACCGCGGCCACGTCATCGGCCGAGGCGGTTCCGTTATTAACGATAAAATTAGCGTGTACGGGCGAAACTTCCGCACCGCCAACCGAAAAACCCTTTAATCCACAATCCTCAATCAACTTGCCCACGCTTGCGTCGGGCGGGTTGCGAAAGACCGATCCGCAGGATGCACGGCCCATGGGCTGCGTGCGCTTGCGGCGCGTCAGGTACCGCTCCATACGCTCACGAATGTCTGCCTTGGGCGCGGGCTTGAGTTTAAGCACGCACTCGAGAATGATCTCGTTACGCGGCAGGCTGCACTCGCGATACCCCCAAGCGATCTCGGACCCTGCATAGTGCTTAATACCGGACGCCGGATCAAACGTGACCACGTCCTCGATAAGGGAGCCGATCCACTCGGTCCGCGTACCTGCGTTCATGGACACGGCGCCGCCGACCGAACCGGGAATACCGACCGCGAACTCAAGGCCCGAAAGCCCGCGCGACAAGGCATCGTTGACCAAACGCGCGAACATCACGCCCGCACCAACGGTCAGCGTGCAGCCGTCCTCGGCAACAACCGTGCGCTGAAACTCACGTCCCAGCGAAATAACGGCGCCGCGATAACCGGCATCGGCAACCAACAGGTTGGACCCCTTGCCGATAATCACCCACGGCACCTGCTCGCGGTCGAGCACCGCCACGGCGCGACGCAGGGCATGGTAGCTATGGCACGTCACAAAGAGGTCGGCCTTGCCACCGATACGATAGCTTGTATGGCGTGCAAGACGTTCGTCCTCGACCACGTCCGTGTCGATCATGCCCGAAAGCGCCATGACGGCGTTAAACAGACCCATAGAGGTTAAGCGTCTTTCTTGGCAGTCAGATACTCGATGAACTCGGGGCCGACGGTCGTAACGTCGCCGGCACCCATGGTGAGCAGCAGGTCGCCCTCGCCCACGAGCTTCTCAAGCTCCTGGTTGAGCTCAAGACGGCTGGAGCAGTACACGACCTCCTTGCCGGGGTGCTTGGCGCGCACAGTATCGGCGAGCATCTTGGAGGTGACGCCCGGGATGGGCATCTCGCCGGCGGAGAACACGTCGATCAGCAGCAGTTTGTCGGCATTGGCGAAGGCATCGGCAAAGTCGTCGCACAGGGCCTGCAGGCGCGAATAGCGGTGCGGCTGGAACACGACATCGACATGCTTGTAGCCCAGCGACGAGGCAGCAGCGAGCGTCGCCTTGATCTCGGTGGGATGATGGCCGTAGTCGTCAACCACGGTGATACCGTCGATATCGCCCACATGGGTAAAGCGACGGCGGACGCCCTCAAAGCTCGAAAGCGCCTTGGCGGCGGCGTCGATATCGAGGCCCAGGACATGGGCGACGGTCAAGACGGCCGTGGCGTTGAGCATGTTGTGACGACCGGGGTTGCTCTTAATCTCGACAGCGTGCTCGGTGCCGTCCTCAAAGCGAACGATAAAGTCGCTCTGGATGCCCTTGACATCCGGATGTACGCAGACGATGTCGTTGTTCTCGGCAAAGCCATAGGAAAGCACATGACGGCCCGTCGACTTGGCGAGCTCGACCAGATGCGGATCCTCGCCGCAAACGATGACGGTGCCGTCCTCGCCCACCAGCCCCATAAACTTAGCAAAGGTGGCCTCGATCTCCTCGATGCCCGAGTAGTGATCGAGATGGTCGGCCTCGACGTTGGTCACGATGACCACGTTGGGGTTCAGGAACAGGAACGAGCTGTCGGACTCATCGGCCTCGGCGACAAAGTAGTCACCCGAGCCGTTCTTGCCGTTGGTGTCGTAGCCCTCGACGATGCCGCCGATCAAAAAGCTGGGGTCCAGACCCATGCGATCGAGCATCGTGGCGCACATCGAAGACGTCGTGGTCTTGCCGTGCGTGCCGGCGACGGCGACGGTGGTGTAGCCATGGCCCAGAGCCGAGAGCATCTTGGCGCGAGGCCACACGGGAACACCGAGCTCGCGGGCACGCACGAGCTCGGGGTTGGACTCGGGAATAGCGGTGGAGACAACAACCACGTCGGGCTTGACCTCGTCGATCGTCGCAGCCTCGTGGCCCACGTGGACCTTCACGCCGGCGCGGGTAAGCTGGCGAATATAGCGCGACGTCTTAAGGTCGGAGCCGGTAACGGTATAACCGCGCTCGTGCAGGACGAGGGCGATGCCGCTCATGCCGGCGCCACCGATACCGATAAAGTGGGCGCTCTTGAACTCGGGCGCGGAGGTTGCAGTCTGGGAATCAGCCATGTGCTCGTGTACTCCTTGCGTAAACACTGCCTGTAACCCGTTAACTGTACCGCACCTACCGCATCCGCGCGAGGGCGACCGGCGATATCCCGTCTAACTAACGCAATCCCTCTACCGCGTCGGCCAAAAGTGCGGCGGCACGGTCCTGGGCCAAGCCGCGCGCCGCCTGACGCATGGCATCACGTGCCGCAGCGTCATCGATCAGGTGCAGCAGCTCGTCGGCAAAGGCAGGGACATCGATATCGGCATCGGCGAAAAGCACGCCGGCACCGGCATCGACCAGGTAACGCGCATTCGTGGTCTGGTGGTCGGCCGTCGCGTGCGGATACGGCACGAGTACCGAGGGCACGGCAAGCGCGGCGATCTCGGCCACGCTCGAGGCACCGGAACGCGAGAGCACCAGATCGGCCGCAGCCAGCATATCGCCCATGTTGTCGATGTAGGGCTGGACACGATAGCGCTTCGCCTCCTCGGGCGTCAGCGCCAAAGCGCGCTCGGTCTCCTCAAAGCCGTCGGCACCCGTCGAATGCAAAACATAGAGATTCTCACGCGAAAGCAGCTCGTTTTTGAGCGAAGCCACGCGCTCATTAAGATGCTGGGCACCGAGTGAACCACCAAAGACGAGCAGAAGCGTCGCGTCCTCGGGCACACCGAGCGTCTTGCGACCGCGGGCGCGATCGCCCTCGATCACCGAACGACGCACAGGATTGCCCGTCATGAGCACATGGTCGGGGTCGCCCTCACGCTCAAAGACCGCGCGGGCCGCAGGTACCGAAATGCACACGCGGGCGGCATGTGAGTTCATCATCTTATTGGCCAGACCCGGAACAGAGTTCTGCTCGTGCAGCAGATACGGAACGCCGGCGCCCTTGCACCAACCCAGCAGCGGGACCTCAACGTAAGCACCAAAGCCGATAGCGGCATCGGGCTTACCGACCTTCGAGAAGTGACGGGCAAGCGCGCGCTTCGCCTTGTTGACGCGCCACAGCGAGGTCAGCGCCGTCCAGGGACGGGAGCGATCGAAGCCCGTGACCGTGATGGGCACAAAATCGAATCCTGCCTCGGGAACCAGACGGCCCTCGAGCTTGCGCGATTGGCCCACGAACACAACGTGATGACCGCGGTCACGCAGTTCCTCGGCCAAGGCGAGCGCGGGGTTGATATGTCCTGCCGTGCCGCCGGCTGCAATAGCAACGGTCATCTTATCGGTCATGGTAATCCCTTCGTACACGCGGCCCCTGGTCATCGGTGCGCAAACGCGCCGACGGGTCCGAATTCAAATCGATTCGATTATATCCGCCGCCCGCATTGCGAGGAGTGGGGCGCTGCGGACGACCTTGCGGCGCCGTTCGCTGACGCGGACGGGCCGCCGGCTCGGTCGCAGAGCCATCCAGAACGGTAAAGCCGTTACGCGAAGATCGCTCGCCGCGCACGTGGGGCACGCCGGCGGTACTCTCATCCATAACGGCAAAGCTCTCGCGGCGACGGTCGTACTCATCGCGACGGGCGCTCTCATACGAAACGCGCAGGATCAGACCGGCGAGCATAAGCGACACGATAATCGACGAGCCGCCGTAGCTAATAAACGGCAGCGGCTTGCCCGTCATGGGAAACACATTGAGAATGCCCAGCGCGTTGATCAAAAACTGCACCGCAAGGATGACCGCGGAACCCGATGCCATAAGTGCTCCGCGACGGTCGGTCGCCTGCTCGGCAATGCGAAACGCCGAGTAGATCAGCATCGCAAACACCAAGAAGAACAGCACGGTTCCGATAAAGCCAACTTCCTCGCCGATGATAGCCAAGATGTAGTCGTTATGCGCCTCGGGCAAATACGAGTACTTCATGGTTGAGTTGCCGATACCGCGACCGAACAGGCCGCCCGAGGCAAACGCCATGATGGCAAGCGTGGCCTGATAGCCGTCACCATATTCGTCTGCCCAAGGATTCCAAGCAACCTCGACACGCGTCATGCGATACGGCTCGGCGATAAGGGCGATCGCAATGACGGCGATGCCGGCAACGACCGTCCAAACGATATATTTGGGGTCCAATCCCGCAAACAACGCCATGCACATAAGGGTCAGCAAGATGATCAGAACGGTGCCAAAATCGGGCTGAACAAAAATCAGAAAGAGCGAAATGCCCAGGTAGGCACCCATCTTGCGAAGAAACTCGTTGATGTTGCCGCCGGGCGAAAAGATGCGGTCGAGCATGATGGCCGAATACGCGATGGCGAACGGCTTTAAAAACTCAGACGGCTGGAACTGAATACCGGCGATGTTGAGCCAGCGCGTGGCGCCACGACTGCCGCTACCCATAAAGAACACCAGAACCAGTAGCCCTATCATGCCCATGAGGAAGATCCTGAGCACATCTTCCCCAAACCAACCGTCCGGCAAGACGCGCACGATGGCAACCATAGCCAGCACGCCAACTCCGGCAAACGCGGCTTGTCGAAACAGGAAAAACGTCGCCGTACCATTCTCATGCAGTGCCTCGACCGAAGATGCCGAGTACACCATCAGCAAGCCGAAGCAAACCAAGCTAAACAAGCAAGCCATAAATATCAAACGGGGGCGCATGATGCGGGCGGGGACGCCGGCAATATAGCGCTCACCGAACGTCTGCCCGCCACGTCCGGAACGCGGCGTGCTACGCAGCGAGGAAGCACGGTCCGAGTCGGGCCTCCTCATATCACTTCGGGGGCTCTCCTCTCTCACCGGCAACCCCTATTCCGTTTGCGATTTCGCTGCTGCGGCAAGCTGGGCCACGTAGTCCTTAAACACGCGACCGCGCTCCTCGTAGCCCGAGAACTCGTCGAACGAAGAGCAGGCGGGCGAAAGCAGGATCACGTCGCCGCGGCTCGAGAGCGAGCGGGCAACGTCAACGGCATCGCGCAGATCATCGGCCTGGGCGATATCCACGTCACCATCGACATCGGCCTCGTCCATGGCGGCGGTAAAGCGCTCGCGCGCATCGCCAAAGCAAACGACCGAGCGCACGTTGTCCATAACGACGCGGGCAAAGTCCGCAAGCGGCGTACCCTTATCGTGGCCGCCGAGCAGCAAGATCACATCGTCGTCGGGAAACGCCGTCAGGGCCTTTTCGACCGCATCGGTGTTCGTTGCCTTGGAATCGTTGACGTAGCGCACGCCATCGATCTCGCCACAGGGCTCAACGCGGTGTTCGAGCGGCTGGAACGATGCCAAACCGCGGCAAATGCCCTCGGGATCGGCACCGACGGCCAGAGCAGCCGTGGCGGCACATAGGGCATTGATGACATTGTGGTGGCCCGAAATCTTGAGCTCGGACGTGGCGACAAGCTGAGTCTCGACGCCCTTCAGGCGAACGACCATCTTGCCGTCGCGCACAAAGGCGGCGTCTGCACCCTCGGGCTCGTCAAAAGCGACCTTGCAGATGCGGCGACCCGGTGTGTAGATGTACTCATCGAACTCATGGATGCCGGCATCCTCAACGTCGATAACCACGAGGTCGTCATCGACCATATTCTCGAACAACTTGATCTTGGCAAGCGCATAGTTCTTGTGGCTCTTGTGCCAGCCCAGGTGGTCGGGCGTGATGTTGAGCAGCACCGCCACGCGAGGATGAAGCTCGGCGGTCGTAGCAATCTGATAACTCGACAGCTCGGCCACAAACCACTCATTGTGTGCGCGGCCGTCGATCTCGTTCACCGGCGGCTCGCCGATATTGCCGACGGCCACGCTGGCTTCACCGGCGGCCTTGAGCAGATAATCTGTCAGCGACGTGGTAGTTGTCTTGCCGTTGGTGCCCGTGATGGCGATCCAATTTTGGGGAGACAGGCGATAGGCAAACTCGGGCTCGCCCATAATCTGAGCGGCATGCTCACGCCCAGCCTTAAAGAAGGCCGAAAACTCCGAGATACCAGGGCATGTCACGCACACGTCATAGGCATCCTCGACCTGCTCGGTGCCGTAGACAAACGACGCGCCCTGCGCCTCGAGCGCACGCGTGGCGTCATTGGGCTCGGAGCTACCGCCGCCATACACGGTCGTGGCGCTCACGCGCTCGGGGTGAGCCAACGCCCAACGGGCGACATCGAGACCGGATTTACCCTGCCCCAAAACAAGCAGGCTAAAGACATCAGCAAGAGGCATGAAAGACCACTATCCCAACTGGAAGAACAGGGCGAGGCCAACGGCGCCAAAGGCCGCGGCGATAATCCAAAAACGGATAACGACCTTGGTCTCGGCCCAGCCCTTCTTTTCGAAATGATGATGAATGGGCGCCATAAGGAAGACGCGCTTGTGCGTAAAGTGGAAATAGACAACCTGGATCATGACCGACAGGGTCTCGACGATAAACAGACCGCCGATGATGAGGGAAACGACTTCGGTGTTGGTCATGATGGAGGTGCAGGCAAAAGCGGCACCCAGGGCAAGCGAACCGGTATCGCCCATAAAGATGCTCGCCGGGTAACAGTTGAACCACAAAAAGCCCAGGCAGGCACCGGCGCACGCCGTGCAGAAGATGGACAGGTTCACGTCACCGTGCAAAAACGCCATGGCGGCCATGGCGAGCATGGCGATCATGGAAGTGCCGCCGGCAAGGCCGTCCAGACCATCGGTCAGGTTCACGGCATTGGAAAGACCAGCGATCATCAGCCAGCAGAATACAATGTAGAGCCACGGGAACGAAAGGCCGCAGATGGTGGTCGAAAGAACACCGAGGTCAATCGTCAGGCCGCCGGGAAAACGAATCTCGGGGGCGACGCCGCACCAATTGACGGCGAGCACGGTAAAAGTAACGCAGATGATGGTCAGACCGATCATCTTGGCGTGAGGCGTCAGGCCGAGCGAGCGACCATGCGTGACGGAGGTCAGGTCGTCGATGAGACCCAGAACGCCGGTGGCCAGCGTGGCAAGCAGCACGAGCACGAGCTCGGTGGTGAGCTTGCCCATCAGCAGGCAGGTCAGCGAGATCGCGACAAGGATGATGACGCCGCCCATGGTCGGCGTACCCTGTTTAATCAAATGACGCTTGGGGCCGTCGGCTCGGACCTGTTGGCCGATACCCTCGACCTTCAGCAGCTTGATCCACCACGGCATAAGCAGCAACGCAATGGCGGCAGCGATGCCAAGTCCCAAAAAGGCCTGATACGTAGGATACGATGGATTGCCGAACATGGGCTAGCACACACCTTCCACAAAGCGGTCGAGCTCAACAAAACGGGAACCCTTGACCAGTACAACATCATGATTTTCAAGCGCGCCGCCCATGCGGTCGAGCACCTGCTGATAATCGGAGAACACCTGGATGCGGTCCTCATCCATACCCATCATACGTGCGGCATCGGCCATGAGCTGAGCCAGCTCGCCGCCAACGCACGCGAGCATGTCGAGCTTCTTGGCGGCGGCATAGGCGCCCACGAGCTCATGCATGCGGGGAGCCTCGTCGCCCATCTCGCCCATCTCGCCCAAGATCGCCATGCGCGAACCGTCACAGATGAGCGAGCACAGCAAATCGAGGCCGGCAGCCATAGACTCGGCACTGGCGTTATAGGAGTCGTCGATGATGCGTGCTCCGCTCTTGGCGCGCTTGATCTCCTGACGGTGACCGGTGATCGTAAGGCCCCTAAAGGCAGCATCGATCTGCTTGGGCGTAACGCCCAGACGATAGGCGACCGCGGCGGCCTTGACGGCATTGGGCACGGACTGCACGCCGGGAATGGCCAGCATGGTATCGACCGTGTCGCCCTGACCAAAGTCGAGCGTAAAGACCGGATGCCCCTCGTCGTCGACGCGAATGTCACGTGCGCGGACCTCGTCGTCGTCCGAGACACCGGCCAGCATCACGTCAATACCCGCAGGCTGGGCGAACGTATCGCGAATGAACGGCGTAAAGTCGTCCTCACCGCCCAACACCAGCAACGGCGAGAAGTCGCCGGCGGCGCACATGCCCTGGACAATCTCGGACTTGGCGCGGGCGATGTTCTCGCGGCTGCCCAGAATACCGATGTGGGAGGTTCCGATCTTGCTCACGATGGCAAGATTGGGGTTGGCAGACTGGGACAGGCGCTCAATCTCATGAAAATGGTTCATGCCCATCTCGAGCACCAGGACCTCGGTATCGGCCGGAGCGGAAAGCACCGTGAGCGGCATGCCGATCAGGTTGTTGAAATTGCCCTTCGTGGCCCAGACGCGATAACGTTTGGCGAGTACGGCGGCGAGCACGTCCTTGGTCGTCGTCTTGCCAATCGAACCGGTAATGCCGACGACCAGGCAGCCAAGCTCCAAGCGATATACGTGCGCCAGGCGCAGCAAGAACTCCACGGGGTCGTCGGTCAGCAAGATGGCGCATCCCTTGTCCTGCGCCAGCGAAACCAGCTCGGCATCGGGCTCGCGCGTCATCACGACGGCACCGGCACCCGACTCGATGGCACGGGAGGCAAAATCGTTGCCGTCGACCTTTTCGCCGGGGAAGGCGACAAAGATCGTCCCCTCCTCGACCTGACGCGAGTCGATAACGCACCCGCGGCATACCCGATCGACTTCTTCCGTCACGGTTCGGGCCCCCGTTGAGGCCACGAGGTTGTTGACGGCGATCTCTATCATTGCAGCTCCCCTGTAAACCTAATAATGCTATCGGCGTATTGTATCCCAGTGCCATGCGCGCGTGGTGCAGGGCATGTGAACACCCTTCAGATCAAACGGCAGACCACGCTCAAGATTGTAACCCCCTACTTCGTGCGCGGGATACCCAGCACGTCGAGCGCGTTGGCCATAATGGACTGGAATGGCACCGCGGCGGCATCCGAGCCGCTCGGCGTTCCATCGAGTGTGATATAGCACAGCACCTTGGGCGATTGTGCCGGCGCAAAGCCCATAAAGGACGACATGTAGTTCTCCTTGAGGTAACCGCCGTTCTCGTCAGCACGCTCGGCCGTACCGGTCTTGCCCGCCACGTCATAGCCATCGACCGCACCGCCGACGCCCGTGCCTTCGGACACGACCGTCTGCATGCACGATGTCACCTGGGCGGCAGCGTCCTCCGAAATCGCACGCTCGCCTTCACCCCAGTCCTTCTCATCGCCCTTGCTGGACTTATAGAAGTGCGGCGTCATCATCACGCCGCCGTTCGCGATGCCGCCCACGGCACGTGCGACCTCAATCGGCGAGACGGACAGCGCTTGGCCAAAGCTCATCGAGCCCAGCGTGGCGCCGTCGTACTGGTCGCGCTCCTTGACGATGCCCAGACTCTCACCTGGAAAATCGACACCGGAGCTATGACCGATACCCCACTTGTCCACATAGGTGGCAAAATCATCGGCACCGATCTTGCGTCCCACCAGGACAAAGCCCACATTGGACGAACGGCGCATCATCTCGCGCACGTCCATGGTCATGGTGTAGTCGCGCTTATCGGCGTCGGTAACGGTGTCGTCGCCAACCTTAATGCTCGCCGGCACCTCAAACGACGTGCTCGAACGCACGGCGCCCAAATCGAAGCCGGCACCGGCCACGAGCGTCTTAAAGACCGAGCCGGGCTCGTAGGCATCGGTAACCAGGCGCAAGTTCATGTCTTCGGTCTTGGCGTTTTCCAGATCGGTCTGGTCATATGTCGGATACGAGCATGCCGCCAGAATCTCGCCCGTCGTGGGATCGGTGACCAGGGCCGAGCCATTCTTGGCCTTGGTCTTTTCGACCGCCTCGGCCAGGGCGTCCTCGGCGGCACGCTGGATATTGACATCGAGCGTCGTCACGATGTCCACGCCGTCCACCGCGGCAACCTTCTTATAGGCGCCGCCCGCGATATAGCTACCGTCCCTCGCCCGCTCGCGCACCAGCGAACCGTTGGTTCCGGTCAAAAGCTTGTTGTACTGTTTTTCGAGGCCCGTCAGACCGTCGTTGTCCACGTTTACCACGCCAAGCACCTGCGATGCCAGGTTGCCGTAGGGGTACACGCGCTTCATGGCCTGCTCAAAGAGCACGCCTGGCAGGTTCTTCTTCTCCAGCGCCGCGACATCATCCTCGTCCACCTGACGTTTGATATACACCCAGGTGCCATCCGACTCAACGAGCTCGCGACAGGTCTTTTTATCGATGCCCGTAGCTTTGACCAGTGCCGATACCGTCTTGTCAACGTCCTCGATAAGCTGAGGATTCACGGCGATGTTGCGGCATTCGACCGACGACGTCAGCACGTTGCCGTTTCGGTCGTAGATGGTACCGCGCTTGGCATATAGCGTCTGCGCGAGCAAGCGACGTGCATCGGCGCGGTCGCGTAACTTATCGGCTTCCACGATTTGATAGTCGGCAAGGCGAAGGACGCCTAAACCCAAGCCAAGCCCGATAAAGCCCATGACGGCTTTGCGACGGGGCAGCGGCGTGCCCGTGAGCCATTCGGTCGACGAGCTCTTGCGCGGTCTGGTGTTATGCATTTGAGGACCACTCGAGCCACGGAGACGCGACGCGGGGTCGTTGCCATAGGACGGCCTCGCGTTGTAAGATGGCCGACCCGTTCCTTGATAACCAGAACGTCCCCGCGATGAGGGACGTCCAGAACCGCGACCCCCGTCGGAGCCGCGGCGATAGTCATTTGTCATACTCAGCTACCGTCTTGTTACTGAGCGGTCGCGGTCGAGCTGGCGCCCGCGGCTGCATCCTGCGAAAAATCAAGTGTAACGCTCTCACTGGGCTCCACCATGCCATAAGCGCCCGCAAGGTCGCGAATGCGCGTGTCGGCACCATAGACCGAATGCATGACCTCCAGGTCGGAGCTCTCGTCGGTCGCCTTCTCGAGCGTGTTGGTAAGCGCGGCGTTGCTGTTGAGCACCTGGGCCGTAACGCCGGCGAGCGCCACACGGGCGACACCGATCGTCATGAAGATGGCCGCAATGATGCAAAACGTTTTAAGAACGCTCATGAAAACCGGGCTTACCGCCTGGTTTGCCTGACGGCCCGCGCCCGTGTAGACATCAAAGCGCGGCGTGCGCTGCTCGCGGGGAGCAACGGGGGCCTGCGGTGCCTCACGATAGGCGGGCATGGCGTTCATATCATAGTCGAGTGCTGCGTTTGAGGTGTTGTAGCCCATGATATGCCGCCTCCCATCCCGAGTACGTTGGTAGTGTGTTTAAGCTTCGTTTGTGGTACGAGCGGGAGGTCCAATATCGCGCGGTCGCGTCTACAGACGCTGCGCCACGCGGATCTTGGCTGATCTCGCCCGAGGGTTGCGCGCAACCTCATCGGGTTGGGCAACCAGGGGTTTGCGGGTGATGACCTTGAGTATCGGCACGTTGCCGCACACGCACACCGGAATCTCCGGCGGACACGTGCACCCCTGGCTCATCTCCTTAAAGTGGTTCTTTACGATACGGTCCTCGAGCGAGTGATACGAGATGACGCAGATGCGTCCGCCCGGGTTGAGCCACCTTGTGGCGGCGTCAAGCCCTCGCTCGAGCACATCGAGTTCGTGATTGACCTCGATGCGAATGGCCTGGAAACTTTTCTTGGCTGGGTGTCCGCCATGCCGACGAGCGGCAGCGGGGATACCAGCCTTGATGATCTCGACAAACTGACCGGTGGTTTCGATCGGCTCATGCTCGCGGCGGCGCACGATCTCACGCGCGATCTGCGAGGCGAACTTCTCTTCGCCATAGACGCGTAGAATCCGGGCGAGGTCGTGTTCGTTATAGGTGTTGATGACCTCAGCTGCGTTTAAGGTGTTGTTACCCGGATCCATCCGCATGTCCAATGGGGCGTCCTCGTTGTACGAAAAGCCCCTGCCAGGGATATCGAGTTGCGGCGACGAAACGCCCAAGTCGAACAGGAAGCCATCGACCCCGGGCACCTCGGCCGAGCAAAGCAGCTCGTCCAAGTCGCCGAAGTTGCCCTTCAGCAGCTGGTGCGGTACGCCGGGAACCTCGCGGTCCAGACGGGCGCCAGCGGCCTCGAGGGCCATGTCGTCCTGATCGACGCCGAGCAAAAGGCCGGTCTCCCCCACCTGCGCGGCCATCTTTACCGAATGGCCGGCACCGCCAAGGGTGCAGTCGCAGACGACGGAGCCGCTCTTGAGCTGCAGCGACTCAAGCACTTCGCCGAGCATGACAGGTTCATGCCGATATTCTTGTGTCAAGATCCCACGCTCCATCCGTTACTCGTGCCTTGCCCTTACGAGAAGAAGAGGTCCAGCAGGGCCTCGTCATCATCGTCCTCATCGGCCGTAGCGCGGTCCCAAACCTCAAGGTGGTCGTAGTTGCCCACAACCGTGACCTCGCGGTCGAGGTTCGCCTTCTTGCGGAGAGACTCAGAAAGACCGATACGACCCGCGCTGTCCACATCCATCGACGTGGTGCGCTTGTTGATCGCCCTCATGAGCTTCTGGTCGTTGATGTCACGCGGGTTAAAACCCTCGTGGCCCTCACGACCCGCGAAGAGTCCTTCGACCCACTTATCGAAGGCCTCGGCAGAGAACACGTACAGAGCATCGACATCCAGGGCTTTAAACACGCGAACGTGCTCTCCAAGCTCCTCGCGAAGGGGTGCAGGCAGGGACAGACGACCTTTTGCATCGAGATTGCGCTCGTATGCACCCGTCATTCCCATGTGCGCCCTCCCCTCGGTTACTCAGATGGCACGTACGCGGGGAACCACCCCGCCTGTCGACGTCATCAATAATATGGGGAACCGCCCCATTTTTCAACACCTTTCCCCACCCCTTCCCCCACCTCGCCCCACCACTCCACCCCCAATATGTTGTAAAACACCCCCGAGCATATGTTCGAAAACACAATATGTTGTGTTTGCAGCAAAGGCGGGATGCCACCTGTAGAACCTCGCTCGCGAACCTCAACCTTCAAGTTGACCTTGAGGCGATTTTTACGTCCCTTTACACGCCGTTCACATCGCCCCCAAACTCCCCCACCCACGGTGCACACGGCCCACCACCGCGTCGGCGTCTGGCAAAAAAGGGGCGGGCCCCAGATTGCCCATGCGCGTTAAAGCGCAGCTCGGCAATCCGGGGCCCGCTCCCCCTAATAGTTATAAATATGCAGGTCAGCGAGGTGTTAGCGATGCGCCAGCGGATGCGCCGCCAGATAGACCTCGGTCAGTTGTGTGCGGTCGACATGCGTGTAGACCTGCGTGGTCGAAATATCGGCATGACCCAAGATCTCCTGCAGCACGCGCAGGTCGGCCCCGCCCGCGAGCATGTGGGTGGCAAAGGAGTGGCGCAAGGTGTGGGGATGGAGCCCCACCAATCCCACCTGGCGCCCATAGCGCTCGCATATCGCATGCACGGCCTGGCGCGACAGGCGACGCCCGTTCTTATTTAAAAAGACTGCCGAGGTTTCCGCCACGCGAGCATGGGCAGCCAACAGAGCGCGCCCATCACCTATATAGTGTGTCAGGGCACGCGCCGCACTTCCCACCAACGGAGCCAGACGCTCCTTTGAGCCCTTACCGCGCACAAGGACAAACCCATCATCGATATGGATATCGCCCACATCGAGCCCCACTAGCTCACTCACGCGCAAGCCGCAACCGTAGAGCACTTCCAAAATGGCATGATCACGCAGTCCCATCTCACCCTCGGGAAAGTCCTGATCGAGCAGCGCGGAGACATCCTCCACCGAAAGGTATTCCGGCAGGCGATCGGCCTTTTTGGGCAGGCGCAGCGCCGCCGTCGGATTTTGGGCCACGGCCCCATCGCGCACCAAAAAGGCATGCAGGCCCTTCACGGCCGCAAGCGCGCGCTCCACCGAGGCATCGGAATAGCCTCCGTCGCGGCGGTCGGCGACAAAGCCCTCCACGACCTGACGGCCCACATCTTCAAAAGACGCAATGCCCGCCCGCTCCAGATAGGCACAGTATGTCGTCAGATCGCGGCGGTAGGCCGCAATCGTATTGCGCGCCAGACCCCGCTCGACCGCGAGGTAATCGAGATACTCCCCCGCCGCCACGGCGAGCGACGAGGGAGTAGCTTCGGTATGTTCTTGGTTCGCCGGCACCCTTAGTCCGTGGCGAGGTTCATGGGCGTCACCTGCAGACGATCGACGCCCTCATGCTGCCCAATTGAGGCGCGCACGAACTCGCGGAACAGCGGCTGCGGGTTGGTCGGACGGCTCTTGAACTCGGGGTGAGCCTGGGTGGCCACATACCACGGATGCACGTCGCGCGGCAGCTCGACCATCTCGACCAGACGCTCGTCGGGCGAAAGACCCGAGATAACCAGGCCGGCATCCTCGAGCTGGTCGCGGAAGGCGTTGTTGAACTCAAAGCGATGACGGTGACGCTCATAGACGAGCTCCTCGCCATAGGCCTCACGAGCAAGCGTTTCGGCGGCGAGCTTGCACGGATAGGCGCCCAGGCGCATGGTGCCGCCCTTCTCGGTCACGTCCTCCTGCGAGCTCATCAGGTCGATTACGCTAAACGGGCCGTCCGGATCGAACTCGGAGGAGCTGGCGCCGGCAAGGCCGACGACGTTGCGGGCAAACTCGCACACGGCCACCTGCATACCAAGGCAAATGCCCAGATACGGAATCTTGTGCTCGCGGGCGAACTCGGCCGCAAGGATCTTGCCCTCCAGGGCGCGCTTGCCAAAGCCGCCGGGGACCAGGATGCCCGAAGCATCGCCCAGGACCTCGGAGACGTTTTGCTCATCGAGGCTCTCGCCATCGACCAGCTGCACGTCCACGTGGCGATCGTAGAACACGCCCGCATGGTGCAGGGCCTCGATAACCGACAGATAGGCATCGGGCAGCTGGGTGTACTTGCCCACGACAGCGATCTTCACCTTGTCGGCGTGCTGGTTGGCATGGTTTTGCTTGCGCAGGAACTCATTCCACTCGCTCATGTCGCGCTCGCGCGGATCCAGACCCAAACGCTCACAAATACGCAGGTCAAAGTCCTGCTCGGCAAGCAGCTGCGGCACGTCGTAAATGCTCGCGCAGTCCTCGTTGGTAAAGACGCAGTCGGTGTCGACGTCGCAGAAGCTCGCGATCTTGCCACGGATGGCGTCGTCGATATGGTGGTCGGAGCGCAGCACGATAATGTCGGGCTGGATACCAAAGCTGCGGAGCTCCTTGACGGAATGCTGCGTCGGCTTAGTCTTGACCTCGTGGGCGGCGGCGATATAGGGAACGAGCGAAACGTGGATATAGCAGACGTTCTCGGGGCCGGCCTCCTTGCGGTACTGACGAATGGCCTCGACAAACGGTTGCGACTCGATGTCGCCGATCGTGCCGCCCAGCTCGGTGATGACCACGTCGGAGCCGGTCTGCTCCTCAATGCGGCGGAACTTGTCCTTAATGGCGTTCGTGACGTGCGGAATCACCTGCACGGTGCCGCCCAAAAAGTCGCCGCGACGCTCGCGGGCGATCAGACTCTTATAGATGGCGCCGGTCGTAAAGTTGGAATCGCGGGTCAGGTTCTCGTCAATAAAACGCTCGTAGTGGCCCAGATCCAGATCGGACTCGTAGCCGTCCTCGGTCACAAAGACCTCGCCATGCTGGAACGGGCTCATGGTACCGGGGTCGACGTTCAGATACGGGTCGGCCTTTTGCATCGTTACCTTGTAGCCGCGCGACTTGAGCAGACGGCCCAGCGAGGCCGCGGTAATACCCTTGCCCAGGGACGAAACCACGCCACCGGTTACGAACACATGCTTAGTCATATTGAGTTACCTGCGCTTCCCGTAGAAGTTGTCCATACACATCTTACGGGTCTTCATTGTAATACTCGGGCAGCGAGCCGTTCGCAATTTTTCTTACGCGCAATCGCATTTCTCCATCTCGAAACAAAACGCCGCCCGGCTGCCCAGGCGGCGTCGTTTCCACTATGGATGCGCGCTGTTATCGATCGGCGAGCTCGTCCTTGATTAAGTCCTGCACGAGCATACCGGCACGGATGCCCTCTAGATACCACTCGCCACGCTCCGTGAGACAAATACCATTTGCGAGCTGGCCGCCGTCGTCGCTGTAGCGCGAAACGACCTCAATGATGTCTTCGGATTCCAGGCGTTCAATTGCCGCGCGGGCGCGATACGGGGACACCCCCACACGCTCGGCAAGCGTCTTGCGCGAAAAGCCATAAAATCCGCCGTTGTCTTCGGACTGCTGTGCGATCTCCATCAGCACCTGCACCTCGACACGCTTCATATCGTTGACACTCGCACGACCCTTGCCAGCCATGGCAGCCTCCTCAAACCGAGCACGGGCATCACTTGCACCGCGCGCGACCGGCACACCCCATGATGGCCGGCAACACCCATCATGCGGCATCCCCGCAAAAGGATGAAACAGTTAGGGTTATTGTATACCGCCAAATCGCTTATAGGCAGGTAAACGAGCTGATTTTAGGTTAAACGGTAGCTTTGTTGATAAAAGGGGCACACCGAATGTATACCCGATGCGTCCCTTTCGAACCAATTTATTCAGGCTTAGCGGTGGAAGAAACCACGGCGCTCGAACTTGGGCTCGCAGCACACGTTGATGCCCAGCTTGCGCAACACCGTCTCGTCCGTCGGCGAGATGATCACGCTAAAGAAGGCATCGCAGCCGCGCAGCTGCTCCAGGCCCGAAAGGACGCGGGCCGCCGTCTCGCTCGTTGCCGAGGTGATCGAGAGCGCCATAAGCGTCTCGTCGGTGTGCAGACGCGGGTTCTTGCTACCCAGGAAATGCGTCTTGAGCTTGCTGATAGGCTCGATCGCCTCATCGCTAATGACCTCGAGCTCAAGGTCAACGCCCGAGACATGCTTAAGTGCATTCATGATGAGCGAGCTCGCGGCGCCCAGGCGCGTGGAAGTCTTGCCGGTCACCACGGAGCCGTCGGGCATGACCATGGCGCCGACGGGGCCACCCGTCAGCTGCTCCCTGGTAAGGGCGGCCGAGCGTGCCGGCGAGTAGTTCTTATCGATACCGGCCTTCTTCATAATGAGCTTGAGACGATCAACTTGCTCATCGCCCACACCGGTGCGGCGCACGGCCTCGACCGCAGCAAAGTAGCGGCGGACGATCTCCATCTTGGAGGCATCGCGGCAGGCATCGTCATCGGTGATGGCAAAGCCGACCATATTTACACCCATGTCGGTGGGGCTCTGGTAGGGGCTCTCCCCCAAAATCTTTTCCATCAGGGCATGGACCACCGGGAAAGCCTCGACGTCACGGTTGTAGTTGACCGTGGTCTTGTTGTAGGCCTCCAAGTGGAAGGAGTCGATAATATTGGCATCGTCGAGGTCGGCCGTGGCGGCCTCATAGGCGATGTTGACCGGATGCGTGAGGGGCAGATTCCAGACCGGGAACGTCTCGAACTTGGCGTAGCCGGCGGCGGTGCCGTGCTTGTGCTCGTGATAGAGCTGAGACAGGCAGGTGGCGAGCTTGCCCGAGCCGGGGCCGGGAGCGGTGACCACGACGAGCGGACGAGTGGTCTCGACAAACTCGTTCTTGCCATAGCCGTCGTCGGAAACGATCAGATCGACATCGTGCGGATAGCCCTCGATGGGATAGTGCAACTTGGCGGGAATGCCGAGCGCGTTCAGGCGATTGCGGAAGACGTCGGCGGCGGGCTGGCCGGCGTACTGGGTGATGACCACGGCCGCGACAGCAAAACCGTTGCCGCGGAACAGGTCGACCAGGCGCAAAACGTCCTCGTCATAGGTAATGCCCAGGTCACCGCGAGCCTTGTTCTTCTCGATGTGGTTCGCGTTAATGGCGATGATGACCTCGACGTCGTCGGCTATGCTCTTGAGCATGCGAAACTTGCTGTCCGGCTCAAAACCCGGCAGCACGCGGCTCGCGTGATAGTCGTCAAACAGCTTGCCGCCAAACTCCAAATACAGCTTGCCGCCAAACTGCGAGATGCGCTCCTTAATATGAGCGGCCTGCAGCTCGATATACTTCGCGTTGTCGAAACCCTGACGCATGTATAGCTCCCGTCCCGTTTCTTAAATAAAGTTCCTACGCGATTATAACGGAGCCAGCCCCCACCAACACCCAGGCAACCAACAGGCACCAACCAAACACGCCACCGCAACTTCCCCTTTTGGTGCAAAGTAACCTGACCCCTTGCACCAACAACGGAAACATCGCAGGTTGAGCCAAAGTCAGCGAGCGCCCGCCAGAGCGAGCAAGGTGCCTTGAAAGAGGAGGGCATTGACCTTCTGGTCATGCCCGACGATTGAAAGGCAGATTGCCGCTCTGGCGGGCGCGCAGCGTCGAGCGGTTCCGGCGTTTGGTAAAACGCCGGAACACAAGAGCGCCCCCTCCCGCGCACGGAACGGAAGGGGGCTAAAGGTAGGAGTCTACCGGTGGGTTGACCCCACCGGACAGACGATGACCAGATGATCCTTTACAGGATCGTCAAGGTTTCCGTGGGGTACCCGTTGGGTACTTAGAGCAACACGCAGGCGACGGTCAGGATGATGGCGCAGACGACGGAGAGCGCGACGATGAGCTTAAGGGCAAACTTGAGCCAGGTCGTCCACTCGATCTTGGCCAGGGCGAGACCGCCCATGATGGCGCCGGAGGTCGGGGTGAACAGGTTCACGACACCGATGGCGGCGGAGAAGATCATGACCATGACCTCGGGCGAGAAGCCGAGCTTAACAGCCAGCGGTCCCATGATGGGCATGGAGACGGTGGCCATACCGGAGGTCGAAGGAATCAGGAAGGACAGGCCGAAGTAGACCAGGAAGCTCATGGGAGCGAAGATCACGCCGGACAGGCCAGCCAGGGCATTGGCGGCAGCGTCGAGGACGAAGACGTCGAGGCCGGTGCTAGCCATGAGGACGGAGATGCCACGGGCGAGGGCGATGACGAGAACAACGGACATCATGTCGGCAGCGCCGGTGATGAAGGTGTTGACGATCTGCTTCTCGGACAGGCCACCGATGATACCAATCAGGATAGCCATGAGGAAGAACCAGGTGGAAGCCTCGTCGAAGTACCACTGGCCAATGGGCAGGCCGGTGATCAGGGCAGACCAGCCCTGGACGACGGCATTACCGTCGGCGTCGTAGACAGCGCCAGCGTCAAAGAAGTTGGCGACGCCCTCGTTGAGGTCGGCCAGCGGGATGAAGCCGACGATCATGACGACGAAGGTGAAGGCGAAGGCGATCAGAACACCCTTCTGACGACCGGTGAGCTTGACCTCCTTGTGGACCTCGGAAGCAGCCTTGCCATGTGCCTCTTCGGCGTCCTTGAGCTCCTGCATCGAGAGGATGGTGGAACCCTTGTCAGCCTTGACCTTCTTGGCATAGTTCATCACGAAGACGATGGACATGACGGTGGTAACAAGCCACAGGACGGCACCGAGGCCGATGATGATGGACTGGTTCACGGCAATGTCAACGCCGGTCAGGGCGTCGACGGCAGCGCCGACGGCGAACGGGTTAACCGTGGAGCCGAGGCAGCCGCAGCCAGCGCCGAGCAGGACGGTAGCGGCGCCGACCATCGGGTCGAAGCCGGCAGCCATCATGGTAGCGGCGAGCAGGGCGTAGAAGGGAACGGTCTCCTCGCACATACCATAGGTGGTACCACCGAGGGAGAAGATGAGCATCAGCACGGGAATGAGCATGATCTCGTTGCCCTTAAGCTTCTGCACCAGGACGGCGATGCCGTTGTCCAGAGCGCCGGTCTCGGTCATCATACCGAGGAAGCCGCCCAAGATCATAACGAAGAGGCAGACGGGCAGAGCGTCAGCGAAGCCCTTAATCGGGGCGGTGCAGAAATCGCTCAGACGGGCGGCAGTAACCGCGCCGCCGGACGTGCCGGAGACGATAACGGTAACAACTGCAACAATTGCCAGCAGAGCAAGAAGAATGGTGAACGATGAAGGCATACCGCGCTTTTTCTTAGCGGTCTCAGTCATAGTTCTCATCCCCCCTTCATAAATCATTTACTGATCTCGCCCGAAGCGGCTCTTCCGTGCCGTGCCTGCCGCTCGATGCGAGATTTTTACCAGATAAAGCCGCTCGAGGTGTTCAACAATACACCCCGAGCGAGATGCTAGATGCTCTTACTTGAGCGTAGCGTACATGACAGCCTTGATGGTGTGCATGCGGTTCTCGGCCTCGTCGAAGACCTTGGAAGCGGGGCTCTCGAAGACCTCGTCGGTGACCTCCTGCTCGGTGATGCCGAACTGCTCGCACTTCTCGGCGCCAATGGTGGTGTTGGTGTCGTGGAAGCTGGGCAGGCAGTGCAGGAAGATGGCACCCGGGTTGGCCATAGCCATGACCTCGGAGGTGACACGATACGGGGTGAGCTGAGCGATGCGCTCGGCCCAGACCTCGTCGGGCTCGCCCATGGAGACCCACACGTCGGTGTAGATAACGTCGGCACCGGTGACGCCGTCCTTGACGTCGGTGGTCAGCTTGATGGTGCAGCCGTTGGCCTCGGCGATGGGCTTGCAGGCCTCGATGACGTCGTCGGCGGGCATGCACTCCTCGGGGCCGCAGGCCACGAAGTTCATACCGAGCTTGGAGCAGACGACCATGAGGGAGCGAGCAACATTGTTCTTGCAGTCGCCCATGAAGACGAGAGTCTTGCCCTTGATGTCGTAGTTGAAGTTCTCCTGGACGGTCAGGATGTCGGCGAGCATCTGGGTGGGGTGCCACTCGGTGGTCAGGCCGTTCCACACGGGCACGCCGGACTTAGCAGCGAGCTCCTCGACGTCGTCCTGGGCAAAGCCACGGAACTCGATGCCGTCATACATGCGGCCGAGAACGCGGGCGGTGTCCTCGATGGACTCCTTCTTGCCCATCTGCGACGAACCCGGATCGAGGTAGGTGACGCCCATGCCCAGATCCATGCCGCCGACCTCAAAGGCGCAGCGGGTACGAGTGGAGGTCTTCTGGAAGAGCAGAACGATGTTCTTGCCCTCGAGATAGCGGTGCGGAACGCCAGCGCGCTTCATGTCCTTGAAGTTCTTGGAGAGCTTGAGCAGGTACTCGATCTCCTCGGTGGTGAGGTCGAGGAGCTTGAGGAAGCTACGGCCGGAGAGGTTAACACCCATGGTTCGAATCCTTTCGAAGAAATGAATTACATAAGTATCAGTGTTGCCCGTTTGACGGGCGAAACCGGTGCGGTTGTAGGGAGACCGCACCGGAAACGGAAAGACTTAGAGGTCCTCGCGCCAGAAGGGCATGCTCATGCAGCGCGGGCCGCCGCGGCCGCGGGAGAGCTCGGCGGAGGGCACGACGAGAAGGTCCAGGCCCTCCTTGTACAGCACGTCGTTGGTGACGGTGTTGCGGGCGTAGACGCAGATCTTGCCGGGCTCGACGCACAGGGTGTTGGAGCCGTCGTTCCACTGCTCGCGGGAGGCCGCGATCGGGTCGCCGCCGCCGCAGGGGATCAGCTTGACCTGGTCGACGCCGGTGGCGTCCTCCAGGACGTGCTCGAGGGTGTCCTCGATCAGGCGGATGTTGACCTCGCCCGGGTTCTTGCCGGCGGTCAGCTCGTAGACGCGCAGGGTGCCCATGATGGCGGGGTGGATCGTGAACTTATCGACGTCGATCTGGGTGAAGACCGTGTCGAGATGCATGAAGGCGCGCGAGACCGGGATGTCGAAGGCCAGGATGCGCTCGACCTTGGAGTCGGAGTTCCAGAAGATGTTCTGGGCCATGACGTCGATAGCGGCGGCCTGGGTGCGCTGGGAGATGCCGACGGCGAGGGTCTTCTCGTTGATGTTCAGCACGTCGCCGCCCTCGGTGTGGAACTGGCAGTCGCGGCGGAAGTACAGGGAGACGTCCTTGTAGTCGGGGTGGTACTTGAAGACGTACTTGCCGTACAGGGTCTCGCGGTTGCGGGTGACCGAGTACATGCGGTTGAGGTTGACGCCCTCGCCGACGACCGCGAACGGGTCGCGGGTGAAGTAGAGGTTGGGCATCGGGTCGATGATCAGGTCGGACTCGGACTCGGAGTTGACCAGGGAGTCGAGGGTCGTGGACGCCGTGAGGGGCATGTCGATCTCGGCCTTGGTCATGCCGGCCATGGTCTTCTTGACGAACTCGAGGTTGTCCTCGATGGAGTCCAGCTTCTCGCGGACGATCTGCGGCATGTGCTGGCCGCGGATGCCGGCCTCGGCGACGTACTGGTCGGTGAACTCGGCGCGGGCGCCGGGGACCTGGTCGAACACCTCGGCGACGAGGTTCTCCAGGTAGAGCACCTCCACGCCCTGGTCCCTCAGGATCTGGGCGAAGGTGTCGTGCTCCTGCTGCGCGACCTCCAGGAACGGGACGTCGTCGAACAGGAGTCGCTCGAGCTCGTCGGGCGGCAGGTTGAGGAGCTCGTCGCCGGGACGGTGCAGGCAGACCTTCCTGAGCTTGCCGATCTCGGAAGGCACGTGCAGACCTTTCGTCATGGCCTCCTACCTTTCTTTCGGGCCCTTGTCAGGGCCGATTCGTTAGCGCCCCTCCGTGTGAGGCGTTATTGCTGACGACATATTTATATCCAAAATCAGCCCATACTTCCACCTTGCCCCCGAACGGTTTTTTATACGGGGTGAACGGCATACACATATACTTCACGCATGGTACACTTTGACTTAATAAAGTGTATCTACGTGCTTAAACGCTTTTTTAACCGGAAAATCAATTGGAACTAATCTTTCTTGAACCGCCCTCAATTTGCATATTTCACGCAAAGGTATGAATAGAATTCGCAATTCTTGCTATGTCTCAACCATTTTGATTTTTATTCAGAAAAAAGTTCGTCCTATTCATTTTTAGCAACCAGGCTACCGTTTACCAGACGTTGGATACCGTTCACCGGAAGCTCAGTATACGGCCCCTCGGATACCCCGTCTGTTTTGCGTCCCTATTTGTAACAACTTGACTTTTTCGGCGGTAAAGATAAACAGACCCGCTCACCCAAAGGGAGCGGGTCTGCATTCGGTACATCGAGGGCCCAGTAAGGTTTAGGCCCTCGAAAGCCTCAAATGGCTAGCGATCGAACTCCGCCAGCGCCTCGCCCAGAAGCCTCAGGCCCTCGCGAAGAACGTCTTCGCTCGCGCAGTAACCCAGGCGCGCGCCGCAGGGAAGCTCAAAGCGGCTGCCGGGAACCAACAGCACTCCCCTCTCGGCCAGCAGGCGCTTGCAGAACTCCTCGTCATCCTCGGGAATATCCAACTGGATAAACGAGGTGGACACGCCCTGCGGCGCCGTCCAGGAAACGCGGTGCTGCTTATCGATCCAAGCCTGCGCGATATCACGGTTGCCAAACACGATCTTGCGGTTGCGCTCGAGAATCTTGTCCTTGTGCTCGAGCACATAGGTTGCCAGGGCGTCGTTGAACACGCCGCCGCAGATCATGGTGTAATCGCGATAAGTGCGGATACGGTTGGATACCTCTTCGTCTGCCACGACCCAGCCCACGCGTGCCGCAGGCGTCGAATAGGTCTTGGACACCGAGTTGGTGACAATGGCCTTCTCATACACATCGGCCATCGACATAAACGCCTCGGTGTTTTCAAGCGGAAGGTACACCTCGTCGCACAGCACATAGGCGCCAATCGAGCGGGCGATCTCGGCAATCTGGCCGAGCGTATCGGCATCGAGCACGGTACCGATGGGGTTCGACGCGTTGTTGATGCAGATGAGCTTGGTGCTGGGGCGAACCAAACGCTTGAGCTCCTCGATATCGGGCTTCCAACCGAGCTCCTCGCGAAGCTCCCAGTACTCGACCTCGGCGCCCAGCGTGCGCGGAATCTCGTAGAGCGGCGCATAGGTAGGCCACTCGGCAATCACATGGTCGCCGGGCTCGACCACGGCCATGATGGCGTTGAGGTTCGCACCCGTGCAGCCATTGGTCTGCAGGATGTGGTCGGGATTGACCTCGCGGCGATACAGTTTGGCGACCTCGGCCTTAAAGTCGGGCGAACCCTCGATCCAGCCGTAGTTCATCTTCTCGCGGTCCAGGCGCTCATAGAACGTGGCGCCGTCCTGCTCGTCGAGCGCGCGCAGCTCGCCCATGGTAAGCGAGGAGATCGTCGATTGGGCGATATCCCACGTGGCGCTCTTCTCCCAAACGTTGAGCCACTCCTCAACGCCGATTGTCTTGATATCCATGGCCACCTTATCTGATCTTCATTTAGCGTCTTTAAACATGAATGGGGCGGTGCGAAAGATCCGCACCACCCCAATGGGAGACATCTAATGGCAGCTAGATGTTTGTAGTAAGACCTGTACGGGCCTTTGAAGACCTTAGAGGTCCTCGCGCCAGAAGGGCATGCTCATGCAGCGCGGGCCGCCGCGGCCGCGGGAGAGCTCGGCGGAGGGCACGACGAGAAGGTCCAGGCCCTCCTTGTACAGCACGTCGTTGGTGACGGTGTTGCGGGCGTAGACGCAGATCTTGCCGGGCTCGACGCACAGGGTGTTGGAGCCGTCGTTCCACTGCTCGCGGGAGGCCGCGATCGGGTCGCCGCCGCCGCAGGGGATCAGCTTGACCTGGTCGACGCCGGTGGCGTCCTCCAGGACGTGCTCGAGGGTGTCCTCGATCAGGCGGATGTTGACCTCGCCCGGGTTCTTGCCGGCGGTCAGCTCGTAGACGCGCAGGGTGCCCATGATGGCGGGGTGGATCGTGAACTTATCGACGTCGATCTGGGTGAAGACCGTGTCGAGATGCATGAAGGCGCGCGAGACCGGGATGTCGAAGGCCAGGATGCGCTCGACCTTGGAGTCGGAGTTCCAGAAGATGTTCTGGGCCATGACGTCGATAGCGGCGGCCTGGGTGCGCTGGGAGATGCCGACGGCGAGGGTCTTCTCGTTGATGTTCAGCACGTCGCCGCCCTCGGTGTGGAACTGGCAGTCGCGGCGGAAGTACAGGGAGACGTCCTTGTAGTCGGGGTGGTACTTGAAGACGTACTTGCCGTACAGGGTCTCGCGGTTGCGGGTGACCGAGTACATGCGGTTGAGGTTGACGCCCTCGCCGACGACCGCGAACGGGTCGCGGGTGAAGTAGAGGTTGGGCATCGGGTCGATGATCAGGTCGGACTCGGACTCGGAGTTGACCAGGGAGTCGAGGGTCGTGGACGCCGTGAGGGGCATGTCGATCTCGGCCTTGGTCATGCCGGCCATGGTCTTCTTGACGAACTCGAGGTTGTCCTCGATGGAGTCCAGCTTCTCGCGGACGATCTGCGGCATGTGCTGGCCGCGGATGCCGGCCTCGGCGACGTACTGGTCGGTGAACTCGGCGCGGGCGCCGGGGACCTGGTCGAACACCTCGGCGACGAGGTTCTCCAGGTAGAGCACCTCCACGCCCTGGTCCCTCAGGATCTGGGCGAAGGTGTCGTGCTCCTGCTGCGCGACCTCCAGGAACGGGACGTCGTCGAACAGGAGTCGCTCGAGCTCGTCGGGCGGCAGGTTGAGGAGCTCGTCGCCGGGACGGTGCAGGCAGACCTTCCTGAGCTTGCCGATCTCGGAAGGCACGTGCAGACCTTTCGTCATGGCCTCCTACCTTTCTTTCGGGCCTTACTGGCCGAATGTATCAGCGCCCCTCCGTATGGGACGCTGCTTGCTGACAGCACTAGTTATATCCAAAAACCACCCGCAATTCCACCTCGCCCCCGAACGGTCAGCAAAGTGCGATGAACGGTATATCGCATATGATTCCCCCATGATGCACTTCAGTTTCGTAAAGCAGATTTTCCTAGGTAAACGTTATTTTTTTCTAGTAATTCAAGACGAAACACTCAAAGTTATCCATGATTCAAAATTGCATAGCGAAAACGGTTTTCTGCATATTAATGATGCTTGCCCTCGATTCGACCTACATTCGATTATATTCAGCTTGCTATCATTCTTATTCATACATTCTCACCAGTTGAGTGAGGATATAGATCGCTTACTCAAAGCACCGGACGTTAGTGCTTCGGCTCGTCAGCGTTAGAAGTAGGTAAAGATACCGTTCGCACAATACGTCCGTGCCGCAAGTCGACTAAATTGAGACAATAGAGAATAGTGTTAGGCTACCGTCCCCTGCGGGGACTGAACGGACAGATGAATATGCCGAGCAAAATCGAAAAAAAGCAAGCCGCCGCAAAGCTGCGCAAACCGCCGCGCGACTTCTCGTACACGCAGAACCGAGAGCTCAGCTGGCTGCGCTTTGACAACCGTGTGCTCGACGAGGCTTTTGATGAGTCCGTGCCGCTGTTCGAGCGCCTTAAGTTCGTCTCGATCTTCGAGTCAAACCTCGATGAGTTCCTCATGGTGCGCGTGGGTGGCCTGTCCGACCTGGCCGAGCTCAAAAAGCAACCTGTCGACAACAAGAGCAATATGACCGCCTCCGAACAGGTCGATGCTGTCATGGCCGAAATGCCCGGGCTCCTTACCCGTTGGGAGTCCATTTTTAAGAACATCGAGGGCAAGCTCGACATCCTGGGCGTTCACCGCGCGCGTGTCGATTCGCTTACGCCCGAGGAGCACACCTTTGTCACCCGTTACTTCCAGGCCTACGTGTCGCCGGTCATCTCACCGCTGGTGATCGACCCGCGCCACCCCTTCCCTAACCTGCGCAACGGCGCACTCTACCTGGCCTGCGGCCTGGACGGCGTCACCGACGAGGAAAGTCTGCTGGGCCTGATCGAGATTCCCGCCTCGATGAACCGCGTGGTCGAGATCCCCTCGCCCACCGGCACCTACTCCTACATTCTGCTCGAGGACGTCATCCTCGCCTGCCTGGACAGCTGCTTTGGCTCCTATAAGCCGCTCGACCGCGCGCTCATCCGCGTCACCCGCAACGCCGACATCGATCCGGACGGCGAGGGCGTCGAGGAGGAAGAGGACTACCGCCAGCATATGAAGCGCATCCTCAAGAAGCGCCTGCGCCTGCAGCCGGTAGTGCTCGCCGTCTCGGGCTCACTCGAAAAAGCAACGCTCAAGACTATCCGCAAGGCGCTCGAGCTTTCGCGCCGCTCTGTCTTTACCTGCGATATCCCGCTCGACCTGGGCTATGTCTTCGGCATCGAAGGCAAGATTCCCGAGCATCTGCGCAACGAGCTGCTCTTTACGCCGTTTAAGCCGCAGCCCAACCCCACCATCGATATGGCCCGCTCCATCCGCGAGCAGGTACTTCAGCACGACAAGCTGCTCTTTTATCCCTATGAGGCCATGAACCCCTTCCTGGATCTGGTGCACGAGGCCGCCTACGACCCCGAGTGCATCTCGCTGCGCATCACGCTCTACCGCGTGGCCAAGCAGAGCCGCCTGTGCGAGTCGCTGATCGATGCCGCCGAGAACGGCAAAGAGGTCACGGTGCTCATGGAGCTCCGCGCCCGCTTCGACGAGCAGAACAACATCGAGTGGGCCGAGCGCCTGGAAGAGGCAGGCTGCACCGTCATCTACGGCTCCGAAGGCTTTAAGTGCCACTCCAAGATCTGCCAGCTCACCTATCGCGAGGGCATGGCGCTTACACGCCTGACGCTGTTGGGCACCGGCAACTTTAACGAGAAGACGGCCAAGCTCTACAGCGATTTTATGCTCATGACCGCCCATCCCGGCATCGGCGAGGACGCCAACTTGTTCTTCCGCAACCTGTCGCTGGGCAACCTGCGCGGCGATTACCGCTTCCTGGGCGTGGCGCCGGTCGGCCTCAAGCCGCTCATCATGCGCGGCCTGGATCGCGAGATCCAGCGCGCCCTCGCTGGCGAGCCCGCCCGTGTGTTCTTTAAGCTCAACTCGCTCACCGACCGCGAGGTCATCGACAAGATCGCCGAGGCATCGTGCGCAGGAGTCCGCGTGGACATGATCATCCGCGGCATCTCGTGCCTCAAGCCGGGCGTTCCGGGCAAGACCGAGAACGTGCATGTCCGTTCTATCGTCGGACGCTTTTTGGAGCATGCACGCGTTTACGCCTTTGGCGTGGACTCGGACATGATCTATCTGAGCTCGGCCGACATGATGACGCGCAACACCGAGCACCGCGTGGAGATCGCCTTCCCTGTGCTCGACCCCACCTGCCGCGCCCTAGTGCACGAGTACATGGGTATGCAGCTGCGCGACAACGTGAAGGCTCGCAGCCTCACGAGCGACGGCACCTGGGTCCCCGTGGAGCGCGCAGAGGGCGAGAAGCCCTTCAACTCGCAGGAAGCCCTGCTGGAGCGTGCCTATCGCAACGCCGAGCCCGCCGCCGAGGCAAAGCCCGCCCCTGCTCCTGAACCGCAAGCGGCCACGCCCAAGGTCCAGAAGGTCCAGGCGACCGTCATTGAGCCCGAGCCCGCACCTGCACCTCAGCCCGAGCCGCAGGACACCAAGCCCGCACCCGAGACGAGCGCCCGTCGCGATAAGCCCGCCGGCAAGACCAAGGCCATCGAGCGCCATCGCCCCGGTCGCGTGCGCATGGGCCTGGGCTTGATCGGCCTGGGTCTTAAGACGCTCATTACCGGCAAGACGAAATAGTCGTTTGTAGAAGCAGTTTGTAGAAGCGCCCCGCATTTGAGGAAAGCCTCGGATGCGGGGCGCTTTTCCCTGCTACCATGGTGCGGACAACAACGCGAATGACAGGCAGGGATATGAAGCTCACTATAGAATCGATGACCTACGGCGCCGACGGACTGGCGCACGCCGACAACGGCAAGGCCGTCTTTGTGCAGGGCGCCGTGGCAGGCGACACCGTCGAGGCCGAGGTCGTGCAGGACGGCAAGTCGTTTATGCGCGCCCGCACCACCGAGATTCTGGAGCCAAGCCCCGATCGCATTCAGCCTCCCTGCCCCTTCGTGGGCATCTGCGGCGGCTGCTCGTGGGGCAATCTCTCACGCACGGCACAACTCGCCGCCAAGGAGCAAAACCTGCGCTCCACGCTCGAGCGCATCGGCAAGTTCGCTCCTGAGCAGGTCGATGAGTTGGTACAGCCCATCCGCCACACCAAGGACGACTGGGGCTACCGCAATAAAATCGAGCTCGAACCGACCGTCGTCAACGGTCGCGTGCGCCTTGGCATGCACGGTGTCGACCCCAGCAAAATCGTGACCGTCGATTCGTGCCCACTGTTCGATAAGCGTTTTCCCAAGGCACTCAAGTCAGTCGTCGGCGCGCTCAACTATCTGAGCGGCAGCCACGACCTGGGTCTGGAGCGCGTGGGCATTCGCGCTTCGCGTCGCACCAAGGCACTCGAGGTCGCGCTTTGGACGCCCACAGGCTCTTTTCCGCGCTCGCAGGTCTCCCGCGTGCTGGCGGACGCCGCACACCCCACGAGCATCGTGCGCGTCATGAGCAAGGGCGAAAAGAAAGCCCGCCGTGTCTCCAAAGTCGAGATGCTCGCCGGCGAGGGCTCGTGGACCGAGAATATCGCCGAAGGCCAGATGCGCCTGTCCGCCCCGTCGTTTTTCCAGGTCAACACCAAGGGCGCCGAGATTTTGATTGAGCTCGTTATGGACGCCCTCGACCCGCAGGAAGACGAGCTGGCCGTGGACCTGTACTGCGGTGCCGGCACCTTTACCCTGCCGCTCGCCCGCCGCTGCGACTTTGTTGCCGCCGTCGAGGCCTATGGCCCGGCCGTGCGCGATCTGCGTCGCAACCTGGAGATCAACAAGCTCGATAACGTCGATGTCATCGGCGGCGACGCGGTGCGCGAGTTCCCCGATCAGGACGCCGATATCCTGGTAGTCGATCCGCCGCGCGCAGGATTGGCGCCCGAGGCTATCGACCTCATCGCCAGCACGAGCGCCCGCGATGTCGCCTACGTGAGCTGCGATCCCGCCACCCTGGCCCGCGACCTCAAGCGCTTTGTCGAGGAAGGCACCTTCTCCCCCGTCAAGATCACGCCGGTCGACCTATTCCCGCAAACCTTCCACTGCGAAGCCGTCGTCCACCTCAAGCGCAACTAACCGCATGATTTTATGAGAAATGGGGATTAGATAATCATTCGATGCTCGATGGTTTAACCCCGCCTCTTTTTGTCGTGCAAATCGAAACAGACGAGACTGGAAAGCGATACAAGTCACCAAACAATGACCCAGCTGATTACATTTTCATAATGCAATCAGCTGGGTCTTTTTGTTTAACTATGCGCGTTGGCACGGTATCGCAGTTAACGTTTTATCGGGGTGCCGCAATGAGGACAGAACTTTGCATCGGGAACAAGCGGAGTGCCACATGAAGCACAGAAGTGCGGCCCATCCATAGGGGTTGCAGCCTGCTGGAATTGCTGCGCGTCATTAAACCGAGGCGAGCCCTGCTGGCGCAAAGGGTTAAGATGCGAGTCAGAAGCGGATCTCGGAGGGACCGCCTGAGAGTCAGTGGCTACGCAAGACGCCATCTTCCTTCGGACAACAAAAACGACGACGATAACAACAACAGCCAATGCAACGGCAATTGCGCCGAAAATAACAGGACTGTGCAAGAAAGACTCTTCTGCCTTTTCAGATGACGCTGTTTTTAGAGGACTTCGTGCAATGTTCGACTTGTACACATCAACCCGAATGCCCTTTTCAGCAGGACCCATACAACAAACCAGCGTATCGTCATCAGCAAACCAGAGCTCGTCCACACTCCTTCCGCTCTTTAAAGGCGTCTTAGAAGCAACGTTCTTATTTAAATCAAGCAATACCATCTTGTCATTGTTATCAGAATTAGTTTTAATTCCGAGCACATATCGACCATCGTTGGACAATGAACCATAAGCGCCAACCGGACTAGACGGCTTTACTTTCTCCCCCTGCTTGCCCGAAGCACAATCATATACCTCGACTTCGTCAGAAGAAGTATCATTACCTTGCGCAATTAAAGCCAATGAACCGCTCGAATTAACCGAGCAGATGCCATCATCTTCATTCGGGTAGTCAGGCTCTGAAAGACCACAAACAGCATCATTTGTCATTTCGCCATTCTTCGACAACAGAGCGCCGTTGTTAAGGAAGGTGCCTTTGTCCGAAGTAATTGGAATGCCGGAAAAACAAAGGCCCAGAGGATAGACGGCTCCATAACTGCTTTCCGTATCCAGTTCAACGCTAACGATATTGGCAATCGAAGCTGTGCCCAAGTCATAGGTAACTATTTTATTGCAACTTTTGCCATCTTCAGACCCATCGAACACTATGTATCCGTACATACCATCCGAAGACAGCCAGTAGTCGTCTCGTATTACCTCAAAAGAGGACTCAACGCCAAGAGTATCATCATCTATAGCAAATTGCTCCTCAATCTCATCTTTTTCGAAATTGTACTTGCAAAACTGAATCGATCGAGATCCCGAAAGAAATAGAAATGATTTTCCGTCTTCAGACAGCTGAAAACGAGCCGCACGGCCATCCGCAATAACGGAACTTCCAAGCTTATAAGTCTTTGATTTATTTGAACTCAAATCATAGGCGGTAACCGACAGGCTATCCTCGTCGTACGCATATAACGTCTTTTCATCGGAAGAGAAGCAGCAGTAGCCATCCCAGCTGTTCTCGAGAGACATTTTGACACGCTTCTGCGTTCCGTCTTCAACGTTTAAAACCGTTCCATAATCGCCGGGGTCACCATTATTATCCTCGTTAAAGACGATGTACTTCCCCGATAAAGATCGGCACACAGCACTCTCAGCGCTTTCCACCGTATATGTGTCTTTGAATTTCGGTTTGGGGACATCGGCAGCATAGGCGCCCAGCGGCGCGACAATAAGGCTAGCGGCCAGCGCCAGACCGGCTATTAGAAGCCCCCCCCCATTTCATTTTTCTCGTATTTGGCATGGTTTCCCCTTTCAATCGAGAAGTGAATATGACCTGAGGCTACGCTAAGCCCGAAAAAGCAAAATCTGTTGCGCAACAATTCTCAGCGTGCAAAAAAGTCGATAACGCCTGATGAAAATGGGACGGGATTAAATAATCATTGTGTACCGAATGATTATTTGATCCCCGTCCCAGAAAAATCACTGGTGGTTGACCGGAGCGCCGCAGTTTTGGCAGAAGGATGCATTTGCTTCCAACTTTGAGCCGCACTGAGCGCAAAAATGAGCGGGCTCAACTGGCTGAGCATCATCGATCGCGGTCGGCACTTGCTGTGCCGGCGGGACCTGCTGCATCGGAGGCATTTGCTGGTACGGATTGGACTGAGGAGGCTGAGGCTTATTCGACGATTCCTTGTTCAAGATAACAGCAAAGGCGACAGCCGCGACACCACCAAATACAACGAGCAAAACGAGAAGATCGGATACCCTAAGGCCTATCATCGCAAATCAGCTCCTCATGTAGCGAAAGATGACGGATGCCGAGATTTTATCGCCGCGCCGCAAGCCCCTCCTAGTGCGCAACACCCATCCACCCTGCATGATTTTCTGGGACGGGGATCAAAATCATTGGGGAATGGTGCGTGGCAAGCAGGGGTCTTCGGGGTATAAGACGGCTAATTGTATGCCGCCCTATGAAAGGAACCCTTATGCCCAGCGTTGCCGTTCTTGCCGCCGATGGCTTTGAAACGATTGAATGCCTGACCATGGTCGATGTCATGCGTCGCGGCGGCGTGCGCGCCACGCTCGTCTCGATCATGCCCACGCGTGAGGTCGTAAGCTCGCTGCAGATTCCCGTAACCTGCGACGCACTCTTTGACGAGATTAACTTTGACGAGTATGACTGCGTCGTGCTGCCCGGCGGTCTGCCCGGTGCCACCAACCTGCGCGCCGACCAGCGCGTCTGCGACGTAGTCTGCGAGTTCGCCACGACCAAGCATGTTGCCGCCATCTGCGCCGCCCCGTTTATCCTGGGCGAGCTTGACCTGCTCGAGGGACGCCACGCCACGTGCTTCCCCGGCTTTGAGAAGAGCCTCCCCGAGGGCGCCTATACCGGCGACAAGGTCACGCACGACGGCAACATCATCACCGCCAGCGGCATGGCCCAGTCGCTCCCCTTTGCGCTTGAGCTGCTGCGTACGCTCGCCGGCGACAAGGCTGTCGAGAAGGTTGCCGAGGGCATTCAGCTATGATTTTGGCTTCGCAATCACCGCGCCGCATCGAGTTGATGCGCGAAGCGGGCTACGACATCCGCGTCATTCCCGCTGACATCGACGAGACTCCTTTTGATGACGAGACCCCGCTTACGCTTGTCGAGCGCTTAGCTCGCGCCAAGGCTGCCGCCGTTGCCGCCGAGCACGCCGAGCCCAATGAGCTGACTATCGCGGCCGACACCATCGTCACCTTCGATGGCAAGATTTTGGGTAAGCCGGCAAACGAGGACGAAGCCCGCACCATGCTCCACGAGCTCTCGGGGCGCACGCACCAGGTCGCAACCGGCGTCTGCATCGTTAGAGCCGGAGACGCCACAGCCCCGCACGCCGCCGAGAGCCTGTCGTTTGTCGATGTGACCGACGTGACGTTCTATGAGCTCACCGACGAGCAGATTGAGCGCTACGTCGTCTCAGGCGAACCCATGGACAAAGCCGGCGCCTACGGCATCCAAGGCGTCGGCGGGCGCATGCTCGTGCATGATATTTCGGGCGACTTCTACAACGTGGTGGGCCTGCCCATCGCTCGCGTCGCGCGCGCGATTCAAAAACTATCGTAATTGCATCTGGCGCTGGGTATCCCCCAGCGCCTACAATTTTTGCGTACCGCACGGATCCCGACCGGGCATAAGGCCCGGCGGAAAACCGATAGGAGTAAAACATGGATACACTGCTTGAGGCCATTGACGTTTGTGATGTCGATGGCTTTTGCTTTGGCAACTATACGGACGAGGAGGCCGGCACCGGTTGCACCGTAATCGTGGCACCCGAGGGCGCCACCGGCGGTGTTGACGTTCGCGGCGGTGCCCCGGCATCGCGCGAGACCGACCTGCTGCGCCCCGAGAACACCGTGGACAAGGTCCACGCCGTCTGCCTTTCGGGTGGATCGGCCTTTGGTTTGGAGGCCGCAAGCGGCGTCGCCCGCGAGCTCGAGAGCCGCGGCATCGGCCTTCCCGTCGGCCCCACGCAGGTGCCCATCGTGTGCTCCAGCTGTATCTTCGACCTCGCCTTTGGCGACCCCACCGTACGCCCCGACATTGAGGCCGGCATCTCCGCCGTGCGCGAGGCGCTCGACAACACCCCCACCACGCTCGAGCAGGGCAACGTAGGCGCCGGCACCGGTGCCACCGTGGGCAAGCTCATGGGACCCGCTACCTGCATGAAGGCCGGCCTTGGCGCTGCCGCCGTGGCACTCGGCCCCGTCAAGGTGGGCGCCGTGGTCTCCGTCAACGCCTGCGGCAACGTCGTCGACCCCTTCACCGGCGAGTGGGTCGCCGGCATGCGTGCCGCAGCCAATAGCGACCAGATCGTTGACATGGAGCTCGCCGCCTTTGCCGCCGCCGGCTCCATGCAAATGCCACTCGACCGAACCAACACCACCATCAGCTGCATCGTCACCAACGTTGAGCTCACCAAGGCCCAGGCCACCAAGGTCTCCCAGATGGCAGCAGACGCCTATGCGCACGCCATCCGCCCCACGCACACCACCAACGACGGCGACACCATCTACACCCTCGCCAGCGGCAAACTAGACGCTCAGGCAAGCACCGCCGTACCCCTAGACCTGCTGGGCATGCTCGCCGTAAGGGCTTTGCAAACCGCCATCGTAAACGGAGCAAAAAACGCCAAAACCTCCCGCGGCATCCCCGGCGCCGCAAAGTAGTCCACTCGACCGTCGGTCGGAGGCGGGCGGGCGTTACGTTTGCTGCTCTACAATCCTATGCAAGACGAAGGCCACATTAAGTGGCCTTCTTTGCATGCGGAACTCGCGACAAACGTAACGCCCGCCCGCCCCGACCGACTACCAACTAAGATCTTTTCAGCCCAGGCCCCTGTGTACCGCGCGTCCAAGATCTTCAAATTCAGGCAGCCTGACAATCGATTCTTATAGCAAAGGCCCCTTGGCCTTTAGTTTGATACAAGTTCCGCACGAGCCGGAAAGCACTTAATGTGCTTTCCGTGCGAGCAGGACTGTTCGCAGTAGCAAACTAAAGGCCAAGGGGCCCAGTCAACCTATCAGCAGCGATTACTCAGCAGCTAGTTGAATTTGAAGATCTTTGAGGCAAGATGGTATAGGCCGAGTGTGGTTTTGTCTCCGGCCCGCCCACGCAGGTTGGTAAAGAAACCGACCACGCCGTAGCGAGCGCGACGATACATGCGCTCGTCGTACTCTTTCAGGTCCTTCCACAGCGTCTTCAGGCGCTCATCGGCACAATCTTCCTCGGAAAGCTTGGTGAGCACCGAGCAAATAGCCATCATCATGGTGAAGTAGCCCATCATGTACGAACGCAGACGCGAGGACTCAACGTCCTGGTAAAGGTGGAACGATTCCATCATGATGCGCGTTACGCGGAACTGCTGACCCAGGCGCTTGACCATTGTGGCCTCATTGACGCTCTGGCCCTCGCGACCGATAAAGTAGCGATAGAGGTCGATGTCGGCGTAGTACATGGTCTTGCAGCGCGGCAGCGGCACATATGCGTAGATATTATCCACGTAAAACGTGTGTGCCGGCATGGGCAGATTGGACTCGCGCAGTACATCGGTGCGATAGCACAGGCTGTGCATGAGCAGGTTCTGATCGGGACGGAAGTGTCCGATCTGGTCCCAAGAGAAAATCTTTTTGCGCGGCAGGGCAAACTTGTAGCCAATAGCGGTATGCGTGCCCTCGTAAACCTTCTCGTACACGTAGTTCGAGATAAACAGGTCGACGCGCTGGTCGCGCTCCTCAAAGCCACGCAGAATCGACAGCATGGTCGAAAGCGCCGCACCGTCGAGCCAG
Organism: bacterium; assembly: GCA_963602135.1. Taxonomy (GTDB): domain Bacteria; phylum Actinomycetota; class Coriobacteriia; order Coriobacteriales; family Coriobacteriaceae; genus Collinsella. The sequence continues at coordinate 10,468 of CAVCHM010000015.1, read as the reverse complement.
TCGTCCGAGTCAACGACCTTGTAGTAGGTGCCCTGCGCCTCGCGCAGACCCGAAAGGACGGCAATACCGTGGCCGCCGTTCTCCTGGTGTACCGCGCGGATGATACCGGGATAACGTGCCTCCCACTCGTCGGCCTTGGCGGCCGTCTCGTCCTTGGAGCCGTCGTCCACCACGATAATCTCGATATCGGTGGCGTAATTGCTCCCCTCCAAGATGGAAGTGATGCAATGGTCCATGTCCTTGTCGGCGTTATACGAGGGAATACCGAATGTTATGACTTTATGCATGGCAGGCGATAATCTCATCCGAAAGATCGAGGGCGGAATTGGTCACGGCGTCCATATCGTAGTAACGATACTCGGCCAGACGACCCACCGGGTGGAAGTTCGTCAGGTTCTGGACGCGCTCGAGATAGCGCTCGTAGAGCTCACGGTTCTCGGGCTCCAGGATAGCGTAGTACGGCGTCTCGCCCGAGCCGGGCGTATAGGCCTTGGAGTACTCTTTCATGATGGTGGTCTTGCCGGGCAGGACCTGGCCGGTCATGTTCTTGAACTCGGTGATACGCGTGTAGTCCTCGCTCGTAGTGTAGTTGACGGTGCCCACGGGCTGGAACTGGTCCATATCGAGCGTCTCGAACTTCATATCGAGCGTGCGGTACGGCAGCGCGCCCAGGTCGAGGTTGAACAGCTCGTCGAGCGGACCGGTGTAGACGATCTCGCCACCATAGACCTTGCCGTCGATCTTGACGGTGGTCTCGTCGATCTCGAAGAGGTCGCGGGCGTCCACGTCGCAGAACACATCAATCAGATCGTGATCGAGCATATGCTCGAACAGCGCGGTATAGCCGTCCTGCGGCATGCCCTGGAAGGGAGCCTGCGGGAAGTAGCGGTCATCATCGCCCACAAAGACGGGAACGCGGCCGGTAATCGAGGGGTCGATCTGATCGGGCGTCTGGCCCCACTGCTTCATGGTGTAATGCAAAAAGACGTTCTCGTAGACGTAATCGGCGACCTCGGCAAGATCCGGGTCGTTCTTCTTGCGCAGCTCCATGATGGGCACCTTGACGTCCTTGCCAAAGGTCTCCACGAGCTTCTGATACAGCTCCTCGCCGCGCTCATCGCCAAAGGCGAGCTTGAGGCTCGCATGGTTAAAGGGCACAGGCATAAGGGTGCCGTTGATGTTGGCGAGCACCTTGTGCTGGTAGTCCGTCCACTTGGTAAAGCGTGACAGGAAATTGTGGACGCGCTCGTTAAAGGTATGGTAGATGTGCGGACCATACTCGTGGACCAGGATTCCCGCCTCGTCAGTGCAGTCGAAGGCATTGCCCGCAATGTGGCTACGGCGCTCCAAAACGGCAACACGATAGCCGATGGTTTCGGCAAGACGGCGGGCGCAAACGGCACCGGCATAACCGGCGCCGACAACGATCATGTCGTACGCACCGGCATTAAAGCCTTCAGGCAGGCCTGAGGTAATCTGCATCGATACTCCTTGTCAAAAGCCACACGCTTTTTAACTGGGCTTTTTCTCGAACATACGTCGAGACATATTTATCAGAGCGATTATAGCGCTAATGCGTCCTATAATGAGCTTGCCACACAAGGAAAGCTCAAGCACCGCGGCGTACATTATTGAAAGGTAAACCCGCTAGCAGCGGGTTTATTCGTGAACAGCCGGGCGCCTGGAGCTTAGTGAAACGCTTGTAAGGAGTAACATGAGCGATTTCCTAAACCGTATGAAGTCTGCCGCTAAGGCCGACCTTAAGACGATCGTCCTGCCCGAGGGCGAGGATCCGCGTACCATCGTCGCGGCAAACAAAATCATCGAGGAAGGTCTGGCAAAGCTCGTCATCCTGGGCAACCCCGACGAGATCGACGTTCCCGGCGCTACCGTCATCGACCCGCGCAACGCCGAGAAGCACGAGGAGTACGCGCAGAAATTTGCCGAGCTCCGCGCCAAGAAGGGCGTTACCATCGAGCAGGCTCGCGCCCAGGTGATGGACGCCACCTACTTTGGCACCATGATGGTCAAGATGGGCGACGCCGACGGCCTGGTCTCCGGTGCCTGCCACTCCACCGCCGACACCCTGCGCCCCGCGCTGCAGATCCTCAAGACCGCCCCGGGCACCAAGCTGGTCTCGGCCTTCTTCGTGATGTGCACCGACACCCCGCAGTTCGGTACCGACGGCACGCTGATCTTCGCCGACTGCGGCCTCAACATTAATCCGTCTTCTGACGAGCTCTCCGAGATCGCCATCGCCTCCGCTCACTCTTGGTCCACCTTCATGGGCAACGTTGAGCCGCACGTGGCCATGCTCTCCTACTCCACCATGGGCTCCGCCGGTGGCGAGGTCGCCAAGAAGGTCCAGGAGGCTGTGAAATTCTGCAAGGAGAAGGCTCCCGAGCTCGCCATCGACGGCGACCTGCAGCTCGATGCCGCTATCGTCCCCACCGTCGCCCAGCTCAAGGCTCCCGGCTCCTCCGTCGCCGGTAAGGCCAACGTGCTCGTGTTCCCCGACCTCGAGGCTGGCAACATCGGCTACAAGCTGGTCCAGCGCTTCGCTGGCGCTGACGCCTACGGCCCCATCCTGCAGGGCATCGCCAAGCCGGTTAACGACCTGTCGCGCGGCTGCTCTGCCGACGACATCGTGGGTGTCGTGGCCATTACCGCCGTCCAGGCTCAGATGGCTGAGTAGCGTACGCACTCGCCCGAAGGCCGCACGGGCTAACCCCTGAAAACGTCCTCGACCAATGAAACGCCCCCGTTCTGCTCCTCCGGAGCTACGAACGGGGGCGTTTCTGGTCTGCGGATTGTTTTCAGGGGTTAGCCCGTGCGGCCTTCTGACGTCACGTGGCAATCAGGGAATCCTGGGTGGACGGCGGCTTGGCTACGAACTGGGGCTGAAGATCTGAATGATTGGATGCCGTTGCTGGGAGCGCAGGCGTTGCTGGTGGCGATCACTTTGGTACTCGGATTTCCGCTTGCTAGAAAAAAGGCCTCCGGAGCTGTTGCTCTGGAGGCCTTTTTTCAATCACAAATGCGCGCGTTAGTTGTTCTTGGTTAGGCGCTCGACGTCGTGGGCGATCATGTATTCTTCGTCGGTGGGGATGACCATGACCGTGACGGCGGAGCCGGCGGCGCTGATGACCTGCGGGCCGTTGCCCACGGCCTCGCGGTTCTTGTTGTTGTCGATGCGCACGCCCAGCCACTCAAAGCAGTCGCAGAAGGCCTTGCGGATCGACCAGTCGTTCTCGCCGATGCCGGCAGTAAAGGTGATGGTGTCCACGCCCGCCATGGAGGCGATCATGGAACCGGCCTGCTGCATGGCCTTGTAGGCGAACATGTCGAAGGCGAGCAGGCAGCGCTCGTCACCCTCGGAGGCGCGCGTGCGGATGTCGCGGGCATCGTTGGAGATGCCCGAGATGGCAAGCAGACCGGACTGCTTGTTCATCATGTCGTCGACTTCCTGGTAGCTGTAGCCGCCCTCGCGCTGCAGGTAGCACACGGTGGCCGGGTCGATGGAACCGCAACGGGTGCCCATCATCAGACCGTCGAGCGGCGTGAGGCCCATCGTGGTATCGCGGCACACGCCGTCCTCGATAGCGGCGAGCGAGGCACCGTTGCCCAGGTGGCACGACAGCAGACGGTGGCAGCGCGTGCCCAGGATCTCCTTAGCCATCATCCACTCGTAGCGATGGCTCGTGCCGTGGGCGCCATACTTGCGCACGTGATACTTGTCGCACACGTCCTTGGGCAGGGCGTAGGTATAGGCGACCTCGGGCATGGTCATATGGAACGACGTATCGAAGACGGCCACGTTGGGCAGCTCCGGATACTTCTCACGGCAGTACTCGATCGCTGCAGCCTCGCCGTAGTTGTGCAGCGGGGCGAGCGGCGCCACCTCGAGGATCTTGGCCATGACTTCATCGTCGACGACCGCAGAATCATCGAAGTACCAGCCGCCCTGAACGATGCGGTGGCCGATGCCATCAATCGTAAAGTCGGTCTTCTCGAGCTCCTCGAGCACGCGCGCGATAGCCGAGCGGTGGTCGGGGAAAGGAATCTCCTCGGTCTGCTTGGCGCCACCGTTCTCGGAATGGCCAAAGATACCCATCTCCGAGCCGATACGCTCGCAGTTACCCTTGGCGAAAACCTCGCGGGTATCGGTGTCCAAAAGCTGATATTTAAGGCTCGAGCTGCCGGCGTTGACAACAAGTACGTTCATGAGACTCCTTCGTGATTACAGTACGGTCGGCAAACCCATAAGGCGGCCGTATCCTTAATAAGAAGTTATCAGAATTCAATAAATATCTATTAAACTCTTCGCTCAAAGCGCATAAAAGGGGGCTGAACGGCACAGGGCCATCCAGTCCCCTCCCCTTGCATCAATTACTTGCCGTTGACGATGCGCTCGACGTCGGAAGCGATCATGAACTCCTCGTCCGTGGGGATGACGAAGATCTTGACCTTGGAATCCTTAGCGGACAGGCACCAAGCGCCATCGCCACGCAGAGCGTTGCGAGCGTGATCCATCTTGACGCCCATAAAGGCCAGACGGTCGGCCACACCGGCGCGGACAGCCGGAGCGTGCTCGCCGATGCCAGCGGTAAAGACCAGGGTGTCCATGCCGCACATGGAAGTGGCCATCTCGGCGGCCTTGGCGGCAATCTTGTAGACAAACATATCGAAGGCGAGCTGGGCCTCGGGGTCGCCGGCAGCGGCGAGCTCCTCGACATTGCGGCAGTCGTTGGTCTTGCCGCCGGTCACAGCCAAAAGGCCGGACTTCTTGTTCATCATCTCGTCGACCTCGTCGAAGGTGTAGCCACCCTCGCGCTGCAGGTAGCACACGGTAGCAGGGTCGATGGAGCCGCAGCGGGTGCCCATCATGACACCGTCGAGCGGCGTCAAGCCCATGGTTGTGTCCATGCACTTGCCGTCCTCGATGGCGCACAGGGAAGCGCCGGAACCGATGTGGCACACGACGACCTTGCGAGCCTCGCCGTTGGTCATCTCGGCAACCTTCTTGGAGATGTAGCGGTAGCTGGTGCCGTGGGCGCCGTACTTACGGATGTGCAGCTTGTCGCAGACGTCCTTGGGCAGGGCGTAGGTCTTGGCGACCTCGGGCATGTTGAAGTGGAAAGCAGTGTCGTAGACCGTGACGTTGGGCAGGTCGGGATACTGCTCCAGGCAGTACTCGATAACGTTGGCCTCGGGGTTGTTGTGCAGCGGGGCGAGCGGAGCGACCTCGCGGATCTTGGCGAGGACGTCCTCGTCGACGAGGGAGGAATCGCCGAAGTACCAACCGCCCTGAACGATACGGTGGCCGATGCCCTCGATCTTGACGCCGTTGGCCTCGAGGTCCTTCAAGACGACCTCGATGGCGACCTTGTGGTCGGGGAACTCGATGTTCTCGGTCACCTTCTTGGAACCGTTGGCGGCGTGGGTGAAGGTGCCGCCGGTAAAGCAGACGCGCTCGCAGGAGCCCTTTGCGGACACCTTGTGGGACTTGGTATCGATGACCTGATACTTAAGGGTCGAAGATCCTGCGTTGACGACCAGAACGTTCATGTGTCTCCCTACTAACAGGCGGTGTGGCGCCGCCAGGTTACATACGCTTCAATAATAAACCCAAACGCCCTCGCGCTCGGGTTTATTGCGTTGATATATAAGTTATCGATGCCTGAGCTTCCGTTTCATTGCACGGAAGATGCGCACTCAGATGAGGTTCTCGCCCAGGTTCTTGCCGCCGAGGACGTGCATGTGGAAGTGCATAACGGTCTGGCCGGCGTTGACGCCCTTGTTGGAGATGACGCGGAAACCGTCCTCCAGGCCCTTGGCCTTGGCAACCTCCTGGATGGCGTGAGCCATGGCGCCCATGGTCTCGGCAGGCACGTTGTCGGCGATGTCGCTGTAGTGCTTCTTGGGGATCACGAGCGTGTGGACCGGCGCCTGAGGGTTAAGGTCGTCGAACGCGATGACCTGGTCGTCCTCATAGACAACGGTCGAGGGGATCTCGTGGTTGGCAATTTTGCAGAAGATGCAATCACACATGGCTGGTTCCTTTCTCACAGACCAAGGTAATTATATTTGGTCGGGATGGTTAGAACGAGAGACTGTCGTCGGTGTTGGCGGCTTCGCCGTCGGCGAGCACGTCGTTGCCGTCGACGTCCTTAAGGAGCACCGAGACCTTCTGCTCGGCATCGGACAAGCGGGTGCGCAGGCTTTTGAGGAGCTCGACGCCGCGGGTATAGCTCTCGAGCGACTCCTCGAGCTCCATATCGCCCGACTCCAAGCTGCGGATGATGAGCTCCAGCTCCTGCGAGGCCTGCTTGTACGTAAGCTGCTCGACCGGGGTCTTCTCTGCCATATCTGTTTCCTTTCCTAAGGGTCTATCACTGTGAAACGCGGCCTACTCGACCGCATTGACGGTTGCCGACACGTTGCCGTCCGCCATGCGCACGCGGATGGCGTCGCCCGGCTTAAAGGTCTTGGCGCTCGTAGCCACACCATCATCGCTGTACGCGATGGAGTAACCGCGGGCAAGCACCTTGAGCGGCGACAAGGCATCGAGCGAGGCTGCCGCACGGCCCAGGTCGGACGCCGGCCTGCTGAGCATCGTGCGCCCCTGATGCTCTAGACGGGAGCTTGCGAGCATGAGCGCATGGCGCTTGCCATCGAGCCCCGAGGTGCTTGCGACCAAGCGCTCGGGCAGACGCTCGAAGTTGGAGCGGAATGTCCCGACCGAGCGCGTTATGACGCCGGACAGACGATCGGCCGTCAAGGCAAGCTCAGACTCGCGACGCTCGACCATAAACGTTGGGTCGTTGAGGCACGGGCGGCACGCGGCTGCATCGAGCGCATCGCCCAGACGGGCCGTATAGGTATCCCAGGCGCGGCGACCGCGCTGATCGAGCATCTCCAGGTCGACCTGGGCCGACCCGATCATCGAAGCCATCGCGGCGCCCAGACGTTGATGGCGCGCCTCGAGCACATCGGCCAATTCCGTCATAGCCGGCGCCACCGATTCTGCCGCCGCCGTGGGCGTAGAGGCGCGGCGGTCGCTCACCATATCGCAAACCGAGGTATCGGGCTCATGCCCAATGCCGGTCACCACGGGCACAGGACAAGCCGCCACCGCGCGGGCAAGCTCCTCGTCGTTAAAGGTCATGAGGTCCTCGAAGGAACCGCCGCCACGCACGAGCAAAATGCAATCGGGCGCCGGCGTAATGGCAGCGGCGCGGCGCAAGCCTTCAATAAGCTCCGCCGGCGCACCCTCGCCCTGGACCTTTGCGCCCACGCAGACAAGCTCGACGAGCGGGTTACGGCGACGCAAGGTGCGCTTGACGTCGTCGATTACGGCACCCGAAAGCGAGGTGACGACTGCCACGCGCGAGCAAAACACCGGAATGCGACGTTTGCGTGCCTCGTCCATCAGGCCCTCGCGACGCAGCTTTTCGGCCAACTGAGCCACCTGCTGACGCAGCAAGCCTTCCCCCGCCAGCGAAAACGAGCGGGCGACGAAGCTCATGCGGCCCGTGGGCTTGTAGAGATTGAAGCTGCCCTTAAAGCTCACCTGCATGCCATCACGCAGATCGAAGGTACGCTTAAGGTAGGCGCCCTTCCAGATGATGCAGTCGACGGCCGCCGAGTCGTCCTTGATTTGGAAGTAGCAGTGGCCGCTTCGGGCATTGGGACCGCGGAAACCAGTGACCTCACCCAAAACGCTCAGCTGCGGAATGGCATCGAGCGCACCGGCAGCGATCTCCACCGCCTGACTCACGCTGAGCTCCTTGCGCTCCTGCTCGTCCGATCCGTCGAACTCGGCGGAAACGGTATTGCCGGTCAGATTCCAGCCTGCCACGCAGCCCCCTTTCGTCATCGTGCACATGGGCTCCGGCCCTGCGCAAATTCAAGTCCAACACATAGTACAGCGCCGCAGGGACACAAATCCCCACGGCGCCCAGCGACCCAATTTGTTATCGGTTGGAGTTTCTGTTGTAACGAGCCATAAGGTAGAGCAGCTGAATAATCGAGGTGAGCGCTGCGGCAACATAGGTGAGCGCGGCTGCCGTCAGGACCTTCTTGGCACCGTTGACCTGCTTGGAGCTCATGCCCGACTGCTCGATGTACGCCACGGCGCGGCGGCTGGCATCAATCTCGACCGGCAGCGTAACCAACTGGAACAACACACTAAAAGAGAAGAAGATCAACGCGAGGGTTGTGAGCCCCGCGATGTTCATGAACAGGCCCATGAGCAGCACGATGGTCCAAGTGTTCTGGGTAAAGTTGACGACCGGGACCAGGGCGGTACGCACCTTCATCATGGCGTAACCGCTTTGACGCTGGGCGGCATGGCCCGCCTCGTGGCAGGCGACGGCAACGCTTGCGACCGAACCGCCCGAACGGTTGGCATCCGACAGATACAGGTTGTTATCCTGCGGGTTGTAGTGGTCGGTGAGCTCGCCAGCGACGCCCTTGATGCCCACGGCGCTACAACCGTTGGCATCGAGCATGCGGCGAGCGACCGTGGCACCTGTGTCGCCGTCCGAGCGAACCTTGGACCAGGTCTTGTATGTCGAGTTGATATAGCTCTGCGCGGCAAGGCCAAGCACCGTGCAGACAAGAACAACCAGCAGGTACAGCGGGTCAATGCCAAAGCCGTATCCATAGTAATAAGGCATGCGAATTCCTCCGAATCGAGTTACACGTTGGAGGCATTCTACCCACTCAGCCGGCTAGGCTTCACTACAGCAATTCAATTTTGCCGTCTTTGACCGTCAACCCCATATTGCCCGAAAGTAAATCGTCCAGGCGCGAGCCCACGAGCTCAAAGCGCCAACCTTCGCGCAAGGAACTCTGCTCGGGATGCTCAATGTAGTCGGCCAAGTCATCGCGCGAGGCAATGACCGAAGTCGCCACGCCCGAACGCTCGGCAACCAGGCGAATGAGCGCATACATAAGATCTGTCACGCTCTCCAGCTCCGGCGAAATCTGGCGGTGCCCGCGCACCATAAGCGGCAGGCGATCGTGCGGGCAGCTCGCGCCGCGCTTGATGGCCATGAGCGCGCCGTCCACGTCGCGCTCCCCCAGCTGATCGGTACCGCGGATGCTTCGGAACTCCTCGACGCGCACGGGATTGCGCTTGACGAGCGCCAACAGCGTATCGTCGGACATGACCCACTTGCGCGGGATGTTGCGGCGCTCGGCGCGGTCCTCGCGCCAGGCGGCGAGCTCGCGCGCGATGCCCAGCTGATGACGGCTGCACGAGTTGATGCGCTTGACCTTACGGAATGCCTCGTGACGGTCGGCGCGATAGTGCGACTCGTCGGCCAGTGGGCGTAGCTCGTCGAGCACCCAGTCCACGCGGCCCAGCTCACGCAGACGGCTCATCATCTCGGTATAGGCGACGATTAGGTACTTGACGTCATCGATCGCGTACTCGATCTGTTTATCGGTCAGCGGGCGGCGCGACCAGTCGGTCAGCGACTCGGTCTTGGGCAGCGAAACGCCGCAAAACGTCTGCACGAGCGCGCCGTAGGAAATCTGCTGGCGCTCGCCCAAAAAGGCGGCGGCCACCTGCGTGTCAAAAATAGGACGCGGCAGCACGCCCACGGTATAGAGCATGACCTCCATATCCTGCGAGCAGGCGTGGAACACCTTGGTCACGCTCTCGTCGGCCATAAGCTCGGCAAGCGGCGACAGGTCGTCGATCACCAGAGGATCGACCGCGACGCTCTCGGCAGGGGTGGCAATCTGGACCAGGCACAGACGAGGATGGAACGTGCGCTCGCGCAAAAACTCGGTATCGACGGCAATCGCGTCGAACTCGCGGGCGCGCTGGCAAAAGTCGAGTAGAGCCTGATGTGTGGAAATGTACATATCAACCCATCGAATAAGGTTAGGCCCGAAAAACACGGGTAGGATATCGGCATTGCCCTACAACTATACTCGGTTAGTCACAGAACGGGAACGTAAGTATGCGCTGCCTTATCATCCACAACCCGGCATCGGGCCCCAGCTCAGATGAAATCTTCGCATTCACGCACGCCCTGGCGCAGGGCGGCGACGAGGTCGTGATGCGCTTTATCGGCGACGGTATGGAGCCCGAAGACGCCGTGGCAGACGTGCGCGAGTTCGATCGCGTGGTGGTCTCGGGTGGCGACGGCACCGTCTCCAATGTGCTCGACCAGATGCGCGGATGCGGCGTCCCCACACTCGTCTTTCCCTCTGGCACGGCATGCCTGTTCTTCAACAACATCGGCAATGCCCCCGAGGCGGCGGCACTCGCCAAGGCCTGCCGCGCCGGCCGCACGGTAAAGGTCGACATGGGTGAGCTCTTTTGGCTCGACGAGGACGGCAACGAAAAGCGCCATGGTTTTATCATCATCGCCGGCTCGGGCTTCGACGCCGAGATCATGATGAAGGCCGCCCCCACCAAAAACGACATCGGCGAGATCGCCTACTTCCT
>CAVCHM010000014.1:0-52420 GCA_963602135.1 bacterium | reverse complement strand
TACTGTGGTTACTGCATCGACTCCGTGATGCATGTTTGTACGTTCCCGACGGTCGGTTTGCCAGAAGCGCCCCGTCGGTTGTTTCAGACCCGTTTCGAAGAAAGGAAACAACACTCACCTATGGCAGCTAAAAAATCATCTCCCTTGAAGATCATCCCGCTCGGCGGCCTTGATGGCATCGGCAAGAACATGACGGTCTTCGAGTGCGGCGACGACATGGTGCTCGTCGATGCTGGCCTCATGTTCCCCGATGACTCGCAGCCCGGTATCGATCTGGTACTTCCGGATTACACCTACGTTCTGGAGAACGAGGAAAAGCTCCGCGGCATCGTCGTCACTCACGGCCACGAGGACCACACCGGTTCGCTTCCGTATCTGCTGCAGGACCTCAACAACAAGGTGCCCATCTTCTCGAGCAAGCTGACGCTTGGCTTTATCGAGGGCAAGCTCTCCGAGTTCCGCATCCGCGCGCCCAAGTTTCGTGAGGTCAAGGGCGGAAGCCACGTCAATCTCGGCGGTATCTCGCTCGACTTCTTCTCGATGACGCACTCCATCCCGGGCGCTCTAGGCGTGTTCATCCGCACCAACCAGGGCACCGTTATGCACACCGGCGACTTTAAGCTCGACCAGACGCCCATCGACGGCGTCACGCCCGACTATGCCGCTATCAGCCGCTTTGCCAAGCAGGGCATCGACCTGCTTCTGTCCGACTCCACCAACGCTACGGTCCCCGGCTTTACCAAGTCCGAGGCCGAGGTTGGCCCCAATCTGCTGCATGCCATCAAGAATGCTCCGGGCCGCGTGTTCGTTGCGTCGTTCTCGAGCCACATCCATCGTCTGCAGCAGATCTGCGACGCCGCCCGCAAGTGCGGCCGCAAGGTCGTCGTGACCGGTCGTTCTATGCTCACCAACACCCGCGTGGCGCGTGAGCTCGGTTATCTCAACATTGATGATGCCGATATCATCGATGCCTTCGATATTGACAACCTGCCCGACGACAAGATCGTCGTCATGTGCACTGGTTCGCAGGGCGAGCCCCTGTCGGCCCTTTCGCGCATGGCCAACGGCGAGCACAAGACGCTCTCCATCCACGAGGGCGATACCGTCATCCTCTCGGCAACGCCGGTCCCCGGTAACGAGAAGGCCGTTCAGCAGGTCGTCAACAGCCTCGCCAAGCTTGGCTGCGACGTGTGGGATAAGAACCGCGCCCTCGTTCACGTCTCGGGTCACGGTAGCCAGGAGGAGCTCAAGCTCCTGATGGCCATGGCCAAGCCTACGTACTTTATGCCGGTCCACGGCGAGGCCGTACATCTGCGCGCCCATGCTCAACTTGCACGCAAGATGGGCCTCAAGGACGATCATATCTTTATCCTCGACAATGGCGATACGCTCGAGATGCGTGGCGGTATCGTCAAGCGCGGTACGCCCGTCGAGTCTGGCGTCGTCTACGTCGACGGACTGCGCATCGGCGATACCGACCCCATCGTTCTGCGCGATCGTCAGAAGCTTGCCAACGACGGTATGGTCACGGCTGTCGCTATCGTTTCGCTCAAGCACAAGAAGATCGAGGCCATCGAGTTCTCGGGCCGCGGCGTCTCCTTTGCCATCGACGACCAATTCTCCGAGGACGCCTCGGCGTCCATCATGAAGACGATCGAGAAGGGCAAGTTCAGCTTTACGAGCAGCGGTTCCGATGCCATTCGCAAGGCCGTGCGCGACTCGCTCTCTAACTTTATCTGGAGCCGTACGCGTACTCGTCCGATGATCATCCCGGTCGTCATGGAGGTTTAGTTTGGCGCGCGGATCTGCACAAAACGCCAAAGGCAATAAAGCCAACAACCAACCGGCATCTGCTAAGGGTGCCGGTTCCCATCTTCGTGCCAATAAGGGCCACGAGGCCGAGTTCGACGATTTTGAGCCCCTGGTCGAGCCTTCGGCCAACCGCGATATCGCCGGCGTGGTCATTGCCGTTTTGGCGATTGCGTCTTTCATTGCCGTGATTTCGCCGGCGACTGCACCCGTTACGGCTGCGGTTGCCGGTTTCTACCACCTGGGCTTTGGCCTGGGCGCCTACGTGCTGCCGATCGTCATTTTGCTGTTTGCCGCCACGCTCTTTTTAGGCGAGGACTCGCCGCTCAACGTGCGCTCTGTTGCGGGCGGCGCCGTGGTCTTTATCGCCGTCGTCTCCATTCTTTCGCTGATGGTGCCGGGTACGAGCGACTCGTGCGACCTTATGTTCACGCCGCAAAACCTGTCCGCCTCGGGTGGCTATATCGGTGCGTTTATTGCGAGCGCGCTGCAGAAGGCCCTGGGTAAGCCTATCGCGATGGTGGTCCTGTTGGGTCTGGCCGTCGTCGGCTTCGTCATCATCGGCTTTTCGGTGGGCGGCGTTTTGCGCTCTGCCCGCGATCGTGCGGCCGATTTTGCCGAGCGCCGTCGTGCCGATGTCAACGCGAGCCCCTGGGGTGACGACGAAGCTCTGTCGGTGCCCGGCGTTGCCCGTCCGCACCTGAGCATTCTTCGTCAAAAGGGCTCTGATGCTGCCGTGACCACGGTCATGGGCAACGATGCCGACCCGGTTTTGGACGATGATGACGAGGACGAGGACCCGTTTGTCGACGTGTCCGATGCCGTGGAGGCCGAGCGTGCTAAGACCACGCTGCTGCCGCGCCGTCATGCCAAGAAAGGTAAGACGGCTCCCAAGCTCAATACGAGTGAGCCCGACCCGTCTTGGTCCGAGAGCGAGATTGAGCTTACCGAGGGTGATGACGAGGACGACGAGTCTCTGCTCGAGACTGCTAAAACCACCTTGCTGCCGCGACGTCAGGCAAAGCGCGGTCAGGTGACCGGCCAGCTCTCGATGGAGGACGATCCGGACAAGATCGACGAATCCGAGCCTCCGTTTGCCGTGAATCCCGTCTCGGCCGCCCCTCAAATTCCTGATTTTCTCAAGCATCTCAAGGTTGCCGATGCGGCTGTCGCGGGCGCTGCCGAGGCGTCTACTTCTAGCGATGGGGGAGCGGGCAATGCCCCCGCGGATAACGAGGGCGAAGAAGAGGACGGCCTTAAGCTTCCGCCGCTCGAAATCCTGCATGCAAACCCGCAGTCCGCTTCTGCCGCGTCTTCGGACAAGGAGCTGGAACAGACCGCCGAGTCGTTGCAGTCCACGTTGCTTGAGTTTGGCCGTAGCGCTCGCGTCGTCGGCTGGATTGCCGGCCCCACGGTGACGACCTTTAAGCTGCAGCCCGGCGAGGGCGAGCGCGTGAGCAAGATTTCGAGCCTTGAGGACGATATCGCGCTGTCGCTTGCTGCTCAGTCCGTGCGTATCTTTGCGCCGATTCCCGGCACCTCGCTCGTGGGTATCGAGATTCCCAATCGCAAGCGTCAGAACGTCAACTTGGGCGACGTGCTGCCCTATGTTAAGGGCGGTCCGCTTGAGCTTGCTATCGGCCGCGATGCAGAGGGCACGCCGGTCGTCGCCGACCTCGCCAAGATGCCCCACCTGCTGATCGCCGGTACCACGGGTTCCGGTAAGTCGGTCATGATCAACTCCATCATCACAACCCTGCTCATGCGCGCCCTTCCCGAGGACGTTCGCCTGATCATGGTCGACCCCAAGCGCGTCGAGCTCGCAGGCTATAACGGCCTGCCGCATCTTTACGTGCCCGTAGTGACCGAGCCCAAGCAGGCCGCGAGTGCCTTGCAGTGGGCGGTGTCCGAGATGGAGCGCCGCCTGAAGGTCTTCGAGCGCCTGAACGTGCGCAAGATCTCGACCTATAACGAAAAGCAGGCCGCCGGCGAGTTTGAGCATTACGATAACCCGCCGCAAAAGATGCCCTACCTGGTCATCATCATCGACGAGCTTTCGGACCTGATGATGGTTGCCGGCAAAGACGTCGAGGCGTCGATTGTGCGTATCGCCCAGCTGGGCCGTGCTGCCGGTATCCATCTTATCGTGGCGACTCAGCGTCCCAGCTCTAACGTGGTGACAGGTCTCATCAAGGCAAACATTACCAACCGTATCGCCTTCAACGTCGCAACGGGCATCGACTCCCGCGTCATCATCGACCAGATGGGTGCCGAAAAGCTCACCGGCTTGGGTGACATGCTGTTCTCTAAGGTCGACTGGGGCAAGCCCCGCCGTATCCAGGGCTGCTTTGTTTCGGATGACGAGATCAACGAGATTGTCGAGTTTGTTAAGTCGCAAAGCGAGCCCGACTACCATGAGGAGATCCTGTCGGCTGTGGCGCCTGCCTCCATGTCCATGGCAGGTGGCGGCGGCATCGTGCGCACCGGCGTTGCCGAGCCCCAGGACGACGATCCGCTTATCTGGGAAGCCGCTCATATTGTGGTGGAATCGCAACTGGGCTCCACATCTGGCCTGCAGCGCCGCCTGAAGGTTGGCTATGCGCGCGCCGGGCGTATTATGGACATGCTGGAAGAAAAGGGTGTCGTCGGACCGCCCGACGGTTCCAAGCCGCGCGAGGTCCTTTTGGATGAAGAAGGCCTTGCCGCGCTGGAATCTGTCGACGCCGAGATGGCACGTGAAGATCGTGAGTTTGGAGGATTCTGATGGCTGCACGCTTTGGTGACATGCTGCTCGAGCAGCGTCGCCGAATGGGCCTTTCCATTCAGCAGGTCGCCAACACCATCAAAATCAGGCCGCAGATCATCGAGTTTTTCGAGAATGGCAATTTTGCATCGATGCCTCCGCGCGGCTATGCGCAGGGCATGATTTCGAGCTATGCTCGCTTTTTGGGCCTCAATCCGCGGGAGGTCGTCAACGCTTATTTTGACGATCTGATGGCGTATGAGCGCGAGACGTCGCAGCAGGGTGGTCGTTTTCAGGACGCCGCCGGCTACGTCAATTCGCGTTCCTCGGTTGACAACGGCCGCTTCCTGATGGTTCAGGGCGGGCGTTCGACGCGTTATGGCCAGCGCCCTCAGCAGGCTGGTTATGTTACCGAGACGGGCTCGAGCGAGGAGATTCGTTCCCAGCGCGATCGTTTTCGCAGCACGCCGGCGCCCGAGGAGCGCGCACTCCCCGCTGCCCGCGGTGTTGCACGAGACCCTCGTGCCGGCTACGGTGATGGTGGTTATTCCGATCGCGGGCACCGTGGCGTTTCTTCCGGTCGCCCGCGCGGCGGCTATGCAGACGCCGACACTACGCAGGTGACGCCTCGCCTTCGATCCCAGTCGCAGCCTTATAGCCAGCGCTCCTCGGCGCCTCGTTCGGGCCAACGCAACTACCAGGGTCGCGGCGAGCTCGCCCCCCGCTCGGCCCAGCGCAATATGCAGCGCCAGGGTAGCTATCGCGGTCGTTCCGACATTAACCGTGGTCGTATGCCCCAAGGCACTGGTCGCGGTGGTTCCAATCGTGGACGCGGCGGTGGTCGTGCTCCCCAGAACAGCGGTCTCGACCCTCGTATCGTTTACGCCGGTATCGGTGCCGTGGCGCTGCTGCTGATCGTGCTCATCGTGGTGCTCCTGCGTGGCTGCGGCTCTTCGGCGCCCGAGTCGACGCCCGAGACGCCCGTTGCCACCAAGACAACGACTAAGAAGTCTTCCAAGAAGACCGAATCCGTCGATGAGGATGAAGATACCGATGAGACGACGGACGAGTCGACCGATTCGGACGCCGCCAAGACGACGTCCAAGAAGGAGGAGAGCGAGGTCACAAAGGTCAAGATCTCCGTTGCCAAGGGCAAGACTGCTTGGATTGAGGTCAAGGTTGATGGCAAGTCGGTCTATGGCGCCCAGGCGACCGGCCCCTTTGAGCAGGAATACACGCCCGAGTCCTCGATCGAGATCACCACGTCCAAGCCTTCCGATGTCACGGTTACCAAGAACGGTGAAAAGGTCCGCTACGACACTAAGACGTCGGGCGTGGCGCGCGTGACCATTACCGTTCCCAAGAAGGAGACGACCGAGTCCAAGGACGGCGAGAGCACTGACGGCACCGATGGCACCGAAAGTACCGACGGAACCGATGGAACCGACGCCCGGTCTACGGACGGCACCGACACCGCCACCGACGGGCAGACTACGTCCTATTCAGACGACTATTCGTACGACAGCTACTAAGCCGCTCGCAAGCGAAAGGATGAACCATGGCTAAAGATTCCAGCTTCGACGTTGTGTCCGAGGTCAATATGCAGGAGGTCGACAATGCCTTCCAGCAGACCACGCGCGAGATTTCCCAGCGCTATGACCTGAAGGACTCCGGTGCCACCATCGAGCTTTCGAAGGGCGACAAGCTCTTTACGATCAACGCCCCGGCCGACTTTGTCTCCAAGCAGATCATCGACGTCCTGAGCTCCAAGCTCATCAAGCGCGGCATCGATCTTAAGGCCGTGTCCTGGGATGCGCCTCAGGCTGCATCAGGCGGCACCGTGCGCGTGCTCGGTCACATCGTCGAGGGTATCGACCAGACGACTGCCAAGAAGATTAATAAGGACATCAAGGATCAGAAGCTCAAGGTCAAGATGACGATTGAGGCTGACAAACTGCGTGTTTCCTCTGCTTCCAAGGATGCGCTGCAGACCGTGATCCAGTTCCTGCGCGACCAGGACTACGGTCAGCCGCTGCAGTTCACCAACTACCGCTAATTCATTCGAAAGGACTGCTCTCCAACATGGATACTCCGTTGGGCTCCGTACTCTATATCACCCTCGGGTGCGCCAAGAACGAGGTCGATACCGACCGTATGCGTTCGCTGCTGACCGCCGCGGGCTACGAGGAGGCATTCGATCCGCAGGATGCCGATATCGCCATCGTTAATACGTGCTCGTTCCTTGCCTCTGCAACGTCCGAGAGCATCGAGACCACGCTCGAGCTTGCCAACGAGGTGCAGGACGGCGTTCGTTCTTGCCCGATCGTCATGTGCGGCTGCGTGCCGTCACGCTACGGCGACGACTTGCCTGACGAGCTGCCCGAGGTCGCGGCCTTTGTGAAGGCCGACGAGGAAGACGGCATCGTGGCGGTCATCGATGACGTTCTGGGTGTCGAGCGCGAGATTGCCGCCTATATTCCGCAGGTCAAGCGCACCGTCGAGGGCGCTGTCGCCTACGTCAAGATCTCCGATGGCTGCAACCGCTTCTGTAGCTTCTGCATGATCCCGTATATCCGCGGTCGTTATCACTCGCGCAATGCCGAGAGCATTATCTCCGAGGTGCGCGACCTGGTCGCCGGTGGCGTGCGTGAGATCGTTTTGATCGGTCAGGACACGGGCATCTGGGGTACCGACTTTGCCGACGAGGACCTCGCCGAGGGCTCGCCGCGCAATCTGGCGCAGCTGTTGCAGGCCGTTGCTGAGGCGGTGCGTCCTCATAACGTGTGGGTCCGCGTACTCTACCTGCAGCCCGAGGGCATGACCGACGAGCTTATCGAGACCATCCGCGATACGCCCGAGGTGCTGCCCTATATCGATATCCCCGTGCAGCACTGCGACGCGCGCATCCTCAAGGCCATGCGTCGATCCGGTTCGCGTCAGGAGCTCGAGGACCTGTTCCGTGACCTGCGCGAGCGTATCCCCGGTATCGTGATTCGCTCCACGGCCATGGTCGGCTTCCCGACCGAGACCGACGACGAGTTCCGCGATCTTATCGACTTTATGGATGCCGTGGGCTTCGACTACACGAGCGTCTTTGCCTACTCGCGTGAGGAGGGCAGCCTGGCCGCCAAGATGGAAGGTCAGGTTAACGAAGGGGTTAAGCTCGAGCGCGCCCAGGAGGCCATGGATCTGGCCGAGTCGCTCGGTTTTGCCGCCACGGCGGCCCATGTGGGCGAGCGCGCCCAGGTGATTGTCGACGGCATCGAGGAGACCGAGGACGGTGCCGAGCTCATCGGACATGCCTGGTTCCAGGCGCCCGATTCCGATGGTGCGGTGCATCTGGATGCCAGCGAGGCATCTGTGGGCGATATTCTGACGGTCGAGTTTACCGATAGCTTCTGCTACGAGCTTATCGGTCATGTTGTTGAGTAGGAGAGCGTCGTGGCTAACGAGAGCAATAAGGAATTGACGAGTGTCTGGACGCCCGCCAACATCGTGACGTGCGTGCGCATCGTCTTTATTCCAGTGTTCATGATCGTGTCGGCGCTGTCTCACGCGAGCGTTGCCGGTACGGATTGGAGCACCTTCGACGGCCCGCTCGCTGCAGCCGCCTTTATTCTGTACGTCATCCTGTCGTGCACCGATAAGGTCGACGGCTACCTGGCTCGTTCACGCAACGAGATCACCGACTTCGGTAAGTTCTTGGATCCCATCGCCGATAAGTTGCTCGTGTTCTCGGCCCTGCTTCTGTTCTTGGATTTTGGTACCGTAACCGTGTGGTCGGTGTTCATCATCCTGTTCCGCGAGCTGCTGGTGAGCGCCTTGCGCATGGTCGCGAGTGCGGCCGGTGTGGTCGTTGCGGCCGATAAGCTCGGCAAGTACAAGACGGCGACTACGATGGTTTCCATCTGCGGCTATCTGTGCGTCTTTGCGATGTCTGGCCTTAATCTGGCCCCGGTTGCGCTGACGCTCGGTATCTATGGCGTCTCGCGCTTCCTGTACGCCGTGGCCGTTATCCTGACCGTTATCTCGGGCGCTCAGTACTTCTGGAACTGCCGCAAGATCGTCTTTTCGGTCTAGGTCCTGGTAAGCATGACGGAATCATTTGAGCAGATTGCCGCGCACAATGAAGATCTCGCACGCGATATTGTCGAGCCTGCAAGCGTTCGTGGTGTGACGGTTTCGACGGCTGAATCTCTGACAGCCGGCATGATCGCCTCGACGATCGCCGATATCCCCGGTGCCTCGGCGGTGCTGCGCGGCGGTGCGGTGACGTACTGCGACGAGATTAAGCATCGCGTGCTCGGCGTTAAGCAAGAGACGCTCGACCACTATACCGCGGTGTCGTATCAGACGGCGCGAGAGATGGCTGCCGGTTCGCTGGAGCTGTATCAGAGCGATATTGCCGTGAGCGCGACGGGCTATGCCGGCCCCGGTGGAGGCACCGAAGACGATCCGGCTGGCACTTTTTATATTGGTTGGGCGTATCGCTCGGCCGATGGGGGAGTGCCGGTCGTGGACTCCATTCGTTGTCACTATGAGGGCGATCGTTCGTGTGTTCGTGCCCATGCGGTCGCGGAGGCACTGGGTCGCATTGTCTGTGTGCTCGATTCTATGGAATAGACGTGTTTTAAGGGGCCTCCGGGCCCCTTAATTGTGGAGATAGGGACCTCCGGCGAATTTGATCTTTGTGCAGGTAGTAGTCGTAATCTTGCTCGTCATGCCTTGCTTGGTTCACCTGCGGTCAAGTTTTTGGTCAGTTTTTGGTCGGCGTTTGGTTGGGTTTTGGAAAGGTCGGCTGCATATGATTTATCTGAACGGTTGACCACGAACAGCCGTTCGTTTATTATCGATGCAGGTTGTTAAGAGGAGGGCTATTCATGGCCAAGAATTCAGGTCCCGTACGTACCGTTCATGCTCGCACGACGGGTAAAGAGCGCGATGAGATGATCGCCACCACCAAGGCCGAGATCGAGAAGAAATTCGGCCAGGGTTCCATCATGAGGTACGGTGACGGTGGTCCCGAGCTCGAGGTCGAGGCCATTCCCACGGGCGCCCTGGCCCTCGATGCCGCTCTGGGCATCGGCGGCGTGCCGCGCGGACGTATCGTCGAGATTTACGGCCCCGAGTCCTCCGGTAAGACAACGCTTTCGCTCGAGATTTTGGCAGAGGCCCAGGCTATGGGCGGCGTCGTGGCATTTATTGATGCCGAGCACGCGCTCGATCCCACGTATGCCGCGCGTATCGGCGTGGACATCGATGAGGTCCTCATTTCCCAGCCCGATACGGGCGAGCAGGCGCTCGAGATCGTCGACATGCTCGTTCGCTCTGGCGCCATCGACGCCATTGTCGTCGACTCTGTCGCCGCTTTGACTCCGCGTGCCGAGATCGAGGGCGAGATCGGCGACACTACGGTCGGCCTTCAAGCCCGTCTGATGAGCCAGGCGCTCCGTAAGCTCGCAGGCTCGCTCGCCAAATCTAAAACGACCTGCATCTTCATTAACCAGCTGCGCGAGAAGATCGGCGTCATGTTCGGCAACCCCGAGACTACGACGGGCGGCCGCGCCCTCAAGTTCTTCTCTTCGGTGCGCATCGATATTCGCCGCATCGACAGCATCAAGCTCAAGGACGAGGTTATCGGCAATCGCGTGCGTGCCAAGGTCGTCAAGAACAAGGTGGCCGCTCCGTTCCGCTCGGCCGAGTTTGACATCATGTACGGCACGGGCATCTCTAAGGAGGGCTCGATTCTGGACATGGCCGTCGAGTGCGGTATCTGCAAAAAGATGGGTTCTTGGTTTGCTTACGGTGAGGACAAGCTCGGTAATGGTCGCGAGGCCGCTAAGGCCTTCCTGCGCGAACACCCCGATTGTGCTGACGAGATCGAGCATAAAGTTCGCCTCGCCTGCGGCCTTGAATTCGATGACGATGCTCCGTCCGAGGTCGAGCTGACCGATCAGCCCGAAACTGAGGAGTTCGATGAGCTTTACGCCATCGATGGCTCCGCGATGCTCGATGATGACGACGAGTAGCGGATGCCCTCATGTCGTATACGGTGACCGAGGCCACGGTCGTCTTTCCCGATAAGAAGGCGGCCTCCTCGTTCTCGAGTGGGTATGCATCAAAAAAGCCTTGTGCACATATCGACTGTGAGCTCGAGGGCGGTTTTGAACGAACCATCTGGATTCCTGTTCGTGTCGCGCGCCTGTTTCTTAAAAATCGTCCCGATCTTCCCTGCGATTGGGATGAGTTTCGCGAAGCGGTGCAGCTCATTGAGCGTAAATGCGCGCTTACCATGGTGACTGAGATGCTGTCGCGCCGCGATCATGCCACCGGTGAGGTCCGTGATAAATTGTCTCGCTATGGTTTTCGCGCGGACGCGATTGAATTCGCCGTTGAGCGTGCCACTGAGTATCGTTTTTTAGATGAGAGGCGCTTTTGTTCGTACTTTATCGAGGAACGCAAACGACGCGGCTGGGGACAGCGCAAGATTGAGACCGAGCTCAAGCGCCGCCATGTCGTACTCGATGATATCCCCGGCTATCCCGAGGATTATTTTGCCGTTGAGGACGACTTGGCTCGCGCGTCGGCTTTACTCGCGAAGCGTCGCGTTCCCGAGACACGTGGATTCGAAAAACTCGTCCGGTTTTTGATGGGTAAGGGCTTTTCGTACCACATCGCCGCCGATGCCGTTAAGGCGTGTCTCGATGCCGAACGTGAGGAATGTGCAGTTTAGACACATGTGTTTTGCGCACCTGCCGTTCACCGCCTTTTAGCCGCCGTGCTGGGTCCATTTATTTGACAGTTGTTGCGGTTCAACGTACGATAAACACTGTCATTTGCTTTGTGATATGTGCTCATCTTTGATGAGTTTGTTTATATGTTTATCTGTATCCGACCCGCATAAGCTGCGCCCATATTACTCAAATGTCGCGAGCCGTTCGCAAGGACGGTTCGCTTTGTTGTGTAACGAATCCATAAAAAGGAGTGAGCATGCCTATCATCGCAGCGCTCGTTGGCATCGTTTTGGGTGCCATCGCCGCCATTGCCTACATGCGCACCGCCAAGCAGGGTAGTCTTCACGAGGCCGACGAAAAGATCCAGTCGGCACATGCACAGGCTGAGTCCCTCATCGGTGATGCAAAGCGTCAGGCCGAGACCCTCAAAAAAGAGGCTCTGCTTGAGGCCAAGGAAGAGATTATCAAGAACAAGCAGGCTGCCGAGGCCGAGGACAAGCAGCGTAAGAGCGAGATTCGTACGCTCGAGAATCGTGTGATGCAGCGCGAGGAGTCCCTCGATCGCCGCAACGATGCCCTCGACAAGCGTGAGCATCAGCTGTCCAGCCAGGCTGGCCAGGTCGAGAAGCGCTCCCGCGAGCTTGAGGAGCTCTGCGCCAAGCAGACCTCGGAGCTCGAGCGCATCGCCGACCTGACCCGCGAGGACGCTCACAAGGAGCTCCTCGACAAGGTTCGTGGCGAGGTTACCCACGAGGCTGCTACGATCATCCGTGAGTCCGAGCAGCAGGTTCGCGCCGAGTGCCACAAGACCGCTCAGGAGATCTTGTCCCTGGCGATTCAGCGCTGCGCCGCCGACCACACCGCCGAGGTTACCGTGACCTCCGTGCATATTCCGTCTGACGACCTGAAGGGTCGCATCATCGGCCGCGAGGGTCGCAACATCCGCACCTTCGAGCATGTTTCCGGCGTCAACCTCGTGATCGATGATACGCCCGAGACCGTCGTGCTTTCGAGCTTCGATCCGGTCCGTCGCGAGACCGCCCGCGTCGCCCTCGAGAACCTTATTGCTGACGGCCGCATTCATCCTGCCCGTATCGAGGAGATGTATCACAAGGCCGCCGACTTGGTTCAGCAGCGCGTGCGCGAGGCTGGCGAACAGGCTGCCTTCGATACCGGTATCCACGATCTGCACCCCGAGATCGTTAAGACCCTGGGTGCTCTGCGCTATCGCACCTCGTTTGGTCAGAACGTGCTCCAGCATTCCCTCGAGGTTTCCGACCTGTGCGGCGTGATGGCTTCCGAGCTTGGCCTGGACGTTGTGACCGCCAAGCGTGCCGGCCTGCTGCACGATCTTGGCAAGGCTATCGACCATGACGTCGAGGGTCCGCATGCCGTTATCGGCGCCGAGCTCGCCCGTCGCTATGGCGAGAAGCCCGTTATCGTTCACGCTATCGAGGCTCACCACGCCGACGTCGACCCCAATACGGTGCTCGATGTTTTGGTCCAGGCTGCCGATGCCGTTTCTGCCTCTCGCCCCGGTGCCCGTCGCGAATCGGCCGAGAACTACATCAAGCGCCTTGAGAAGCTCGAGGAGATCGCCAATTCCCATGACGGCGTCGAGCGTACCTATGCCATGCAGGCTGGTCGCGAGGTCCACGTCATGGTTCAGCCGGACAAGATCTCCGATGCTCAGTCCACGGTCTTGGCTCATGACATCGCCCATCAGATCGAGGAAGAGATGGAGTATCCCGGTCAGGTGCGCGTCGTCGTGATTCGCGAGAGCCGCGCTGTCGATATCGCTAAATAACATGAACGACGCGAACGAGCTCATCTCATTTATCGCGTCGATGTCGGGGGAGGGCAACCTTCGCGTCGAGGAGAACCTTGGCGAGGGGTATGTCCGCCTCCGCGTTTCGGAGGCCGAGCGGCGCCAGGCGAAGCACGACATCCAGCATGTCGAGGATATTGTCATCGAAATGCTGCGCAACGCTCGTGATGCCGGTGCCGATAAGGTCTATCTCGCCACGACCAAGGAAGATGGCGTCCGTACGCTCGTCTTTTTGGATAACGGCTCGGGCGTGCCGCGGGATATGCAGGAGCGCATCTTTGATGCCCGCGTTACCTCCAAGCTCGAGAGCATGAAGATGGATCGTTGGGGTGTTCACGGTCGAGGTATGGCATTGTTCTCGATTAAGCAGAACACCGATGAGGCGCGCGTTGTCGCATCGGATGTTGACCTTGGCTCGGTCTTTAAGGTGAGCGTTGCTACCGACCGCCTTGGCGAGCGCGCCGATCAGTCCAGCTGGCCTCAGGCTGTGAAGGACGAGGACGGTCGCTATGTCTGCGCCCGTGGCCCTCACAACATCATTCGCGCCGCATGCGAGTTTGCCCTCGAGGAGCTGCGCGCTTGTGATGTCTATCTGGGGTCTCCGTCCGAGATCGCCGCGACGCTGCATGCGCAGGCCTCCAGTCGTCTCGATGCTTCTCGTCTTCTGTTTATCGATGATGAAGCAGAGCTTCCCGTGGTCGATCGCCTGGGTCTTGCTTCGGATGCAGAAGACTTTATCCGCATCTGTTCGGGTTTGGGCCTCGAGATGTCCGAGCGTACGGCGCATCGTATTTTGGCGGGCCAGATTAAGCCCGTTCGCGGTGTGACCGCACGCCTGCTACGCGAGCGCGATTCGTCCTCACATGCGTCTGCTCCGGTTGATCTTGCTAAAGACCGTCGCGGGCTGCGTATCGCCAAGGACGACATGGCGCAGTTCTCGCGAGCCGTGGAGCGCGACTTTAACGATCTTGCATCGCGGTACTATCTCAACCTTTGCGGCGACCCCAAGATTCGTGTTTCACGTGATCGCATCACTGTGACGTTCGATCTTGCCAAAGAGGAATAGCATCTTTACCGAGTCCGTTCGGTACGATACAGTTATTGCAGTTAAAACGTACTTTTAAACGCAGGAGTTTCTTCATGGATTGCCTGAAGGTATCAAGCAAATCATCGCCCGCGTCCGTTGCCGGCGCCATTGCCGGCATGGTCAAAGATGGTGTTCCCGTCAATATTCAGTGTGTCGGCGCGGGTGCCGTCAATCAGGCCATTAAGGCTGTGGCCATTGCACGCGGATTTTTGATTCCGACCGGGTTTGATATTTCCTGCGCGCCGGTGTTCTCCGACATCCTCATCAACGGGGAGTCGCGCACGGCCATCCGTCTTTCTATTTACGTTCATCAGATTAATCGAGCCGCTATGGATAACGTTGTGATGGACGACGTTAAGCCTGTGGCATAGCTTTTGATTGCCTCGTTTCGCTCCCCATCGTTAGGACTTATACACATGGACCAGGGTTCCGTACGCGATATTCTTGCCGGTAAAACCTACTTTATCCGCACCTTTGGCTGCCAGATGAATCAGCATGACTCCGAGCGCGTGAGTGGCCTGCTCGACTCGTATGGCTGCCTTATGGCGCTCGATCCGGAGCATGCTGACATTGTCGTGTTCATGACGTGCTGCGTTCGTGAGGCCGCTGACACCCGTTTGTACGGTCAGTGCAACTCTTGTAAGAGCCTCCCGCCTTCGCCCTCGGGCAAGCGTGTGGTCGCCGTGGGCGGCTGCATCGCGCAGCGCGACGGCGAGGGTCTGCTCACCAATGTCGATAACGTCAATGTTATCTTTGGCACGCATTCCATCGCGCATGTGGCCGAGCTCATTGCCGAGGCATTCTTGGACGGCAAGCGTCATATTCGCACCAATGAGCACGAGGACACGGATGCTATGAGCATGCCGTGGCATCGTGAGACCCAGTACCACGCCTGGGTCCCCATTATGACGGGCTGTAATAACTTCTGCACCTATTGCATCGTGCCGTATGTGCGCGGTCGCGAAAAGAGCCGCCCTTTCGAGGAGATTGTCGACGAGGTGACCGGCCTAGTACGCCAGGGCGTGCGTGAGATCACGCTTCTGGGTCAAAACGTCAACTCCTATGGTCGCGATCTGTTTGGCAAGCCGCGCTTTGCCGACCTGTTGCGTGCCGTGGGCGATACGGGTGTGGAGCGCATCTTCTTTACTTCCTCGCACCCCAAAGACCTGCTGTCCGAGACCATTGACGCTATGGCCGAGACGCCTGCCGTCATGCCGCAACTGCACCTGGCAGTTCAGTCGGGCTCGACGCGCATCCTTAAAGAGATGAATCGTCGCTATACGCGTGAGGATTATCTGGGGCTCGTCGATCGCATCCGCAATCGCATGCCCGATATTGCGCTTTCGACCGATATCATCGTGGGCTTTCCCGGCGAGACCGAGGAAGACTTTGAGCAGACGCTCTCGCTTGCCGAGACGGTCCGTTATGCCCAGGCCTATACGTTTATCTATTCCAAGCGCGCCGGTACTCCGGCAGCCGAGATTGACGATCCCACGCCGCATGAGGTGATTCTTGAGCGCTTCAACCGTCTGGTAAAGGTTATCGAGACCACAGCGCACGAGTATAACCAAGGTGAGCTCCACACCGTTGTGCCGGCCCTTATTGAGGGTACGAGCAAAAAGAATGACGCGGTGCTGCTGGGCAAGAGTCCTAAGAATCAGACCGTTCATGCCCCGATTCCCGCGGGCTATAGCATCGATCAGTTAATTGGCAAGATTGTCGATGTTGACATCGATGTTGCCAAGACGTGGTATCTGTCCGGATCCGTTGTGGGCGAGCCGCGCTAATGATTTCTCACGGGGCAAGCCTTTCTGCCGTTGCGATTGTCGGTCCGACCGCGGTTGGTAAAAGTGATGTCGCAGATCGTTTAGCGGCTCGTCTTTCGTCCGAAGTGCTGTCGTGTGACGCGATGCAAATCTATCGAGGCATGGATATCGGCACTGCCAAGATGGCACCAGAGGAATGCACGGCGCCTCTACGCCTGGTCGATATTGTTGAACCGGGCGTTGCATATTCTGCAGCGCTGTATCAGGCAGACGCTCGTGTACATGTTGAGCGCTTGCTGGGCGAGGGCCGCCTACCGGTGTTTTGCGGGGGTACGGGCTTGTATCTCAAGGCGGCCCTGGATGAGATGGATTTTCCCTCGGGCGAACTTGAGGATGATCGCCGCGCGGGGTATCAGGAGCTTGCCGTACGCATTGGCGAGGAAGCGCTGCATGCGCTGCTTGCCGAGCGTGACCCCGAGTCCGCTGCGGTCATCCACCCTCATAATGTTCGCCGCGTGATTCGCGCGCTCGAAATGCACGATGATGGTGTGTCCTACGCGCAGCAAAAGTCGCAGTTTAGTGTTCCGCGCGAGCATTATCACGCTCTGTGGTTTGGATTGATGCGTAATCGCGAGGCGCTTTACGAGCGAATAAACCTACGCGTCGATCTGATGTTTGAGCTGGGTCTTGTTGATGAGGTTCGTGGTCTTATGGACCAGGGGCTGAGAGATGCCCTGACTTCGATGCAGGCGATTGGCTATAAAGAGATCATCGATGCCTTTGACGGCGTGATTTCTATGGATGAGGCTCGCGAACTCATCAAGATGCGTTCACGTCGCTATGCCAAGCGTCAGCTTTCGTGGTTTAAACGAGATGACCGCATCGTGTGGTTCGATATGGACGAGTTTGCGATCGATGAGGTCGTTGAGGATATCCTTCACCGTATCGAGGCGGCCTAATGGCTCGGTTTCCCCTCGTTCCCACGGCGCCTGAGCCCGAACGTGCCGTTCTTGTCGGAGTTGAGTGGCGCGATAACGCCTGGCCGCTCGACCGTTCGCTTGACGAGCTTGAGCGCCTGGCCCATACGGCTGGCGCCCAGTGCGTGGCGCGTTTATCCCAGCGTCTGGTTAAGCCGTATCCAAAATCGTTTATCGGATCCGGTAAGGTTGAGGAGCTTTGCGGGCTCGTGCATCGTATGGATGCCGATGTTGTTATCTTCGACGACGATTTAACGCCCTCGCAGCAGTCGTATCTGGAGAAAGCCGTAGGCGAACCGGTGAAGATTATCGACCGTACGGCGTTGATTCTCGATATCTTTGGCCTGCACGCTCAGACCCGTGAGGGCCGTCTGCAGGTGCAACTAGCCCAATTGCAGTATCTGTTGCCCCGCTTACGCGGTATGTGGAGCCATCTTGCTAAAGAGCAGACACGCGGTGGCATTGGTTCGCGCTTTGGCCAGGGCGAAAGCCAGCTCGAGGTTGACCGACGTTTGATTCGCAACAAGATTGCCGCACTTCGTCGCGAGCTTAAGCAGGTTGAACAGCGCCGCGATGTCCAGTCAAAGAGCCGTATCGAGTCGCCGGCGTTTCGCGTTGCCCTAGCCGGTTATACCAATGCCGGAAAGTCGACGTTGCTCAATCGCCTGACCGGGTCTACGGTGCTTTCACAGGACAAATTGTTTGCCACGCTCGATCCGACGACGCGCTCGTATCGTTTGCCCGGCGGTCGTGGCATGACCATTACCGATACCGTTGGCTTTATTCAAAAGCTTCCGCATGGTCTCGTTGATGCCTTTAAGTCCACGCTGTCTGAGGTCCTTGGTGCCGACCTGATCCTTAAAGTTGTGGATGCCTCTGACGAGGACTTCGA
The DNA here is from genome assembly GCA_963602135.1 of bacterium. Lineage (GTDB taxonomy): Bacteria > Actinomycetota > Coriobacteriia > Coriobacteriales > Coriobacteriaceae > Collinsella. Next base: position 34,584 of record CAVCHM010000014.1, on the reverse strand, counting down.
GCGCCAGCTCGAGGCAGTCGATCGCGTTCTTGACGAGATCGGTGCCGGTGAGCGCTTGACGCTTACGGTGTTCAATAAAATCGACCTACTCGATAGCGTCGATCGATTGAGTTTCCATCGTCGCTATCCCGAGGCCGTGCTGTTCTCGGCCCAGACGGGCGAGGGGCTCGACGATCTCGTCGACCGTATTGCTCGTGAGGCAGCTGCCACCGATGTGTTGCTTTCCGCTGATATCCCGTATCGCGAGGGCGCCCTCATTACGCTGGTGCATGAGCAGGGAACCCTTCTGCATGAGGAATATCTAGAGGACGGCGTTCGCATTGTGGCAAAGATGCCGGCCCGAATCGCGCCGCGTCTTGAGCGCTATCGTACGGAATAAACGAGCTCTAGCACGCCTAGAATGACAGGCTGATGGAGCAGGTAGAACGGTAAGGCATGCCGACCGAGGACTGCGAGCGCCGGGATGGGATTGGCGTATGCCCATGCCGGCGCTTCGTGGCTTGATGCTTGTACTGCCTGGGCAGTAAAGAAGCCGGTAAGGTACATAAAGACAAACGGAATGAGCGGATAGTAGTCTCCCGAAACAAAACCCGGGCCCGGGAATCCAAGCCATGCCAGGTAGGGGAGTGGGTAGACCGCTTTTGGAATGCCCCAGGTTAGGGCAAAAAGAACAAGGCACGCTGCGATGCCCCACGAGCCCGGTATTTTTTGAAGTAACGGACGGGTGAGTGCAACCACTGCGGTGCACGCCGCCATGCAATAAATGATGCCAAAGTTTACCGAATCGTCGACTGATACCAGTGTAGTTGCAATCCATACGACCAAAGCTGCGGCCGCGTACTTGAGGGCGCGCTTAACGTTATTACGCGAGAGCGTGCACATCCAACCGGCGATAAACAAAAATACCCAGCTGATATTTGCGCGCCAGATATCCTGGAAAACCGTTTCGGTAAACCATGGCATATCCCATCCATATAGGTAGGCCAAATCGTAGCAGGCGTGAAAACCTGCCATCGACAGCATCGTAAACCCGCGGACGGTATCAAATATGGTGATGCGTTTTTGCATTACGAGAACCGGCGCATTAATCCGACAACCTTACCCAAAATAACGGGGTTCGTCGCATAGATGGGCTCCATAGTGTCGTTCTCGGGCTGCAGGCGCACGCGCCCCTGCTCCTTGTAGAACGTCTTGACAGTCGCCGAGCCATCGATCATAGCCACGACGATTTCGCCGTTCATCGCGCTCTTTTGCTCGCGAACGATAATGTAGTCACCGTTGTAGATGCCGACATTGATCATTGAGCTGCCGTGCACTTCAAGGATAAAGGAGCCCTGGTCTGTGGCGATTTCGGTCGGGACGGTAAAGGTGTCCTCGATATTTTGCTCGGCCAGAATGGGAATCCCGGCCGCGACGCGACCGACGAGCGGCAGCGAGACCGTTCCGCGGGGCGCTGTGGGTTCATCGGATTTGGAAATCGAGACAGAGGATCCGTCCTCATCAAAGAGCTCTAGGGCGCGAGGCTTGGTGGCATCGCGCTTGAGCAGCCCTCGAGCCTCCAGGGCAGAGAGATGAGCATGCACCGTGCTGGGGGAGGAGAGACCTACGGCGGATGCCATCTCGCGCACACTGGGCGGATAGCCCTTCTCCTGCTGATATTCCTTGATGAAGTCGTAAATCTGCTGCTGACGCTTGGTAATTTTGCGAGCCATCAGGGGATCCTCTCTGCCAATGTCAAACAAATGTTCGATTTTTGCTTGACAGGAACAACTGTTCGAAGATAATAATAACCGAACATTCGTTCTCGCGCTAGACGTTTTTTGTCCGCGCGGCTTGATAAAACTGTTCTCAGCAAAACACGCGAGAGGAGAACATGATGAATGCAACTGATATGGTCCAGGGAAACCTCGCCCTTAAGCTCGAGACGCCTGCGGCGCCGGCTTTCACGGTTGTCAAAGGCGGCCGATCTGGTTTTCAAACACTGCCTGGTAAGCCCTCCCGCAGCCAGCGCGTCGCCACGGCTTCGGCCCCCGCTGCCCTGAAGGCCTCGACGATTGTCGCTCTTGCCGTTGCGCTCACGCTCTTCTTTGTACTTGCCACCTCGATTTTCAGCGCTCGTCACGCCGCATATGCCGACTCGGTATCCAACGTTACCTACGAGACCGTCCGTGTTCAGTCTGGCGATTCCTTGTGGTCGCTTGCCCAGGAGCATCCGATTGAGGGTCTTTCCACACAGGAGACCTCTGAGATGATTCGCAACGTCAATCACCTGGAGCATGGCTCGCTCGATGCCGGTGCGCATCTTAAAGTTCCCGCACGTTCCTAAGATTTAAGTACCGTCGCATGGTACCCTTGTAATCGTTTTAGAGGAGGTACCATGCGCTGTCCCAAATGCGGCAAGGCACATACCCGCGTCGTTGATTCCCGTATGCAGGAATCTAATAACACCATCAAGCGCCGTCGCGAATGCTGCTCATGCAATTATCGCTTTACGACATTTGAGCGTTGTGAAGACCCTATCGAGGTCATTAAGTCAGACGGATCCAAGCAACGGTTCGATCGCAATAAGCTGCTGGTCGGTTTGATGCGCGCCACGATCAAGCGAGATATCGACACTAAAAAGCTCAACGAGATCATTGACGATATAGAGGTCGAGCTTCGCTCTCGTACGCTCACGGCCGTTACGTCCCATGAGTTGGGCGATATGGTTCTTAAGCGGTTGGCCAAGATCGATAAAGTGGCCTACATCCGCTTTGCCTCGGTCTATCGCGATTTCAAAGATGTCGATGAGTTTCTGCAAGAGCTCGACAAGCTAAGGTGATTTCATGTCCAACATTACCGTTAACATTAAACGTCTCGACCCTACCGTCGAGCTTCCCAAATACGCCCATCCCACGGATGCCGGCCTGGATCTGCGCTCCAACGAGGATTGTACTCTGAAGCCCTTTGAGCGTCGTCTGGTCTCCACGGGCCTAGCTATCGCCCTGCCCGACGGCTACGCCGGCTTCGTCCAGCCCCGCAGCGGCCTGGCCATTAAGCAAGGCCTGTCTATAGTCAACACTCCTGGCCTCATCGATGCCCACTACCGAGGAGAGCTCAAAGTCATCCTCATCAACCTAGACCCCACGAACAACATCCAAATCAACAAAGGCGACCGCATCGCCCAACTTGTCATCCAAGAAGTCCCTACGGTCAACCTCGTAGAAGTAGAAGAACTAGACGAAACCGATCGAGGCAAAGGGGGCTTCGGCTCCAGCGGCGTCGCTTAAACTCAATCGTCCGCTCACCAGTGGGAGGGGCCTATATATCATCCCGTGCTCAAACATTCTCGCTACGCTGCGAAACTGCGCGCGGGACGATATATAGGCCCCTCCCACTGGTGAGCGGACGATTACATTCTCGCGACTAACCATGCCTCACCTTCATTAGAAGCCAAAAATCATGCCTAATTGGTAAGCCGATACGACAAGGTCTGGCTCCTTTGTCGCATCGGCTTACTGGTTAGATTTGTAATTTGTTTTCAAGCAAGAAGCCTTCCGTCCGGGGCTCACCCATATCGTTCCACGCGCAGTTTCGCAGCGAGCGCAGCGAAGCGAGAATGTTTGAGCATGGAATGATATGGGTGAGCCCCGGACGGGCGGGATTGATGCGCCCCTGCGAAGCGAGAATGTTTGAGCATGGAATGATATATGGGCGGCTCCCGCCGAGCAGCGGACTTACGCCTAGCGGATATGCGCGGGTTTTCCGCCCCAGTAGAAGCGGCAGAAGGCTCGTTTGCGCTTTTGGGGTTTGCCTACGAATTCCATGGTGGCGATGGCAATGTCCTCGGCTGCGTGGGGGCGGCGTAGTACTTCGCCGTTGATGAGTAGGGCTTTGAGTGATTCGGGATGGTCGTGCAGGTGGCGCAGGGTTACGATGAGCTCTCGTGCCGTGGTGACGTGCATGCTGGCGCCCATGCCGGTGAGCATGGTGGTGTTGGCCTTTTCCTGTCCATAGGACTTACCCAGCAGGATCATCGGCAGATGTGCACATAGGCACTCGGTAACCGTGAGTCCGCCCGATTTGAGGATTGCCAGGTCGCAGCCGTGCATGAGGGCCGCCATGTCGTCGACATAGTCCAACACCGTGACGTTCTCGAGCTTCATGGCGTCGAAGAGGGTCTTCAGCCGGGTGGCATACTCCACGTCTTTGCCAGGCAAAAAGACAAAGTGCATGTCTTCGAAGCTGCGCAGGAAGGGGAGTGTGTGGTCCATCGCCGCGCGAAAGCGGACGTAAGGCTGGGGCAAGCTGGCACCGGCCATTACCAACACGACGGTCTTGTCGGCGGGGAGGTTGAACTTGGCTAGCTCTTCCTCGCGATCGTATTCCGTGTCGAATCCGGCGCGAATAGGGATGCCGGTAATGCGAATCTTTGTCTCGGGCACCTTGCGCGGACGCAGCGTTTCAGCCATGAATTCGTTGGCAACACAGAATAGATCGGTGTCCTTGTGAGGCCACCAGCCCTCGACTTCGTAGTCGGTCGGGACGCAGATGACCGGATAATCGATACCCGTAATTACGCGGGCGCCCACGGCAACGTTGGCTGCCGTGATGTGCGTTGCGACCACGGCTATGGGCCTGCGGCTACGAATATATTCGTTGAAGGCGGGGAACATCATTCGCGACCATGCCGTGCCGCCACCCCAGAGCAGATGTCCCGTAAGCGTATATCGCCAGGTCAGGTCGTAAATGGGGCGCGTGGCTCCCGTAAAAGAAGCCGCGGTCTTATTACCGTCGAATTTAATACGTCCAAAATCAAGGATATCGAGTACTTCAATCTCAACATCCTCGGGGATGCCACTGGTGCCGCGGATGATGTCGAATGCTTGCGCAATCGCATTTGCGGCGGCCTTGTGACCCGAGCCGACCGAGGCGTGCACGATGGTCACGAGAGGTTTTTGCTGTGCCAAGAGCGTGGTTTGCTCCGATTGAGGAGTGCTGTGCGTGAGCAGGGGAGCGTCGTCGCTCGTCTGCGTCTGATCCATCGATAACTCCCCTTCGACGTTGTAACACGGAATTTATCATTGTAGTGCATGAGTGTCACGTTCACGTAAATTTGGGTATGAGCGCAAAGAACGACAACGTTTCGACGAGAGGACTCTTCATGACTACCGATCAGACAATCGATGTTGCGATTATCGGTGGCGGCCCTGCGGGCTATGCTGCCGCCATTTATGCGGCGCGTGCCAACCTAACGACGACTGTCCTTGAGCAGGGCATGTCGGGCGGACAGATTGCCACGAGCAACGAGATTGAGAATTATCCTGGTATTCCACTGCTGAGCGGCGCCGAACTTGGTGAGCGGTTCCAACAGCATGCTGAAGGCCTGGGGGCTCAGGTTGAATGGAGTATGGTGACAGGCGTCGATTGCGATGCCGATGCGGTTCAATTTACCATCCATCATGATATGGGCGACACAGCGGCCAAGAGCGTCATTGCGTGCATGGGCGCCACGCCGCGTCCTGCGGGTTTTGTCGGCGAGGACACGTATCGCGGTCGTGGCGTTTCGTATTGCGCGACGTGTGACGGCATGTTCTTCCGCGGCAAGCAGGTCTTTGTTATCGGAGGCGGCAATTCGGCATGCGAGGAGGCGCTGTTCCTGTCCGACATTGCCAGCAGCGTGACCATCGTGCTACGCCGCGATCAGTTCCGTGCACCTGAGGGCGTTGTGAATAAGGTGCTTGCTAAGGACAATATTTCAGTTAGGTACCAAACTAGTGTTGTTGAGGTTTCTGGTGAAGCGATGCCCACGACAATCACGTTCAAGGACAATGCGACTGGTGAACTGCACACTGAGTCCTTTGAACCTGGCTCTTTTGGCATCTTCGTCTTTACGGGGACGCAGCCACATACCGAGCTTGTTGAGCATCTCGTCGATCTGGCTCCCGACGGCGGCATTGTCACCGACGATTCGATGGCCACCCGTACGCCCGGCTTATTCGCAGCCGGTGATATCCGTTCCAAGCGTTTGCGTCAGGTTGTGACCGCTGTTTCGGACGGAGCCATAGCAGCAACCAGCACATACGCTTTCCTTCGCGGATAAGTACGATAATATATCTTATGTAAGGTTGCTATCTTTAAACAAAGTGGTTTGACGGTGCATCAATGTACAGTCCAACCACTTTTTCTTGGCGGCTATGTGGTATTCAAAACTAGATAACCTAGAATACAATATAGAAAATGAACGGAGGATCCTTATGAACCACGTCAAACATGTTATCCCGATGTCCGATACATCGGTCAGCATTAAGCCGGAGGATATTCAACCGACGGTGCTGCCGGACGCATTTATTCAGTCCGATATGGTGGGTAAACTCAACGCGTTGAGCCTGCCACGCTATGAACAACTGCCCAATGTAACGCTCTATCGCGATCAGGTTATTGAATATGTTGCGCTATGGATGGAGCCGCTTTCGATTTGCGTAGAGCAGCCCGTTATCACGCCATCGATGATCAATAACTACGTGAAGGTCGGCCTCGTTCCTGCTCCGATTAAAAAGCAGTATGGCCGTGAGCAGATTGCGCGTCTCATCGCCATTTGTATCTTTAAGCAGGTGCTGCCCATCGCTGCGGTTCAGGCGCTCTTTAATATTCAGCGCTTGAGCTACGACGCTCCGACAGCTTTCGATTATGTGGTCGATCAGCTCGAGGCATCGATTCGTGCAGCGTTTTCCGTTGAGCAGACTCCCGTGCCCGATACCGCACATCAGGTTACGCGCGAATCGCTGCTCGTGCGCAGTGCAGTATCGTCCTTTGTATCGAAGGCGTACCTAATGAGCTACCTTAAGTTCAATGGGTTTAATAGCTAACCGAGGTATAAGACGGGTGGGATAAAGAGCCACTGGCCCCGTATCCCACCCGTGCGTTTGTCTAGTTGGACATTATCGGCCCGAAGCCACGCCCATGCCATAGCCGATGATGAGGCCGTGCATCTCGGCATAGTATGAATCTAGACCGTTGCAGGGCATGATGATCGTCTTGGAGTCGGGCCAATGCTCCACAATGCGGCTGGCAAGTGCCTGGGCGCCTGCCTCGTTCTCGACATGGTCGATAACGACCTCGCCGCCGGTAAAGCCCTCGGCCTCCATGGTATCGACAATCTTGCCAAGCATCTTCTTTTCGCCACGGGTGTGACCAACGAGCTTAATCTCCCCCGCCTCGCTTGCTGTGCCTAAAACTCGAATGTTGAGTTTATTGGCGATGACCCCGGCTGCCTTGGGAATACGTCCGGCCTTCGCAAGGTTTTCGTAATTGCACAGGCTAAAGAGGATCTTGCTATTCTGTTCTAGGCTATCGAAGTAGGCGCAGGCGTCCTCAAAGGAGGTATCCGGGTTACTTGCAAGATAGCGATCGAACAGCAGGAAGATTAGATCCATTTTGCCACCTGCGGCTCGCGAGTTAACCAAATGAATCTGACGATTGGGCTCTTCGGCAAGCACCATGTCACGTGCGGTGGCCGCGGCATTGTAGCTTCCCGAGACTCCCTCGGAGATGGGCATGCAAATCGTCTTGTCGGCAAGCTTAAAGAGTTCGGCCCACTCCCCTACGCTTGGACAGGCGCTCGAAGAAGCGCTCGACTCCGCCTGCACGGCGCAATTGAGCTCGTGGACGTCGAGCGTGATGTCATCGACAAACTCGCGCTCCCCCACTCGGATCTTAAGGGGTGCAAATGCAAAGGTGGTATGAGGTGCGGTTGGCTGCCAATCGCGAAGATTGCAGCTCGAATCGGAGATAAGTGCCCAGCTCATTGAGGGTCCTTTCTATTTGTTCCCCAATAATTATAGCCGTCTTTCGGATCGATTGGACGGCTATCTAGTTTTGAATACTAGATAGCCTTCTGATCTTAAGGCAAGCTGTAGGGGCAAAAAGAATGGGCCTCGTGACTCAAGATCGCGAGGCCCACGTTCGTTCGCTGTAGTAATAAATTAGTAGCGTACGAAGATGTAGTTGTTGTTCATACCGGCTGCGACGGAGCTGATGATAACGCCCGTGTTGTAGTCGGAAGCATGGATCATCTGGCCATTACCGATATAGATGCCGGTATGGTAGGAGTTAACAACAACATCGCCGGGTTGCGGATCGGACACGCGGGTCCAACCCATGAAGGTACCGGTGGTGCCCAGACGGCAGTAGCGGCCCGTGAGGCAGTAGCTCACAAAGCCGGAGCAGTCAAAGCTGTTCGGTCCAATACCGCCCCAGGAGTAAGCACAACCAAGCTTGCTGTAGGCGCGCGAAACAACAGTGCCACCGTCAACGGACTGACTCGGTGCGGAAGGCGTCGGTGCCGGTGCGGGCGTCGAGGGCTGCGGTGTAGGGGCAGGAGCCGGAGCGGGTGCAGGCGTGTTGCCGCCATTGTTGCTCGTGCCGCCACCATTGTTGGTGTTCTCGGTCGTGCCAGCGGTCTCGGTGTTCACCGTGGCCTTTTCGGCGGTGCTGGCATTTATACCAGCCTGCAGTGCGGCGTTTGCCTCCGCCTCGGCGGCAAGCTCGGCCTGCAGCTGCGAATCCAGAGAGTTCACGACGCTCTGAGCCTCGGCCTGCTGAGCATTGAGCTCGTCGACCTTCTTTTGCGTCGCGGCGACGTTCTTCTCCTGCTCGGTCTGCTTATCCGTGAGCTGCTGCTTAAGGTCCTTGACCTCCTGAATGGTCTGGGCCTGCTTGTCGGACACCTTACCGTAGTAGAACAGACGGTTGAGCATGTCGCCCAGATCGTCGACGCCCGTCAGGACCTGAAGGAGACTCAGGCCGCCGGTCTTGTACTCACCGGCAACGTAGCTCGAAAGCTTTGCCTGACCCTCCGCAATTTCTTGCTGCTTTTGCGTGATCTCGCCTGCAGTCTGATCAAGCTCCTGCGTCTGTGCGGAGAGTTCTTCATGAATTTGCTGGGTTTGGGTGCCAATCTGCTCGAGCTTAGTTCGAGCAGCGGCAAGGTCGGATGCGGTATCGGCGTAGGCCGGAGCCACGAGCCCCAGGCCCAAAACACAAGCGAGGGTTGCCGTAGCAGCGCAGCGTGCCATGTTTTTGTGCGTATTTGCTGTGCGCATGTAGCTTCCTTTCCGGTATCTAAGGGTAGCGGCTAGTCCACCGTTACCAGGCTAAAGAGCTCAACGTCCTCGTTAGAAGGCGTGAGCTTCTTGCGCGGGTTGAGAAACGCAAGCTCAAGGATACAACCGTAGCCCACAAGCTTTGCGCCCATATCTCGCACTAGTTTACCTGTTGCCTCGACGGTTCCGCCCGTCGCGACCAAGTCGTCCAGAATCAACACGGTATCTTTAGAGGTAATGGCATCGGCGTGGATCTCGATAGAATCCGTTCCATACTCGAGCTCGTAGCTCTCGCTGACCGTCTTGCGCGGCAGTTTACCCGGCTTACGTGCGGGAACAAAGCCGGCACCCAGGGCGACGGCCACGGGAACGCCGACCATAAAGCCGCGGGCCTCGGGTCCTACGACCTTGGTAATGCCCATGTCGGCAAAATGCTCGGCCAGGGCATCCACCATGGCCTTCAGGGCCTCGGGATTGCCAAAGAGCGGTGTGATGTCCTTAAAGACGACTCCGGGCTCGGGATAGTCGCGGATATCGACGATGTGAGATTCGAAGTCGTACATGGCGTGACCTTTCATGGATTGCCGGGTGGACGGCGATTATTTACCCGTGTCAGCAGACGGGTTATGCGAGGGGACGACGACCTTGGACGGTTGCACGAGCGACTCCTCGTGCGCGGCAACCGCGGGGACGCTTGCCCCATCGCTTTTAGCCTTGGTGGATTCGGAACGTGCAATCTCCTCATCGAGAGCATCGATGTCAGCGTCCTCGACCACGGCGTTGAGCGACTCAAAGACACGGTTCTTAAGTAGCGCGGTGTGCACACCCTCGGTGAGGTCGTGCAGCTTCTTAAAAGCGCGCTCGAGCTTGGCGTCGCGCTCGTCATCGGAGGTATCCATGCCGAGCATACTCACGAGAACCTGCTCAAACATCGAAGACTCGCGGTTTGCCGACGATACGTACTGACGCAGGTTGCGCGGCTCAATGTGGAAGCGCGACAGCTCTGAGCAGTAACGGATAATCGGGAAATCTCGGCCATCGACAAGCTCACGGTTCTGCGGGCTCTTGATGATGCGGATAAGATCGTTCTCGGCAAGAGAGCGGATAAACGAAATCTCAACACCGAGCATGTCGGGGATCGTCTCGATGGGGTGCAGCTTTTGCTTGGTCTCCTTGGGCTCCGTCTTCAGCGGTACATCGGACAGAAGACCCACTTCGTAAGCCAAAGTGGACAGGTCCGTTGCGTTTTCCAAGCGCTGCTTAATGACGTTGAGCGGCATGTAACGGGTCTTCTGCAGGTGCAGGATGACCTCGAGACGGTCAACGTCTTCCTTGGAGTACTGGCGATACCCCTTAGGCGTACGATGAGGGGCGATGAGCCCCTCATCTTCTAGAAATCTAATTTTTGAGTTCGATAGATCGGGGTATGCGCCTCGAAGAAGGTTGACGACTTGGCCGATACTCAGATAATTGCGTTCGGCCATTACCTACTCACCGGTTTCGATGCGCTCCGGCGTGCTCTCGTGGTAGATGAGCGTGAACGTACCGATCTGAACGGAAGAGCCGTCGTGCAGCGGAGCACCGTTGACGATGGCGCCGTCGACCCAGGTGCCGTTGAGCGAGCCCAGATCCTCAATACGGGCGCCCAGGCCCTCACGAATAATGCGTGCGTGGCTGCGCGAGACAGTCATGTCGTTTAGGAAGATGCCGTTCGCGGGATCGCGGCCAATGGTGGTCACGTCGTCCTCAAGCTCAAAGGCAGCTCCTGTCTGAGGACCCTTGACGATGGACAGAACCGGAGCGGTGATGCGCACGTTGGCCATAAGGTCGGGAACGGTGACATCGCTCGAAGGAACACGGAAAACGCAGGTAGCGTCCGCAGTCTTATCGTTCTGAGGCATATTGTTAACCTTGTTGTCCATGACAACCCCTATCTAACGCGGACGTGCCGCAAAAAATGTACCGTACGTAATCATACCCCAACGACTTAGTCTTCGATTTCGGGGTTAAGAAAGTCGATGTCCTCGTCCTCGGGATGCGCGATGGCCTGTTTAATGGCCGCCCCTCCCTTAATGGAATAGATGACAGCGGTGAGCATGGAGAAGATGACGCCGCCGTATACAAAGAAGATGCCGAGGGGCACCGAGCTGCCGTTGAGGCCTGGGAATGCCGTGAACGTGGCGGGCAGCAGATGCCAGCCGTCGATGACGGGGAACCCAAGCAGCATGAGCGAGAAGCCGGTCATGAGCAGTGCCGTGGCAATCTTGCCGGGAAAGACGACGTCGATGGGGCGCCGGTGGTAGTGGCGCACGATGAGCGTGCCGATGCCCAGGTAGATATCGCGGCCGATAATGAGCACGCAGACCCAGATGGGAAGCTCGCCGCGGACCACGAGACCCAGCACGCCGGTAAACAGCAGCGCGCGGTCGCAGATGGGATCCATAACCTTGCCGAGCCACGAGACCGTTTTGGTCATGCGGGCAATCTGGCCGTCCATCCAGTCGGTGGAGGCCGCGATGGCATAGATGATAATGGCGACGACACGGTTGTTGTCCGTCACAAACAGGTACAGGAAAACAAGCGTGAGGACCAGGCGCGTAAAGGTAATGAAATTGGAGATCGTAAAGATCTTATTCGACGGGTAATCGGAAGTGCCGATAAGCTCCTTTTTGATCTTCTTCTTGATGCCCACAGGACTCCCCCGCTGGTAAACGACAAAACTTTCGATACTATACCCGTTCTGGCGATGTCTATCCAGCGTAAGCATAGAGAGTCCAGACATGTGGAGGGTGCCTCTGGGCTGCGCTGGATTCTGCATTTGTGTACATCAGCCTCCAAAAGCGACATTTTTCGGCATCTTTGGTGGCTGGTGTACACGTTTTGATTTGGTGATTACATCGATCGGGAAAGTTGTTGCTTTAAGCAAATGCGTGTGGGTCGAGATTGGCTGGCGCCAAAAGAGCCCAACGGCCGTTACGGCTTCGTTAGAAACGCGCCCCACCATAGATGTTGAACCCGAAAGGTAAGGCGCGCGGGCACGGTGGCTCGGCCCGCGCGCCCGGAAGAGAAAGGATAAACCCATGGGTTACATGCTCGAGACGCGCGGGCTCACCAAGCGCTTCGGCCGCGGCGACCAGGCGCAGGACGCCGTGGCCGACGTGAGCCTTCATATCCGCGAGGGCGAGGTGTACGGGCTGCTCGGTCCCAACGGCGCCGGCAAGTCGACAACGCTCAAGATGATCTGCGGGATGCTGCGGCCGACGGCCGGGGAGATTCTCTTTGCCGGCCACGCCTGGCGCCGCGAGGACCTCTACGCAATCGGCAGCCTCATCGAGGAGGCGCCGCTCTACCCCAACCTCACCGCGCGCGAGAACCTGCGCGTGCGCACCACGCTGCTGGGCCTTCCCGAGAGCCGCATAGATGAGGTGCTCGCCGCCGTGGACCTCGCGGACACCGGGAAGAAGCGCGCCGGGCGCTTCTCGATGGGCATGCGGCAGCGCCTTGGGCTCGCGCTGGCGCTGATCGCCCGGCCACGCCTGCTCGTGCTCGACGAGCCCACCAACGGCCTCGACCCCATCGGCATCGAGGAGCTGCGCGACCAGATCCGCGGCTTCGCTGCGGCGGGTACGACGGTAATCGTCTCGAGCCACATCCTCTCCGAGGTGCAGCAGATGGCGGACACCATCGGCATCATCTGCGGGGGGCGCCTCGCCTACGAGGATGCGCTTCGTCCCGGGCAGGACCTCGAGGAACTCTTCATGAGCTTCTGCCGGGAAGGGCGACAAGCAAGCGGGGAGGTGGCGGCATGACGGGCGAGAAAGGCGGCCTGCTCGCGGCCCTGCGCGCCGAGGCCCTGAAGTCGCGCCACGCGGCACCGGTTCGCCTGGCCGTGCTCATGGCGCTTCCGATGCCGCTGCTCGGCGCGATGCCCTACCGGGGCGTGCAGATCTTCAGCGCGTGGAACTACTGGTACGCGCTCTTCCTGCCCGTGTGTCTCTCGCTCGTGGTGGCGTGCGTCGCGCGGGCGGACGCTCGCACGCGGATGCGGGGGCTTCTGGGCCCGGGCTTCCCGCTCGGGCGCGCCTGGTGGGCCAAGGCGCTCTGGTGCCTCGCGCTCTGCGCGCTCTCGAACCTCGTGGTCTTCGGCATCTACCTCGCGGGATCGGCGTTCTCCTCGCAGGGCCTCACGGCCACGGGCACGCTCACGATGCTCCTCTGCGCGCTCGTCAACACGGTGACCGTGGCGTGGATGATCCCCGCAGGGCTCTTCCTCACGGCGCGGCTCGGCATGCTCGCGGGCATCTTCTGCCCGCTCGCCGCGCAACTCGTGGGTGGGTTCGCCTGGTCGTTGGTGCCGCTGCCGCAGCTCTTTCCGCCGTCGGCGAGCATGGTCATCCCCACGAGCTTTATCCCCGTGCTGCCGAGCGGCGAGCCACTCGCGGCGGACATGGCGCTCGGCGGGGCGCTCGCGGCGGATGGCATGCTCACGCTTGCGGGCCTTGCGGTCTGCGCGCTCGCGTTCGTCGCGCTCACGGCGGCGGGCGCGACCTGGTTCGCGCGCTCCGAGGAGAGGTGATGTCCATGACACGACTCTCCGACCCGACGCCGCACATGACTCTCTCGCGGGCCCTGCTCTCCGAGGCCCTGCGCCTGGCGCGCTCCCTGCTCACGGCGGTGCACCTCGTCTGCGGCCTGGCAGCCGGTCTTGCCTGCGGCGAGTACTTCTCCGTAGCCCGATGGGACCCGGCGCTGGGCGCGGACGCCTACGTCCAGTTCCTCGGCGCCCTCATGCCGCTCATGTCCGCCATCGTCTGCGGGCTCGCCGTGGACGACGAGCGCGCTGCCGGGCGCCTCGCCAACCTCACGGCGGTCCCCTCGCGCGGGCGAGCCGTCGCGGCGAAGCTGCTCGCCCTTGCGGCGCTCGGTGCCGCCGCGCTGGCCGTGGCGCTCGGCGTGTTCGGGGCCGTGCTCGCCGTCGTCGGGCGCCTGCCGCTCGGGCCCGCTCCGCTTGCGGCCGCCTGGGCGGGCATCGTGCTGGGCAGCCTGCCCCTCTACGCGCTGTGGCTCGGTGTGGCCCTGCGCCACGGCCGCAACGCCGCCATCGGCGCCGGCGCGGCGGGAGTGCTCCTCGCGTTCTTCTCGGTGGGCGGACTTGCGCACGGCCTCATGACCGGCGAGCTCACCGGTGCCCTGGCGACGCCCCTGAGCTGGGTGCCGCTCGCCTGGCCAGCGCGCCTGGGGTCGCTCGGGGTGGAGGCCTTCATCGACGCCGCACGCGCGGCGGGCCCTCTCCTCACGACTGCGCTCGCTAGCCTCGTGCTCACCCTGGCAGCCGACGCCGTCCTTCTCGCCTGGTTCTGCCGCTTCGAGGACAGGAGGGTAGATGCGTAGGAAGCCGCTCGCCGTCATGCTCGTCCTCCTCTCCGCAGCGCTCGTCCTGGGCGGGAATGCCCTGCTCGACGCGGCCGAGGCGCCCGCGGCTGCGCGCAGGGCTCTGGACCGCTGAGTGCGGCGCTAGTACAATTCCGACGAGAGTTTCAGGAGGTCAACATGGCGAGGATACTGGCAGTGGATGATGAACGGGCGATCCTCGACGCGCTCGCGCGCGTCCTCGGCCGCGACGGCCATGAGGTCGTCAGGGCGACGGACCCGACGGCGGTCCCGGGGATGGACCTCTCGCGCTTCGACCTCGTGCTCTGCGACGTCATGATGCCGGGGCTCGACGGCTTCGAGCTCGTGCGGCAGATCCGCCCGGACTTCGACGGGCCCATCGTCTTCCTGACCGCGCGCGTGGCCGAGGAGGACGCCGTGGCCGGCTACGGCCTGGGAGCCGACGACTACGTCCGCAAGCCCTTCGGGGCCGCGGAGCTGCGCGCCAAGGTCGCGGCCCATCTACGCCGTGAGCGCCGGCCGCACTCGCACGCCCTCTCCTTCGGGGGGGTGCGGATCGACCTCGGGGCGCGCGGCCTCGCCGTGGGCGGTGAGGCCGTTCCGCTCACGCCCACCGAGTACGCCATCTGCGAGTACCTCGCGCGCCACCCCGGGCAGGTCATGAGCCGCGCGCAGATACGCGAGGCGGTGCTCGGCTGGGAGAGCGACTCCGACGACGCGGCCATATCCATGCAGGTCAGTCGCGCCCGGAGGAAACTCTCCGAGGCCGGCGCCGATCCGATCGCGACCGTCTGGGGGATGGGGTACAAGTGGCAGCTCTGAGGACCGGGGCGCGAGGTCGCGGGGGCATGCCGCTCTCCTTCGTCATCGCGCGCTACTTCGCCTACGCGTTCGCGGCGGTCGCCACGGCGTGGCTCGCGTCGTTCATGGTGCTCTCCGTGTTGATCAGCGCGGGCTTCGTCTACGAGGCAAGCTGGGGG
This sequence comes from bacterium, assembly GCA_963602135.1. Taxonomy (GTDB): domain Bacteria; phylum Actinomycetota; class Coriobacteriia; order Coriobacteriales; family Coriobacteriaceae; genus Collinsella. The sequence continues at coordinate 19,130 of CAVCHM010000014.1, read as the reverse complement.
CCGGCCAATGCGCGCGAGGTCGCGGAGGGCCTGGCACGCGACGGCGTCTGCGGGCAGCAGGACGTGCCGACGGCGTACCGCTACCTCATCCTGAACAAGGACGGAAACGTGCTGATGACAGACCTCGAGAGCACGCGGCTCGAGGACGCGAAGGAAATGGCTCGTACGGCACTCGCCGCGGATCCGGGCACAGTGGAGATCGAGGGCGGGGGCTCGGGCCTCACCTACGCCGCGTTCCCGCTCAAGGGCGGCGGGGCCTGCGCACTCGTCAGCGAGTACCTGCCGCAGTGGGTCTCGCGCGATCTCGCCGGCCTGCTTCCCAACCCGCAGAACCTCATGCTCGTCGGCGCCGCTGTGGGAAGCGCGCTCGCGCTCGCGCTCGTGGCGCGCCGTGCGAGCCGCGTGATCTCGCGCAAGATGGCGCCGCTCGCGGAGGCGGCGGGGCGCGTCGGCGCGGGGGAGCTCGACTTCGCGGTCGGCAGCACCAACGTGCGTGAGGTGAACGACGTCCTCGCCGCGATGGACGCCATGCGGGCTTCCCTCGCCGAGTCGCTCGAGGCCCGCTGGGCCGCGGAGCGGGGGCAGCGCGAGCAGATGGCGTCGCTCGCCCACGACCTCAAGACGCCGCTCACCGTGCTGCGCGCCAACGCCGACTTCGTGGCGGAGGAGCTGGAAGACGAGAATGACAGCGACCTCTCGGCCGCCGCGCGCGACATAGCCGGCGGTGTCGAAAGGCTCGACGGCTACGTGCGCCTGCTCATCGAGGCCTCGCGCGGGTCCGGCGGGGCGGAGAGGGCCCCCATGCGGCCGGCCGAGCTCTGCGAACAGGTCCTCGCCGAGGCCGCCCAGATCGCCCGGGCGCGAGGCGTGACGCTCGACGCGGCCACGGGCCCCGCTGTCGCGGGCGCGCCCGAGGCCCCGCTCGACCGAACCGCCCTGGCGCGAGCCGCCGCGAACCTCGTGGCCAACGCCGCCGAGCACGCGCGCTCGCGCGTGGCGGTCTCCTGCGACGTCGCGGGCGGCCACCTCGTCATCGAGGTGGCCGACGACGGACCGGGCTTCTCTCCCGCTGCCCTCGAACGCGGCTGCGAGCGCCTCTTCACGGACGACTCCTCCCGCTCCTTGCGCGACGGGGGCCGCCACTACGGGCTCGGCCTCCACGCCGCCTCCGAGGCTGCGAGCGCCCACGGGGGCTCCGTCTCGCTCGCCAACAGTCCCTCGGGCGGCGCGGTGGCCACCATCGCGGTCCCCCTGTGCGGGATCTGACGATTTCCTCGATGTCTACCTCGACTGCGATATGTCGCTCGCCGAGGCCGCGACGAGATGGTGTTGCGTCTGCCCCGCTTGGTGCTTCTAGCTCAAATTTGATCTGATGTAAGGCCCGTGCAATCCTGCATGGGCCGTTCTTTTGGCAATTGCTCGACCGATTCGTGGCTTGAAACACAAATTATCGAGTTAAGGAGACATGGGTTCATACAGCGGCTCTCAGAGCGCCCGCCGCACTCCCCCGCCATTACCCTGCGGGGTCCTCGTGTAGAGCTCATCCTGCTTGGCATTTCGCTGCAACAGCCCACTCGTCCACCGATCAAGTGAACTACTGGAATAAATACAGCGACACGCTTGTCCGTTATAGTCGCTATATCTGTGTTAATCGCCGCGATAAATGCAGCCCTTTCTCGGCGTGTACCTGCTGCGCGTATGTAGAATCATATCGCGTTAATAAATCGGCTCAAGCGCGTGCAAAACGCGCAAGTAGCCGCAAAAGGCGATTATCGCGTAGGTAGATTTTTGGCACCCTGTTGCTTACTGAAAATTAAGCAATTGCTTAAAACAAAAAAGGTCAGGCACAAGGTGCCTGACCTGCAAACTTCTGGTCGGGACGACTGGATTCGAACCAGCGACCCCTTGACCCCCAGTCAAGTGCGCTACCAAGCTGCGCCACGTCCCGAAGCTTTTGTTTGTTGCTCTGCTCTCGCTCGCAACAGGGAGTATATTAACCCGAAACTTTAGACTTGTGCAAGAACTTTTTTATAAATTTTGAAGCAAGTCCAAAATTGTATCTGCGAGCTGGGGTTTTGTTAGCACGGGAAGTTCTTGCGTAACCGCTTTGCTCACGATCCAGGCCTTGTTGGTGTCGGTTCCAAAGCCCGAATCGGCGCGTGAGACATCGTTGGCGATAATGGCATCGCAACCCTTGCGGTCGAGCTTTCGCTGTGCGTACTCCAGGACGTTATCGGTCTCGGCCGCAAATCCGATCACGCATCGCTCGCCCTTTTGGCGCGAGAGCTCGGCCAAAATATCGACCGTCTCGACCAGTTCGATGCGATCGAGGCGTTCGTTTGCCTTTTTGAGTTTATGGTCCGCAGGGGTGGCGGGGGTATAGTCGGCGACGGCGGCCGCACAAATTGCCGCCTCGGCCGTCTGGAAGGCGCTCAGCGCAGCCTGGAGCATTTCTGCGGCGGTCTGTACGCGCACGCACTCCACGCCGCGGGGAACGTCGAGCGATGTCGGGCCCAGCACGAGCGTGACCGCAGCACCGCGGCGAGCAGCCTCCCCCGCCAGGGCGATGCCCATCTTGCCCGACGACCGGTTACCGATGAATCGCACCGGGTCGATCGGCTCGTGCGTGGGGCCGGCGGTGATGACGATGCGCTTGCCCGTCAGGTCTTGCGGCACGGGGTTGAGCACCTCACAGACAGCCTCGACGATGTCATCGGGCTCGCTCATGCGCCCCGTGTCCACGTCGCCGCAGGCAAGGTAGCCGCTGCCGGGTCCCACCACATGGACACCGTGCTCGCGCAGCGTGGCCATGTTGGCCTGCGTCGCCGGCGCCTTCCACATGCCGTTGTTCATGGCCGGCGCGATCACGACGGGCCGCGGTGTCGCAAGCAGCGTTGTGGAGATGAGGTCATCGGCGATGCCGTTGGCCATCTTGGCGATGATATTGGCCGTCGCGGGCGCCACGACCACCAAGTCGGGCTCCTGCGCCAGCGAGATATGGTGAATGGGGTCAGACGGGTCGTCGAATAGCCCAACCGCGACCGGCTCATTGGTGAGCGCGCGGAAGGTAAGCGGCCCCACGAACTCGGTGGCATGCTCGCTCATGACGACCTTGACGTGCGCGCCGCGCTTTTGGAGCAGGCGCACGATATTGCACGACTTATAGGCGGCGATCCCGCCGGTAATGCCCAGCAGGATCGTTTTTCCCTCAAGTTGCATTGAATTGTTGGGTGCCACCATCGTTTAAGCTTCCTTGCTAGGGAGCACGAGCAGGCGGTGGCAGTACGGGCAGTGCGTAATCTCACTGCCGTCGTGGTTGAGGTCGCTCATGGACGATGCCTGCAGCGCGGTGTGGCAGACCGTGGGGATGTTGCCCTTGATGGTCTCGACGGCCAGGCCGCGGAACTGCTTGAGCAGACGCTCGTAATCGGTGAGCACGTCGGTCGGCAGCGTGGCGGCAAGCGCGATGCGCTCCTTGGTGGCGGCATCGATCTGAGCCTGCAGATCGGCAGCCTTGGCGCGGGCGGCCTTGGTATCGGCCTTCACGCCCTCCTCGAACTTGGCGATGATGGCCTGCGCGCGAGCCTCTCGGTCAAGCGCTTCCTTATGGGCGACGACAACATCCTTGCGGGTGTGCTCGATCTTGTCCAGTCGTTTGGCCAGTGTGGCGAGCTCGTTTTCCAGGTCCTGTACCTCGCGGTAGTCAGAGCCGTCAACGTGGCGCTTCTTAGCGGCCTCAATGGCGTTATTGGTCTGGATCTCGGTGGTGTTGAGATCGTCGAGCTCAATATCCAGGTCCTTGCGCTGGGCGTAGAGCTTGGTCATTTCGGCCTTGAGCTTTACATAGGTCTTGCGCTTGGAAGCGAGCTCCTTGAGCTCCGGCATATTGGCAAGTTCGCTCTTGTTGCGGGCGAGCTCCAAATCGATCTGTTGCAGCTTGAGTAGCGTAGCGCCGGCGCTCATAAGTTCTCTCCTTTTGTCACAGTCCACCATTGGCAAGGGTTCAGTATTTTAATCGCATGACGGGGGTCGACCCCGGCGTCAACTGCAGAGTTCATCAAGATATCAACGAACGGCTCCTCGGAGCGGTCGTGGCCGAGCAAGATCACCGGCAGCCCGCGCAAGGCAAGGTCTTGAGCCACGTGGTAGCCCGCCTCGCCCGTCACGATGACATCCGCGCCTGCGGCAATGGCGAGCTCTCCAAAGTCGCCCAAGGAGCCGCCCAAAATGGCGATGGTGCGGCACGGGTGATCGGCCTCGCCCCACACACGCGGGTCGCTGCCAAAGGCCGTGGCAGCACGGGTGGCAAGATCGCGCAGCGTGCACGGGTCGTTGAGCGTTGCAAGTGCGCCCAGGCCGGTGGCCTCGGGGTCGTCCACGTGCTCCAGTGAGCTCACGGGTGCGGCACCCAGCAGCTTGCTCAGGCAGACACGGGCTTCGTGCGAGCGGTCCAGGTTGGTGTGGAGCGAGATAATGCTCACCCCGCAGCGGGCAGCCTCGTAGAGGGCCGCACTGCACTGGGGTCGTGTGGCATCCGCCGGACAAAAGGCCTCGGGTGCCTTGATGTATATGGGATGATGCGTCAGCAGCACGTTGGCGCTTGCTTCTTGGGCGCGGCGAACATTAGCCTCAGTCGCATCGAGTGCGCAGGAAACGCCGGTGATCTCCGCGGTCGGATCGCCAACGGAGAGTCCTACGTGGTCCCAGGGCTCGGTGTCCGTCTTGGGATAGCGTGCCAGTAGCGCGCGCTCGAGCTCGGCGACGATCATGCGGCACCTGCGATCGAGAGCAGCGTCTGGGCAAACTCGTCCAGATCGTCCGGATTCACGCGGTCGTCAAAGGAAATGCGCAGTGCACCTAGTGCCTGCTCGCGACCAATGCCCATGGCGCTTAAAACATGGCTCGGGTCCATGCTGCCGCTCGAGCACGCCGAGCCGGCCGAAACCTCAAAGCCGGCGGCATCGAGCTTGACGATGAGCTCCTCGGAGTCCATGCCATCAACGTAGATCGACACCATGCCCGGCAGGCGATCGGCCTGTGCGTAGTCGCCCATGGTGGCGTGAATGCGCGGGTGGGCCGTAAGCGTGGCGTAGAGCTTGTCGGAAAGGGTTTGCAGCTTCGCGCGCTCCTGAGCCACATGGGGCGTCAGAGACGAGGCGGCAGCGGCAAAGGCGAGCTGCGTGCGCAGGTCTTGCGTGCCGGCACGACGACCGGCCTCCTGTCCGCCGCCGAAGATGCGCGGGCGCAGCGGCGTGCGGCTCTTAAGGTAGAGTGCGCCAGATGCCACGGGGCCACCGATCTTGTGCGCGGCAACGGTCATGGCGTCAACTCCCAGCTCGGTGACATCGAGCGGAATATGCAGATAGCCCTGGATGGCATCGGTGTGGAACAGGGCGCCGGCGGCGTGTGCGGCAGCGGCAAGCTCGCGGATGGGCTGCACCACGCCGGTCTCGTTGTTGGCAACCATGATGCTCACGAGCGCGACGTCGCCGCCGAGCAAGTCGCTCAGCGCGGCAGGCTCAATGTAGCCCGCGCGGCAGGGCTGCACCAGGTCGACGGAAAAGCCGGCGGCGCGCAGCAGCGGCAGGTTGTCCAGAATCGAATCGTGTTCGATGGCAGATACGATCACGCGGTTACGCTTACGGTCGCGCTGGCGGGCGCCTTCGGCAAGACCGAGGAGCGCCAGCTGGTTGGCCTCGGTTCCGCCGTTGGTCAGTACAATCTCGGACGGGCGAACGCGTGCGCCAAAGCTACGGGCGATCTCGCGACGTGCGACTTCCAGGCGTGCGGCGGCCTTGCGGCCAAGCGAGTGCAGCGAGTTGGGGTTGACGCCGGCAAGCTCGCTATCATCGTACTCATGCTGCGCAAGGCGCGCCTCGGCGCGCATAGGCGTCGAGGCGGCGTAGTCAAGATTCACGGGTATGCGGTTTTGACCTGCGGTCATAAGGGTTTATGCCTCCTGTGCAGCCTCGTTGCCCAGCTTCTGAAGCAGCGCAACCTCGGCGGCGGGATCTTCGGACTTAAATACGGCGGAGCCGGCCACGAGGACGTTTGCGCCGGCCTTGACGACCTCGACAATGTTCTTGGAAGAGATGCCGCCGTCGACCTCGATGAGGGGTGACACGCCGTGGCGCTCGCACATGGCCGTAAGCTCGTGCAGTTTGGCAATGGTACCGGGAATAAAGCTCTGGCCGCCAAAGCCGGGGTTAACGCTCATGAGCAGCACCATGTCGACGACGTCGATGATGCTCTCGAGTACGCACACGGGGGTGGCGGGGTTGAGAACCACGCCGGCCTTGACGCCGCGCTGCTGCAGATGCGTGAGCGTGCGGTGCAGGTGCGTGGAGGCCTCGTAGTGCACGGTGATCATATCGGCACCGGCATCGGCGTACCAATCGACTGTCTCGTCGGGGTTCGACACCATCAGGTGCGCGTCGACTGGCACGTCGGTGGAGCGCTTGACGGCCTTGAGGATGTCAACGCCAAAGGTGAGGTTGCCGGTAAAGTGACCGTCCATAACGTCGAAGTGCACGTAGTCGGCACCGGCGATCTTGTCGAGTTCGCCCTTGAGGTTGGCCATGTCGGCCGAAAGGACAGACGGAGCGATTTTGATGGAACCCATGGTAGAAGCCTTTCTGCGCTAGTCGGTGAGTCCGTAGAACTCTTGAGAAGGGACGCGATCGGTAAGAATCTCGAGTGCCCTATCCAAAGTAACACCGTTGTAGAGCGTTTGCTCCACGGCAAAGGTGAGCGGAATGTCTACGCCCAGTGAACGGGCAAGCTCACTGACGCTGCGGGCCGCGACGGCGCCCTCGACCACCATATGCGTACGTGCCTGGTACTCGTCGAGCGAGACGCCGTGGGCAAACTCGTAGCCAAAGGTGCGGTTGCGCGAATGCTCGGAGGTGCAGGTGGCAATGAGGTCACCCATGCCGGCAAGACCCATGCAGGTCATGGCTTGACCGCCGCGGGCGTGCACCAGACGGCTGATCTCGGCCAGGCCGCGCGTCATGATAAGGGCAAGCGTGTTGTCGCCCGCACCAGAACCGGCGGAAATGCCGCACACGATGGCGATGACGTTTTTCATGGCGCCGCAAACCTCGACGCCGGTCATGTCCTGCGACAGGTAGATGCGGAAGGCCGTGGATAGGAGCAGGTCCTTAAAGGTCTCCCCTACCTGCGGATCTTTGCTGGCGATGACGGCGGCAGAAAGCCCGCCGCGGCAGATCTCCTCGGCATGGTTGGGGCCCGAGAGCGCCGCGACACGCGACTCGTTGCCGATCTCACTGGCGATGACCTCGCTCATAAGCAGGCCGGATTCGGGCTCAATACCCTTGGTGAGGCAGAGTGCCGGGGTGTCGGCGGCGATGAAGGGTGCTGCCTGATGGCATACGCTGCGCAGGTGCGTGGAGGGCACGGCAAAGATGATGGCCTCGGCGCCGTCGAGCGCCTGCGACAGGTCCGTGGCGGCGACAACGTTGCCGGGCAGCTCGTAGTCCACCAGATACCGGGGATTGCGGTGCTCGGCATTGATGCCGGCGGCCGTCTGCTCGCTGTGGGCCCACATGGTCACGCGCTCGGCTCGCGCGGCGGCAAGGCCGGCGACGGCGGTTCCCCAGGAGCCGGAGCCAATCAGCGCAACATTCATGACTCTCTCCTACTTATCGTCGGGCTCGGTGACGCGCTTGGTAAACGAGAGCTTGGACTCCTTACCAGTCATGAGCTTTTGGATATTCGCGCGATGGGCCCACACCACGGTGATGCCGATCATCGCCATGCAAAACTTAAGTCCCAGGCTGCTGTACGGAAAGACCGCGCAAGCAGCGATGGGAAGACCGATGGCCGCGGCAAGCGAGCCCACCGACACATACTTGGTGATGGCGACGGCTACGATAAACATGCCGAGCAGCGACAGGCCAATAGGCCAGTACCAGGCGAGGATGACGCCCAGGCCAACCGCGATACCCTTGCCGCCGTGGAAGTTAAGGTAGGGCGAGAAGATATGGCCCCACACCGCTGCTAGGCAAATGACGCCGAGCATCCAATCGCCGGGGGCTCCGGGCGCCATGATGCTTACGGGGAAGCCATAGCCCAAGTCGGCAATGAGCGGACGCGCGATAAGGACGCAGATGGCGCCCTTAAGGCAGTCGAGCAACAACGTGAGCGCGGCCACCTTAGGGCCGGCCACGCGCAGCGCATTGGTTGTGCCGATGTTGCCGGAGCCCGCCTTGCGAATGTCCGTGTGGTTGAACATGCGGCCCAGGATCAGGCCAAACGGAATCGCTCCGATAAAGAACGAGACCACGGCGCAGATGGCGGTCAGCAGAATCGGATTATGCATCCTTTTGTTCCTTCTTCCTAAAGAAGAGTCGAATGGGCGTGCCGGCAAAATCGAAGGTCGAGCGCATGCGGTTCTCCACGTAGCGCTGGTAGGTGTCGTTGACCAGGTCGCTATGGTTGACGAAGAACGTGAACGTCGGCGGGTTGACGCCCGTCTGGGTCACGTAGTGCATGCGCAGGCGGCGCTTGCCGTCCACCACGGTATGACCGAACTCGCGCAGGTCGGTGAGGAACGTGTTGAGGCGCGAGGTGCTGATCTTTTGCGAGCGCGTCTTCTCGGCGGCATCGACCATCGCCCAGATCTTCTCGACGCTGCGGCCGGTCAGAGCCGAGATGCGCAGGTACTGGGCCCAGGGAGCCATGACGCCCAGACGGCGGTCGATGGTCTCCATGCAGGCCTCGCGCTTACGGTCGTCGTCGAGCAGATCCCACTTGTTGAGCAGCACCACGATGGCGCAGCCGCGCTCGATGGCCAAGCCCATGACCTTCTGGTCCTGCTCGGTAACACCCACGGAGGCGTCGACGACGAGCAGCGCCACGTCGGCGCGGTCGATGGCACGCAGGCCGCGGACCATGGAGTAGTACTCGATGTTCTCGTACACGGTGCTCTTCTTGCGAATGCCCGCGGTGTCGACCATGCGGTAGTGCTTGCCGTTACGCTCGACGACGGTGTCGATGGCATCGCGCGTGGTGCCGGCAATGTTCGACACGATGGAGCGGTCGGCGCCCAGGATGCGGTTGAACAGCGACGACTTACCGGCGTTGGGGCGGCCGATGATGGCGACGTTCAGTGCGTCGGGGAACTCGTCGGCGACCTCCTCCTCCTCGGGGAGCAGGGCCACGATGTCGTCGAGCAGGTCGCCCGTGCCGTGGCCGTGCAGGGCCGAAAGCGGCGTGGGCTCGCCGATGCCGAGCGAATAGAACTCCCAGATGTTGTCGTTCTCACGATCGGGGTTGTCGAGCTTGTTCACCAGCAGAAAGACCGGCTTGTCGGAGCGCTTGAGCATGCGGGCGACCGACTCGTCCTCCTCGGTGACTCCGGTGCGGCCGTCGACCACAAACAGGATGACGGCGGCTTCCTCGGCGGCGGCGAGCGCCTGGTCGCGGATAGACGTGGCGAAGACGTCGTCGCTCTTGAGCGGCTCGATACCGCCCGTGTCGACGATAGTGAACTCGCGGCCGTTCCAGTCGGCCGTGTGATACGAGCGGTCGCGCGTGACGCCGCGTGACTCATGGACGATTGCGTCCGAGGTCTGGGCCAGGCGGTTAACGAGCGTGGACTTGCCCACGTTGGGGCGTCCGACGACGGCGACGATAGGTTTCATCTGCTCTCCTTTAATGGGTAGGGTCAGTGGAAGTGGTAGAGGGCGCAGGCGTGATGCCGAGGATGTGCTCCAGGGTATTGAGCAGCTCATGCGGCATGGTCGATACCACATGAACCTCGGCGCCGCGCTGTCTAAGGCTTGCGAGTAAATCGTCACGATGATACTCGTCAAGCGTCATGCCGTCAGCATTGAACATGAGCTTAGGCACAAAGAGCATAACCCCCGACAGGTCTTGCGACAGCTGCTCCAGGATATCGCCCGCGACGATGAGGCCGGTCACGTCCACGTTGCCGCCAAAGTAGCGGTTTTTGATAGCCGTGACGGTTCCGGCGAGCCCCTGCGGCGACTCCACAAAGCGCGCCACGGTGTCACGCGCGCTCGCGCCCGAAAGGCACAGTAGGTGCTGGACGCGGGCAGCGACGGCTTCGCGGACGCGGGCTAGGCGCTCGGCATCGGTGGCGATAACGTCGTCGGTCTCGTCCAGATACGAGCGGATCATGCCGATGCCGTCGTAGTACTGCGGGTAACCGTCGTAAAAGTCCGCCTCGGGTGGCTCGATGCCGGCGTCCAGGTAGAACTCGTCGCTCATCTGGAAGGTGTGGCGGCCAAAACGCTCGTACGCGCGGTCCTGATAGGGCCGGATCATCGCGATGGTCTCGCGCGCAAGTTCAGGTTTGTCGCTGTAGGACCAAGTAAAGCGGTTCTGGTGCTTAGTAAAGCCCAACGGCACGATGCCCAGGCTCGTGATCTGCTCGTGCTCCTCGCAATAGCGCAGGGTCTTTTCCAACTCCTCGCCGTCGTTCATGCCGGGGCATAATACGATCTGCGCGTGGATCTCGATGCCGGCGGCCATGATGGCCTCGAGCACGTCCATACCGCGCTGGGCGTTTCGGCCCATCATGCGGCGGCGGATGTCGGGGCTCACGGCGTGGACCGAAACGTTCATGGGGCTCATGTTGCGGCTGATGACGTTTTGCACGTCATCGTCGGTAAGGTTGGTGAGCGTGACGAAGTTGCCCTGCAAAAAGCTCAGACGGTAATCGTCGTCGCGAATGTAGAGCGTGGAGCGGCCGCCCTTGGGCAGCATCGTCATAAAGCAGAACACGCAGGCGTTTACGCAGGTGCGCATGCCATCGAAGATGGGGCCATCGAACTCTAGGCCCCAGTCCTCGCCGGGAAAGCGGTCAAGCTCCACGGGGGTTACGGTGTTGTCGCGTGGGTCAAAGACCTCGAGGTCGACGGTGTCGTCGTCGGCCTCCCAGAGCCACACGATCATGTCGGTGAGCCGCTCGCCGTTGACCGTGAGCACGCGCATGCCCGGCTCGATACCCACATCCCATGCGGGCGATTCGGGGCGCACGTTCTTGACGAGCGCGCCCTCACCCGGCTCGGGGTCGCGGCTGCGCCCGTAATCGGCCACCTCGGCGGCGTATGCGGGTACGGTCTGGTCCATGATTAGCGGCAAAGCTCCTTGATGCGCGCGACGGCGCGTTCGATGTGTTCTTGCGGGGTGGAAGCGCCGGCGGTGATGCCGATGTGGCGCGCATTGGCAAACCACTCGGCCTCGAGTTCAGATGCTTCCTCGATATGATGCGTGTGCTCGCAGGCGTCAGCACAAATCTGAGCCAGGCGACGGGTGTTGCCCGAATTCTTGCCGCCTACGACGACCATGCAATCACAGCGGTTGGCAAGGGTTGCCGCAGCCTGCTGGCGCTCGCTCGTGGCGGCGCAGATCGTGTTGATCACACGCAGCTCCTGCACGCGCGGGGTGATAGAGGCCACAACCTCGGCCAGGTTCTGCGCGGTCTGGGTGGTCTGCACAACCAGACCCACCTTGCCCTTGAGTGGCGGCGCGTCCGCATCGGCAGCGCAACTCACGACTTGAGCGTCTTCGCCTGCGTGGCCCAGAATGCCCTCGACCTCGGGGTGGCCCGGCTCGCCCACGACGATTACGCGGTAGCCCTCGCGCACCAGGCGCTCGGCCGCAACGTGGACCTTCTTCACGTAGGGGCAAGTGGCGTCGACCACGGTAAGGCCACGCTCGCGTGCGGCATCGACCACCTGCGGCACCACGCCGTGGGCACGGATGATCACGGTGCCCGACGTGGCGTCGTCCAAGGTGTCGGCCAGGCCAACGCCCGACTCGGCGAGTTCGCGAACCACGATGGGGTTATGGATGAGCGGACCCAGCGTGTGGACCTGAGTGCTCTCCCCTGCCCGCGGCGCGGCGGCCAGCGCCATGTCGAGCGCGCGCTGCACGCCGTAGCAGGTGCCCGCGTGGGCAGCAATCTCGATGGTGGGGACGACCTCCTCAGCGGCGGCCGCAGCGGTATTCATGACGTTCTCACCCATGGCTAGAACCTGCCTGGGTGCTCGGCGCACAGGTCGTCACGCATGGCGTATACGCGGCTCATGGCCTCGGACTCAAACCATGCCAGGCGCTCCTTACGCTTGAGCTCGGCCGGAGCATCGGATAGCGAGATGGCCTTGCCGGCGCGGATCCAGCACTTCTTGGGGCGCATGAGCCTTTTGCCCTTAGGCGTAATGTCGGACCAGCCACAAATGGCGAGCGGGTTGACCGGCGCCTTGCCCATCTGGGCGATGAGCGCAAAGCCGCCGTGGACCTCGGGCTTGATCTCGCGCGAGCGGATGCGCGTGCCCTCTGGGAAGATCAGGACGTCCTCGCCGCGCTGCAGCGCATGCTGGGCGGCGCGCAGGCACTTCATGTCGGCGGTGCCACGCTCGACGGGAATGCCGCCCACGCGGCTGAAGGCCCAGCGCACGATCTTGGTTTTGGCGAACTCGGATTTAAAGATGGGGCGGATGCGGCGGCCGCCAAAGAACAGCGCCGTCTCCACAGCCAAGAGCTCGGCCATCGAGGTGTGATTGCAGATGACTACGCTGCCGCGGCCTTCCTGGCGCTCAAACAGCAGGTCGGCGTCCTCCACCTTCCAGCGCCACATGAGCTTGGAGAAGGCCCAGAGTATTGCCATGACCACGACGACCGTGCCGCGGATGAGCGCGGGGAATTCGGCGTAGGGGGCGTTGTAGTAATCCTCGGGCGTCTGCTTAAACAGGCGCATGAGTTACCTCCTTTGGTTGATGAGGTCCTCGATAATGCGGACGACCTCGTCGATGGTGTGGGCGGTGGAGTCGACGTGCACGGCGTCCTCGGCGGGCACGAGCGGCGCGACCTCGCGGCTGCTGTCGAGCTTGTCTCGCTGCTTGAGGGCGTCGAGGGTTTCATCGACCTCGGCCTCGAGCAGCTCTTCGGAGAGCGGCTGAGCGTCGCTTTGGTGACGCTGCAGCACACGGCGACGGGCACGCTCGCGCGGGTCGGCGGTCAGGAACACCTTGACCTGCGCGTTGGGAAACACGACGGTGCCGATGTCGCGACCCTCGGCCACGATATCGCGGTCTTCGGCTGCGCGGCGCTGATGGATGAGCATGGCGGCGCGTACGCCCGGGTAGGCCGAGACCTTGGAGACGTTGGCGTCCACCTGCGGGGTGCGGATGGCAGCCGATGCGTCCTGGCCGTCGATGGTCAGGCGCGTGTCCTCGCCGGTGCCGTTGGTAAAGCGAATCTCGATCTGCTCGGCGAGGGCGTCGATGGCTGCCTCGTCGTCCAAATCGATGCCGCGGTCGAGAGCGGCGAAGGTGACAGCGCGATACATGGCGCCCGTGTCGAGCTTGTTAAAGCCCAGTTGGCGGGCGATCTCCTTGGCGATGGTGGACTTGCCGGAACCGGCGGGGCCGTCGATGGCGACGATCATGTAATGCTTCCTTTCGGTGGTTGACGTGCTGGTATGGTTCGCGGGCGCTGCTTGCTGGCGGACTGGCTAGCCCGTGTAGCGCTCGCGGAAGGTGTTGCGCTTGGGCGCGGAGCCGTGGCTGCCGTGGTGACGCGTACGGCTCGCGGTGTTGGTCGCGGGCGCGCCGTCGCACTCGTAGGCGGCCTGCTTGGGCGGGGTGCCGCCGGCCTTGAGGATCTGCACCTCGCGGTCGGTGAGCTCGCGCCACGAGCCCTTGGCCACGTCCTTGAGCTCCAGGCCGGCAAAGTTACAGCGGTGCAGGCGGATCACCGGATGGTGGATCTTGCTCAGCATGCGCTTGACCTGATTTTTGCGTCCCTCGCGGATGATGACCTCCACGGCGGTGGTGCCGGGCTTTGCGCCTTGCGGAGCAACGGCCTCGGCCTCGCGCGCGTTAATGACGCGGCAGATCGCCGGCTGGCACAGGCCGTCGTCGAGCTCGATGCCGCGGCGGAGTGGTTCCAAGTCGCGATCGGTCAGGTGGCCGTCCACGAGCGCCTGGTAGGTCTTGTAGACGTGCTTGCTAGGGTGCAGCAGATCCTGCGACAGGTCGCCGTCGGTGGTAAAGAGCAAAAGGCCCGTGGTGTCACGGTCCAGGCGACCCACCGGGAAGAGCCCCGGGAATCGGTCGCGCGGAACCAGATCAGCCACGCAAGGGCGCTCCTGCGGATCGCTCATGGTGGTGAGGTAGCCGGTCGGCTTGTAGAGCATCAGGTACACGGCGCCCTGGTTGAGCTTGACGGGCATGCCATCGACCTCGATATGGTCGCGGTCGACGTCGACCTTGGTGCCCAGTTCGGTCGCGACCTCACCGTTAACAGTCACGCGGCCGGCGGTCATCAGGTCCTCCGAGCCGCGGCGGCTTGCCACGCCCGCGCGCGCCAAAAAGCGCTGCAGGCGCATGGTATGCGGGTAGACGGGCTGGGCGTCGGTCGCGGGCGCACCCGAGACGCCGGCGATGTGCGTCTCCCCTACTTCGTTAGTCCTCGTCATGCAAACCCTCCGAGGTCTCGTCGACGACCAGGGTCTCCAGGTCCTCGACTGCCTCAACATCTTCAACATCGGTATCGAGCAGTTCGCGCTCTTCGTCCAGGTCCTCGGCCTGCTCCTCGAGCGTGGACTGAATGCTGCGGCCGCTCAGGCGCTCGCGGATAAACTGGCGCGACTGCTCGTCGGGGGCAAACTGTTCCAGATCGGGCAGGTCGCGGGTAGAGCGCAGGCCGAACTTTTCCAAGAAGGCATTGGTCGTGCCATAGATGATGGCCTGACCGCGCTCGGGGTCGCGGCCGAGCTCGCGAACCAGGCCCTTGTCCACGAGCGACGCGATGACGCCGTCGGAGTTGACGCCGCGGATGCCTTTGACCACCTCGCGTGTGACGGGCTGGTGGTAGGCGATGACGGCTAGGGTCTCGAGCGCTGCCTGCGACAGTTTTTGCGTGTCCCAGCTCAGCACGTAGGCCTCGACCACATCATGGTAGGCGGGGTGCGTGAACAAGCGCCAGCCACCGGCGACCTCGCGCAGCTGAAAGCCACGGTTGGCCTCCTCGTACTCAACCTTGAGCTCGGCCAAAAGCGATGCGCACTCGCCGGGGGCGATATCCAGCGCACCTGCCAGCGCGGGCGCGCTTACGGGATCGCTCGACACCAGCAGCAGCGCCTCGAGGGCGCCTTTGAGGCTGTTTGCCTCTAGCGTGGAAAGGGTTGACATGGTTGCCGCTCCTATTCGGTGAGCTCGGGGCCCTCGCCGGGCACGTATGCCTCGGCGCCCTCGACGCGGTTGATTTGAATGGTTCCAAAAATCTCGTCCTGGCTCAGCGTGAGCGAGCCGCGTTTGGCGAGCTCGAGCATAGCCAGGAAGGTGACGACGAGCTGCTCGGTGGTGGCGTCGCCGTCCAGCAGCTCGCGAAAGGTGCAGGTTTGATGCGCCATGGTAAAGCGGTCGACCGAGGCCACCGTCAGGTCGAGCGGCACGCGATGCGGTGCCACGTGCTCGGCTTCCAGCAGGAAGGTCTGGCGCTTACCGTCCAGGTCGGCGCAGATGACGGCGAGGCCGCGCAGGGTGATGCCGGCCAGATAGTCGGGCATAAGGCCCAAGAACTCGGGGTCGGGGCCGGCCACGCGCGGATGCATGCGGCTCTCGGCCTGCATGCGCGCGCCAAGGGCAGCCGCCGCGCCCTTAAACTGTTTGTAGGCGATCAAGCGCTGGATCAGGACCTCGCGCAGGGCATCGCCGTCGAGCGCATTGAGTTCCTCGAGATCTTCGTCAAATTCGTCATCGTCGTCGGCTGTGCGCGGGGCCTCCTGGGGCACCAGCGAGGCGGCCTTGATGTCCAAAAGGGTTGCCGCGACCAGCAAAAAGTCGCTCGCCACGTCCAGGTCTAGCGCCTCGATGCGCTCGACCTCGGCAAGGTATTGCTCGGCCACCTCGCTGATCGAGATGGCGCCGATATCTACTTTTTGGCGAGTTACCAGCTGCAGCAGCAGGTCGAACGGTCCGCTGTAGACCTGCGTCGACACGCGATACGACATCTTCGACCTCCTTTGACGGCGCCTTCGCGGCGCGGTTTGGGTGCATGTTGAGACCGTTTTGCACGGTCGACCTGTAAGTTTACCCTAGATGCCGGCGATTGCGAAGTCGAGCAGCCACTCGGCCAGCGGATACACGGTAACGTCGAAATAGCGGCCGATCACGTCGATGCCGGTCCACATGGGCAGCAGGTACAGCACGATGATGAGGATCGGCATGGCGTATTGCTGCAGGCGGTAGTAGTTGGCGAGCGCATTGCCTTTGAGGAACGGCACGATGATCGACGAGCCGTCGAGCGGCGGGATCGGGATGAGGTTGAAGAACGCGAGTGACAGGTTGACCACGATAAACGTGGCGCCGAAGTTCATGATCTGTGACGCCAGGGCAAAGGACATGCTGGTGTAGAGGTTGCCATACGCCACGTGCATGAGCGCTGCGGCAAGGCATGCCAGTGCGATATTCGATGCGGGGCCGGCCGCGCTCACCAAGACCTCGTCGCGTTTGGGGTGCTTAAGGTTGTTGAGGTAGACGGGCACCGGCTTGGCAAAGGCGAACACCGGGCCACCGGCCGCGAGCATCAACAGCGGCAGGAGGATGGTGCCAAACGGGTCGATGTGGTTGAGCGGGTTGAGCGAGACGCGGCCGCGCGAACGGGCCGTCTTGTCGCCGAGCGCCCAGGCCGCGGCGGCGTGCGCGCTCTCGTGGATCACGATGCCGACGATGACGGCAACGGCGGTGGCAAGCAGGTTCATGAGGTAGCTGCTGGACATGGCGCTCCCCTAGCGGACGCGGCGCGAGGCGCGCGTGAGCAGGTAATCGGCCACAAACAAAATGACGGCCACGATGGCGTAATCCAGGCGGAACACACCGCCAAAGGGCGACGTGATGACGCCATAGCCGGCGATGGCGCTCGGCAGTGCGCGTGAAAGCTCAACGACAAAGCCCACGATCTGCAGCTTGGCGGTGAGGCCGCTAAAGCACAACAGCACGGTCATCGCGCTCATAAAGATGCCGCAGATGCGACAGACGATGGCAATGATGCTCATTGCCACGGCAGCAGCCTTACGAGAGTTCACGCGCGGTCTCCTCTTCGATCTGGGTGGAAAGCTCGAGCCATTCGTCCTCGAGCTTAGGTAGCTCTTGCTTAAGGCCGTTATATTCCCCCAGCGCGGCGTTGAACTTGTCCTGATCGGCATAAAGCTCTTCGCTTGCCATCAATTCCATAAGCTCGTCATAGCGGGCGCGCTTTTTGTCGAGCTCGGCCTCGATCTTCTTGAGCTGGTTGCGCACGCCCTTGAGCTTTTTGTTGAGCGCGGCGCGAGCCTGGGCCTCGGCGCGCTTTTGCTCCTTGGTCTTTTTGCCCTCGGCAGGTTTGGGGGCAGTTGCGGGGGTGTCGGCCTGGGCGGCGCTGGCTTTGGTGGACTTGGCCGCGGCAGGTGCGCTCTCCGTGGACGCCTCGGCGGCGGCGCGGGCAGCGAGGTCCTCGCGCTTGTAGAGGTAGTAGTCGTAGTCGCCCTCGTAGACTGTGACCTTGCCGTCACGAATGTCGATGACGCGGTTGGCCACCGCGCGCACCAGGTGCTCGTCGTGGCTGATCAGCACGATGGTGCCAGGGAAGTTTTGCAGAGCGTTCTCGAGCATGTCCACCGAGTCGATATCCAGGTGGTTGGTGGGCTCGTCCAGGCACAGGAGCGCCTCGGGGGCCACGAGCATCTTGGCCAGGGCCAGACGAGCCTTTTCGCCGCCGGAGAGAACGCGTACCTGCTTTTCGATTGCGTCGTTGTCGCTAAACAGGAAGGCGCCCAGCAGGCTGCGCTGCTGCGGCACGGTCCACTTGGGCGTGACGGTGTCGATTTCCTGCAGGACGGTGTTGGACTCGGTCATGCCTTCGAGCGCGTGCTGGGCGTAATAGGCTACACCCACGTTGGTGCCCAAGTCGCGCGTGCCGGTGGTTGGCGGCTCCAAGCCGGCGATGATCTTCATGAGGGTGGACTTGCCGGCGCCGTTGGGGCCGACGAGCGCCACGTGCTCGCCGCGGTAGAGCTTGAGGTCGATATCGCTGTAGATGTGCTTGTTGCCGTAGGACTTGGACACACCCTCCAGGCCCACGACCATGTCGCCGGAGCGCGGCGGGTCGGGGAATTTAAAGTCGATGTGCTTGTGGCCTTCGGGCAGGATGACGAGCTCCTTTTTGATCTGCTCGATCTTGCGGATGCGCTCCTGCGCCTGGGCGGCCTTGGTGGGCTTGTAGCGGAACTTGTCGACGAAGACCTGCATGTGGGCGATGTCGCGCTCCTGGGCGGCGCGCTTGGCGCGCATCTGCTCCAGGTTGTCCTCGCGCTGCTTAAGGTAGCTGCTGTAGTTGCCGGTGTAGGTGGTTACGCGGCGGTTCTCAAGTGCGGCGACGTGGTCGACGCAGGCGTCCATGAAGGCGCGGTCGTGGCTGACGATGAGGACGGCGCCGTCGTAGTTCGCGATAAAGCCGCGCAGCCACTGAACGCTTTCGAGGTCCAAGTGGTTGGTGGGCTCGTCCAGAAGCAGCAAGTCGGGATGGCGCAGGAAGAGCTTGGCCAGCGCGATGCGCATCTGCCAGCCGCCCGAGAACTCGGAGCACGGGCGCTCAAAGTCGGTGACCTTAAAGCCCAGGCCGGACAGGATCTTGCGCGCGTTGCTCTCAAGCTCGTAGCCGCCCAGGTGCTCAAAGCGGTCTTGGACCTGACCGTACTCGTTTAGGAGCGCGTCGACGTCCTTGCCCTGCTCGGAGAGCACGGTGATCTGGGCCTGCAGCTCGTTGGCGCGCTCGCCCATGCGGCGGATTTCCTTGGCGGCGGCCATGACCTCGGCGAGGATGGTGGTGTCCTTTTGCTCTAGGTTGGTTTCCTGCTCTAGGTAGCCCACCTGGCAGTCCTTGGCGTACTGGACCTGGCCGGCATCGGGGCTGTCGATGCCCATGATGATTTTAAGCATGGTGGTTTTGCCGGCGCCGTTAGGTCCCACGAGCGCAAAGCGCTCGCCGGGGTTGATCTGGAAGGACGCGCCGCTAAAGAGGACGCGCGCGCCGAAGCTTTTTTCGATCTTGTCGACCAGGAGGATCATGGTGCCGCCTTTGACCTTGTGTGCCTATAT
>CAVCHM010000013.1:0-52732 GCA_963602135.1 bacterium | reverse complement strand
AAGTACCACGCCGGCACCGACGTCAGATACTCCAGCACCGTATTCAATCCGTCCACGTTTCCTCCTGCCACTAGTCCATTTGTGCGAATTAGAGCTCGAGCTGTTCCTCGCTGCCATCGATATCGCAGAAGCGCGCGGCGATATTGCGGACCGAGAAGAACGCGAGGCGACCGTCGTTGGCGCTCTCGTGGTCCTCGCCGATGCCCACCATGTGCTTAAAGCCAGCCTCGCGAACGCGGTCGCTCACAACTGCGTCGTCCTCGAGCGCGGCCTCGCCGGTCAGCACGATCCAGCACTCCCCCGGCTTCCAACCCGAAACCTCAAACTTAGGATTCGCGCGCAGCTCCGCCCACACGTCCTTGTCGCGCGAGGTGCAGAACCACAGTTTGCCGTCATCGACCATGGCAAACGAGAACGGCCTCACACGGGGCTGGTGTCCATCGGTCGCATCCGTCGTGGCAAGATACCACGCCGGAATACGTCTGAGATACGAGCAGGCGCGCTCAAGCTGCGCCGTGCGATCGATTTCGGTCATTGAAACCCCTTTCAAGCGCTCAAATTGAGCCTAGATGAGTTGAAGATTGACAACGATGACGCAGACGAGCAGCAGCGCCGTCACCGTCGCGGCCAGTGCATCTGCACGGCCAAATGCAAGCGCATGCAGGCGCGTGCGCCCCTGCTCGCCGTGATAACAGCGCGCGTCCATGGCAGCCGAAAGCGTCTCGGCATGGCGGAACACACCCGCAAACAGCGGAATCGCCACGCTACCGAGCATGCGCACACCGCCGAGTGGGCCACCTGCTACGCGTGCACCGCGACTTGCCTGCGCATCGGCCGTCTGCTTCATTTCGGTGGCGAACTGCGGCATAAAGCGCAGCGCGATGCCCATGATCATGCCGAGCTCATGCGCAGGAAGCCCCACGCGCGCAAACGGCGCGAGCAGGCGCTCAAAACCTGCGGTGAGGTCGAGTGTCGGCGTGGTGAGTGTGATGACGCTCATGCCAGCCATCATCAAGGTCAGGCGGCACGCCATAAAAGCGGCGGAATACAGTGAGCCCTCGCTTATCTGCAGAAAGCCGAGCTGCCACAGGATGCGCCCGCTTTGGTCAGAAAACAGGTTGAGCACCGCGACCACCACGACGATCGCCAGCAGCGGCGCCATCGACGATAGGACACGGCGTAACGGCACCCGGGAAACGACATAGACCAGGACAACGAAGGCAGCCACCGGAAGCAAGCCGCGGAAGCTACTGACCGTAAGCGTCGTAATCAGGAATACAAAACCCAGCAGTAGCTTGGTGCGCGGGTCCAAGCGGTGAATCGCGCTATCCCCGGGGTAGTAACTGCCAAACGAAAACGCCTCCATTAGCAGCCCTCCTCTTGCGCGACCGTCTCGAATTTGGCCTTGCCCACGGCGCTCGAAACGCCACCCGAGCGACCGATCAGCAGGTCCGCCAACTCATCGGCCAGCGACCCAACCGTATAGAGCCCAGCGCAGCGCAGCGGCACGCCGGCCTCCGCAAGCGCCAGCGCCATGCGCTGGGCAGCGGGAACACCCAAGCCGATCGACTTGAGCTCATCCGCATGCGCAAAAACTTGCGCGGGCGTGCCCTCGGCAAACACCGCGCCCTCGTTCATCACGACGATACGGTCGCAGCAATTGGCCAGGTCATCCATACTGTGCGAGACCATAACGACAGTCAGGCCCTCGCGGTGAAGCCGATCAATGAGCTCCAGGAAATCCCTGCGCGCCGCCGGATCGAGACCCGCCATGGGCTCATCGAGCACCAGGACCTCGGGCTCCATGGCGAGCACGCCGGCAAACGCCACACGGCGCTGCTGACCGCCCGAGAGCTCAAAGGGGCTTTTGCCGCCCACTGCGGCAAGGTCGAGACCCACGCGCGCGAGCGATGACTCGACGCGGCGGTCGACCTCATCCTGCGGCAGACCAAGGTTATGCGGGCCAAATGCCACGTCCTGCGCCACGGTCTCGGCGAACAGCTGGCGCTCGGGATACTGAAACACCACGCCGACCTTGGCCTTAACCGCGGCGGCGTCTTTCTTGTTTGACAGATTGAGCCCCAACGCGCGAACGGATCCCTCCTGGGGACGGATCAGGCCGTTAAGATGCTGGACCAGTGTCGACTTGCCCGAACCGGTATGGCCCGCCAAGCCCAGAAACTCGCCACGACACACCGTCAGCGAAACATCGCGCAATGCCCACGGGCTACTGGGGTCGTTTCCCCAAAGGGCCTGCTTGGTCGATGCACCCTCGGCAGCCGAGCGCTTCTGCCAACGACGGCGCTCGCGAGCGCTCAGCAAGTAGCTGTACGAAACATGGGATAGCTCGATAACGGGGTCCGAGGCGTCGGGTCCATCAGCCACGACGGAATCGCCGGCGGCGGCATCCGAACGCGGTGGCACGGGGTGCACCGCAGCGTCCGCCCCATCCTGCTCGACATAAACTCGCGAAATCTCGGCAACCATATCCGCCTCGCGCACCTGCGCGCGAACGGGCACGCCCTTCGCACGAAGTACCCTGCCCAGGCAGCACGACGCTGGCATGTCCAGGTTGAGCTGCGCGAGCTCGTCCGCCCGCGTCAAAATCTCGTCGGGTGTGCCGAGCATGGCAACGCGGCCCGCCTGGAAGACCGAAACGCGATCGGCCTCAGCTGCCTCTTCCATAAAGTGCGTAATCATCACGATGGTCATACCGCGATCATGTAGCGCGTGACAGGCCTTCATAAGGCCTTTGCGTCCGCGCGGATCGAGCATCGAGGATGCCTCGTCCAAAATGAGCACGCGCGGCTCCATGGCGAGCACGCCGGCAAGCGCCACGCGCTGCTTTTGCCCGCCCGAGAGCGCGTGGGTCTCGTGGCGCTCAAAGCCCACCAGACCCACCGCCTTCAGCACCTCGCGCACACGCTGCGCAATCTGGTCCGATTCGACCCCAAGGTTTTCGGGGCCAAAGGCAACATCGTCCTCGACAAGCGTCGCCACAAGCTGGTCGTCGGGATTCTGAAACACCATGCCCGCAGTCGAGCGAATGTCATAGACCAGCTCGGGGTCGGACGCGTCCATGCCGTTGACGCGCACCGTTCCCGCATCGGGTTGCAGCAGCGCGTTCAGGTGCTTGGCAAAGGTCGACTTGCCCGACCCGTTGCCACCGAGGATGCAGAAGAACTCGCCATCCTCGATGCTCAGATCGATACCGTTGAGCGCCTGAGCGGCACCGTCATAGCTATAGGAAACGCCCCGACACTCAATCATGCGCGGCCTTTGACCTGGTCCTTCTTGGGCGTGATGAGATTAGAGACCGCCTTGTACACCGCCAGCGTCAACACCGAGTTGAGCACGGTCTTGATGAGGTTAAACGGCAGCACGGCAGGAATCATAAGCGGCAGGATCACGTCGACCGAGCCATACCAGAACCAAACGCCGATGGTTAGGTTCGCCACCATAGACAGCACCGTAGCAGCAATAACGCCGAGCACCAGGCCGATCACGGCGCCCTTGTAGGTGTGCATCTTCTGGTAGACGATGGCCGCGGGCAGAATATAGCCCAGCGTGGCAACCATGTTCATAAGCGCGCCGACCCAGTCGCCCGTGGTAAGCGCATGGATGACAATCGCCATAGCAGCAACAGCAGTACCGGCGCCAGGGCCATACGCAAATCCGCACACCATCGCCGGCACCAGCGACGGGTCATACGTCAAAAACGGCGCCGAAGGAAGGATGGGCAGCTGCACATACATAAACAGGGCGCCCAGGGCACACATCAGCGCCATGGTAACGAGCTGCTTGGTGCTCCACCTATTCGTGTTCTCAAAATGGATATGCTGCGACTGTTCAGACATTAAGATCACCTGCCTCTTTCATCCGGACTCTAACCGTTGGTACTGGGATCTCACCAGTTCAGCCGGCATGCGAACCAACGCACACACGGGTCGCGGACTCATCGGCTCGGCCGCAGGCACCTCGCCTGCGCCACGGCGCCCCTTTGGCACCGCCCGATTTACCGCCAGTGGGGAATTCCACCCCGCCCTGAAACAGCAAGGAAAAGTGTAGCACGAGGGAGGAAAGGTGCAAGTATGCCGAGGTTAATTTGTGATGGGGAAACACGCCAGAAATGTGCCCGGAATCGAACGGTGCATAGCTATGCCGACCTGAGAATCTCCTCGGCCTTCTCGATTGCAGCCGAGCGCAGGAACTCGGACTTCCGCATCCCACACGCGGCAGCCGCCCTCTCGATGAGGTCTGCTCCCGTTTTCGGACACTTGAAAGACAGGTTGGCGTTGACCTCCCCATCGGAAAGCCTGGGTCGACCGACGCGGAGGTTTGTCAGACTCCCCACCCAAGAACCAGATTCATATTCAGCACATTCACGCTCGATATCCTCATCCGTGATTGCAGTTCCATTTGCGAGCCTGTACTCCATCAGTAACCTCTCCTTCGTGCATTCTCGATCTCTTTCAGCGTCTTCTTGCTCGGTGGCGTCATGGCGTGGTAGACAAGCCATGC
This sequence comes from bacterium, assembly GCA_963602135.1. Classification (GTDB taxonomy): domain Bacteria; phylum Actinomycetota; class Coriobacteriia; order Coriobacteriales; family Coriobacteriaceae; genus Collinsella. The sequence goes on along the minus strand of CAVCHM010000013.1, from coordinate 48,211 downwards.
GCCATCCGCCAGGAGAACACCGACCATCTCAACATACCGACCCCGCAAGTCGTAACCAGTTCGCATCTCGCGTTCCCCGGGTATACGAACGGCTGCGAAGCAATAGTTCTCCCATGCTGCCTTAACATCTTCGTCGTCAAGCTCAGGGTGTCGTTCATGGACTCTCGGGTGTATCTGGACCATGAGCCTCCAATCGTTACGTTAATATTCTACTACTATTTGGTAGTAGAATATTAATTAGCTCAATATTTTCGGTTTATCCATTTGGCGCACATTAGTCGCTCGACCCAAAGTGAATACAAAAAGGACCCCTTGTCCGCGGCTCCAAAGGAGCAGGACAAGGGGTCCTAATCTAACAGAGGACGTTCTGGGGAGACACCCCCGTCACGCCCCCGGATTCCCGGTGGGAGTTCTAGACCTTGTCGGCCTTAGTACATACCGCCGCCCTGCTGACCGGCAGTGGCAGCAGCGATAGCGTCCTCAAGCTGAGTGTTTTTGGGCACATCGGAGACGGTAGCCTCGGTGATGAGGATCAGGCTGGCGACAGAAGCAGCGTTCTGCAGGGTGACGCGGCTGACCTTGACGGGGTCGAGGACGCCCATCTCGATCATGTCGCCCCACTCGCCGTTGGCAGAGTTGAGACCCTGGCCGGCGGGCAGCTCGGCAACCTTGTCGACCACGACAGCGCCCTCAAAGCCAGCGTTCTTGGCGATAGTAGCGACCGGAGCGGTCAGAGCCTTCTTGACGATATCGACGCCGATCTTCTCCTCGGGGTCATCGATCTCGACAGCATCGAGCGCAGGAGCAGCGTCCATGAAGGCGACGCCGCCACCGGCGACAATGCCCTCCTCGACAGCAGCGCGGGTAGCCTGCAGGGCATCCTCGACGCGGTGCTTGATCTCCTTGAGCTCGGACTCGGTAGCAGCGCCGACCTTGATGACGGCAACGCCACCGGAGAGCTTGGCCAGGCGCTCCTGGAGCTTCTCACGGTCGAAGTCAGAGGTGGTGTTCTCCATCTCGCCCTTAATCTGAGCGATGCGGGCGTCGATGGCCTCCTTGGAGCCAGCGCCGCCGACGACGACGGTGTTGTCCTTGGAGATGGTGACGGACTTAGCGGTACCGAGCATATCGGCGGTGATGTCAGCGACCTTCACGCCCAGCTCGTCCAGAGCGGCCTGGCCACCGGTGAGGACGGCGATGTCCTCGAGGATGCGCTTGCGGCGATCGCCGTAGCCCGGGGCCTTGACGGCGCAGACGTTGAGGGCGCCACGGATCTTGTTGAGGACCAGGGTCGGCAGAGCCTCGCCGTCGATGTCCTCAGCGATGATGAGCAGGCCACGGCCGGCGCGCTGGACAGCCTCGAGAACAGGCATGATGTCCTGAACGCTGGAGATCTTCTGGTCGGTGATGAGGATGTACGGATCCTTCATCACGGCCTCCATGCGGTCGTTGTCCGTGACGAAATAAGCGGAGACATAGCCCTTGTCGAACTGCATGCCCTCGACGGTGTCGATGGTGATGTCGAACGTCTGGGAATCCTCGACGGTGATGACGCCGTCCTTGCCCACGACCTCCATGGCCTCGGCGATCTTCTCGCCGACCTCGGGGTCACCAGCGGAGATGGTGCCGACGGAAGCGATCTGCTCCTTGGTCTCGACCGGCTTGGCCTGCTTCTTCATCTCGGCGACGGCGGCGTTTACGGCCTTGTCGATGCCGCGACGGATGGCCAGCGGGTTGGCGCCGGCGGCGACGTTGCGCAGACCGTCGTTGACGATAGCCTGAGCGAGCAGGGTTGCGGTGGTGGTGCCGTCACCCACGGTGTCGTTGGTCTTGGTGGCGACCTCCTTCACCAGCTGAGCGCCCATGTTCTCGATGTTGTCCTCGAGCTCGATCTCCTTAGCGACGGAAACGCCGTCGTTGGTGATGGTCGGAGCACCGAACGTGCGCTGCAGAGCGACATAGCGGCCCTTGGGGCCCATGGTGACGGTAACGGCGTCGGCCAGAGTGTTGACGCCCTTGGCGAGCTTAGCGCGGGCATCGGTGTTGAACGTAATGTTCTTTGCCATGGTGAGTAATCCTCCAAAAGAAATGTGACTCGCGTCGCCGCTTCCGAGTCCTATGCGGCGACCGCGTTCAAAGACGAATCAGAGATTCTGACGAGACTAGGCCTCGACGACGGCGTAGATGTCGTCGGCGCGCATCAGCAGATACTTCTCGCCGTCGACCTTGACCTCGTTGCCACCAAACTTACCGTAAATGACAACGTCGCCGACCTGAACGTCCATGGGGATGCGCTCGCCCTTGTCGTTGACCTTACCGGCACCCACGGCAACGATGGTGCCGCGCTGCGGCTTCTCCTGAGCGTTGCTGGCGATGTACAGACCAGAAGCGGTCTTCTGCTCGGCCTCGTCGGGCTTGACCAGGACGCGATCTGCAAGCGGCTTCAAAGACGACATGCTTGTTTCCTCCTTTGTGGGCCGCGCGGTCATGCCGCGCGGGTTAACCCTTTTTGTTTGCGTACGCGTTGAATGGTACCCACGAATGGCGGGTTATACAACACAGAGTCAAAAAATCTTATTTTTTGGCACTTAGATTTTCTGAATGTCGGAGGATAACTTATGCGCAGCCCCAAGGCGGACCGGAAAGCATGAAGTTTTAGCGCGGCAACTTTGTGAATCAGCTTCTCAAGACTACAATCCTCCAGATGAAATATGCCCAGATGAGAGGAAGGGAGGGCAGATGACTGATGAGCTGAGCACCTCGGCATGGCGAGATATAGCACCGAATCGCGATGCACGCGACTCCATGCCGCCCGTTCGCACTCGCCTGCTCGCCCTGGCTCTCGTCTTCGCCCTTCTCGCGGTAACCATCCTCTCCCCCATCGCAACCGCCCATGAGTTGCATCATGACTGCACCGGCGCGGGCTGCACCATCTGCGCCGAGCTCGCCGGCAATCTGTCGATCGCCCGTGGCGGTGACACCGTCCCCGTGGGCGCGACATCGTTCATCACCCTCTTGCTGATCTCCGCCCTAGCCGTCATCGGCACCGAGCGATCTTCATATGCCCCGGTCACCCTATTATCCCTCAGGGTCCGTCTGGACGATTAACGGCTCCCAATTGAATCAAATAGCTACCGCGTGCCACAGCGGCATCGCCTTCGGCCGTCGGCACCCCGACGCAGCCGTTTTCAATTCAGGAGCAATCTATGGACAACCGAATCTACCGTCGCCATCCCAAGCGGCGTCCTATTCGTCACCGTGGCCCCATGGCGGCGGCATATATGCCCCTTTTAAGTGCGGTCTTTGCTCTCGCCGCTTCTGACGACAATGCGTCCAGCTCGACCCCGTCGAGGGGCTCACTGACAAACAGCTTAAAGCCGGCGAGGATTACCCACCCATCATGAACGACAACCTGGAGAAGCTCGTGAAGACGCTGAACTAGGAGTAAGGAACAGAGACGATGAAGATGAGCATGAAGGATCTGAAAAGCTGGATGACCGACCATCCCTACCCCCGTACGCTGGCAACGATCGGCGGCGCATCGATATGCTCGATGCTCGCCCTCGAGCTGCCCTCCAACCATGAACTATGGAAGATGCAGGCCGGACCGGCACTTTTAGAGCTTTTGCTCATCTTCTGCTTCTTGTGCCTGTTGTTCTATCTGCCGCACCGCCGTAAGACCCCCGCAATCGTTGGCATCGTTGCGCTCGCCAGCATCGGTATCGCCGAGTACTTCGTAATCACGTTCAAATCGATGCCCATCCAACCCGGAGACCTGTTCGCCCTCTCGACCGCTGCGACGGTCGCCGGCAGCTACACCTATGAGCTCAGCACTTTCTGCTTCATGGGGCTTGCCGCCGCGGCCTTGGGAATCGCGCTTATCGTCCTCATTCCGCGTGATGCATGTGGGCGACCGCCGCGCCGCGCATCGGAAACGTCCCCCGAGTCCATCGACCATGCGATGTCTGCGTCCTTGAAATCGAAGGACTCAAAGGCGTCTCCGGCAACCGAGGGGACATCGACAGCGCCGAGGGAGCATCCAGTCGCAACCAAATCCAAACTCCCCCTCTCCGTCGACCGTCGTACCGCACTTGTTGCCGGAGCCGCACTGGGGGCGCAGGCCTTCATCAGCTATTACGACACCTTGGGCATCAAGCTTCATACCTGGAAGCCCCTCGAAAGCTATTACAGTCAGGGGTTTCTCCCCACCTTTATTTCGAGCGCGCAAAAAATGGTGCCGCCTAAACCCAAGCACTACAAGAGCGGTGAGGCCTCGGCGATCATCAAGCGCCTTGCCGCGCGCTGGAACGCGGGCACGAACGGCATCGCCGACCCCTCCCGTGCCGCTGCCGTCGAACAGTTTGACCAGCTCAAGCCCTCAGTCATCTGTATCATGAACGAGTCCTTCGCCGACCTTTCAATCTTTAACGAACTGGGCTGTGGCTATAAGGGGCCCGAGCGCTTCAAAGCCATCGATAACGCGCTTCTGCAGGGAGTGAGCTACATGAGCGCCTTCGGTGCCGGCACCTGTAACAGCGAGTTCGAGTTCTTAACCGGACACTCCATGGCATTCCTGGGCGCTGGCGTCTACCCGTTCATGAGCTACAACCTGGCCCCGAGCGAGAACCTCGCCCGTCAGTTCAAGAGACTCGGCTATCGCACCGTGGCCATGCACCCCAACCACGCCACCAACTGGAATCGCGAGAACGTCTTCGCGGACATGGGATTCGACGAGTTCCTCTCGATCGAGGACTTCGCCGGCGCACCCGAGCTCTGCCGCAAGGTCACCGACGCCGCCACCTACGACAAGTGCCTCGAGGTACTAAAGCAGAGCGACCAGCCGATCTTCATCCACGACGTGACGATGCAAAACCACTCCGCCTATGACACGGGCTTGGTGCCCACCGACCAGCAACTGCACCTTGCCGTCGAAGGTGTGTCCGACAAAGTTATCACCTGGACCAATGAATACTGCTCGCTCATGGAAGCGTCCGATGCCGCCTTCGCCGCCTTCCTGGAAAAGCTGCGTGATCTCGACCGCCCCGTCGTCGTGGTGATGTACGGCGACCACCAGCCGTTCTTCACCGACCGCTACAACGACCTCTACTTTACCGATGAGGACGATGCCACCCATACCGAGCGCATCTGGCAGACACGCTATGTGGTCTGGGCGAACTACGATGTCGCCGGCAACGCACAAACGAGTGGGGAACTCAACACAAGCATCAATAACGTCGGTGCACTCGCACTCAATGCCATCGGTGCCCCGCTCACCGCCTACCAACGCGCACGCTTGCAAAACCAAGTGCACATGCCGGCGATAAACGTGGTGGGGGCGCAGGATGCGCACGGCGTTTGGTATACAGCCGAGGCCAAGAACGTTCCCGCCAAGACCGCTAATGCGCGCGATCGCCTGGACCGCATGCAATATCGTAAGCTCTTCGACCACGAAGGCTCGGTCTTTGCCACCCATAAGCAGGCGGCCGCCAACGAAACCGACCCCAACGCAGCTCCGGGAGCCTAGGGTTGACCAATCTCGGGCCCGGTATTCAGAAAAGTCAGTGCAGCAAAATGGCGATGCGGACAGCGACTTGGGCATGGTTTTCGCCGCTCGCGCGGGTCCCCTGGGGAGCAGCGTGCATTTTTGGGAGTTTTCAGCAGGCCAGGACGGCTGCATACGCGCCGGACACACCATATTGGTCCCAAGAACGCCTTTGACCAGCGATTTGGGTCGACGGGCAAGCCCCGTCAGGACAAAAAAGCGTGCCTCGCGCCGCACCGGACCCCAAAATGACGTCGATCTCCGCAATGCCACCCGACTGCAGCGGCACCGGCAGAGCTCACGGTGCTGAATACTCCGTTTTTTGCACGGCCCAGGCGGGGGTACATCAGGACCGGAAAGAACATCTCAACTTTTTATGCAATCTGCAACTGGAAGTATGCAAAACGCTAAGAGAAAGCATCGTTGATATCCCAATTGGGTGCGCTGAGCAGCAGCACCTCCACCCTGCGCCCAAATCCAGCAGAGAGGGGACGCTCCTAACGAACCCCCATCGGCAAACAAACGCGGCTCGAGCGCCATCCCACAATAGGCTGCCCGAGCCGCGTTTAACGGTACGACATGAATATTAGCGCTCGTAGATTAAGTTGCCTGCCAGGTAGGTGGCCTGAACCTTGGTGGCTTGGAGCTCTTGGGGGTCAACGGTGAGCGGGTTTTGGTCCAGGACTACCAGGTCGGCGTATTTGCCGGGCTCTAGGCTGCCGAGGTTTTGCTCGTCGCCCGCTGCGCACGCGCTGCCAAACGTGTAGTTGCGTAGGGCCGTTGCCGCGTCGATACGCTCGCTCGGCAGCCAGCCGCCCTCGGGCCAGTGGCTGCGGGGATCTTGGCGCGTGATAGCCGTGTAGAGCACGTTCATGCTGGTAACGGCCGTGATGGGGCTGTCGGTACCGAAAGCTTGACGGATACCGCGCTGCTGATAAGTTGCGAACGGCCACATGATGCGGCTGCGTTCCAGGCCCAGGTCGCGCTCCGGGCCACCCGGGTCGAGCGTGATGTGGCAAGGCTGGCTCGAGGCAATGACGTTGAGCTTGCGCAGACGATCGATGTCCTGAGGCAGCAGATTCTCCAGGTGCTCAAGCGTATTGTGGCTGTGCTGGGGCAAGCCGTAGAGCTCTGCCGCCTCCTCAAAGATATCGAGCGCAGCATGGATGGCACCGTCGCCGATAACATGGATGCGCACGGTGTGGCCGCGCTCGGCTGCCGCCAGAACCAACTTGCGCATGCGCTCGACAGGAACCGTCAGGCGACCCTGATCGCCCGGGAAGCGTGGATTGGTATAGGGATCAGTGAGGTATGCGGTATGCTCGCTCGACACGCCGTCGAAGAACTGTTTAAAGCCTGGCGCCGAGAGCAGCGCGTTGTTCGCGTAGCGGGTCTGGAGTTCTTCCAAGCGCGATTGGTCATCCAGCAGCGTGGGAAACAGATGGGCGCGGATGCCCAGCTTGCCGGCGGCCTGCAGCTTGTCGTAAACATCGTCGCGAATAAAGTCGCAGCCCGGCATGGGCATGAGCGACATATCGCAGATTGAGGTAATGCCCTGCTCGGCCATACGCTTCATCTGGTCGGCGTATGCGCTCGCGATGCGGTCCTCGCCCAGCCACTCCAGGCAGCGCGGCAGCAGCTGCATGGCCGCAGCCTCGTGAGCGATACCCGTAAGCTCACCGTTTGAGTCTTTGTCGTAACTGCCACCCGCCGGAGGCTCGCTGTCGCGCGTAACGCCGAGCGCCTCGAGTGCGCGGCTGTTGAGCCACAGCGTGTGCCCGTCGCCCGAGTACATAACGCAGGGACGATCGGGAAATGCCGCATCGAGGGAGGCCTTGGTAGGGTGCTCGGGCGGATCCCAGCGGTAATCGCGCCAACCCTGGGTCACGACCCAGGCGTCATCTGGCAAGCCTTTGGAAAACTCGAGCGCATGCTGCACCAATGCTGCCTCGGACGTGCCCATATCCATGAGCATGTACGGCGAGGAGCCAACCGAAGTATGGAAGAAATGCAGGTGCGCATCGTGGAAACCGGGGCAGACAAACTGCTCGCCGTAATCGACCACCGGCGTGGCGGCAGGTGCGGCGTCAATCACGTCATCGGGCGCGCCGACTGCGACGATGCGATCACCCGCGATGGCGATCGCCAGCTCGCGGGCGGTATCGATACCGTCTTGGGCGGTAAAAACGTTCTTGGAGCGGATAATCCGATCGATATGCTGCATGAGCATCCCCATCTCTGGCAGGTAATTCAACACCCCCGAGTGTACTCCCCCGCCCTTGCAACAAAACCCCAAGCGGCAAACGGCAACTTTACCAGCCCTAGCGGCAGGTGGCATACTGGAGAGAGCCTGTACGATTTTGCGATCGAGCCAGCAAGGAGCAAATCGACCATGACGAAGACCAAGGCACAGCAAATTATGGCGGCAACCGAGGTTCGCGCGGCAGACGACGTCACCGCGGCCATCCAGGATATCGCAGCCGAGTTTGAACCCTACATCATCAAGCAGCGCCGGCACTTCCATAAGCACCCGGAGCTGAGCCTTGCCGAGGAGCGCACGACTTCCGACATCGCCAACCAGCTCGACGCCATGAATATCCCCTACGAGCGTCCCCTTAAGACGGGCCTGGTGGCGACCCTTCGCGGCACCGCGCCCGACGCCTACCGCGAGGACGGCACGCCGCGCCGCCGCATCCTACTGCGCGCGGATATCGACGCCCTGCCCGTCACCGAGCAGACCGGCGAGGATTTCGCCAGCGTCAACGAGGGCTGCATGCACGCCTGCGGCCACGACTGCCACATCGCCATGATGCTCGGCACGCTGCAGATCCTGCGCCATATGACCGACGACATCCACGGCGAAGTCCGCATCGTCTTCCAGCCCAGTGAGGAAAACGGCCAGGGCGCCAAACTCATGATCGGCACGGGCGTGCTCGACGGCGTCGATGGCGCCTACGCCGCGCACATCTGGAGTGAGGTCGACGCCGGCACCGTGAGCTGCGAGCCCGGACCGCGCATGGCCAATACCGACTGGTTCCGCATCGACGTCCGCGGCACCTCGTGCCACGGCGCCATGCCCCAGCGCGGTCACGACGCCGTTATGGTTGCCGCCGAGATCGTCAACGCTCTGCAGACCATCGTTTCGCGCGAGATCAGTCCCTACGAGCCGGCCGTCATTACCGTCGGCGAGCTGCACGGCGGCACCGCGCGCAACGTTATCGCCGGCACGGCCTACCTCGCCGGCACGGTGCGCACCTACGGAGATTCGACCCACGAGGAAATGCCGGAGCTCATGCGCCGCATCGTGGAGCATACCGCGGCCGCCTTGGGCGCCGAGGCAGAGCTCACCGACTACACCATCGCCAATTACAAGGTCGAAAACGATGCCGCCTCGAGCGAGCGCTGCCGCCAGGCAGTAATCAAATGCCTGGGCCCCACCGGCCAAGGCCATTATCGCGGCACACTCTCGGGTGAGGATTTTTCGGAGTACCTGCGCCGCGTACCGGGCGTGCTCGCCTTTGTTGGCACGCGCAACCCCCAGATTGGCGCCACGTACGCCCAACATTCTTGCTTCTACAAGATTGACGAGTCGGTACTGGCCAAGGGCTCCATGGTGGCCGCCCAATATGCCATCGACTTTTTGGCCGAGCCCACACAAGAAGAGCTCGACGGCCCCACGATTGCCGCGGTCGCCGAGACCAACCCCGACCTGGCCGCCAAGTTGCGCTCTGCCAAGGCGACGTCCGCCGAGGCCCGTGACGCCATCCATGATGCCCGCACGGCTCGTCATGCCGCGATCAAGGGCATCCACGATGCACGTGCCGCCGCTCGCCGCGAGGAGAAGCACGACGAGTAGTCGATCCACGACCATCTCGCAGTCATAGCCGCATCGCGATATCAAAGCGGGGGCGGACGCTTCGGCACGTCCGTCCCCGCTTATTTGTCAAGCGCTATTTCTACCGTTTCTACCCCGTCCCCAAATGGCAGGCGGCAGGGTTACTCGTCCTGCGGATCCTCGTCGGAGCTTGGCGCAGGCTCAGGCTCAGGCTCAGGCACGGGCTCGGGCTCGGGCTCGGGCGCAGGCGCCGGCGCCGCAGCGGAATCGGATACGGGCGCTGCGTCGGCGCCAAAACCAGCCGGAGCAGACTTCTTCTCAAACGGCAGCACAAAAGTCAGGACGTCGTCCTTGTCCTCGTCGACCCACTCGCTTGCGTAGCGCGCGACCCAATAGCCAACGGCACGGTGCTTGAGCATCTTGCCAAAGACCGTGAGGAATACCGTGACAAACGCCGTCAGCACCAAGAACAATACGAGCGTGATGCCACCGCCGGTAACAAGCGCCTCAATAGCCGTAGGACGGTAGTAGTAGCTATACATACCGACAGAGGCAATGGTGCCAAAGACGAACGTCAGGATCCAGGTGACAACGTTAGCGACCAGACCCGTCAAAAACTCGGGGAGGAACGAAGCGCAGAACAGCTTGGTCTTATTGTTCTTAAAGGCCGCCCAGACCTTATCGAGCGAAAACGCGCTCTCGACACGACCGGTCACCGCAAAGTGCATCACGGCAATGTCGGCGAACATCTTAAAGAAGACCCCCAAGACCGCCGTGGCAATCATAGCCAGGACAAGCAGGCCAAGCGAGCCGAACAGCGCTGCCTCGAGTGCATAAGAGCCGTAATACGAATACGAGCCCGCGGCGCCAATTACCACGCTCTCCACCAGCGAAAGCACTACACCGATAACGGGAATGGCAGCGATAACCTCGAGCACGACCGAGATAACGCTCGAAAAGACTCCGAGGCCAAACGACGTGGAACGCATGAGTGGACGATCCATACCGTCATCAACCTTGAGCGACAGATCGCGACCCCACTCAATACCAAAGCCGGAACCACACACGCTCGCAATGCAAGCTGCCAAAAAGCCGATGGCAGCCGCGATACCGCCGATAACGGGAATGAACAGCACGAGCACCGACACAACACAAATCAGCGCCGGCAAAAAGGCGATCTGGCACACGCGCTGCAGCACGCCCGGCGTCTTGGTCATGTCCTCAAACGCCTGAGCCACACAGCCCTTGGACGCATTCGCCACGGGCGGTTGCGGAACAAACTGCTGGGGCTGACCCTGAGGGGCAGAGGCTGCGGCACCGGCATTGGGGGCACCACACGCACCACAGAACTTATCGTTGTCGCCCATGGGGGCACCACACTGCGAACAGAACATCGAAATCATCCCTTCGTATCTAGAGCGAATCACCTGGATCGCAAACGATGTCTTTGGCATCATTATCGCCCAATGTGGGAACAAATACCGCAAGATGACCGATTTGCAACGTAGCCGGTTTATTCAATGATTCGAAGGGTACGACCGGGCTAGTTCGTGCCGCGGAAGCCCTTGCCGACGATTTCGGAGCTATCGACGATGGTGATGAAGGCACCAGGGTCAATCTCGCGGGCATAGCGGCGCAGTTGCACTGCCTCGCGACGGCTCAGCACGCTCATGATCACCGTGACGCACCTGCCCGAGAAGGCGCCGTAGCCACGGCTGATCGTTGCTGTGCGGTTGAGATGCTTGACGATAAACTCCTCGACTTTGCGCGGTTCGGCGCAAATAATCGTACAGACCTTACGAAGGTGAATGCTCTCGATGGCCTTATCGACCACGAGCGTCTTGGCAAACAGGCCAAGTACGCAGTACAGGCCGACGCGCGGGCCATACAGGAAAGCCGCGACGGTCACGATGCCGATATCGACCAGCAACAAGGCGCGTCCGATCTCGAGCGTCGTACGACGCTTGAGGATCATGGCAAGGATGTCGGTGCCGCCCGTCGAGGCGCCGATGTCAAAGACGATGGCACTGCCCAGCGCCGGCAAGATGACGGCAAAGCACAGGTCAAGCCACATGTCGCCTGTGAGCGAAACATCGGTGGGAATAAAGAGCTCAAACAGCGAAACGTAGGCCGAAAGCGCAAACGAGGCGAAGACGCTCCAGAGGATTGCCTTGCGCTCCAAAAAGATAAAGCCCAGGATGACCAGGACCGCGTTGATGATCCACATAAAGACGCCGACGGGCAGAGTCGGGAACAGCGTGGATAGGATGACCGATACGCCCGAGGTGCCGCCGAAGGCAAAGTGGTTGGGAGTTTTAAAAGCCACGATGGCGAACGCCGTGAGGATCAAACCCAGGTTGAGCTCGGCAAAAAAGCGCGGAAAGCCTGGCTCCTGGCTGCGCTTGCGGCCGGCGCGCTCGCCACGTTCGATATCCTCGCGACCGACAACGCGCTCCATCGGCACCACCGGAGGACGATGCACCTCCTCGGCGGCACGCGACGCCGCCTCTGCCGCAGCGGCCTCAATCGCCCATGCTTTGCTTTCGGTCTCGTGTTCGTCGGCCATTACGGCAACCCCTCGTTAACAATTTGGAAACAATGCGCCCATTAGGGTAACGCGGAACGCGAAGATTGCAACCCTTAGTTAGACGAGCGGCATGGCTGCATCGAGGGCATATAGAAAACGACCGACCGCGCTTTTGCTTGCGCGGTCGGCCGTTTGACGTTTTCGCAGATAAAACCTGCCAAAACAAACCTGTCCCTTTTTGATAGGTTACTCGTGCTGGCTGGTGCGGTGCTCGTACTCCTCGGGGGTGATGACATCCTCGATGCGCAGGTTGACGCCCGCCACCTCAAGGCCAGTCATCGCGGCAAGGCGCTCGGTGACACGTGCCTTAACATCGTCGAAGATCGCGGGCGCATAGGCGCCGTACTCGATGATGACGGAGATGTTGACGACCACGCGATTGTCATCGGTGACCTCGACCGTCACGCCCTTGGTCAGATTCTCGGCACCAAACTGCTCCTGCACAAAGTGCATGAGGTTACCCTTCATGCCCAGAACGTGCGGAACCTCGCGAGTGGCCATGGCAACGATCTTCTCGATCACGCCGTTGGAATAGGTCAGCGAGTCCTCGGACTCGTCTGCTTCCTCGTCGTCCTCATCCGTATCGGACTCGGCCTCGACGAGAGCCTCGTCCTCGAGCGTCACATCCTCAGCTTCGGCGACGACCGCCTCGTTCTCCTCGAGCTCGGTATCGGCTACATCGACCTTCGTATTAAAAGCCATGGTTCCTCCTTATGCCTGCCGCGGATGCGACAGTCGAATACATATTAGCGGCCGCTAAACAGACGGCCGAAGAAGTTGACGATCCCGTTCTCGCCGTCGCGAATTTGGCCGATCACAGCGCCGATCAGCACGAAGAATGCAATGACGAGCGTATCCCACAGGCCGAGCGTGAGCACCAAAACGGCGAGGATAAAGCCAGCGACGGCACCGAGCGTGGTGTTGGGATGACGCACAGCATAGCTCCAGATGGCAGCGCCCGTACCCTTGATGAGACCCATAGCCTCGTCAAAATCCGCGGCTGCCGCGTCTTGTAACTCGGTTGCCTCTGCTTTGGAATCAACAGGTTCGCTCGCCGGCGTAGCGCTCTGGTCAATCGTCAGGCGCGGCGTACGAGCGGTCTTATCTTGATTGGTATCACTCACCGGAAACCTCCACGGTCTGGACGGTAGTCTTGGACGGCAAAAAACGGACACGCGCGGTCGTACCCGGCGTGCCGAGCATGGTGTCGCAGGCCTTCTCGATGCGCTGCTGCATCGAGGTGGCAAGAGCGGCAACGTCCTTATCATCGAGCGCGATGGCCTCGACCTTAAAACGGACGTGCGAATCGTCGGAGCCTTGGACGCGGGCCTCGATATGCTCAACCATCACGCGGTCGTCGCGCTCGGCAGCAGCCCTGGCGCACGAAGAAAGCGACGCAAGGGTAACCTCGATATTGCGCTCCCCCGCCGGATGCACGCAGGACGGCTCGCGACGGGCGAACATCAGGCGGAAAAAGCTCAGCAGTACGCCAAGCGCCACGACGCCGGCGCACACCGTCACGACGATGCGCGGCATGGGGTCGCGCATCAGCAGCATAAAGCGATACGTATACGGCCCCCAAAACTGGCAGACAAGCGTACCCAGCGCCACGATGGTGGCGGCAAGATACACGATCGCTAGGGCTCGTTTGAGTACGCGCACGCGGCGCTCCCTTCAAATCTCGGCTCTCGAAATGCAGAACGGTTCGCATCATTATAAAAGAGCCGGGTCCGGTGCTCTACGCACGCGGATCCGGCTCATCTATTCCACGAGGCTTGCATGCTCGCTTCATTATGCCCAGATATGCACGGCTTAACCCGTGCGAGCGCTACTCCTCCTCGAGGGCAGCGATGACCTCGTCGGTCATGTCCATGGTGCTGTAAACATCCTGGACGTCGTCGAGCTCCTCAAGACGGTCGATGAGGCGCTGAACCTTCTTGGCGTCGGCGCCGGAGACCTCGGTCGGGGTAGTCGGGACCATGGTGGTCTCGGAGCCCTTGACCTGGACGCCCTGCTCCTCGAGCGCCTTGGAGACAGCCATGACCTCGTTGGCAGTAGTCCAGACAATCCACTCCTCGCCGGCGTCCTCGTAGTCCTCGCCACCGGCCTCGGCGATGGCCATCATGAACTCATCCTCGTCACCGGCAGCACCGTTGGCGATCATGGTCTCCTTCTTGGCGTTCTCGTCCAGGATCTCCTTGGCGACGACGATCTGGCCCTTACGCTCAAACTGGAAGGCGACGGAGCCGGAGGTGCCCAGGTTGCCACCAGCGTGGGAGAAGGCGGAACGGACATCAGCGGCGGTACGGTTGCGGTTGTCGGTCAGGCAGTCGACGTAGACGGCGACACCGGCGGGACCGTAGCCCTCGTACACGATGTTCTCGTAGACGGCGGCGTCAGCACCCGAACCAAAAGCCTTGTCAATAGCGGACTTGATCTTGTCCTTAGGCATGGACTGAGCCTTGGCCTTGGCAACGGCAGCGGCGAGGCTGGCGTTGTTCTCGGGCAGCGGGTCACCGCCGAGACGGGCAGCAACGGTGATGTTGCGGCTGAGCTTGGAGAAGAGGGCGGAACGCTTGGCGTCCTGCGCGCCCTTACGATGCTTGGTTGTGGCCCACTTAGAGTGTCCGGACATACGTGTCTCCTATCGGTTTCGACCTAAAGCCCAGCGCAGATGCTCGGGCAATATAAACAAACGTCGTTATGATATACCTACTAGCCTGCGAGATAAACCCCAAAATGAAGGCGTCGTGATGATGTCCCCTTTGGTGCAAAGAAACCTGACCCCAATGCACCAAGTTAGGACCAGAGGAAGTCGCTGCGGGTGACGGTGGCGCCGATGGCGAAGGGCATGCAGGCGATGACCGGATACAGGTAGCGCATGTAGGTCGAGCCGTTGCACGGACCAATCAGGCACACGGCGAGCACGCCCAACAGCGGCACCCAGATCGCCAGCGCACGCCATGAATGACGACGCAGCAGGTAGACCACCACGGCGATCATGATCCACACATAGGTGGCCGAGCTCATGGTGAGCGAGATAAACGGGATGCGTTGTACTGCCACGCGATACAGGTTGATCAGGTGGTCGCACCAGCGCACAACCTTGCTATCGACCGGATGGAAGTCGAAGTACTTGAGATTATCGGGGCGTGCCATAATCTCGGCACTGCGCGACGTGCTGTAGACCCACGCATCGCGGGCACTCGGATAAAAGTAGCCGTAGTAGTTATTGATGAGCGCCGAGATATAGCACTCAGGATCCTTTTTGAACATCTGCGCCCACACCTCAAAATAGGTCTTGATGTCCTCCTGCGAGGCGTACTCGTTAAAGCAATTTTTGACGGCGTCGGACTTGTCGGGGTTGTAACGGCGGCCCAGATTCTCGTACTTGAGCACACGGTCGATCACGGCACGCTCTTCGTCGGTCACCAAGCCGTCGCAAGGAGCCTCCACGATGGTGCCGTCCTCCTTAACCGTGGGGTTGACGCCCGAGTTGAGGCCGTCGTGCTTTTGGACGAAACGAGCCGTCTGCTGGAACGGAATCGAGAGGATTTCGCGCTTGGAACCAGGCGTGATGTCGTGCGCCGGCATAAAGACCTTGGTGAAGTACATATTAGAGGCAAGGCAGAGAGCAAGCACCGCAAGAACTCCCACCCAGCGGAAACGCGGGATGGCGCCCGAAGGCGCAGCACCAGCCTGCTTGGCTGCGCGACGAGCCACATGCGCGTCCCATGCGCAAAACGCCGCCGCGATTACGCATGCCGCCAGGGGAAACACCAGGCCGCCGTTGCGCAGAAACGTGGAACCCATGGCACCCAGAGCGAGCAGCAGCCAGTCATGGCGCGCAAAGAGCACGGGCCTCTGTTCGCCCGCACGCTCGGCATTGGCATCGCGACGGGGCAGGCCGCATGCCACGAGCTTCACGGTCTGCACCAACAGCACCAAAAACGCGTCGGCAAACAGCACGTCTTTGGTAAGCAGGGCCGCGTAGTTGGAGAACATGGGCATAAACACAAAGAACAGCAAGATCACGCCACGGACCGGCAGACTCACGCCCAGCTTGCGCAGCGACGAGATGGAATAGGCCATGCAGGCGGCCGTGATGACGAACTGAGCGCAGGTGTAGATGGCAAGACCTGCGTTGGCGCTGTTGAACAATGAAAGCCCCAGCTGGACGCACGAACCGATGATGGCCGTGTGCACCACGGGGTGATGTCCGTTGAGCAACACATTGGGATTGAGCAGACGCAGGTAGTCACTCGTGCCGTTGGGGTAATTGAACCACTGGCGAATCTGCGCACCCGTATCTCCCATAAAAAGGCCGGGCAGCGAAGCGATGAGCGTGGGCGCCCAGGCAATCATAAGCACCAGAAAGGGCCCGGCAAAGGGATGGACCGAGAGCGCGGCGTGAGCCACGCGCCATACGCGGCCAAAGTGCGCTTCGGAAAACGGAATGCGCCGAGAGCTCAGCCAATCTAGACACTCAAAAGCCAGGTAGAAGGCAACGACCGCCAAGAGCATCCAGCCCGCACCGCCTATCCAGGCGCAGATGATGCGAGCCTTGTCGCCGAGCACGATCTCGGCCGAATCGGTGAGGTCGTAGCTGCGGCCAAACACCATGCAGACGGCAAAGAACAGCGACGGAAGGATCACCGAAGGACGCCAAGCATCGCCGCGGCCAAAGAATACGTAGCGAAACGGCAGCGTGAGCAGGCAGGCAAGCGCAAGCAGCATGACCGCGTCGGTATGGCCGGCAAACGAGAGGAGCACCTCGTAGCACACGTACAGCATGCCCGAGGCTTTGGGGTCAATCGCCAAGACTGCGTTGCTCGAGACCGGCGCGGGATCGATGGAAAACGCCGTGGTCGCCAACAGCGCGAGCAGAAATGCGATGAGCGTCTGCTTGGCGGGGTAGCGCTTAAACCAGACGATGCGGGCAGCGTCGCGCGCAGCCGTTGTGGAGAGGTCGGAATCCTTCACAGTCCGAAAGCCTTTCTAGAAACCTATCAAACTCGGCAAAACCACCACAAAGGTGCCTGTCCCCTTTGTGGTGGTTAGGCGTCGAGGTAGATGCGCTGGGGGCGATTGCGGTGTCGGGCGAAGATGATGAGCACCAGGCCGGCAATCACGAGCGGCAAACTCAGCAGCTGGCCCATGGTGATAACGCCTCCCAGCAGATAACCCAGCTGGGCATCGGGCACGCGCACGAACTCGACGAGAAAGCGGACGATGCCGTACCCCATCACAAAGACGCCCATAAACGTACCCTGGGGCAGCAGCGGTTTTTTGCGACTGAGTACCTGCAGGATGCAGAAGAGCACAATGCCCTCTAGAAACGCCTCGTAGAGCTGGGAGGGATGGCGCGGCATATCGCCCGCGGTGCCGCCAAAGACCACACCCCAGGGCAGATCGGTCGGCTTACCCCACAGCTCACCGTTTACGAAGTTGGCGCAGCGTCCCAGACACAGCGCCAGCGGAGCGCCGATAACAGCAAGGTCGGCGATGGTCCAGGCGTCGAGCTTATACATGCGGCACACGATGATGCCGCCCAAGATGCCGCCGACCAGGCCACCGTGGAAGCTCATGCCGCCCTCGTTGGTGGCAAAGATCTCGAGCGGATGCGTCCAGTAGTAGCCATCGCCGTAAAAGATGACGTAGAACAGGCGGGCGCCAATGATGAGGCCAAAGACCACGCCGACCACGACGCTCGTCAGGTCATCAATCGTAATGTCGAAGCCCCAGCGGCGCTGCGTGCGATACATAACGACTGCCGTAAGCAGGGCGCCGACCACATAGGCCAGGCCGTACCAGTAGATGGTGATGGGGCCCGCCGAGATCGCGACGGGATCAAGCATATGGTAGAGGTCGTTGAGCATATCGATCCCCTGCTCCCTACATACAAATGCGGCCGCGGGCCTTACGCTCGCAGACGCATATTTGGACGTAACGTCTATGCGGAGCGTACCGTCCGCAGCTTTCGCATCTTAGAACGGCGCGTACTCGTCGTACAGGTCGTCGGTCTCGCCAGAGGCATTGACCTGCTCGACGCGGGTAACGCCGGGCACATGCTCCTTCAGGATACGCTCGATACCCATGGACAGGGTCAGCGAGCTCATGGGGCAGCCGGCGCAGGCGCCCTGCAGCTCCAGCTTGACGACGCCCTCGTCGTCGACGCCCACATACTCCATATCGCCGCCATCGGCCTGCAAGTTGGGGCGGATCTCCTCAAGAACCTTCTTAAGCAGCTCTTCGTTAACAGCCACAGGGGCTCCTTTCTCACAATAACGCGGGCACGCCCGCGGACAGGGGCTATGTTACTACAGCCATGTACCCGCTTGAGCGCCAGCCATGCGCACGGACACGACTTTCACGAGCAGTCAATTTGGGACGGGGCTCTTTTAGCTGTTTTGCCGCCAGCTGGCGTTGGCACGCACTACTGCTGAGCCCGCTCCCCGGTACCAATATGGACATCGACGATAACCTGGCGGTAGCTGATGCCGCAGGAGTCGAGGATGCGACGGCTAATGCGGCCGTCGTCGGTATCGGCGTACTTGTTGTCCAGGTAGACAACCTCGCCTACACCTACCTGTGCCAGAATCTTGGCACAGTCGTGGCACGGGAACAGCGTGACGTAGACCGTGGAACCCTCGAGGTCTTTGAGCGAGCCGCGGTAGTTGAGCACGGCGTTTGCCTCGGCATGCACCACGTAGTTGTGCTTGTCCTGCAACGGGTCATCGCTCGTTCCCCACGGGAAAAAGTCGTCGTTGAGCGCCGAGGGCGTGCCGTTGTAGCCCACCGAAAGGATGCGGTGGTTGGTGCTGGCGATGCACGCGCCCACCTGCGTGTTGGGGTCCTTGCTGCGGCGCTGCGCGGCAATGGCCACGCTCATAAAGAACTCGTCCCAGCTAATAACGTCGCGGCGCTTGCCCGACGCGGTTTGATGAAGATCGTCCGACATGGCAGACACCTCCGAAATCGCAATAGTTTGGCCCATTGTAGCAGGTGAAAGGTAGGGGCGCTTATCCCACCAGCCCCTCGCCCTACGCGCGGCGGGGCTTTTGGTTGATGCGGTAGAGCTCGGCGAGACCCCGCAACGTCAGCGCGTCGTCTACCGTCAGGCTATGGCCGACCAGCGCCGCAAGTGCCTCGGCATCGTCGCCGGTAATGACGATGGGCACATCGCCCTCCCCCGCGGCCTTGGTCGCGCGCATCTCGGCAAGCACCATGTCGAGCATGCCGTCGATGCGGGCTACCTCGCCCAAAACCACACCCGAGCGCATGGCCTCACGCGTGTTGCGTCCGATGACGTGCGTTGGCGCCGAGGGCTCAACCTGGGGTAGGCGCGCTGCCGCCGCCGAGAGCGAACGGGCGCCGAGTGCCAGCCCCGGCGCGATAACGCCGCCGACAAAGGTACCGTGCGCGTCGATGACCTCGATATTGGTCGTCGTGCCCAGGTCAATCACGATGCACGGCGAGCCGTAGACGGCGCGGGCCGCCACGGCATCGGCGATGCGGTCGGGGCCGATCTCGGCCGGATCGTCGTAGTGCACGGGTATGCCGGTCTTAAGTCCCGGCCCCACGGTGAGCACGCGCCCCGTGCAGGTGCGGAAAAGTGCCGCCTTCCACGGGCGCTCGAGCGCCGGGACCACGCAGCTCAGCACAGCAGCCGCGGGCACAAGCGCACCCGGCATGCCCGCATCGGCCGCCAGTGCGGCCATGACCTGCACGAGACGCATGCGCGCCTCGTCGGCCGTAATACGGGCCGGCGTCGTGATCTCGCACGTCGCGAGCGGGCGCTCCTGCGCCGCGGCCGAATCCTCGGCAAACAGGCCAAAGCGAATGAACGTGTTGCCCACGTCGACCGTCAATATATATGCGCACCCATTAAGCATCGTCGGCGCTCCTTTCGTCTGCCCAGCAGTATATCGCCTACCTAAACCAGCCATCCCAAAATGACTAACTTGCGGCTATACTGGTGCGCGGTCGCGCGCGAGCTCACGCGGCGGCCCTTGGTAACCCGACTTCCCGCGCCGTATCCGTATCGGCGCTCCCGGGGGAAGCGGATATACGCAAAGGAGTTTTATATGAGCAATCCCTCGAACCGCACCTCGATGCGCGGTCAACTTACGCTGCGCGGCGTCGTCATCGGCGTCCTTGGCTGCGTGATCATCACGGCAAGCTCGGCCTACACCGCCCTCAAGATGGGCGCACTCCCCTGGCCGATCGTCTTCGCTGCCGTCATCTCGCTGTTCTTCCTTAAGCTCATGGGCAACGCCAGCCTCAACGAGGCAAACGTCACCCACACCATCATGTCAGCAGGCGCCATGGTCGCCGGCGGTCTGGCGTTTACCATCCCGGGCGCCTGGATGCTGGGCTATGCCGACCAGATCAGCTGGCTCGACATGTTCATCGTGGCACTCGCCGGCACCATCCTGGGTCTGCTGGCCACGGCACTCATCCACCGTCACTTTATCGTGGACGCCGCGCTGGAGTTCCCCACCGGCAACGCCGCAGCTCAGACCCTGCGCGCCACCGAGGCCGGCGGCAAGACTGGCAAGCAGCTCTTTGGCTCCATGGCCATCGCCGGCATCTACAGCGTGCTGCGCGACGCCCTGGGCGTGGTGCCCAGCATGCTGTGCACGCTCAATATCCCCGGCGTTACCTTTGCCATCTACAACTCGCCCATGTTGCTCTCCGTCGGCTTCCTCGTGGGCTTCGCCCCGGTCGCATTCTGGTTTGCCGGCGCGCTACTGGGCAATTTTGGCATCATTGTCGGCGGCACCGCTACCGGTCTGTTTGACGTTATGACCGCACAAGGCATCGTCAAGTCCCTCGGCATGGGCCTTATGATGGGCTTTGGCGTCGCCGTCGTCCTCAAGGACATCCTGCCGCAGGTCGCCGGTATCGTCCGCGGCCTTGCCGCCGACAGCTCCACCGACACCGACGAGCAGTCGCTCATCTCGGGCTCGCTCAAGCTCGACGCCGGCATCATCGGCCTGGGCACTGCCGCCATCGCCGTGATTGTCGCCATCGCGCTCGACCTTGGCCCCGTCCCGGCCGTCATCGTCACGCTGTTCACCTTTGTCACCACCATCATGAGCGCGCAGAGCTGCGGCCAGACGGGCATCGACCCCATGGAGATCTTTGGCCTCATCGTCATGCTCATCGTGGCGGCCTTTGCGCAGCTCGCACAGGTCAAGCTGTTCTTTATCGCCGGCATCGTGGCCGTGGCGTGCGGCCTTGCGGGCGACGTCATGAACGACTTTAAGGCCGGCGCCGTGCTGGGCACCAACCCGCGTGCACAGTGGATCGGCCAGGCCATCGGCGGCGTCGTGGGTGCCCTGGTCGCCGCCGCCGTCATGGTCGCGCTCGTCACCGCCTATGGTCCGGACGCCTTTGGCCCCGACAAGAGCTTCGTGGCCGCGCAGGCAAGTGTGGTTGCCACCATGGTCTCGGGCATTCCGAGCGTGCCGTGGTTCGCAGGCGGCTTTATCGCCGGCATCGTCATGTACTGGCTCGGCATTCCAGCCATGATGATCGGCCTGGGCGTGTACCTGCCGTTCTACATGTCGCTCACGGCATTCCTGGGCTCCTGCGTCAAGCTCGCCTACGACAAGTGGGCCGCCCACCGCGATGCCGAGGCCGGTCTTTCGGACGAGGAGAAGGCTGCCAAGGACGCCGCCTTCCAGGAGCAGGGCTTGGTCGTCGCCAGCGGCCTGCTCGGCGGCGAGTCCATCGTCGGCGTTATCCTGGCGTTCATCTCCGTCGGCTTGAGCCTGCTGGGCTAGGCCGAACAACAACGCACCAACGCAGAGCGCGGGGTCGGAGTCAATCCGACCCCGCGCTTTTTGTATCTGCCGAAAGCCTCGGCCGCATCCGCATGTGATGCGTCCTCGTTTGCCCGCTCGCCTAAACTCCATGGTAGGATAACCGACCTGCCCGCCACGGTGTAGAGTAAGGACGACAGGCAAGATGTACGGCCCGCGCCAAAACGAGGTGGACATGGAACTCGACAAACAACAGATCAAGCGACTGCGTGAGCGCCATCACCGGCGTCACGACATTCGACCGCTTCACACCAAGGCCGCCGACGAGACCGCGCGCTTCTTAAAGCGCGCATTCAACATTCGTGAGGGCCGCGCACCCTATCACGTGATCCGCAAGCGCTTTGTAAACGGGGCGCGCCTGACCGGTTCGCACCTGTGCATCCTCATCATCGCCATGCTCATCGCGAGCATCGGTCTCGATATCGACTCGGATATCGCCATCGTGGGCGCCATGCTCATCTGCCCGCTCATGGGATCGGTTCTTGCCATGGCGTATGGCGCTGCCACGCTCGACCGCGAGATTACCGTCGAGGCCATTGCCGGCCTCGCGCTGCAAATGGTCTTTTGCCTGATCACGTCCACGCTGTATTTTAAGCTCTCGCCCCTTGGCACCACCACGGCCGCCATCATCGACAACTCGACGCCCACCGTGTGGGACCTTGCCGTCGCACTCGCAGGCGGCTTTGCCGGCGGGCTGGGCAACTCGCGCGACCAGGAACCTTCCACGCTCATCGCCGGCGTGGCCGTGGCGACCGCGCTCATGCCGCCCCTGTGCGCGGCGGGCTACGGCATCGCCATCGCAAACGGGTCGCTCTTCCTCTCGGCACTCTACGAGTTTGGCATCAACGTGGTCTTTATCGCGCTGGCTGCCGAAGCCGTGCTGCTTCTTTTGCGCGTGCCACTCAAGCGCGACCTCAACGGCGACGGCATTGTAACCGCCGAGGAAAACGCCGAGGTCGATGAGCTATCGCGCAAAGTACGCCGCCGCATCATCGTGGGCACGGCAATCTTTGCCATCCCCTGCATCGTTATGACCGCGGGTTCCATTGGCTCGGCGCAAGCCGGCGTGCAGGACGGCTATGGCATCACCGAGACCACGCGTGAACTTGCCGCGGTGCTGCCGGGCTTTAAGGATTACACCGTCGCCGTCGAGGTCTCGGCTACCGAGGGCGACGACGAGGGCCTTGTCGAGCGCGAGATTGTCGCCCACGTGACGACAAGCGAGGTGCTCGGGGCACACGACCGCCATGTCGCCCGCAAGCTCATCGACCTCAACGTGCCCGAACTCGATCGCGTGGAGTTTGATGTGAGGTGATGCAGGGCGCAGGCGCAGGCCACGACGTGGCGCAGACGCGACGCGGACACGAACAAAAAGCGGAGCACAGTACGTGACCGTGCCCCGCTCGCCGTTTTATTGCCGTAAATCAACTTTCCACATCGACATCGCCGGACTCCACCATAAACGCCGGATAAGTGCTCACCAGATTAAAGCGGGTCACCTTGGTATCTCTAAATAGGTAGAGCCAACCCCGATCGCGTCGACGCGAAATATACGCCACGTGGACCGTACCGAATTTTTCGCCGTTTTCATTCTTTAATACCAGAATGTTGGGGTCGTCCATACGCTCGAACTGCCCGTCTGTGCAGATTCCGTCTTGGTCGACCAGCTGCCATCGACAGTTGTCCTCCTCAAGAAAAGCCAGGGTTTCCCGACTCGTTTTGTCATCCCGGTAGAAACCATCAATGGCAAACCCTTCGGAAGCGCATTCCTGCATATAGGACGTTTCTCGGCTTATAGCAAACAGCCCTGTAGCGCCCAGGAGCACAGCCAGACAGACCACTGCAAGGGTTATCGAAATAGTACGGCGGCCCATATTAACCAGCCCGATACTTGTTTAACGGAGCGCGAAACATACTTGGCACCTCCGATATCAGAGCAAATGTCACCCGCAGCCCGGCGGCAACTATGTGTTTCTAACATCAAACCATATGGCTACGACTCGTTGGAGATAGGTTCCATAAACGGACAGTGATATTCGACGAACGGCCACACTTATCCATTAACCCAGAGTTATGGAGGCGTTTTTCATATTGCGAGACCGCGGTTTTCGGAAGTGCGGTGAAAAACTGAGTTCCGCCGACCAGACCGACTTTTTTAGCAACAAAACCGCAGGTCACAAGAGTGTAAAAGAGCAGTGTGCTCGGAGGTTCGGAGTTTTTCCCCGCACTTCCGAAATCCGGAGTCCACGAAAGGCGTCGGCAAGGCCATTTACGCAACATATATCCAGTAAAAACGGGTGGTAGCCGGTATGACTGCCACCCGTTTGTCTCATACCAGCCTAAAGCAGGCATGTTACTTCTTAATGCCGCGTCCCAGACGCTCGGCGACCGACGCCACGGCGTCCTCGCTAACCAAATCGCAGGCAGGCGAAGGGCTGCGTGCAGATGATGTTGGGCGCACCGCGATCAGGTCGAGTATCTCGGCCGTGAGCAGCCAGCCCTCGCCCATATTATTACATACCGAAAGCACCGTGCGGGCCTTGTCGGCCAAGGCGCCAACACCTGAAGATTTTGAAGATTATGTCCGTAATTCAAAGAGCTAGGATGTTGATAAAATTCAGAAACATCATGGCTAAAAGAGACGGGCACACTGTCCCTGTTTTTCGCACGAGCAGCGCAAAAATAAGGCCCAGACAAAGATAGCCCCCCATCATTGCAATGATGTAATTTGTGGGTGCCCCGATTAAACACTGTTGAGTCACGAGAAGCAATGCCCATAGCATCGACTGTATAAATGCCCTTATGCAAAACGGCCGAACTATTCCGACGATTGTGTATTCAAATAAAAATACGTACCTAAATAACAGCTCATGCAAAACTGAAACCGAACAAACCAATACCCATCTGGATATTGATTTTCCACCTATATCGAGCATAGCGGCCATAATAATAAATACGATGAAAATGAACTGCCATCCCAAAAGAATCCCACGCCGCTTGGACTTATCACAGAAAACAGCGCCCCGAGTTGCAAAAAGATAGACTACCAACGCACAAAAGAGCGCCCCTGTAGAGCACAGCCAAGCGGGGGATCCTTTTGCAATAACCCAAATAGCCCACGGCACGCTAGCAACCATCGTACCCAGTAGATAACGTGCCCCCAGGCGCATTATTTCAGTCGCTTTTCCCAAGCTCTACCACCTCATCACTAGCTGTTATTAGGTCCATATCGTGTGTAATAACAATGACAATCTTGTGCTTGCGCAGTTCCTTCACAGCATTTATCAGAGCTTCTTTATGAGCAATATCAAGTGATGCTGTTGGCTCATCGAATAAGTAGACGTCTGCCTTCTTTTCCAAGACCCGCCTAATTTCCAATTGTTTCAGTTCCCCAGGAGACATTCCTCCGCACCTCTTCTTTTCGATAGAAGGAAAATTTCTATCGCTAAGAAAATCCTTTACTGATATCGGGTTTTGTTCAGCAAACGAAACTAGATTCCGCCTAAGGAGCTCACAGTTGATTTCTTCTTGGGCCTTACCGTTGTAGGAAATAGCCCCACCGTAACCCGAATTGAAACAACCCATTAATAAGTACGCAAGGGTCGTTTTGCCCGAGCCATTAATCCCCACAACAGCATAGAGCTTTCCTTTGTCAAACCTGAGATTCAAGTTATTGTAGAGACGCTTTTCATTTAATGTAAAACCAAAATTATGCAGTTCGATGTAATCGATCTTCAAGATCTCCTCTCCAGCAGCAGCCAAAGGCAATTTAGAGGCATTTAGACGAGATATCGATGAGAGGCAGTCTTGTACGCTACTACCTATACCGTAGATTGACCTCACGGCAGATAGCATTAAAGCCATGTAGCTCGAAACGGCAACAAGTTGGCCTACACTCATGCTTCCATGCATTACATAGAAAGCCGAAATCAAAAGAATAGTCACCTGGGACGCAGCTGCAGCAAAGGAATCCGTTGCCTGAAATCTCGAAACGACACTTTGATAGGCGACTCCGGCGTGCAGCAAAGACGAAAAAAAGCTATCTATGGATTTCAATGCTCTTTCGAATAGCACATTAACATACAAAAATCTCTGATGCGCAAGTACGGACTCCACTTTTCCGAAATACAGGGACTGCTCCTCCTTAAAGGTCAGACCTGAAACAAAAAGCGGTTTTTTGAATAAAGCATATGCAATTGCATACAAGATGCAAAATGTCACGGAAACCCAAAAGAGCGCTACGGAGCATCCATAGAGAAAAATAAAACTGATACCTAGCTGGACAACCGCAAGAAGTACCGTCTGGAGCATCGACAATCCGAAGGAAGCCACAGTATTGGCATCTGAACAAATTTGTTGAGTTTTTTCAGCTGACTCCTGCTCAAAATATAACTCAAAAGGCATCCGAACGAGCTCATCGATTTTACTTCTAACAATCGAGAATGCAGCCACGGTCGTTATCCGCATTGAAAGAAGGGTGCTTAAATAACTAACAACAATATCGATTAGTGCCGCAAAACCAATTAGAGCACTGCTAATCATGATGGTATCATAAGATGTTTTTTTAGATATATTGTCAACCAGAGCGCTCGTAAGCAGCGGGGATACAGAAGCCATCATTCCAGATATTATTAAGCACAACGCGAAGGCTATAACCAGAAGCAATTGGGAAGAAAACCCAAGTCTGAAATATGGCAGATAGTCGAAGATCGCCGTTGAATCCGCATCACTTCTTATGTTTGAGATCATAGGCCGCCCTCATTACTTTTATACAGTTCTTTCTTGCGGATACACAGCTTGTCTTATTTTCATACAGCCTGGTGAAGGGACAGCCACCCATGCACATAGGAAGAAGTGAGCAGTTAAGGCATTCTGAATCTGAACAAAAGTCGTAAGCATTCCATATGGAAACTTCGGATGCGCTACTCGTTACATTTTCAAAGATGCTCCCATAGCTTCTGTCGGAATATCCTATTTCATTCCAGCATTTATATAAGGAACCGTCTGGTCCAATAACTTCTGAATATTTATTGACGGCTCCGCATATGGTCGGATTAAAGCCTGGAAGAAATGGATCCATGTACCCTGTCATTTTGTAGCGAGACAGACAGGATGCTTCAATCGAAGCAAATTCATCCTCTGAATAGCATGGAGAGTTAGCGCACGTCCCATTTATATCATCTACTGCCGCTAAATATAGTTTTACTTTATTACGAAGACCTTTACGATCAAGCGAATCAACCAAACGATCAATCTGATCACCGTTCGACGGATCAACATTGACTCTTAAGATGACATCAAAGTACGCACTAGCCCTTTTTACGTTATCAATAATACGGTTGAACGTATCGCCGCCAGAAGGAAGACATCTTCTTCGATTGTGTATCTCAGGCGGACCATCGACAGTTACCTGAACGTGCGTAACCCCATTTTTTGCAAGCAACTCCGCCGTTTTCCCATCTAAGAAATAGCCATTGGTCACCATGCTGGCGTTAAATAAGATTTCATCACTTCGGATTCCGCGCGTAATCTTCTCCACCGTCTCAATCGCCAATAAAGGCTCGCCGCCATACCAGGCAATCTGCAAACTTTCCGCCTGATTGTCTATAACCATGCCATTGATATGCTTTATTACCTGATCGACGCATCGGTCGCTCATTGAGCCATAACGCTTGCCGTTCTCATAACAATACGGACATCTGAAGTTACAATTCAATGTCGGGGCTATCGTAAATGAAAGTGATTTTGATTGCATGCGACAGGCCAACGATATCTCTTTTAAATGTTCGATCTCGTCAAGTCCGTCGGGAACCAACAACCCCGCGTCCGTCAAATTATCGACAATTTCCGAAGGGCAATTAGCTCCATTCTCAAAAAGCCCCTTCTCGTATTCTGCATCCAACGCAACGATTGCACCAGAGTACGAGTTATATGCCAGCGTAGGTTGATTCCCTTTATCGATTACATTAAAGCGAGACTGTTTCATTTCTACTCCGTTGCATATTTCAATATTTCAACCTGCCATTAGGAGTAATTCCAGCCACAAAATTTGGTAATGCAGATCCTCAGGCCACACGGTCCTCCCCCTGAATAACTCCAACAAATATGTGCTGCACAGGACACACACGTAGAAATATCTCGAGACGAAGCAGGCATCTGAGTATTCACTGGCTTTTGAATATATTCCATCGGAGCTCCTAGCTAACGTGTATACCGCAATATTGAAATGCGCGGCAATTCCCGCCCGTGTACACGGCACACATCCCCCAGGGATTACAGCGCCCTTGACATTTTGCGCCCTGACAAGGACACCAACTTGATAGCAAAGCAATATCGTTAGGTGTTTGAGTTGGCTGTATCCAATCCACAATGGCTCCTTTCTCGTTCTAGGCCTAGTTATACTTTGGTCAAAAAGTCAAAAGCTGTTTGATAACTTTTTGTACTAGATGAAACAATTTGTTTGCCTTGTTTAACATTATTTAATTTACACTTAGACTGATTAAAAATTCAACCTAAGGAAATTCTGGTGAATGTTGTTCAGCTGCAGTATTTCATAAAGGTATCTGATTATCAGAATTACTCGGATGCAGCAACTAGATTAAGCGTTTCGCCGCAAGCTGTTTCAAAAGGCATTCGAGCATTGGAATCTGAACTTGGTCTGAAGCTGTTCGAAAAAAGAGGCAGTATTCTACATCTAACAAACTATGGAGAGGAAATCCTTCCTATAGCATTAGATGTACTAGCTTCAGTTGAGGGAATTCAAGCGTATGCGCAAATCACGCGTGAAAAGATAAAAATAACCCAGACACGTTTGACACGCGTTGCAGTCGGACTAGCACCAATACTCGCAAGCTGGTTCAACCAGCCCACACTGAACAGGCTTTCGAAAAAGTATAAGGGCGGTAAGTTTACTGTTTCCAGATATGACGACGGCGGAACGTGTTTATCCCTTCTACTTGACAGACAAATCGACATTGCAATTGTCGCTGGACAAGTAGACACCACTCTTTTTGAATCACATTTTTTATTGAATGCCGAAGTCAACCTCTTAGTTGAAAGCAGTCACCCATTAGCTAGTCGCGCAACGGCAAATCTAAACGCGGTGGCTCGATATCCAATTGCAAACACCTGTGACATTCGATATTGTCGAAAGAGAATAAACTCAGTATTTAACCATCTGGGCCTTTCCCCTTCCTACGAGAATATTAACTTAGCAGACCAGCAAAATTTGTCCGATTTTCTGATTCATAGGCATGGGGTTATTCTGACCATAGCCTCACAAGCGTCTCAAATCAGGATAGGCTATCCAGCAAAAATCGTTTGCCTAGGCGAACAAGACAGAATATCAATCCCTTTTTACTGCGTTTCAAATTCAAACGATACCCAAGCGCAGACTCATCACGCGATAAGCTGCATTCAACTTGAGGCACGCCAGCTCTCTCGATGTTTAAAAAGCGCTGAAAGAGAAGACCTTTCCAACTGAATATGACGGGCATGCTAATTCCATGCAAAGCAGCAACGTATTCCGCCAGAACAGAAGCGTGGGTCAGCCCATGTTTTTTGAAGTATTCCGAGAGAAAACAACGAGGGCCTGACAGACTCTTGCCAAATCAGTGACCCACTCACCATCCGCAAGCCCGTGCCCCACTTCCGAAATAAATGGCTCAGCCCCACCTTCTCAGCGGGTTGAGCCGAGCACTGACCGCACCATTCATTGTCTGCACCGCCCCAGACCAAGCCAGAGAAAGATGGCGCGGCGACAGCCAGATGGCCGCCACCGCGCTCACACGTTATTTCGGCAAGCCGCTGTTAGCGTCGGAATAATTTAGCTACTTCACACCGCGTCCCAGACGCTTGGCGACCGATGCCACGGCCTCTTCGCTGGCCGGCCCGCAGCTCACACACCCGTCATGAGCACGCATCTGGCCGGTAACCTCGTCCATCGCGAGCGGCGCCACCTTCTCGAGCTTAAAGCCCTTACCGGCGCGCATGTTCTCCTTCGCCACGCTGATCATAAGCTTAATACGGTTGAGCTGGTTGACCTCGGACGCACCGGGGTCGTAGTCCACCGCGACAATGTTGCTCTCGGGGTGCTGGCGGCGCAGCTCCTTGATCACAGCCTTACCCACCACGTGGTTGGGCAGGCACGCAAAGGGCTGCGTGCAGATGATGTTGGGCGCGCCATGGTCAATCAGGTCGAGCATCTCGGCCGTGAGCAGCCAGCCCTCGCCCATGTTGTTGCACACCGAAAGCACCGTGCGGGCCTTGTCGGCCATGGTGCCGATGCGCTCGGGCGCCTCGAAGCGGCGGGACTTCTCGAGCATTTCCTCCACCGGCGTACGCATCCAGTCCACCAGCTTAATGAGCGCCTGCATGCCAGCGCGCATGGTGGCAGAGCTTCCCAGCTCGTCCTTCTGCAGCTCGGCATTGCTCATGGAGTACAGGAAGAAGTCGAGCAGGCCCGGCACCACGGCCTCGCAGCCCTCGCGCTCAATGACATCGACCACGTGGTTGTTGGCCGTGGGATGGAACTTAACCAAGATCTCACCGACCACGCCCACGCGCGGCTTAGTACCCTCGCCCACGAGCGGCATGGTGTCGAACGCGCGGATGGCCTCGCGGCACAGCTTGGTGTAGTTGTGGCGGTTGAACTTGGGCGCCAGTTTACGGGCGCGCGCCATGTACTCCTCGTAGAGCGCGTTGGCAGCACCGGGCGTGGCCTCGTACGGGCGGCAGCGGTAGAGCATCTGCATCATCACGTCGCCAAAGAGCACCGCGTAGACTGCCTGCTTAAGCAGCGCCGGCGTAATCTTAAAGCCGGGGTTGTCCTCGCCCAGCGCCACGGCCGAAAGCGAGATCACCGGAATCTCGGGGTGGCCGCTCTCGCGCAGGGCCTTGCGGATGAGCGCGATGTAGTTGGTGGCACGGCAGCCGCCGCCGGTCTGGCTGATAACCACGGCCGTCTTGGACAGGTCGTACCGGCCGCTCTCGATGGCTTCCATGATCTGGCCCGTTACCAGGATCGACGGGTAACAAATGTCATTGTTCACATAGCGCAGGCCAGCCTCGACGGCGTCGTGATCGGTCGAGGGCAGCAGCTCCAAGTTGTAGCCGGCACCGCGGAACACCTCTTTGACCAGGTCAAAGTGGATTGGTGCCATCTGCGGGCACAGGATGGTGTAGCCCTCCTCGCGCATCTGCTCGGTAAAGGGCACCTTGGGCCACGCGGTCGAAGCACTCTCGCGCTGAGCCTCAAACGTGTACTTGCGGCTCGCGAACGCGGGAGCATCCGTGGAAGGCGCCACCGGCGCGGCATCGCCCTGCTCATAGGCCTCGCCCGCGGCCGTGGCCTCGGCCAAGCGCTCGGCCTCCTGGTCCTTGAGCGCCGCCATGAGTGAGCGGATGCGGATGCGCGCAGCGCCCAGGTTGGACACCTCGTCGATCTTGAGCACGGTGTAGATCTTGCCGCTAGCCTCCAGAATCTCCTGCACCTGGTCGGTGGTCAGGGCATCGAGACCGCAGCCGAAGGAGTTGAGCTGGATCAGGTCCAGATCGTTGCGCATCGTCACAAAACGGGCGACGGCGTACAGGCGGCTGTGGTACATCCACTGGTCGACGACGCGAATCGGACGCTCGGGCTTCACCAGATGCGCAAGCGAATCCTCGGTAAAGACCGCAAAGCCAAAGCTCGAGATAAGCTCGGGCAGGGCGTGGTTGATCTCGGGGTCGTTATGGTAGGGACGGCCGGCGAGCACGATGCCGTGGCCACCGTGGTCCTCGACCCACTTAAGAGCCTCCTCGCCCATGGTCTGGATGTCCTCGTGGAAACGCGCGTCGGCCTCATAGGCAGCGTTGACGGCGACATCGACCTCGGAGCGCGTGATTTTAGGACCGCGCACGCGACCGCGACCGGCTTGCGAATCGGCCACGCGGTCGACGGCGAGCACCTGGTACAGGCGGCGCTTGAGCTCGGTCTTGTCGTGATACGGCACAAACGGATACAGGAACTCGATGTTCTGCTCGCGGATCTCGTCGATGTTGAGTGCCAGCGCCGTGGGGTAGCTCATGACGATGGGGCAGTTATAGCAGTTGCCAGCCGTCGGATCCTCCTTGCGCTCCCAGCGCACGCACGGCATCCAGATGAAGTCGACGTCACGGTCGATAAGGTTCATCACGTGGCCGTGGCTCATCTTGGCCGGATAGCACACGCTCTCGGACGGCATGGACTCGATGCCCGCCTGGTAGGTCTTCTTGCTCGACTGGTCGGACAGCTGCACGCTAAAGCCTAGGCGCGTAAAAAACGCGTGCCAGAAGGGGTAGTTCTCGTACATGTTGAGCGCGCGCGGGATGCCGACGGTGCCGCGCGGGGCCTCGTCGGGGCTCAGCACCTCGCGGTTAAACAGCAACTCGTTTTTCTTTTTGAAGAGGTTGGGGGCCTCGGTCTTTTGCTTTTTGTGGCCGGCGCCCTTCTCGCAGCGGTTGCCGGTAATGAAGCGCCTGCCGCCGCCAAAGTCGTTGACGGTGAGCTGGCAGTTGTTGGAGCAGCGACCACAGCGGACGTGCTTTTGCGTCACGGTGAGGTGCGCGATATCCTCAGCCGAAAGGATGGTCGAGGTGCCGTCGGCGCCGGCGCGATCGCGGGCGAGCAGGGCCGCACCGTAGGCGCCCATGCAGCCGGCGATGTCGGGACGCACGGCATGCACGCCGGTGAGCTGCTCAAACGCGCGCAGCGTGGCATCGGACATAAAGGTGCCGCCTTGGACGATCACCTGGCTACCGATCTCCTTGGGGTCGCGTAGCTTAATGACCTTGAACAGGGCATTCTTGATGACGGAATAGGACAGGCCGGCCGCGATGTCGCCCACCGTGGCGCCTTCCTTTTGCGCCTGCTTGACGCGCGAGTTCATAAAGACCGTGCAGCGGCTGCCCAGGTCGACGGGAGCCTTGGCATGGATGGCGGCATCGGCGAACGCGCGCACGTCCATGTTCATAGAGACGGCGAAACTCTCGATAAAGCTGCCGCAGCCCGACGAACAGGCCTCGTTGAGCATGATGTGCTCGATGACGCCGTCCTTGACGCGCAAGCACTTCATGTCCTGGCCGCCGATGTCCAGGATAAACTCGACGCCGGGCAGGAACGCCTTGGCGCCGCGCAGGTGCGCGACGGTCTCGATCTCGCCGGAATCGGCCTTGAGGGCCTCGATGAGCAGCGCCTCGCCATAGCCCGTGGTGGTCACGTGGCCGATGGTGCAGCCGGCGGGGATGTGATTGTAGAAATCGGCCATGATGACCTTGGCCGTGCCCAGGATGTCGCCGTTGTTGTTGCCGTACCAGGTGTGCAACAGCTGGCCGTCCTCGCCCACGA
Source organism: bacterium (assembly GCA_963602135.1). Classification (GTDB taxonomy): domain Bacteria; phylum Actinomycetota; class Coriobacteriia; order Coriobacteriales; family Coriobacteriaceae; genus Collinsella. The sequence goes on along the minus strand of CAVCHM010000013.1, from coordinate 15,052 downwards.
GCGCGGCCTTCATGGTGGTGGAACCGGCGTCGATGCCAATGAAAACGCGGCCGGTGTAGCCGTCGAGCTTGCCCTTGGGAACGACCTCGGTGTCGTGGCGACCCTTGAACTCGGCAAAGTCCTCGTCGGTGGCAAAGAGCGGATCCAGGCGCTCGACCTCGGCACCCTGTGTGTCACCCAGGCTGTCGATGGCCTCGATAAGCTGCGGGAACGTGCTGAGCTTGTTGGACTCGTGCGCCATGGCAGCGCCGCTCGCCACAAACAGGTGGGCGTTTTGGGGCACAATGCGGTGCTCCTCGTCCAGGTTGAGCGTGAGGTAGAAGCGGTGGCGCAACTCGGAGAGATACTGCAGCGGGCCGCCCAGGAAGGCGACGTTACCGCGAATGGGACGGCCGCACGCCAGGCCCGAGATGGTCTGGGTCACGACGGCCTGGAAGATGGAAGCGGCGACGTCCTCGGGGCGGGCGCCCTCGTTGAGGAGCGGCTGCACGTCGGTCTTGGCAAAGACGCCGCAACGGCTGGCGATGGGATAGATGGTGGTGGCGTTGGCCGCGAGCTCGTTGAGGCCGCTCGCGTCGGTGTGCAGCAGAGTGGCCATCTGATCGATGAACGCGCCCGTGCCGCCGGCGCAGGTGCCGTTCATGCGCTGCTCGATGCCGTTGTCAAAGTAGATGATCTTGGCGTCCTCACCGCCCAGCTCGATGGCGACATCGGTGGCCGGGATAAGGGTCTCGACGGCGCGTTTGCTGGCGATGACCTCCTGGACAAACTCCAAGTCGAGCCACTGGGACAGCAGCAGACCGCCCGAGCCGGTGATGGCGCAGGTCATCTGGGCCGTCGGCAGCACAGTCGCGGCGCCCTCGAACAGATCGCGGGCGCAGGCACGGACGTCGGTGTGGTGGCGCTGGTACTTGGCGTAGACGATCTGGTTGTCATCGTTGAGCACGGCAAGCTTGACGGTGGTGGAGCCCACGTCGATGCCCAGGTGCAGGTTGCCGCGGGCGGCCTCGGGGTTGAAAATCGCGCCTTCGGGGGCGTGGGCGGCGGCCACGGGCTCAGCGGCGGTGGCGAGCTCGCTAGCGATGGACGTCTCCCCTGCCGCGTTCTTGGCATCGGCAACTGCCTCGGCAACTTTCTCGGCAGCCGCGGTCGCGGCCTTCTGCGCGGCGTCCACCACGGCGGGCGCGGCCTCGCGTGCGGCAGCGACCATACGATCCTTGATGCCCTCGACGAGTTTGCTCATTGTCTCTCCTCTTAGTTGTTGGACTCGACGGTTGCGGCGGTGTCGGCCGCGTCCTCGAGCTGCAAGTTCAATAGCTTCATGCCGTATTCCGGCACGTTGATATCGATGGGTTGGCCATACAGGTCACCAGGGCGCACAAAAGCGAGCACCGTCATAATGCGTGCCATGGCCTCGGGCGATTCGGTGAGCCCACGCTCAAACCAACGCTGAATCATGCCGACCTCGGCGCTCACGACGTAGGTGACGTAGTAGTCAAAGAACGTGCCCAGCGCCAGGCCCAAAATGCCCGTCTGCGCACGCGGCACCACAGCCTCACGCGCGGTGTCGATGATCCTTTTAATGAAGGCCTGGTCGCCGCCCGGACCCAGCAGCGCACCGATTAAGTCGCGGTTGGCCGCAAGATAACGCAGCAGCTCAACCGAACCGGGCGCCGGCTCGAGCTCATCGATGTTGTGATAGAGATCGGGCAGCTGAGCTGCGGTGATGAGCTCAATGCGCTCACGGATCTCGGCCAGCAAGCCGTCCTCGATTTGATTGATAAAGTCGGGGATATCGCGGTAGTGCGAATAGAACGTGCGGCGCGTAAGGCCAGCGCGCTCGGTGAGCGACGCGACATTAATGCGCGAAAGGTCGCCGCTTTCGGCAAGCTCGCTGGCAAGTGCCTGGCGAAGGGCACGCTGCGAGCGAAGGGACCGGCGGTCGCATTTCTCGAGCTGGGACAAGCGTCCTCCTTGTTACTCAGTCCGTGCGCTATTGCACAGTGCGAGTATTATTGCACACCGTGTGCATCAACACGTAAAGGCAATATTTGGGATGTGATAAAGGGACAGCCCCTTTGTCACATTATTCGATGACGGTGCGGGAGTTCTGCTTGCGCATGGTGGCGAGCATGTGTTTGGGGACGGCGTGGACCATGCAACTGCCGATAGTTGCGCTCGCGGCGGCCTTAGCTGCATTGCTGCCGTTTTTGGTCGCGTAGCTGTGGCGGAAACGCCTCAGCATAGCAATGTCGTTGCCGCCGTCGCCGTAGACCGCGACCTCGTCCTCGGCAATACCGTAGTAGCCCGCCAGCCAGGCCACACTCTCGCCCTTGTTGCACGCCACGTCCGTGATCTCGAACATCACCGGATCGAACGGCGCGTTGACCACGCGGTCCGATCGCTCGGCAAGATAGGCCTTAAGGTCGCGCTCCAGCTCGGGCGAGGTTACGCGGCAGTTGATCTTGCACACATCGTGGCGAAGGATGTCACCGATCGACTGGTCGAAATACTGCTCCTCGTGATAGCCGCCACGCGCACGCATGCCACGCATCACGATACGCTTAATGGGACTGTCCTTTTTAAAGCCCGCCTGGTGCATCTCGAACGAACCGCTCGAAAACATGCCATCGGGCGTGGAGCAATCAAAGCAAATGTCCGGGAACGCCTTGAGCAGCTCCTCGGTGATCTGCGGGTCGATGGTCCAGGTCTTGAGCACCTCGCCATGGCTGTCGCGCACGATGGACCCGTTGGAGCAGCAGGCGTCAAGCGCCAGGCCCGTAAAGCCATGCTCGCCGATTGGCAACGTCGAGCGCCCGGTCGCGGGAACCACATGCAGGCCAGCCTCGGTCAGCTCGCGAATGGCACGGCGGATGGTCCCATCCGCCTCATGCAGGGCGTTCAGCAGCGTTCCGTCTAAGTCACTCGCAAACATCTTGATCATGGGCATGCCTCTCCTTCGCCTGCACGTTATTTTAGACGAAAGAGAGGCATGCCCATGCAAGAGTGTTCCAACGCGCCAGGACATTCGCTTCCGCAAAGCAACGGTGCCCCAGCGCGTTAAGACAATCGCCACAAGCAACTTTTCAGCCGATAAAACAGCGCCGTCGTCAACGTCAGCACCGCCAGCATGCCTGCGAATACAATCGCCGGTGTCCATCGATCATATGCAACCCCGTACGTCAATTGGCCGATAGGTGTTGCGCAGGAAAGGACCATGTAAACGACCGAAAGCACTTTTCCGCAGAGCTCAGTCGGCGCTGCCCGCTGAACAAACGCGGTGATTTCAACCGACGCAATGCTTGCCCACACCATGATCCATGCCGAACCAACCGCAAACACGGTGAACACGCATACATCTGCGCCGAACAGTAGCGTAACAATAATCGGTACGACTCCAAAACAGATCATCGCAACATATCGACATATGCCATTGAAAGAAAAGCGATGCGGCCAAATGCCGACCAAGCCACTGCCAGTAAGACCACCCAAGCCCAGAGCAACCTCAACTATCCCAACGCAGGACGATTGCATGCCGAGATGCTTTGTAACAATAATGGGAGCGCCAATCGTTAGCCCAACCAACGCAAGGTTCAAAACTGCCGCAAGCAAAATCACAGCGACCAATGATGCATTTTGCAACAGATACCGAATCGACTCCCGAAAATCGTTTCGGCATGTCGTACGAGTCGCGCCGTCTCCCATCGTTTCAGATGAGGCATTTTGCTTGAGTACGCCACCAAACAACAGAGCTGAAATCGCAAACGTTACCGACGCGATTGTGCAAAGAGCATCGATGCCAAAGCACCCATAGACTGCCGTCCCGACCACAGGACCCAAGATATTGCTCACCATGGTCACCTGCGAAACCAATGCAGTGGCCCGCTCAACCTTCTTTTCACCCGCCATGCGCACCGTCTCAATTTGGAGCATTGGCTTTAGCAGCGATTGAGCGCCATATTGAACACAAAGTATCGCTACTACGACGACCGCAAGAGGCAATGAGTGCTTCATGGGGATAGACAGCAGTGATGCAGTCATCAGAGCAATGCCAAGGGCCACGAGGGCCTCGCGATGTCTTCCCCTATCCGCCAAGATTCCGCCAATCGGAGTTGCGAGTACGCCGGGTATGAACGCTATCGCCACGGCGGCGCCATATAACGTTGACGATCCGCTGCAATCGAACAAGTAAAGCGGATACGCAAAGCACAGCGCCGACAGCATCGAATACGTGCACAGCTGCGCAACCAGAAGTTCCGCGAGCCTGATTGACCGCACTGTTTTTGATTTCAACGAGACGCCGACGTCTCTCAGCCCAGCCATAAGCCCACCCCCTATACATACCACTAGTATGTATTTAATGACTTGAAAAGGGCAGTCGTGGCTACCCTCACAAATCAATTACATACCGTTGGTATCTATATTACCACCCGGCGCGGTCCCATACGTCCCAAATCTGCGCCGTTGTCTGAAGCACTTCATTACCCAAATCGAGCCCCACCGCGGCAGCCATCTGCGCCAAACATTGTGCGCGAGCGAGCATTCGCTCCTTGGGCTCGAGCGGACGGAACAATGGCAGCAGCCAAAGATTCGCCAACAACGATACGGCCTCCGCCGCTTCGCGCGGGCATTCGCACGCAATGGAGCCGTCGGCGATGCCCTCCTCGATCACTGGCAAGAGACAGCCATCGGCCGACTCGTCAAATGAGCCCTGGTACTGCATCGCCAGTAGGCGCGAGCTTTTTACCGGATCTGCTGCAGGACGCATACGTGCCCATAGCTCAATTTGTGGAACAACGGACTCGGGAGTGTACAGTCGCTTGAGCTTTTGGGCTCCGGTCATATTACCGACGCCAAGCATCGAGCGGCGGTGCTCAACAATCGGAGTCATCGCCCGATCAAACGCGGCGTTGAAAATCTCTTCTTTGCTCTTGAAGTGATGATAGACAGCGCCCTTGGTCATGCCGTCGAGACGGTCAACGATATCTTGAATACTCGTCCCCTCATAACCCTGTGCGCAGAATAGCTCCAGTGCCGCGTCGAGAATCTTCGCGACCGTCTCCTCGGGATATTTATTGCGACCCATAATCCGCCCATCCGCAACGCAAGTCTTGTGCCTCATTGCAGCATTTTAACGTTGCGGATGGCAGACGGTCGATTCTACACCGCGGCCGGGCCGTGTTCGCCGGTGCGAATGCGGATGACTTCTTCGACCGGCTCGACCCAAATCTTGCCGTCGCCGACGGCACCGGTGCGAGCGGCGTTGCAGATGATGTCGACAATGCCATCGACGTGCTCATCAGCGCAGATAAGGGTGAACTGCACCTTAGGGATCGTGTTGACAAGCAGCTCGTTGCCGCGCACGTATTCCTTCCAGCCATGCTGTGCGCCGCAACCCTGCACCTGGTTGATAGTCATACCGCGAACATCAGCAGCAAACAGCGCATCTTTAAGAACCTCAAGCTTCTCAGCACGAACGATCGCCGTAATTTTCTTCATAGTGAATTCCTCTCTTCAATAAAAGAAATGAGTTGCCATTCAATGAGGCGGGTTTCCCAGGTGCCGCAGATTGGGTTGAAAGAGGAGCGCCGCGTACTTTTGTACGCAAGCGACGGTTTGAAACCCAAGGTGCGGTGCCTGGGGAAGCCGCGCGACGATTGAACGGCAAGGTGCGGAGCCTGGGGAAGCTGCTAATCGAGTCCGGAGAAAGAAGGATAGGCGCTCTCGCCGTGCTGACTCGCATCCAGGCCCAGCGCCTCGTCGGCCTCGTCCACACGCAGGCTGCCATGGAACAGCGCCTTGACCACCGCGGCGATCACCAAATCGAGCACCAGCACAATAGCGACCGTCACGACAATGCCCAAGATCTGAGAGATGAGCAGCGAGACATCGCCCGTGTAGAACAGGCCGCCCTTACCGGTCCACGAGAGCTCCGGCACGCAGAACAGGCCCGTGAGCACGCCGCCCAAGATGCCGCCAATGCCGTGGCAGCCAAACGCGTCGAGCGCATCGTCGTAGCCAAACTTGGTCTTGAGATGGCTAATGGCCAAGTAACAGACGGGCGATACAATCAAACCCATAACCAGCGCTGCCCACGGCTCGACAAAGCCCGCACCGGGCGTGACCACCACGAGGCCCGCGACCAGACCGGTGCTGGCACCCACCAGCGTGGGGCGACCGGTGTGCACGCGCTCGACAGCAAGCCACGAGACCATGCCCGCTGCGCTGGCCGTCACGGTGTTGAGGATGGCGAGTGCCGCCACGGCATCGGCCTTAAACTCGCTGCCGCCGTTAAAGCCAAACCAGCCAAACCAAAGCAGCCCGGCGCCCAGCGCCACAAACGGCACGTTATGCGGACGGTAGCTCACCATGCCAAAGCCACGACGGCGGCCGAGCATTAAGCAAAGGATCAGGCCCGTCAGGCCGGACGAAATGTGTACCACGTCGCCGCCGGCAAAGTCGAGCGCGCCGATAATGTCGCCGATAAAGGAACCCTCGCCGCCCCAGACCATGTGGGCGAGTGGCGCATAGACCACGAGCAGCCAAATGCCCAGGAAGGCCGTCATAGCACCAAACTTAACGCGACCGGCCAGGCTACCCGTGACGATAGCGGCAGTGATCATGGCAAACGCCATCTGGAAAGCGATGTTGATGATCTCCGGGTAAACGGCGCCGTCCGACGCGGTGCCCTCAACCGCCTGCAGCACCTGATTGAGCACCGGCAGGCACAGCAGCTGGTCAACGCCTCCAATAAACGGACTCGAGCCGTCACCGCCGTAGGCCAGCGACCAACCGGCAACAATCCACAGCACACCGACCAGGCCAATGGCGCCAAAGCACATGAGCATGGTGTTGATGACATTTTTGCGCCTGGACAGGCCGCCATAGAAAAACGCCAGGCCCGGTGTCATTAAAAACACGAGCATGGTGCAGATGAGCATAAACGTTGTCGACCCCGTATCGTACATTCGCTCTCCCTTGATCGCGTGGACGTTGTCGGCGCCCATAATGCGGCCGAGAGGTAACTGGTGTAGAGCAGATACGGCGTTGTTAAACGCTGCGTTGTCGAATGGAAACGGTGCCGCAATCTTGGAAACGGCGCGGCAACGGGCGCGAAACGAACGGGAAACGTGGGGGCGAGGAAGCCGCGGGCGCACCCGCCCCACCTAGCGGCGAAACAGCTCGCGGGCGCGGTCGCGGAGATTGGTGGCTCGAATGACGCCTTCGTAGTGGTTGATGCGCAGACGTGGGAAGGCATTAAAGAAACGCAGGTCGCGGCGGCTGAGCGACACGCTCGGCACCGGACGGCTCGCGCGTTTGCCGGCGCGGCGGCGGCCGAGCGACGGGCGAGGCATGCTCGGTGCGGCATCGGCCACGCGGCGGGCGGCAAGCGCCAGGCCGCGAGCACCATCCGAGATAAACGTCGGCACCGAAGCCTTCTCACGAAGGGCATCGAGCGTCGCGTCGCCCAACTCGGCCAGCCACGCGTTAACGGCACGGCTGCGGATATGCGTCTGAGCCACCGAGTCGATTGCCGATTCGGGAATACGTTCGAGCATGGAGTCGGACGCATCGGCAAGCGACTCGTTGATACGGTCGGCAAGGTCGGCCCGGACGCGCTCCAGCTGATCGGACAGACGCCGCCAGCTCGCCAACGAGCACACCGCGTCAACCATCATCGCGACCGCGACGATAAAGGCCGCCAGCCGCACGATCAACACCGGCAGATGGCCAAGCAACCCCAGCAGTGCCGGCTCCACCAGGCGACAAATGCACAGTGCGCCCAGGCCAAACGCGCAGGCCCAGTACAGACAGATGCGTCCGTGCAGGTTAAACGGCAGGTGCGAGTAATCCCAAAAGCGTGCGCCTGTTGTCTTTTCCAACAAAAGGCCCACGCTGTACTCGATTACGCTGCATACAAGCGCCGCGGCGACAAACTGGCCCGAGGCATCCGGAATCCCACGCAGCAAAAGCCAGCAGGCTATGCCGCCCACACCATAGATGGGGCAGCACGGCCCCAGCAAAAAGCCGCTGTTGGCAAAGCGTCCGTGGTTGAGCATGGCGCAGACTGTCGATTCCCATGCCCAGCCGCAAAACCCGTAAAAGGCAAACGAGAGCACCAGTGCCGAGAGTGGGCAGGCGGCAAGCGTCGCGCCGCCAAATGTCATGTCGATCGCGGTCCCCACCGTCTACCCTCTCCTCTTCTCGCTCGATTCGCTGCTCACGCCATCGTCTGCCTCGTCCTTGCGCGGCAGACGGCCGGCGACCGTCTCGCGCAGCGCGCACCATTTATCCGCCAGGCACACAATCCAAGCCTCACGACACGTCGGCGGCACCGGCACCAGCGGAAACATATGCCGCACGATGATATTCCGCTCGCGCGACGTCAGCTCAAAATCTTCTTCGGCACGCGCTAGGGCAAAAAACGGGTGGCGAAAGCCATGCAGCCGATGGCTTGGATCGGAATCGTGCCAGTCATAGAGAAAGTAATCGTGCAGCAGGGCCCCGCGCAGCAACGAGGCGCGGTCAACCGAGACACCGACGCGGCCCAAGCGCTCGGCAAAGGACAGACTTGCCCGCGCCACCGAGGTCACATGCGTATACACCGTCACATCGCCATGCTGGATAAACTCGCGCGTCAGGTCCAAACGCCCCGCTTGGGCCAGCCGGCGGGCAGCACGGTCGACTTCGCGCGCGATCTTCTCGGCACGAGCGGTTTTGGACATGCGGCCTCCTTCCAGTGGCTCACGGCGACAAGCCACAGCCTGTGCACAATCGATAAAAACATCATGGAACACATCAGTATGGCATCGGACAAAACGTTTTGCCCCACCAGTTGGCGAATTACCGCGCCGCCGTCACATATCAAACGCCAAAATGTGCGAGACTGTCTTGTGCAATTGTGCCGGCCGAGGGAGCGCCGGCGCACGATTCGCATGGAGTAACCCACAACGATGCTGCTTACGCAAACGACAACGCCCGAGGACGTCAAGGCTCTCGACCGCGCCGAGCTTCCGCTGCTCTGCGGCGAGATCCGTCAGGCAATCCTCGAAAGCTCCGCCGCCGTCGGCGGGCACGTTGCCCCCAACTTGGGCGTCGTTGAGCTTACGGTTGCGCTTCATCGCGTGTTTAACTCCCCCATCGACAAGATTGTCTTTGACGTTTCGCACCAGACCTACGCCCACAAGGCGCTGACCGGGCGCGCGTACACTTATATCGATCCAGCACGCTATGGCGAGGCTTCCGGCTTTGCCAATCCCGACGAGTCCGAGCACGACCTGTTTGCCATGGGCCATACCTCCACGTCGGTGAGCCTGGGCTGCGGCCTTGCCCACGCGCGTGACCTGGCGGGTGACGCGTACAACGTCATCACCGTTATTGGCGACGGCTCGCTTTCGGGCGGCCTGGCGTTTGAGGGCTTTAACAATGCCGCCGAGCTCGACAGCAACCTGATCATCGTCGTCAATGATAACGACCAGTCCATTGCCGAGAACCATGGCGGCCTGTATCGCAATCTGGCCGAGCTGCGCGCCAGCAACGGTGCCTGTGAGCGCAACGTCTTCCGCGCGATGGGGCTCGACTACCGCTATCTGGACGCCGGTAACGATGTGTTGGCCCTCGTCGACGCGTTGCAGGAACTGCGCAATATCGATCACCCCATCGTGCTGCACGTCTCCACCGCCAAGGGTAAGGGCTTTGAGCCAGCCCAGAGCGACCCCGAACGCTGGCACCACGTGGGTCCGTTTGACATGGCGACTGGGCGCAAGCTCTGCCCGGGCCATCCGAGCGAGCCCGCACCGCGCACCTATGCCGATATTACGGGCGAGGCGCTCAGCACCGCCATCGAGCGCGATTCGCAGGTCGTGGGCATCACGGCCGCCACGCCCTACATCATGGGCTTTACACCCGAGCTTCGCGCTGCGGCAGGTAAGCAGTTTGTCGACGTGGGCATTGCCGAGGAGCACGCCGTAACTTTTGCCACCGCGCTTGCGCGCTCGGGCGCCAAGCCAGTCTTTGGTGTGTACGGCACGTTTTTGCAGCGCGCCTACGACGAGCTGTGGCACGACCTGTGCCTCAACGATGCCCCCGCAACCATCTTGGTGTTTGGCGCGTCGATCTTTGGCACCACATCCGAGACGCACCTCTCGTTCTTTGATATTTCCATGCTGGGCGCTCTTCCCAACATGCGCTACTTGGCGCCGGCCTGCATGGAGGAATACCTGTCCATGCTGAGCTGGTCGCTCGACCACCGCGAGCATCCCGTGGCGATCCGCGTACCGGGCATTGGCTTGGTTAGCCGCCCCGATCTGGCGCCCGCCGAAGACACCGAGTACAGTGCCGTTCGCTACAACGTGGTGCGCCAGGGCCGCGACGTTGCCGTGCTCGCGCTTGGCGATTTCTTTGAGCTGGGCGAGCGCGTGGCAAACCGCTTGGCTGCCGAGTACGGTATCGAAGCCACGCTCGTCAACCCGCGCTTCGCAACCGAGCTCGACCGCGAGTTCCTCGACAGCCTTGCCGCCAAGCATCGCGTCGTCGTCACCCTCGAGGACGGCATCTTGGACGGCGGCTGGGGAGAGCGCGTGGCGTGCTACCTGGCCTGCACGCCCGTGCGTACCCGCACCTTTGGCATCGCCAAGGGCTTCCCCGACCGCTACGACCCCAACGAGCTGTTGGCGCAGAACGGCATGACGGTCGAAAACATGGCCGCAGAGGCCGTAAGACTACTAAACGAGTAGAAAAACCTCCGCAACGGCAAATGCCCTTGCGGAGGTTTTTGTTTTCGCGACGCAATTATCTCAATCTGTAACATCTAGGGCCCGAATTCCCGTCTAACTGTTACAGATCTAGACAAACCGTCTTTGCCCCTGACCTTTGTCTCGATCTGTAACAGATAGAGACCTTTTGGCCGTCTAACTGTTACAGATCGAGACATTCGAATTCCCCTAAGGAGATAATCTCAATCTGTAACAGTTACTCGGCAAAAATGGCTGCAGATGTTACAGATTGAGACAAAACAACGAGACCGGCCGCCGTACCAGCCCAAACCACCACAAAGGTGCCTGTCCCCTTTGTGGTGGTTTTAGGTCACGGTCGGTACGAAAAACGAATAACCGTTCATACGCGATCTCCTTACTTATATAACGACCACCATGAGCGACCACGCCGACCGCAAAACGCTATCTCAGCAGCAATAACCGACGTTTGCCCAGATAAAACCTACCAAAATAAACCTGTCCCTTTTTGGTAGGTACAATAACCCATAAGGTAAGTATGTTTCTGAGTTATTTCGTGTTGACCCATTTGAGCGCGATAGGGTATAACTCTACTCAACCGCTAGGATTTTTTGAGAAAGGTGTTCTCCTATGAGCAAGAACCTCTCCCAGCAGGTCGTTCTCGACCGCCGCGGCTTTGTCGCCGCCACCTTCGCAACCGTCGCCGGCCTTGGTCTTGCCGGCTGCTCCGACACCAGCGCCGAGGCCGACAAGGGTTCCGCCGGCTCTTCCAAGAGCTCCGACGACACCGAGGCTTCCACCACCCTCGACGCCAAGGCATTCGACAAGCTCGTCGACAACGGCCCCAAGGCCGACGACGATGCCATCGCCGCTAGCACTTGGGCAACTGCCGTCAAGAACGCCGGCGTCTTTAAGATCGGTGGCGTTCAGACCTCCACGCTCTTCTCCCTCCTCAACGAGAAGGATGGCAAGACCCGCGGCTTCGACGCCGGCATCGCACAGCTCCTGTCCAACTACATCCTGGGCGAGAACAAGGTCGAGATCACCCAGGTGACCTCCGACACGCGTGAGTCCGTGCTGCAGAACGGCCAGGTCGACGCCGTGTTCGCCACCTACACCATCACCGATGAGCGCAAGAAGCTCGTCTCCTTCGCCGGTCCCTACTACTACACCCAGCAGGCCATCCTGGTGCTCGCCGATAACGACGACATCAAGAGCGTCGACGACCTGGCCGACAAGAACGTCGCCGTCCAGTCCGGCTCCAACGGCCCCGCCATCCTGGAGGAGTTCGCTCCCAAGGCCAGCCAGCAGGAGTTCAAGACCGACGAGGAGGCCCGTCAGGCACTTCAGCAAGGTCGCGTTGACGCCTATGTCATCGACAACAACATGCAGCAGAGCGCCCTGGTGCGCGAGCCCGGCAAGTACAAGATCGCCGGCAAGCCCTTCGGCAACAAGGAGCCCTACGGCATCGGCCTGCCGCTCGATTCCGACGGCGTCGCCTTTGTCAACGACTTCCTTAAGAAGATCGAGGACGACGGCACCTGGACCGAGCTGTGGCAGATCTGCATCGGCGACCGCACGGGCGACACTAACGTTCCCGAGCTGCCCGAGGTCGGCGCCTAAGCTCGCACGCTGGGCAAGAGCCGCTACGAAACCATATGGAAACGCACAAAACGCTTTATTGCGCTAAACTGTTTCCTTACTGAGTTGTCGGGGCTTCCGTACATACGGGAGCCCCTTTCCTTACCGGCGGGAGGTCCGCATGAGTCTCTCCGAGCTCTGGTCGCTCTATGGCCAGAACTATATCGACGCGCTGCTCGCGACCTGGGGCATGACGCTTGAGTCGTTTGCCATCGCCATGGTGCTGGCCGTCGCTGTCACCGTTATGCGCGTGTCGCCGCTCAAGCCACTGCGCGTCTTCGGCGACCTGTACGTGCAGGTCTTCCGCAACATCCCTGGCATCGCGCTGCTCATCATCGTCGTCTACGCGCTGCCGCCGCTCAAGATCGTCCTGCCTTATCGCACCTGCGTCATCGTCGCCACGGTGCTGCTGGGCTCGGCCTTTGGTTCCGAGAACTTTATGAGCGGCATCAACACCGTGGGCGTGGGCCAGGTCGAGGCGGCCCGTTCGCTCGGCATGAGCTTCAGCCGCATCCTCGCCAAAATCGTGATTCCGCAGGCATTGCGTTCGAGCGTGCTGCCCATGACCAACCTCTTTATCGCCGTCATGCTCACCACCGCCCTCGGCAGCCAGGTGCCGCTTCAGCCGCAGGAACTCACCGGCGTCGTGAGCTACATCAACACGCGCTCGCTCGGTGGCGTTGCCGCGTTCTTTATCTCGGCCCTCGGCTACCTGGGCACGGCCTTTGTGGTGAGCCACATTGGCAACTACATCGATAAGAAGGTGAGGATCCTCCGATGAGCAAGCACTCCTCCCCCGCGCTCACCATGCGCGATGCGCTCTACGAGGCTCCCGGCCCCAAGATGCGCGCCAAGATTCACATTGGCACCGCCATCTCGCTCGTTGCCGTGGCCGCGCTCATCGCCCTCGTGCTGCAGCGCTTTTATGTGACCGGCCAGCTCTCGGTCCATTACTGGTACTTCTTCACGCACCTCACCACCTGGAAGTTCTTGCTTGCCGGCTTTGAAGGCACCGTTAAGGTTGCACTCACCGCCGGCGCCATCGCACTGGTTCTGGGCCTCGCTCTCATGCTCGGCCGCACGAGCGACATCAAACCGCTGCAGCTGGTCTGCCGCGTGCTCACCGACTTCTTCCGCGGCGTGCCGAGCCTGCTGTTCATCTACTTCTTCTTTTTGGTGCTGCCCCAGTACAAGATCGCGCTACCGTCGTTTTGGATGCTCACGCTGCCCGTTGCACTCGCCGCGGCCGGCGTACTGGCCGAGATCTTCCGCGCCGGCGTCAATGCCGTGCCGCGCGGCCAGGTCGAGGCGGCCCAGGCGCTCGGCCTCTCCAAGGCCAAAATCACCTTTAAAATCGTGCTGCCCCAGGCGATTCGCTTTATCATCCCGTCGTTGATCTCGCAGCTCGTGGTTGTGGTCAAGGACACCACCGTCGCCTACGTGGTGAGCTACCCCGACCTGATGCAAAACGCCCGCGTGCTTATCACCAACTACGACGCGCTCGTGTCGGTCTACCTGGTGATCGCGGTCATCTACATTCTCATCAACGTCGCGATTAACAAGGCCGCCATCTACGTTTCGCACAAGACCGGCGCGACCATCATCCGCTAACGATTTACGATTTCTAGGGATAAGGAGCCGAGCATTATGGCACAGAGCACTTCCGCTTCCGGCAACCAGCCGCTGATCGAGCTCAAGCATGTCGATAAGCACTACGGCGATCTGCATGTCCTCAACGACATCAACCTCTCGGTCGACCGCGGCGAGGTCGTTGTCGTGATTGGCCCCTCGGGTTCGGGCAAATCGACCATGTGCCGTACCATCAACCGCCTGGAGACTATCGACTCGGGTGATATCCTCATCGAGGGCAAGCCCTTGCCGCAAGAAGGCAAAGATCTTGCCCGCATGCGCGCCGAGCTGGGCATGGTGTTTCAGCAGTTCAACCTGTTCGCGCACATGACCGTGCTGCAGAACGTCATGTTGGGTCCGGTCGACGTGCTGGGCGTGTCCAAGGACGAGGCTCGCGAGCGCGCCATGGACCTGCTGAGCCGCGTAGGCGTGGCCGAGCAGGCCGACAAGGTGCCCGCACAGCTCTCGGGCGGCCAGCAGCAGCGCGTGGCCATCGCCCGCTCGCTCGCCATGCAGCCCAAGGCCATGCTCTTTGACGAGCCCACGAGCGCGCTGGACCCCGAGATGATCAACGAGGTGCTCGAGGTCATGGTTCGTCTGGCCCAGCAGGGCATGACGATGATCGTCATCACGCACGAGATGAACTTTGCCCGCCGCGTGGCCGACCGCGTCGTCTTTATGGCCGACGGCCAAATCGTGGAGACCGGCACGCCCGATGAGTTCTTCGACCATCCCCAGACCAAGCGCGCCCAGGACTTCCTCAACTCCATCAAGGGCCACTAACCAGCCGCGCGCTCGCCCGCTTGCCATGACCATCCGGATTCGAAAGTTACACCTATGATCGGAACTCGCACTTCATCGTCCTATACCCCGCACGTCGACGTCGCCCCTGCCGACCGCCCGCTTATCCTCGTCGCGCCGCGCTGGGAAGAAGCGAAGCCGTTTTTGAGCGAGACGCTCTCTCCCAACGAGGAGATCGCCAGCGTCTTTGTCGATGCCATCCTTGCCGCCGGCGGCCTGCCGCTGCAGATGTCCATCACCGAGGACAT
>CAVCHM010000012.1:0-55006 GCA_963602135.1 bacterium | reverse complement strand
GGCCGGCCCCGACAGAGGGGAGGCGCCGCGCGCTCGGGCGGCGCGCCAGGGAGATAGTGGACGAGATAGTCGAGAAGCGCGGTCTCAAGAAGGAGTAACATCGGGACTTGCAGCGACGGACCTCAGGACACTCTTACACCACGTCTGCGCGCGCGACCGGGCAGCCCCCGCAAGATCTCGATCTGTAACATCTAGCAGGGTTTTGGTCGTCCAGTTGTTACAGATCAAGACATACCCGAGAACCGTCCCGGCAAAATCTCAATCTGTAACACGTAGCCGAGTTTTTCGGCCCTAACTGTTACAGATCGAGACAATCAGATGGCGGAATATGGCCTTTTCAGGCATCTAAGACACGAGACTCTCGGCACGTCAATCTACCTGCTGATTTACAAAATTACCGACCTTTGAAAAGACTGGCATGTCAATATGCCGTGGTACAGTTGCATCACGTTGCAAAGGAGGTATCTATGCCAGTTTGTGTACCTGTTCGAGATATGAAGGACGCTGCCGCATTCGCCGCGCTTGTTGAGTCCGAGTGCGACGTCGCTGTCACTAATAACGGCCACGTGGTCATGCACTGCATCAGCAGCGACCAATATCGTGTCATGCAGGACGAAATCGCCAAGGCCAAGCTGCTGTCTCGCATGATGTTGGCAGAAGATGAGATATCGCAAGGCGACTACAGCGACTACGGTTCCTTTGCGACCTCGATGCGGAATAAAAACGATCTTCCAAGCTGAGTCTTTGCCCATGCACATTTGCGCGTCATTTCGCGTCACGTTGACGTGCAAAATGACGCGCAAATTTTTACGTGTCATATTTTTGACTCGCAAAATGACGTGTAAAATTTTACGTGTCATTTTTTGTGTCAAGTTGAAACGAAACGGAGCAAAACGATGCAAGAGGCCAAAGATCTTGAGTTCAAGGAATGCGTCACCAATTCGTTCCTTAAAACCGTCTCCGCTTATGCAAATAGTACGGGTGGGCGCATTCTATTTGGAATCGATGACGACGGGGAAATCGTTGGCCTCGCTGATCCCAAACAAACCTGCCTGGATATCGAAAACAAGATTAACGATTCGATCATTCCTCAGCCCGATTACTCCCTAAAAATCAACGAGCCCGACGCGACCGTAGAGCTTACGGTCTTTCCCGGCAGATCAAAACCTTACCTTTATCACTCGAAAGCGTACAAGCGCAATGACACCGCGACCATACCGGTTGATGCCCTGGGTCTTTCGCGCCTTGTGCTCGAGGGCCAGAACCTCTCCTTTGAGCAGCTCCCCGCAAACAAACAGGACTTATCTTTCACTGTCTTAGAGAACCGCCTAACAGAAAAGCTCTCACTTCAGGCATTCACCACCGATACCCTCAAAACCCTCGGGCTGCTCGATGAATCCGGAACTTACAGCAACGCGGCAGAGCTGCTCGCGGACGAGAACGGCTTCCCAGGCATCGACATGGCAGTGTTTGGCGACACCATCAACCTCATTAAACAGCGCAAAACTATTGAGCATGAGTCAGTTTTGGCTGAGATTGACGGCGCTCTTGAGCTATTTGAAGCCCAGTACTGCTACGAAGAGATCAAAGGAATGGAGCGAGTCCGCAAGGAGCTCATTCCACTTGAAGCGTTCCGCGAGGCCATCACCAATGCAGTCGTTCACAGGACCTGGGACGTGCCCGCGCACATTCGCATCTCCATGTTCGACGACCGCGTGGAAGTCGCTTCGCCTGGCGGCTTGCCGGCAAGCATGACCGTTGATGAATATTTATCCGACATGTTGTCTGTTAGGCGCAATCGCATTCTCGCTGAAGTCTTTTTGCGCCTGGGCCTTATCGAAGCCTTCGGCACGGGCATTATGCGAATTCGAGACACCTATAAGGACAGCATCAAAAAGCCCCGTTTCCAAGTTTCGGATAACGCCATTGTGGTCACGCTTCCCCTGCTCATGGATAACCCCGGGCTCGAAGGTGACGAGCTTGCCGTATTTGAACTGCTGAGTGGAGCACGCCCTCAATCAGCGGGCGAGCTTGCGGTCAAAGTAACCTTTAGTCGCTCGAAGCTCCAGCGCATCCTCAAAAAACTCGTTGAGACGGGCCTGGCGACAGCTGAAGGCGCCGGCAGGGGCCAGAAGTATCGTCTGCTGCGCTAGTTAGCAGACGACCTGCGTGTGCTCCTCGATGGCAGCGCGATCCTCGGCGGAGACGCCCAGCGCGTGCAGAGTGTCCTCGGCCGTGGCCCTCGCAATTCCGCGCGTATACAAATCAAACAGTAACGAACAAATTGTATCAGATTCGCGCGGTCCAAAAATAAACGCTTCAGCTGCGCCTTCATTACTTTTTTTAAGAAAAATACCCCCTGCTTTAGTGGGCTGTAGTGATAATTCGAGCTGTTCGCGCTACAGTTTGTCCGAAATACCTCGATGTTAGGAACCAAATGATCACTTCCGAGCTTTTCGGCACCGCGCCGTGCGGTACCCCCGTTCATCGCTATACCCTCAACGGGCCCGAGATCTGCGTTCGCATTATGGACTACGGCGCCACCGTTCTGGGCATTGACGTGCCCGACATTCCCGGCAACGTGCGCGATGTGGTGCTGGGTTTCGATAGGCTCGAGGATTACTTTGACAACCCCGCCTGCTTTGGCGCGACTATCGGCCCCGTAGCCAACCGCACCGCGGGCGCCACGATCACCATCGACAGCACGGACTGGCACATGCCGGCCAACGAGGGCACCAACAACCTGCACAGCGATCTTGAGCATGGCCTGCACAAGCGCGTGTGGGACGTTGAGCTCGATGAGGCCCACAATGCCGTGCGCATGACCACTTCGCTCGAGGACGGCGAGCTGGGACTTCCCGGCAACCGCACGTTTACGGCCGTGTTTACCGTGACGCCGACGGGTCGCTTCCGCATCGAGTACAGCTGTGAGAGCGACCGCGACACCTACGTGTCCATGACCAACCACACGTACTTTAACCTTGCCGGCCACAACGCCGGCATGGACTGCGAGCACTTCTTTGTTGCTAACGCTGCCCACTACCTGCCCATCGACGACCAGAACATCCCCACCGGCGAGATCGCTCCGGTCGAGGGCACGCCGTTCGACTTCCGTGAGCTGCGTCCCGTCGCACCCGGTATGGAAGCCGACGATCCGCAGATTAAGCAGGCCCGTGGCTACGATCACTGCCTGTGCATCGGCGGCTACCAGTACGGCCGTAACCTGCGCCGCGCCCTGCACGTCGAGGAGATGTGGACCGGTCGCGAGATGGATTACTACACCACCGCCCCGGGTGTGCAGCTCTACACCGGCAACTGGCTGGACGACGAGCACGCCAAGGACGACGCCAACTATGGCTGGGGCGCCGGCTTTGCCCTCGAGGCCGAGATGTACCCCGACACGCCGCACCACGTGCTGTTCCCCCAGGGCATCGTGGGCCCGGGTCACCCCTACAGCAATGTGATCGAGTATCACTTTATGAGGCACTAAGCCCACTACGCGACATATCGCACAGCAGCGCCCGCCGGCACCACCGCCGACGGGCGCTTTTTCATCCCTAGGTCTCAATTTCGCTGTCACCGTATGAGGGATCAGTTGAACAGATTGTCGATGGGGTCGGGGTTGGAGTTGGGGAGGTAGCGGATTTCGAGCTCCATGCCGCGTTCTTGTAGCTCCTTGAAGGCAGCGACGTCTGCGTCGTCTACGGCAACTGCGGGCGTTACGGGACGCTTGCCCTCCCCCGCCTGCATGTGACCTATGCTGATCCTGGTGATAGGCACGCCGCCCTTAACCAGCGCCAATGCATCCGCAGGCGACGCTACCATGATCAGGATCCATTGGCGCGGCGTTGCCGCATGAATAACGTCAATCGTCCTTTGCACCGAGAAGAAACGCGTCCATACGCCATCGGGCGCCGCCACCCTCATGGGTGCCCACTTGCGCGAATCCGCCGCAATCTCGTCATTGACGATCAGGACGAGATTGCTGCCCACAGCCTCGTTCCACAGCTCGACATCCTGCCCATAGATAAAGCGGTCATCGATACGCGTGAGAAGAATCTTGGGTTGAGCCATCGCTGCCCCATTCTGCTTGAGACCCGTAAGGGCAAGACATCACGTCTTGAATATTAGTGCATTTAAAGTGAGAAAAGCCGTCAGAACACTTGCGCGGATTTGCGATGTCCCGTATCATAGACAGCCGTTGACGCCTCAGTTGCGTCACCACATGGTCGCCAGCGTAGCTCAGTTGGTAGAGCACCGCTCTCGTAAAGCGGGGGTCACCGGTTCGAGCCCGGTCGCTGGCTCCATTGCACAAGATAGCCGCCTTCGGGCGGCTTTTTTGTTGCCGATTTTCTTGAGCGCCCGTCAATCCAAGCACCACGCCGTCGGCAACTCCCCTGTTCAAAAACAAAAGCCCCGCCGACCGCGGTCTCCCAAACGGGAAACCACGATCAACGGGGCTCAGGCGCGACTCCCCCAAGGGAATCACGCCAATACACGGCTCAGCCGAGCAGCTCGCTACTCCTCCCAGTAGGCGTCGGCGAGCAGCTTAAAGCAGATCTTCTTGACCGGCTGCGCGCCATCGCCCGGGAACTCGAGCGTGGGCATGTGAGGCTCGCCGGCAACGAACAGCGCGAACTTGTCGTCGGCAAGATCGCCGGCGATCGAGGCGTCTGAATCGACCAGGTCGTAGTCGTCCTTCTCGTCAAACTCCTGGACCAGCGTCAGGCTGCCCGTGGCGACCTTAAAGGCCTCGCGACCCTCAACATCGATCTGCACATCGTGATAGCGCTGATGCGTCTCATAGTGAGCGTCGGCCTCGGGACGCGTCGTGGGGGCCATGACGTTCGCAAAGACCTTGTCGCCCAGAATCGGATGGCTACCGACCTCGAGCTCCGCCGGATCGTTCTCCTCGAGCCAATCGATCAGCACGTCGAGGCCCTTGAGCATGCCGCGGTATTCCTCGATATCGCCCAGTGCACCGTAAATCATCTAAATCCCCTCTCGGATCGTCTCTTTGGCAGCTACTCGGTAAACGCGTTACCGACGCTGTTGCCGCCCACATACGTCTCGACCAGGGTAAGGTCGGGATTGAACACGACAAAGTCGGCGTCGCGCCCCGGCATAATGCTACCGCACTTGTCGTCCACACGGACAAACAAGGAGCGAGCAATACCGAGGCGCAACCCAAACTCTTACAGCTCGGTTACGACAACACCGTTGTAGACCTCGTCCCAACGGTCCATGACCAGATGGCCGGTCATGGGATCCATAGCGTTGAGCTTGCCGCAGGTGTTGGCGGTACGCAGCACCGTCTCGTCGTCTGCGCCGGCAGCGATGGCGTGTGCGAAGCCGGCAATGGTGGAGTCACCGGAACCCGTGGCGTTAACAGCCGGGATATCGGGCGTCTTGGCGCGGAACGCACGGCCGTTGTGGAAGCCCACGGAGCCGGCAGCGCCCATGGACACGACGACCCAGGGGATATCGGAGAAGCGGGCGTCGGAGGCAAGCGCGCCGCGGAGCTCGTCCACATCGTCGGTGGTAAAGCTCGTGCCCAGAAGACCGTTGATCTCGGTCAGGTTAGGCTTAACCAGCTCGGGCTTGACCTCGGACTTAAGTGCGGCCTCGAGCGAGGCACCCGAGGTATCGAGCAGCACCTTGGCGCCGGCGCTCTCGGCAATGCCGGTAATCTTGGCATAGTAGTCCGCCTCGACACCGCGGGGCAGCGAGCCCGAGATAGTGACGACGTCGGCCTTGCCCGCAAGCTCGGTAAACTTGGCCGTGAAGGCATCGAGCTCCTCGGGGGCAATCGTCGGGCCGCTCTCCAGCAGCTCGGTCTGGTTGCCAGCGTGGAGGATATTCAGGCAGATGCGGGTCTCGCCGGCGATGGGTACAAAATCGTTCTTGATGCCGTTGGCATCCATGAGCTCCGCCATGTAGGCGCCCATGTGACCGCCGAGCAGACCGGTAGCAACAACATCGTCGCCCAGCTGGCCCAGGACACGGGCCACGTTGAGGCCCTTGCCGCCGGCGGTCTTTTCGGGCGTCACGCGGTTGACGTCGTCGATAACAAGCTCATCGAGCTGATAGCGCGTATCGACAGACGGGTTCATCGTAACGGTGAGGATCATTTTTAGCTCCTTATCTCGCAGGCTCCTTACGCCTCGCGATACGAGTCGACAAAACGGAATTACAGAATCTCAATCGTGAACGAGCGAACGACGGTCTCCTTGGGCTTGGCGACACGGCAGCCGCGCTTGTGTTCAAGCACATCGTCCTCATCAGAGCAGGTCGAAAGGCCGCCCCAAGGCTCAACCGCCACAAAATCGCCCTCGGGCTTGCTCCACACGATGAGGTACGGGAAGCCCTCAAAGCTCAGGCGGACGCCCTTGTCCTCGCCCTTCTTGGAGAGCGTGACCTGACGGCTTTCGAGCACGTCAAAGATGGTCTCCGCAAAGTCGAAGAGCTCGTGTGACAGAGGCAGAGTCTTTCCTACCATGGGGTTCTTGGAGCGGTTGTCCACGTCGATCAAACCGGTCGAGGGAACGGCGGTGCAAAGCTCCGCGGCCTCGTCCTTCTCAAACCGCAGCTCGTAGTCCGTATAGGCCTCGCCCTCGTCGAGCGGGCACCTAAAACCGGGATGGCCGCCAATAAAGAACGGCATGTCCTCGGTACCCTCGTTGGTCACCTCGTAGGAGACGCGCACGGCAGTGCCCTCGAGCGTATAGCGGGCAACGAGCTTAAACGGATACGGATAGTCGCTCAGCAACGCGGCGTTATCCTCCGAAGCCAGGCACATCGCCAGCTCGCTCTCGCTTTGGCTCAGCAGCTTCCACTCCTGCTTGCGCGCAAACCCGTGACGGGCGAGCTTCACGTGATGTCCGGCAAACGTCATGGCATTGCCATCGCGCAGGCCTCCACAAATCGGGAAGCAGATCGGTGCTTGACCGGACCACACGGCAGGGTCGCCCTGCCACAGATACTCGCGACCGTCAGCCTCGATTGAGGTGAACGAGCCGCCAGCCGTGGAAACCTTAATAGAAATCGAATCGTTGGAAAGAGCGTATTCCATTGCCCATCCTTTCGAACAACTGCCCTTTACTCGCAAACACCCATCTCAGTCCTAGCCATAGAACAAACCCGCACGTTCATCGATGTGTCCGGTATCCCAGCTATCCAACGGGGTACCATATTGACATTGACTTCATTACAGCTGAAAGGCCTTCTTATGCGAACCATCATCCTCTACGCCTCGCGCCACCACGGCAACACGAAAAAGCTCGTGGACGCCATTGTCGAGGCGCATCCCGAAATCGATACCCTCGATGTAAAGGCACTCGGTAAAAACGAGTACCCCGACCTGCACGAGTACCATTTAATTGGTGTCGCCACGGGCATTTATTACTCCGAGATCGACAAGGATATGGCACGCGTACTCACCAACGTGCTGCAGCCGCAGGACAAGGTGTTTGGTCTTATGACCTACGGCGGCAAAAACAAGTGGTACGGCAAGGATATCGATGGCATCTGCCGCATGAGGCAGGCAATCTTTATGGGTGTCTACGGTTGCACCGGCTTTGATACGTGGGGCCCGTTCAAACTCACGGGCGGCGTTCAGAAGGGACACCCAACCGCCGAGGAAATTAAGGGCGCTGTCGATTTCTTCGATAAGATCGAAGATGAGTACGGCGACATCATCGTCGAAGAGTACGCCAAACGCGAGAAGCGTCTTGCCTATGAAAAGGAGCATCCTGCGGGAGGCCTGGTGGCCGGCGTCAAGCGCACGGCAAAGAAGATCGCTAACAAGCTGTAACTGTTAAGGTGCTTTTGAGCGTTAACCCATACGGCGGGTCCGAGCAAATTCGGGCCCGCCGTCTTTTTCTGTCGTTACTCGGTAAATGCGTTGCCGACGCTCTGACCGCCAACGTAGGTCTCAACGAGGGTGAGCTCATGGTCGAACACAACAAAGTCGGCGTCGCGACCCGGCATGATGCTGCCGCACTTATCCTCGATGTGCGCGGAACGAGCCGGCACCTCGGTCGCCATGCGGATGGCGATATCGGCGCTGGCGATGCCCCAATCAACGATGTTCTTGACGCCCTGGGCAAGCGTGAGCACCGAGCCGGCGATGCTCTTGCCGTCGGCGAGCCAGCACAGGTTGTCCTTCATGATGACATCCATTCCACCGCTGGTGTAGCTGCCCTCGGGCATGCCACCGCAGCCCAGGCAATCGGTGATAAGCACCGTATGCTGCCAGCCCTTGGCCTGCAGCAGCGCCTTGATGGCAGCAGGGTTCACATGCTTGCCGTCGCAGATGATCTCGGCGTAGGTCTCGGAGGTGGTCATAGCGGCACCCACGACACCGGGCTCGCGATGGTGCAGGCCGCGCTGGCCGTTGTAGGTGTGCGTAAAGCAGCTGGCACCGGCGTTGATGGCGGCAATGCACTCATCGTAGGTGGCATCGGAGTGACCGATGCTGGTCACGACACCCTTGGCGTTCAGGGCGGCGGCGTAGGCGGCGGCACCGTCTCGCTCGGCAGCCATGGCGCTCTTAACGATGCGTCCGCCGGCAGCCTCCTGCCACTGGTCGAAGACCTCCTCGGAGGGGTCGATCAGATAGGCGGGGTTCTGCGCACCCACATGCTTCATGGTAAAGAAGGGACCCTCCAGGTAGATACCCTGAATGCGGGCACCGCAGAAGTCGGGGCCGCGGCCCTCATCGGCCTGGGCGATGGCGGCGCAGGCATCCTTGATCTGCTCAACGCCGTCGGTAAACGTCGTGGGTAGCCAGCTGGTGGTGCCACGGCGGGCGAGCTCGGTCGAACTGATATCGATGCCCTCGGGGTCGTTGTCAGTAGTCGAGTGGTTATAGAAGCCATGGATGTGGGTGTCGACCATGCCCGGCGCGATCCACGATCCCGTGTAGTCCTTGATCTCGCAGGAGGGCTCATCGGCCTGCCAGGCGCCAAAGACGCCGTCCTCGACCATGAGATAGCCGCCCAGCTGCGGGCCTGCCGGCAAGAAGAACTTGTCAGCCTTAATTGCGTACGTGCTCATATGCACTCCTTGCTTCTAAAGCAGTTGACTGTGGTGATGCTTATACCCAGCTCACATAAAACAAAAAGCGCCCGCCCGCCGTTATGAGCGGACGGGCGCCCTTACAGGGGGACGCGATTAAGCGGTGAAGGGGTGAATCGTCACGCCCTTGACCACGCGGTTGACCGTGCCGGTGGGGCTCGGCGTATCGGGCGTGTTGCCCACGCGCACGGAGTTGAGCAGGCTGATGGCCTGGGCAAACATCACGAACGGCAGAGCAAGGTAGCCCTCGGGGAGCGCCTCATAGCCCTTGAAGGTGAAGGACTCGCCCTCGTAGACGGTAGCACCCTCCTGCTGAACGGCGACGGTGTGCTGAGCGATCTCGTCGCCACCGATCTCGTTGAGGATGTCGATGTCGTACTGACGGGTGTAGGCGTCGTTGTTGACGAAGACGAACACGAGAGTCTTGTCGTCGACGAAGGACTTGGGTCCGTGACGATAGCCCATGGAGGTGTCGTAAGAGGTGGCAACCAGGCCGTGGGCAAGCTCGAGGATCTTGAGCTGGCTCTCCTGAGCAAGGCCACCGAAGGAGCCAGAACCCAGGTAGGTCACACGGTTGAAGTCGCCGGCAAGGTAATCGGCGATCTCGGGCTCGCGAGCGATGACCTCCTCGCCCATCTTAGCGATGGTCTCGACCCACTCGGCCTTCTGCTCATCGGAAGCCTCGTCAAAGATGAGGGTGGAGAGCAGGGTCATGCAGGTGTAAGAACCGGTCATGGCGAAGCCCTTGTCGTTGGCGCGCGGGATGAGCAGCGTCAGCGCATTGGGGTCATCGGCGGACTCGACGGCCAGCTTGCCCTCGGGAGCGCAGGTGATGTTGAGGAACTTAACGTTGTTAACGAGCTCCTTGGCAACGGCGACAGCGGCAAGACTCTCGGGGCTGTTGCCGGAGCGGGCGAAGGAAACCACGAGCGTGGGATCCTCGGCGCGCAGGAAGTCACGCGGGGCGCTCACGATGTCGGTCGTAGCGATGGGCTTAAAGTCGTAGAGATCAGTGTTGCCGGCGTGACGCAGGTACGGAGCGCAGGTATCGCCCACGTAGTCAGAAGTACCGGCACCAGTGAAGACAACGGACAGACGGCCCTCGCCCATGGCGCGAGCCTCGGCCAGGAAGGCCTCGATGGCCTCCTTGTTCTCGCGGTAGATGTTGAGCGTATCACGCCAAAGCTCGGACTGCTGAGCAATCTCGGCCGTGGTGATCTGGGCGCCGAGCTCGGTGAGCTCCTCGACACTCTTCTCGAACATTTCTAATACCTCTTTCTTTACTAAATTGTCTGATATACAAAGACTCAACCTGAAAAGTCAAATCGAGTAGTAGTCATAGGCTGTTTTTCTTTCGTTAGCACTCGTATCCGATCACACAGTATCTCGATAGTGAGAGATTCTGTACTTGAACTTGTCCGCGCGAGCCACCGAAAGCGTGAACTCGACAACATCATTTTGGGTGTTGTGAGTAGTTCGGACTATGTCCAGAACTGGCGCACCCTCACTAATACCTAGAAGCCGAGCGTCACATGGACGTGCTATACCCGCAGAGAACTCCTCATCCGCTACTCGAATTTTCTGCTGATAATCCCGCTCAATGACATCGTAAAGGGGCTTTTGTTCGAGTAAAGGACGCTTGAGAGAAATAAAGAGCCTTGCTGGAAGATAGCTACGCTCAACCATCATAGGTATACCATCTGCCATCCGTAAACGTTTGAGCTTTAATACCTTTTCACCCAAACGAATCCCCATTTGCATCGAGAGCGTTTTATCTGCTTCCATTTCACAGAACTCTAAGATGGTTGTTTCTGGCAGCCGGCCCATCGCTTTCATCTGTTCAGTAAAACTGTACGATTGGGTAAGATTTGTTGCTTGGGCTAGTCGATCGGCAACAAACGTACCGCGACCTTGTTTTCGCACGATCCGACCAAGATACTCAAGTTCCTGAATTGCAAGTCGGACAGTCGATCGCGATAGCCCGTAACGTTCGGCAAGTTCACGTTCGGACGGAATCAAATCACCTGGCTGATATTCATGATCAATTATCTCGATCAGAATATCTACGAGCTGATCGTATAGCGGTTGCCTGTGCCTCTTGCACGTCATGATATTCTCCACGTAATTAGCAATTGACCAATACTTCAGCCTTCAGGTAATGCATCAACATGTCCCATAAATGGGCTAATAGCGACACTACATCTCATCGTCTTCATCAACGTCAGCAATCTCGAGTTTCTTGAGATCGACTCCCTCACGACCAACAACCCGTGCGCGTTCGGCAAGTTCATCAAGCGTTGGGTCTCCAAACGCACGCGTCATAACGAGCTCCACCAACATAGGTAGATTTGTTCCGGTGACAACGGTCACGTTATCGAGCTCAGTCGTCATTGGGATAGCTTGATTGAACGGAGTACCGCCAAGCAAATCAACAAACACCAATACGCCATCACAAGCTTGACGCATCTTGGCAATGCAGGTTCGCAAATCATCACCAAAAGTAACCGCCTCCGAGCCCGCAAAAGGAACTACCTCAAAATTAGGCTGTTCGCCGGCAACCATATCCACAGCGCTTTTCAAACCAGTTGCAAACTGACCGTGACCAGTTAATACAAATCCAATCATTCTATCTACCTTTCTACCGTTCGCTTTCTCTAGCCAAAGAACCCCACAAAAGGGCTCTTACGACCACTGCGTCATTAAAGTTTAGCGAGCATTTTGTTTTATCGTGGGAGGTCTGTGAGCGTCTCTAAGCTGCTTTTCAAGGTTGCGATATCTACGTGCTTCGCCCTTGTTCCCGCTGCTCTCATATTGATATGAAAGCAGCAGATAGAGCTTTCCGCGTAACCCAAGGTCGTTCGTATCCAGCATAGCTTCCATCTCATCGATCTTATCATGCCGACGGCAAAAGACTATGTCGTAGGTTAATTGACTGTCCGCCAAAATGCCCTTCGACACGATGGGGCGCATCTCTTCCAACATGGACGCCGCCCGCTTCCGGTCACCCGTCTTGATATAGAAATTAAAGGCGCGAACCGCAAGCTGTCGACGTTGTTTATCGCTGCACGACATCTCCAGCAAGTGGTCCAGCATTCGATCTGCATATGCATCCATATCAGCAGCTTCATAGATGGTGAAACGCAGGTAATACTGCTTATACGTAGACATTACTATACGCGCAAGTTTGCGATCGAGCAGGTCTATGCAATCTTGGTATAAGCCCAAGTTAAACAATACCTGCAATTTCATATCGAAGTATTTTTTCGCTCCTTCGGTCACAGCGAAATAGGCCAAGACAACACAAATGAACAGGACGATCCAAAATGGCATTGCACTATATTCCCTTCAGGCAGCCTTAAGGAATTAATCGAACACGATGACTGCATAACCGCCTAAGAACAGCGGTGCCCGACAAAACAAAAGAGGCGCACACTCCAGGGGATATGGCGATAAAGTCGCCTTGGAGGTGTGCGCCACGTCTCAATTGAGGCTCAAATGCCGTGACAATATGGGGTACTTAGCCCTTGCAAATGATACCGAATGCACCCAAGGCAATGGACAGAACCAAGACGATAAAGATGGCCTTCGTCGAGGTCATGCCCTTCTTTCCGAGGAGCCAGTATACGAAGCCGACGAGTGCGGCAGGAACCAGCTTGGGGCAAATCATATTGCAGATGTTCTGCAAGTCAACGGTAACGCCGCCGATAACAGGCTTCGCTGCAATAACGATACCGACATTGGTTGCGACCAGAGCACCGACCATAAAGACACCCATTACGGAGGCCGCGTCGGTCAACGCGTTCAGGCGATCGCTCATGGTGGTGACGAGCTTCATACCCTGCTCATAGGCCATGTGGGTCTGCTTGCAGCGGAACCAGTCAACAAGAATGTTAACGGCGACCCAGATGAAGATACCCAAGGGGTTGCCGTTCATGGCCATATTGGCAGCCAGGGCGCCGAAAATGGTCGGGAGCAGCGAACCGAAGATGGAATCGCCGATGGAAGCCAGCGGCCCCATGAGACCAGTCTTGAGACCGGCAACAGCCTCGAGGCCCTCAATGCCCTCCTCTTCCTCGATCGCCAAATCGATACCGGTGATAATCGTGTTGAGGAAGTTTGAGGTGTTGAAGAACGGTGCGCACTGGGCGCGGCAGGCTTCCTTTAGCTCCGGCGTGCCGTCGCCGTACAGCTTGCGCAGCGTGGGCAGGATAATCCAGAGATAACCAGAGTGTTGCATGCGCTCGTAGTTCCAACCATCCTGGAAACCAAGCAGGTTACGACGGTTGATCTGCGCAAGATCGTCCTTGGTAATCTTGTAGCCAGTGGTGCCATTGGCGAGTTTCTCATTAGAGCTCATCGTCGTCGTCTCCCTCCGCAGCGCCAGCAGCAGCGACGGGACGCTGGTTGTTCTTGTAGTACAGCAAAGACAGAGCAAAGCCAATAATAGCGATCGCCAGCATCGACATGTTATTGAACATACCGACCATATCCACGGCGCCCTTACCAAGCGCGGCGTTCACAGCGACGATGTTGGTGTTGAGGTTAATGATGCTCGTGAAGGCCGTACCAAACAGGGCGGCGATTACAAAGCCGAGCAGCAGGTAGGCGACGTGCTTTTTAACTGGCAGGTAACGGAGCAGGATGGCGAAGCCAACGGCGGGCAAGGCACCGCCAGCAACAGACAGACCGTCACCCAGCCACTTCAAGTCGCCGTTAAGGGCGGTGGTGATGCCCTCGACCAAGCCCTGGCCAAATGCGAGAGCCAGGAAGACCGGAATCATGCGGGACAACATCCAGGAAACGGCACCGAGCAAGTAGTGTACGTTGTAGGCGCCCCAGTTCATCTTCTCGATATCGGCATCGCACATGTGACCGAAGAACGTGTTGGCGAAACGACCGGCGATATCGGTGTAAACGAGAATGGCAGCGACAGGTACGCCGATAGCGGCAAGAGCCGTCTCGGGATTCATGCCCGCGCCCACGGCAAAGGCCGTGGCGACCAGAGTGCCGGAGTTGGCATCGATACGAGAGGCGCCGCCAAAGGTACCAACGCCCAGGACGGTGAGCTGCATGCTGCCGCCGATAAACAGGCCAGTCTGTAGGTCACCCATAATCAAACCGGTAATCATACCAGAGAAGACGGCTGAGCCGGCACAGGTGTACCAGTTCAGCTCATCCAGAATCTGATAACCCGCATACAGGGTTAACAGAAGAATCTGCCACCAAGCAATCATGGTTAACTCCTTATTTAAGGTGTAACAGTTTCTACAATACCAATACGCTTATATAAACCGCGCATCCCCCTTCACGGCCTAGCGTTAATTCGACTAGAGCGTGAAAGCCTCTGGGTTATCCTGCGGCGTCAGCTGAATGACAACAGGAAGATTATCGGCCTTGAGTTTGGCAAATGCATCAAGGTCCCCCTGGTCGCAACTAATGTTGCGAGACAGCTTCTTGACCGGCTCCATTGTCGTCATATTACCGACGATGAGCTGCTCAAGCTTAACACCTTGCTCCAAAAGTCGAACGTAGACCTCAGGCTTTTTCGCAACAATAAAGAGACGTTGCGCATCATATTTGCCAGCAGTGATGTTGGCAGCGGCCTTGTCGACAGGAAGCACGGACAACTTCACAGTTGCCGGGCAAGCCATGCGAAGAACCTGCTTTTGGGTAGCATCTTGCGATACCTCGTCGTCAACTACCATGAAGCGGCTTACCTGACGGGCGTTAGACCAGAGGTTTGCCACCTGTCCGTGAATCAAGCGAAAGTCGACTCGTGCGCCTACAATCATTTCTACTCAACTCCTTCTTGTTCAAGTGTACGGATAACGGGCTCAGAGCGAAGGGAGATTTTCGCATCATACACGCCCTCTGTTTCGAACATAACGAGCTCATTGGTACCAGGGTGCAATAAACCGTGCGGAACATAGAGCGTCATGATGGGACCCTTATCCCAAAAACGTCCGACATTCGTTCCGTTTACGAATGCCACACCCTTTCCAAAACCCGTAGTGTCGATAAAGGTATCAGCCGGCTCAGATATATCAAACTTTGCGCGGTAAAAGGAAGGTTGCCCCTCTACCCAGCCGGCGGAATAATCAAGATTATCGATGTTATCGAGTGGCAGACAACGCATCTCCCAACCGGTAACAAAGTGAAGATCAACGCAAACTCCTGTCCTAATGCCCTTATGCTGCGTATCAGCGAGCAATTTGTGACCATAATTGACGCGACCCATATCCTCGGTCAGAACATCCAGGCGGTTTTGTTCACAGGGAAGAACGCAGTGAATATCTTCCCCAATGTGCTCCTGATACTGCGTCGCCACTTTGTCACCGTTCACAAACACCTGTGCACGGTCGCGGGCGTCAATAACCCGAATACGCTCTTCATCTGCACGGTCACGCTCGACAGTCGTGGTATATAACGTATATCCATACGACTGACCCATCTCTTCCATGGGCATAGGATATTGAGCTTCAATCGGCTCCGAAAGAATATCGAGCACATTAAAGAGACTTACG
Source organism: bacterium (assembly GCA_963602135.1). Taxonomy (GTDB): domain Bacteria; phylum Actinomycetota; class Coriobacteriia; order Coriobacteriales; family Coriobacteriaceae; genus Collinsella. Next base: position 39,404 of record CAVCHM010000012.1, on the reverse strand, counting down.
CGCTCACTCACCGAAATATCGGGCATGGAAAACGTCTTTTTTGTTAACGGCTTGCTTTGCGCGATATCGGGATACAGCTCGTGAACTGTCCTTTGAATTGCGAAGTATTTCTCGGTCGGGTTGCCCTGTTCGTCCAATGGAGCATCGTAGTCATATGATGTCACCTGGTGCAGGTCATGCGTATGGCGTGCAGAACATCCGTTCATAAATCCAAAGTTGGTGCCTCCATGAAACATGTAGAGGTTTAAAGATCCTCCAAGCTCGAGCACCTCGCGAACGCAAGAGGCAAGATCTTCGGGATCGCGTCTGATGACGTTCTCCCCATAGCGATTGAACCAGCCGTCCCACAATTCCATGCACATAAGAGGCCATTGTTTTCCATGTTCCTTGTGAAAAGCAGAAAGAGCCTCAAAGTTCTCCTTTGCATGAGAACCAAAGTTGCCGGTGCACAACACATCATCGTCAATGAGCGTACCGGCACGAAGACACCCACGCCACGGACCATCGGAAGTACAAAGGGGCACGGAAACCCCACGCTCGACCATAAGGCGACGAATCGCACGAAGATAGTCCTTATCCTCGCAATATGATCCATACTCGTTTTCAACCTGCATCATGATGATGTTTCCGCCCTTGTCAATCTGACGCGGGACGAGTATCGGCATGAGATGGTCGTAGTAATGCGCAACGTGAGCAAGAAACTTGGGGTCGCTGCTACGCGGTCTCATATCATGTTGGCGCAGCAGCCATGCTGGCATGCCGCCAAATTCCCATTCTGCGCAAATAAACGGAGAAGGCCGAACAATTGCATACAGACCGAGCGACGCCGCCTCATCAAGAAATGCCGCCAAATCAATTGAACCAGAAAAATCAAAGACGCCAGGCTTTGGCTCATGAAGATTCCACGGTACATACGTTTCGACCGTATTAAACCCAAGAGCCTTAAGGTTATAGAGCGAGTGATGCCAGTCGCTCGGATGAACACGCATATAGTGAATCGCCCCCGACAAGATGGTGAACGGCTCATCATCGAGTAGGAATTGATTGGTGATCTTAAACGAATGCATGCTACTCCCGATCTTCGTGCTCTACGACGCGGATGCCGGTTCCCCGACCCTCAGCTAAACGCCTTGCCTATTATGGACGCATTGACGCAATTATGTAGTCAGAATCTGAAGTGGTCTGTAAACGGTAGCCAAATGACGATGAACGGCTTTAATGAACAAAATATAAACCCGCTGGTAAATTATTTTTTAACTATAGATTTCTAACGATTCTATATTTGAAAGGTGGTATGTACCAGCTATCCACTATTTCATACTAGTTACATTATGCTTCAATCGCATTTCTTCAAATGCTTATCTACTTTGTTGTTGCCGATTTGAGTGCGCGTGCGCCAACCCAAGCATCGTCACGGCTTCAGTTCCCCTATTCATAAACATAAAACCCCGCCAAACGTGATTCCCCTAGGGAAAACACGCTTGGCGGGGTCGTGGCGTGATTTCCCTAGGGAAATCACGCCATCAGGCGAACAGCTCAGCCGAGCAGTTCGCTACTCCTCCCAGTAAGCGTCTGCAAGCAGCTTAAAGCAGATCTTCTTGACCGGCTGCGCGCCATCGCCCGGGAACTCGAGCGTGGGCATGTGAGGCTCGCCGGCAACGAACAGCGCGAACTTGTCGTCGGCAAGATCGCCGGCGATCGAGGCGTCTGAATCGACCAGGTCGTAGTCGTCCTTCTCGTCAAACTCCTGGACCAGCGTCAGGCTGCCCGTGGCGACCTTAAAGGCCTCGCGACCCTCAACATCGATCTGCACATCGTGATAGCGCTGATGCGTCTCATAGTGAGCGTCGGCCTCGGGACGCGTCGTGGGGGCCATGACGTTCGCAAAGACCTTGTCGCCCAGAATCGGATGGCTACCGACCTCGAGCTCCGCCGGATCGTTCTCCTCGAGCCAATCGATCAGCACGTCGAGGCCCTTGAGCATGCCGCGGTATTCCTCGATATCGCCCAGTGCACCGTAAATCATCTAAATCCCCTCTCGGATCGTCTCTTTGGCAGCTACTCGGTAAACGCGTTACCGACGCTGTTGCCGCCCACATACGTCTCGACCAGGGTAAGGTCGGGATTGAACACGACAAAGTCGGCGTCGCGGCCGGGCATAATGCTGCCACATTTATCCTCGACGTGAGCGGAGCGCGCGGGTACCTCAGTCGCCATGCGAATTGCGATATCGGCGCTCGCAAGACCCCAGTCAACGATGTTCTTGACGCCCTGTGCGAGCGTGAGCACTGAGCCGGCGATAGCGGAGCCATCGGCAAGCCAGCAAAGGTTGTCCTTCATAATGACGTCCATGCCGCCGCTGGTGTACTTGCCCTCAGGCATGCCGCCGCAACCCAGGCAGTCGGTGATGAGCACCGTGTGCTGCCAGCCCTTGGCCTGCAGCAGCGCCTTAATAGCAGCGGGGTTCACGTGCTTACCGTCGCAGATGATCTCGGCATAGGTGTTGGGGGTGGACATGGCGGCACCGACGACACCGGGCTCACGGTGATGCAGGCCGCGCTGGCCGTTGTAGGTATGCGTAAAGCAGCTGGCGCCAGCGTTAATGGCCGCAGCACACTCGTCATAGGTAGCGTCGGAGTGGCCGATGCAGGTCACCACGCCCTTGGCGTTCAGGGCAGCCGCGTAGGCGGCAGCACCGTCGCGCTCGGCCGCCATGGCGCTCTTAACGATGCGTCCGCCAGCAGCCTCCTGCCACTCGTCAAAGACTTCCTTGGAAGGATCAATCAAAAAAGCGGGGTTCTGAGCGCCCACGTGCTTCATGGTAAAGAACGGGCCCTCCAGGTAGATGCCCTGAATGCGGGCACCGCAAAACTCTGGGCCGCGCTCCTCGTCGGCCTGAGCGATGGCAGCGCAGGCGTCCTTAATCTGCTCCACACCGTCGGTAAAGGTCGTGGGCAGCCAGCTGGTGGTACCGCGACGGGCAAGCTCGGTCGAGCTGATGTTGATGCCCTCGGCATCGTTATCGGTCGTGGCATGGTTATAGAAGCCGTGGATGTGGGTGTCCACCATGCCCGGCGCAATCCACGTGCCCGTGTAGTCCTTGATCTCGCAAGCGGGCTCATCGGCCTGCCATGCGCCAAAAACGCCGTCCTCGACCATAAGATAGCCGCCCAGCTGCGGCCCCGCCGGCAAAAAGAACTTGTCGGCCTTGATAGCATACGTGCTCATCTAAGCTCCCGTACTCGCAGTGCGTTTTAGGGCGGGTCAAAAACCACTGCTTTGTTCATTTGAGCGATTGTTCGTTGTTTCCTATCGCTCCGCGCATTTTGCACCCGTCTCAAAATGCACCGAGCGGTTTATACCCAATAACGCTAGACAGCGCGGTTGTGGTAGACCTTGTACTTAAACTGGTCGGCGCGCGCAACCGAACGCGTATATTCGATGACCTCGTTGTCCATGTCATACGTGGTGCGAATCAAATCCAAGACCGGCGCACCCTCGGCGATCTCGAGCAGACGAGCATCGGAATGACGAGCGATGCTCGCATAAAACTCTTCCTCGGCCAGGCGAACCTTCTCGTGGTAGTCCTGCTCGATCATGTCGTACAGCGATTTATTCTCGATCATCGGGCGCTTGAGCGCGAAGAACTTGCGGCTCGGCAGGTATGTGCACTCAATCATGAGCGGCACGCCGTCGGCGATACGCAGGCGCTTGATCTTGTACAGCCGTTCACCCAGGCGTGCGTTCATCTCAACCGCGATGTTCTTGTCGGCCTCGACCTCGGTAAACTCAAGAATCGTCGTCTTGGGCACGCGACCGATGGCTTTCATCTGCTCGGTAAAGCTGTAGGTTTGCGTGAGGTTTGCCGTCTGCAGCGAGCGATCGCACACCATGGTTCCGCGACCGCGCTGACGAACCACGAGGCCCAAACGCTCAAGCTCCTGAAGAGCGAGGCGAACCGTCGTGCGCGAGAGCCCATAGCGTTCCGACAAATCGCGCTCGGACGGCAGATAATCGCCGGGTCGAAGTTCGTGATCGATTTTATCGGTCAGCAAATCGACGAGTTGATCGTACAGAGGTTGTTTGCGCGCTCCCATTGCCATGATGAAACCTGCCGAATAAATGACTCGAAATTGGTTGTAACCAGACACCACGTACTATAACAGCTAATAATTGATAACAGCAGGTCAACCCGTATATTTCAAGAATGTTTGACCGGGCCAAATCGACAGCCACTAATACCAATTCCACTGCTGAATTTTGCATCGCGGTAGTAAAAAAGGGCCGCCCCCGCGGAGCGGGACGACCCTTTTGCAAGACGCAACGTCCTAGAGGCTTAGAGAAGCTTCTTGAGCTCCTCGGCAACAGCCTGGACCTGCGTGCCGATGATGACCTGGGTAGCACCCTTGTCCATCTTCATGACACCCAGAGCGCCAGCCTTCTTGCAGGCAGCCTCGTCGACCAGATCGGAATCGCCGAGCTCGAAGCGCAGGCGAGTAGCGCAGCAGTCAACGGTCTTGACGTTCTCCTTGCCACCGACGGCAGCGAGAACAGCGGCAGCCAGAGCGGCGAACTTATCGTTGCCAGCAGCGGCGGAAGCGGAGGTCTCCTCGACATCCTCATCCTCGCGACCAGGGGTCATGAGGTTGAACTTGGTGATGGCGAAGCGGAACACGAGGTAGAAGACCAGGAAGGCAGCGATGCCCAGCGGGATGATCATCCAGGTGTTGGCAGCAGCCGGGAGGCTAGCGGAGAACAGGAGGTCGGTAGCACCAGCGGAGAAGCAGAAGCCAGCACGGAAACCAACATAGTAGGTGATGATGGTGAAGATGCCGTACAGGGCAGCGTACACGACGTAGAGCGGGAAGCACAGGAACATGAAGCCGAACTCGAAGGGCTCGGTGACGCCGCAGACGAAGGCGCAGATAGCAGCGGAGACAACCAGGCCGATAGCAGCCTTCTTGTTCTTAGCGGTCTGAACCATAGCCAGGGCAGCACCCGGAATACCGAACATCATGCAGGGGAAGAAGCCGGACATGTACATACCGAGGCTCCACTTGACGTCAGCGGAGGTCTCGCCAGCCCAGAAGTGGGTCAGGTCGCCCAGGCCGATGGTATCGAACCAGAACACGTTGTTCAGAGCGTGGTGCAGACCGGTCGGGATGAGCAGACGGTTGAGGAAGGCATAGATGCCAGCGCCGATGCCGCCCATAGCAGCGATACCCTCGCCGAGAGCAACGAGTGCACCGAAGATGAGGGGCCAAGCGAAGAGCAGGACAACGGAGACCACGATGCAGATGACGGCGGTCATGATGGCAACGCAGCGCTTGCCGGAGAAGAAGGCCAGCCAGTCGGGCAGACGGGTGTCCTTGAACTTGTTGTAGCAAGTGCCGCCGATGATGGCAGACAGGATACCGATGAAGGAGTTACCAGCGATCTTGGAGAACGCGATGCCCTCGGTAGTGGCGAGCCAAGCGGTCTGGGCGTCGGCGTCCATGCCACGGATGGTGCCAACCACAGCGGGGTTGAGCAGCTGCTGGATCATCAGGAAGGCAACGAGGCCAGCGAGGCCAGCGGTGCCGTCGTGATCGTCGGCGAGGCCGACAGCGGCGCCGACTGCGAACAGCCAGGCCATGTTATCGATAAGAGCGCCGCCTGCCTTGATGAGCAGGAAGCCGGCGGTATAGGCAAAACCGGTAGTGTCACCGGCAGCACCCATGACTGCGGGAGCGAGCAGGTAGCCCACGCCCATAAGAATACCTGCGACGGGAAGCGCCGCGACGGGAAGCATCAGCGCTTTGCCGAGCTTCTGGAGGTACTTCATCATATGGTATCTCCTCCAACCTTTCTTTCGTTGTTCACCAACGAGTTCCATGTCCGCGCCTTCTGCATACCGATTTCTCCGCTTGCCGGCATTTAAGCGCAAACTTAGTCAACCCAGTCCCTTTTCTCGGGTTGCTGGTATGTACCGTAGCACACATCTCATTCAAACGTCCACCACATTTCGTTCAAATTACTTTTCCGTTGCCAAACGGTTATTTTTTGCCCGTAAACGGTAGTTTACGCAGGTAGACGTGCTGCGTTTCTTTCATTACCAAACTAATTCTTAGTAATTTCCATACGATTTCAAATCAGAATTGGTTACTACCAGATGAACAGTGGTACCACATTGTTACTACCAGTTGGCCTGAAATCGTTTGCGCTTTACATGAATAAAGTTCTCAAAATTTTGCATATAACCCCCTCTCCCCTTTTTCGCCGCCCTCGCTTTTAACGCAAAAAGCCCGCTAGAACGATCCGTTCTAGCGGGCTTAATTAGGTGTTTAGGCTACGCGCTCGGCGGCTCGGGCAGCCCTTACGCAAACAGGCCGTAGATGCTGATGTTGGCCTTGGCGTAGAGACCGTTAGCGTACTCGGTCCACTTGGAGCTGGCGCTCGAGGCCTGCGAAGAGTACTGCTGGTAGGCAGTGTAATAGGCGGTCATGGCCTGCTTGTAGGTGGCGCTATCGGCCGTAAAGGCATCGTCAGCGAAGGCCTTGGCGTAGGTGCTATCGGCGTCCTTCCAGGTGCCCTTTGAGCTATCCCACTCATCACCGGCAAGGTTGATGATGTAGTCGGCGTAGTCCTTGCTCGCGGTCTCCTCGTTGCCGTCAGCAGGCTCGGTCGGGGCGGTCGGCATGCTCGCGGAGGTGTCGCCCACCTTCTTCTTGTAGAGCTTCTGCAGCGTCGCGGACTGGCGGACGATCTGCTTGGCCTGGTCCTTGGACACGCCGTACTGCGTGGCCATGGTCTTGTAGTCGGAGGTGCCGATGGAATCCTCGGCGTACTGCTTCATTTCCTTGGAAGAGACGGTAATGCCCTCGTCCTCGGCAGCGTCGAGCAGAATCTGGTTGCGCACGTAAGACAGGATAACGTCGGCAGACGGAGCGGCGTAGTTGCCGTCGTCGTCCTTGACGGTATCGAGGCTGTACTGGCTCTCGATGGCCTCGCGCGCAGTGATGTCGCTCTTCTTGCCGTTGTAGCTATAGCTTGCCACGGTCGAGTCGAGCTGATCATCGGTCAGGGTTGCAGAGCCGACACCCTTGCCGCCAAAGCCACCGTTACCGATAAAGAAGCCCACCACGGCAGCAATCACGACTGCAACCACGAAGGCGGCGATCATCATCTTCTTGTGCTTGGATGCATGGTCGTCCGCATCGGAGTCATCCTCGTCCTGCTCCTCGGGCATGAGGTTCTCGTCGGCGGCGTCCGCGGCGATCTTTGCCTCCAGGCGAGCGTCTTCCTCCTCGGCGGTCGTGCCAGCGGCGATATGTTCGGCAGACGTGCCGGCGACCAGATCGATCTTCTCGTCCTCGTCACCGTCGGGGCCTTCGCCGCGCTCGATGATCTGGATGCCGTCGATCTCGTCCTTCTCGTCCTTCTTTTGAATCAGACCCATATCAATTACTCCTTGTTAGGAAACATAGTCCCCAATAGAATACGCCCGACGAGGCGCCGGGCGTATTGATTCTTAGGTTATACGCAAACACTTAAGTACTATTTAGGCGTTTGCAGCGTGCATACCTTAGGCCAGGTGCGCGATAACGGCATCGGCAAAGGCCTGCGTGCCCACAGCGCCCTCAACGGAGCCGGTCTGGGCACGACGCACGTCACCGGTAACCTGCTCGCCCTCGTCGAGCGTGGCAGATACGGCGGCACGAATGCGATTGGCAGCATCGTTCTCGCCCAGGTGATCGAGCATCATCGCAGCAGAGAGGATCTCGGCCGTGGGGTTGGCGATATCCTGACCGGCGATATCGGGCGCGGAGCCGTGCGTTGCCTCAAAGATGGCGCAATCGGCACCGATGTTGGAACCCGGAGCCATACCCAGGCCGCCCACCAGGCCGGCGCATAGGTCGCTCACGATGTCGCCGTACAGGTTGGGCAGCACCAGGACATCGAAGTCGTTGGGGTTCTGGACCAGGCCCATGCAGGTGGCGTCGACGATCCTGTCGTTGAACTCGATATCGGGATAGTTGGCGGCCACCTCGCGCGCAACACGCAGGAACAGGCCGTCGGTCGCCTTCATGATGTTGGCCTTGTGCACGGCCGTCACCTTTTTGCGGCCGCAGCGGCGGGCATACTCAAAGGCGTACTCAACAATGCGGCGGCTCTTGGCGATGGAGATCGGCTTGATCGAGATGGCGGAATCGGCGGCAAAGGTCTTCTGGCCCGAGCGCTCGACGAGCTGCGAGAGCTCCCCGACCTCGGCAGCGCCCTCGTCGAACTCGATGCCGGCGTAAAGGTCCTCGGTATTCTCGCGCACGATGACCAGGTCGACGTCGCGGAAACGCGAACCGTCGCCCGGCTGCGACAGGCAGGGGCGCACGCAGGCGTACAGGTCGAAGTGCTTGCGCAGGGCAACGTTGACGCTGCGGAAGCCCGTGCCGACCGGTGTGGTGATGGGGCCCTTGATGGCAACCTTGGTCTCGGCGACCGCATCGAGCACGTGCTGGGGCAGCGGCGTGCCAAACTCGTCCATGACACCGGCACCGGCCTCCTGGACGTTCCAGTTGATCTGGACACCGGCGGCCTCGACCACGCGGCGCATGGCCTGCGTAATCTCGGGACCGATACCGTCACCGGGAATCAGGACTACATCGTGCGCCATAATCTGTTACTCCTCGTCTTCGGCGTCGTCAGATTTTTTAACGCTAGCACGCTTCTTCTTTTTGGAGAGATCCAGGCCAAAACGTTTAACAAGCATTTCGCAAATCTCGCTCGAACGGGCCTTAAGATAGCTGCCCTTGCCGTTCTCGGCGTCGAACTTAAGACGCAGCGCGAGCTTCTCGGCGACCTCGGCATCGATCTCGCCCTGGCCAAACTCGTACAGGCAACCGAGCATGTCGCGATACTCAAGATCGCCGTGGTAGCACTGGATGGCCTCGTCCAGGATCGGCCAGGCCTCGCGCGAGCGCTCGACGCTCGTGGCGCCCCACACGCACAGCAGGCGGAAGGCGGCGTAGCGCAGCGTGGAGGAAAGCTCGTCGAACAGCGCGGTCTCGGCACCCTCAAAGGCGTCGCCCATCTGCTCGGGGCAGGTGGCGGCGAGCGCCGTCAGGGCATCGAGGGCCTCCCAGCGGGTCTGAGCCTCGGGGCGATCAAGTGCCTCGATCAGCGCGGGCACGCAGGGCACGACGCGCTGCGGATCGCGCTCGGCCAACAGATGCAGCACGCGGGCGGCAAACTGGCGGATGCGGCGCGTGGGGCAGCCGAGCTCCTGGACCAGACGGTCGACGGCGCGCTCGTTCTCCTCTGCCAGCTGAAGCTGTGCCAGCTCCTCGTCGGTGAGCTGTTCGTCTTTGTTTTCTGCCATAGTTACCTCTTCTTATTTCTTGGTGTGCTTGCCAGCACCCTTGCTGTCATCGGTGACCGAGATGAGCTGTCGGTCGGCAGCGCCATTGCGGCGCGCGCGGCGGCGATCCTCAGCGTCGCCCGCGTCGGCGGCGGCGCGATGGGCCTTGTTGACGTTAAAGACCTCGTCATGCTTGCGCCACGGGCCAACAGACTCGCCAAAGCTCATCTTAAGGCCGGCGATAAAACCGCCGAGCCAGCCGATCGGCGCAAACTGCACCAGCGGGAACAGCGAAAACACCCAGGTCAGCAGGATGACTGCCGCCGCGCCCGCAAAGTTGGCGATCCAGTAGTCGCGCTTGGTGATCACGCGCTTTTCACAGGCCCACTGGCCGCACAAAAAGCCAATGTAGATCGCAAAGAGAAAAAGCACCAACGCGAGCACTACGAACGTCCAGCTCATGGGCGCTACTCCTCGTGATGATGGCCGCAGCAGCACTCGTGGCCGTCATCGTGGCCGTGACCGCCGCAGCACTCGTGGTCCTCGCCATGGTGGTGGCCGCAGCCGCACTCGTGGTCGTCGCCGTGCTCACCGCAGCCGCAGCCGTCCTCGTGAGCGCCGTGCTCCTCGGGGCGATACTGCGACCAGTCCAGACCGGCGGCGATGGCGGCGGCCTCCTCCTTGTAGAGTACCGTGATGGCTTGGGTGCCCAGCTTGGCGCCACCGATGGCGTCGAGCATGTCGTAGAGCGTAAAGGCCACGTCGGCGCCGGGCAGCGCGAGCTCGCGGTCGTCGGCGTAAGCGAGCGCCAGGCGCAGGTCCTTAATGAAGTGCTCAACCATAAAGCCGGGCTTGTAGTCGCCGTCGAGCGCCTTGGGCGCCAGGCTCTCCATGGCGCCGGACTTGCCGGTGCCGCCCAGGATCATCTCGCGGGTCTTCTCCAGATCAAGGCCGTTGAGCTCGGCAAATGCCATGGCATCTGCCATACCGACCATGCAGGCGCCCAGCGACACCTGGTTGGCGAGCTTGGCAGCCTGGCCCTTGCCGGCACCATCGAAGCAGCAGATGTTGGCCGCAAAGGTGGCAAGGACATCGCGGACCGGCGCGATGTCGTTCTCGGTGGCGCCCACGATAGCCGTGAGCGTGCCGGCGATAGCGCCCGACTCGCCGCCGGTGACGGGGCAGTCAAACGCCATGCGACCGGAGACCTGAGCGGCCTCGGCAATGTCACGGGCGAGCTCGGGCGAGCTCGTGGTGAGGTCGATCAAGACCGCGCCCGGCTTGGTGCACGCGAGCAGGCCGTCGCCCGCCAGGTAGAGCTCCTCGACCTCGGAGGGATAGCCCACCATGGTAAAGACGACATCGGCGTTCGCCACGGCGTCGGCCGGCGTATCGGCCCAGACGGCGCCGCGCTCGATAAGCGCTGCGGCCTTGGACTTGGTGCGGTTGTTGACCGTGACGGGATAGCCGGCGTCCAGGATGTGGCCGGCGATGGGGGCACCCATGATTCCGGTGCCGATGAATGCGACAGAGAGCTTGTTTGCCATGAAACCTTTCCTTTTGGGTTGGGTGTTATTACCAGGTTGAATACTCGGTGCCAGCGCTTGAGCTGCGGGGCGCCCGTGGTCGTAGCGCCTGTCTACTCGCCGCGCACACGGCGCGCGATGCGGTCGGAAAGCGAGGCTTTCTCGGCGCGGTTCTTGCCCCAAAACGCGCAGGCCACCATGCCGGGGCCCACGTGCGAGCCGATGGTGGGGCCCACGGAGCTGCGAATGATCGTGACGTCGGCGCAGCCCTCCTCCTTGCGGATGGCGGCTTCGAGCCAGTCGCCGTCCTTTTCGGCATCGGCCGTCATGATGGCGATGGGCATAGTGCGATCGGGCACGTAGTTCTCACGGAACGACTTGAGGATGGACTTGAGCGCCTTCTTGCGGCCGCGGTTGACGCCGATCAGCGACAGCGAGCCGGCAAGGTCGTAGGAGAGCTCGGGCTTGACGTCGAGCTTTGCCGTGAGCTGTGCCGCCGCGGGCGGAATGCGGCCGCCGGCAGCCAGTGCGTCAAAGCTCTCGAGCGTAAAGTAGCCGTGGACATAGGTCTTGGCCTCGTTTGCCCAGTCGACCAGCTGCTTGGCGGTGAGTCCCGCCGAGCGTTGACGGACGGCCTCGAGCGCCAAGAGCTCGCCGGTCGCACAGGGCAGGGCGTTGTCGACCACGTACAGCTCAAAATCGGGATACTCGGCGCGTACGGCGTCCGCCGCCTGGCACGCGGAGTTGTAGCTCGACGACAGCGCCGAGGTAAAGCACAGGTAGACCGTAGGCGTGCCCTCTTTGGCGCACTCGGTGAAGAACTCGATATAGCGACCGAGCGACACGGCGGAAGTGGACACGCGAGCGCCGGCACGCATGCGGTCGTAGAACTCCTTAGGGCTGATGCTCGACCAGATATCGTCCGTGCGCTCCTCGCCATCGATGATAAAGGGGAAGCCCAAGATATCGACATCGAGGTTCGCGGCGACCTCGGGGCTAAAGTCGCAGCAGGTATCGACGACGATGCGGCAACGGTCCGAATGACCGGCGGATGCGGCCTTGTCCATCAAAGCGACTCCTTACGTAAAAAGGCGGCCACCCGCATGGGATGGCCGCCAACCGTTAACTCATGCAAGTTAACGTATTTTACTCGTCAAGCGTTTCGATACGGGGCTTGATGATGCCATATCCACCATTCTTACGGTGATACACCACATTGATGAGGCCAGTCGTCGCGTTCTCGAACACGTAGAAGTCGTGACCGAGCAGATCGGTCTGCACCAGCGCCTGCTCCTCAGTCATCGGGGTGACATCGATGACCTTCTCGCGGACGAGCAGGTCGTCGTCCTCCTCGGGCAGCAGCAGGTCGGCCAGATCCTCGACACGCTCGACCGGTGCAACATCCGCTGCGCTGGCACCGCCCTGGCGGTTGTCCACAACCTTGGTCTTGAACTTGCGCAGCTGGCGGGTGACCTTATCGGCGGAGAGATCGATGGCGGCGTACATATCTGCACCATGCTCGGCAACGCGAATCACCGAACCGCGGGCGCGAACCGTAACCTCGACGATTGCCGGGTTGGGGTTCGAGGGGTTCTTCTCATAGCGAAGTACAACGTCGACCGTCATGGGCTCGATATCGAAAACCTTGAGCGCCTCGCCGATCTTCTCATCCACATGCGCACGCAGAGCATCGGTTACCGTCGTCTTGCGTCCAGAAACCTTGATATCCATACGTGGCTCCAATCTGCCTCGGGGACTTACTGTACTGGCTATGTACCCATTGCCGTGCATTTAATCACGCGGATTCCCAAAGACCCGAATAACGATTGCTTGATACCGCATACCGAAGTCTCGCACTTTTCTGTGGCAAAGTGCGCTATAGGAGGGAGCCGGCGACTTTGTATTTGGTCCCGAAAATTGGCTTTGAACTGCTGGTTTTATAGAGATGAAAAAGCCGGGCTCCCCTATTGGGGAAGTCCGGCAGTGCGTGTTGAAACCGTGAAGAGGTGTCCTTTCCAACGTATAGAAGACACCACCCCTAGCAATAACTAGCTATTAAGCTTGTTAATGTCGTCGTCGGTGATGGTGCCTTCCTGGCTGGACGATTTGTCCTCGGAGGATGCGGTCTCATTGTTGGAATCGGAGGACTCGCTGCCGGAAGACGTGGTCTCACTGGACTCAGAGTCGCCCGGCTGCACGTTAGCGCCCGAAACCGTCTTAGTGGTGAGGTCGTAGGGCATCGTGCCGTACCAGACGCAGTGGACCGCCTCGAGCGTGCCGTCGGCCGTAATACCGTCGAGGGCATCGCTCACGGCACGACACAGTTCGTCATTGGACGAAAGGCCTGCAACACCAAGCGTTGAGGGCGCCTCGAGCGCACCGACATAGGAGATCTCGCTCATCAGGCGCGCAAGGTAACCGCCAGCCGTGGAGTCGCAGATCACATAGTCGACCTCGCCGGACTCGAGCGCCTCAAAGCACTCGTTGATGTTGGAGTAAGTCTTTTGGTTGGCGGTGATGCTCTGCTTAGCAAGCGCCTCCTGCGAGGCCGAGGACGTCTGAACGCCCAGGGTGGACGTGTTAAGGGTATCGGTGGAAACGCTCAGCGACCCACCATCGCTGGTTTTACCGAACACGGAAGCGGCATCGTACAGGCAGGTGCCGAGCGAGCTAACGTCCCCGTCCGTGGAGTTGATCTCGCCGATAAAGATATCAGCCTTTTTGTCACCGAGCGCGGAACCTGCCGAGGATGCATCGACAAAGGCGACCTTAAGGCCCATGCGGCTTGCGAGGGCGCGGGCAGCGTCGACTGCATACCCCGTGAGCTCGCCGTCAGCGCCCTGCATGGCCTGCGGCGCATCGGAGGTATCGAGGGCAACCGTCAGGGTACCGGGGGTGACCAGGGCATCATCCGACACCGCGGGCGTGACGGTCTCGTACTCGATCTGGTCGATCGTGGGAGTCGTGAACGTAGACAGCGGGTTGAACGCGCATCCGCTCAGGCCCAAAACGGCGATGACCGCTGCGGTCCCAGCACCTAACCGAGCCGCGTGCATCAAGCTGCCCCTCACCATGTCCACTACCCTGCCTTCTGTGTCGTATACGATCCGTGCGTTGCGCGGAATATCAGATTGTTCCCACCAGCTGACCTGGTATTTGACCCCACACTTGCGCACCGGGGTGTTTGCTCGGGAGGCCGCAGCCACCTTCACGACTGGCCCGCTCGCCCGCGAGGCGGTATTGCCCCAAAGAAAGTAGAACGGACGGTGCGGCTTACATCTAGGACGCGCCATGATCGCGCCGCGTGCACGCGGTCGCTTACGTGGATCCCTTTGACCGCGTCTGTCTTGGACTAGGACGGGCATTTCGTCCGTCCGCAACCACAGCCTGGTAGGAACGTAGCGCATTATAGCTAAGTTCAAGCTAAAGTTTAAGGTTAGGGGCGTCATTCGCATCGCGAGTACAGATTTCGCAGGTCGGAGTGGGCTATTCGTGCCTCTGTGAAGCCCGGAGCTCCCCTATGGGGAGCTCCGGGGCACCCTTCCCAGGGTGCCGTGGCCAAAAAATGGCAAATATGAGTACTGTCACCAATTTAGTAACAGGCAATTTTGGCCTCTCGGACAGATTTTGCGCTCAATGTCGCTAACCTGATGCTTAGTTATTCCACATTTGTTTATTATCTTCTTACTTTATGCCGCCTCCGAGTCCTAAATTCCTTGATTTTGCTGTTACTGATTTAGTGACAGTACTCATATTTGCCATATTTTGGCCAGGGCATATGATTAACCCCCTATTTTCGACGTGAATTAGACCGGCTTAAGCCCAAAACACGCCCGCAGCGTGTTAAGCAACGCCTCTTGCTTCTTCCTGCGGGCATCGACACGATTCCGGTACCGCTTTCGCATACGCTGGTGGATGCGCCATGCGAGCGCTTCCATCGCTTCCATGTCGCAGAGCATTTCGTTGTTGACCGTCGCGACCTCGATTCCCATAGTAATCAAGCCCGTGTCGCGTTTTTCATCATGGATACGTCCCCTCCGGGAGGAATGGCCCAGCTCACCGTTGTATTCCAGGTCAAACCGGGCTGCCTCTTGATACGCATCGCAAACTGCATGAGGCATCCCCGAGATTGCCTGCGCACGGTCATCGAACTCGATCTTGTAGTCGGTCTTAAAAGGCCCGCAGGCAAACCCGCCATAGGAAAACGGAAGCGAAAACAGGGCGAGCATGATGCACTCCATGGGCGAGAGCAGGTTTTCCGAAAGATAGGGACACAGACGCAGCAGCTGTTTGGCCACATTCCCCTTGCATGCCGCAAGGTAATCTGCCAGGCGATCGGGCGTCAGCACCGGCTCGACTTCAAAGTAGCCCACGTCTGCTGGCTGGTCCTTGTCCTTTGCAAGTTTATTCGCAACAGGCGAGGTGTAGGGAGGCAGATACTTCCCGCGGTCGCTCAGTGAAATCTTAGAGCACAGCTCCTGGGCCAGGGCAAACGCCTGGATGCAGCCGACCTCGCGCGCAACGGCAACACAAAGGGCCTCGGGAGATAGGCTGTACACCCCCGGTTCCACCTCTAGAATCGAGCCGGCGGGCAACCCGGAACACACGGACCAGCCTACGTCAGGCATGCGGCGGCGCTGCGCCGCGGATCCCACCAGCAAGCACAGATCTTCTTGCACCTCGCCGCTTTTGGCCCCGATCCTCACCAGGTCGGGAAGATAGATGTCCTCGGCCGAGGGCGATGATGTGCACAGCACACGGCGCTCCTCCTCGGGCTCGAGGTCCTTCCAGCCGATGTAGCCCATCTGCCGGCGCTCGGCGCGCATCATGCGCAGCGCCGAAGCGCCTGTTAGGATTACGGAAGCCGCTAGCTGTTCGCCTGTCGGCTCGTTGCGCCGCTCAATCTTCACTGCCACAAAACCACCCCTACCAAACACGTGCGATAGCAAGGCCATCGACTGCCGCAGCGCCGGCACGCTTGAGCTCCGCCGAAGCCGCCGCCATCGTCGCGCCCGTGGTAATGACGTCGTCGATGAGTAGCAGACGGCGGCCCCGCACGTCCTCGATTGTCTCGTACATGCCCCGGGCGCGCTCTCGGCGCTCCTCGCGACCGAGTTCGCGCTGGTCACCATGACCGTACTTAACAAGGGCATCGAGCAGCGGCACGCCCGACAGCTCGCAAAATGGACGCGCAATGGCCTCCATGTGATCAAAGCCGCGCCGCCGAAACGCTGCCGCCGTCGCAGGCACAAACACCACCGCATCCGCACCGGACAGCACACCTCCTAAGCGATCGGGCGCTACGACCTGGGCGTGCAGGGCGGTGTCGTAGAGCAGCTCCGCCAGATACGGAGCCAGACGTCGCTCGCCCGCATCCTTGTACGCTTTAATGATGCGCGGCAGCGGATGCGCATAGACGGCGCACGCCAGGCAGCGGTCGAGCGCCTCCGACATTGCCGAGGACGTGCCCTCGACCGAACATTCAGTGCACAGCAAATCCCCAAACGGGGCGCCGCATCGGGTGCAGCTATGACGTGGGTCGATGAGCGTGAGCGCAGCCAGGCAGTCTTGGCAAATAAGCGCACCGGCGCGCTCGCAGCCGGCACATCGTGTTGGCGACAATGCCTCGAGCGCCTCGCGTGCCACCCGCTCGGCAAACGGCAGCAATTCGTCCGCAAACGGTAGGGCGCCGGCACCCTGCAGACGGCTCAATTTGTTCAGATGGCTCTTCAAGACACAACCCTCCCTACGTTCGGTCGCAAGGAGGGTTGTTGATTCAGCGCTATGGTACCCCGATGTGCTCGGGGCAAGGCGGGCTAAATCCGCTCGCGGGCGTTATTCGCCGGCGGGCGGTTGTGGTGCGGACGAAGACGGGGTCGAGCCCTCGCCACCATCCTGGCGCGGCTTGCGGGAACGGCGACGGCGACGGCGCTTTTGACCCTGGTCGGCCGAGCCCTCGCCACCGCGACCCTCGCGCGGCTCGCGCTCGTCGCGAGCGGCGCCACGCGAAGCCTTAGCAGCCGCTCCCCCGCCATCTCCGGGACGACGGCGCGTGACCTTGACCTCGCCATCCGAGACCTGATCGGCAACGGAGGGCACTGAGGGCTTCTGTTGCGTGCCCGAAGAATGGCGACGGCGCGGACGCGGCGCGCGCTCATCCTCGCCACGTGACTTGCCGCCCTTGTCGGCAGGCGCATCGGAGGCCGAGGGACCCTTGGAAGCGGCACCGGTCTCGCGAGCAGCTGCGGCGCGGAAGGCATCCTCGCGCTCCTCGCTCGACAGGTGACGGCGGCGACGACGCGTGGGGTTCATACCACCGCCGCGATTCTGCTGCTGGGGCTGCTGAACCTCGCGCTCGCGGGAGGCGTTCTTGCCTGCAGCTGCAGCCTCGCCGACATCGCCCGAGCCCGCGCGCTTGCGACGACGACGGCCACCGGCGGCCTCCTCGGCCTCAGGCGTTGCGGCATTGCCACGGCCCTTTCCGCGGCCACGGCCCTCGCCCTGCCCCTGACCGGCGCGAGCATCGGAATCGGCATCGCGACGACGGCGCTTGGGCATCGACGTACCGGCCAGACGGTCGGCGCTCGACAGGCCATCGCCCACGTCGACGCCGTTCTCGCGGTCGAGCTCCATGAGCGCCAGGCGCATCTCGGGCGACTCGATGCGCTCGAGCACGTCGCGCGTCACGCAGTCGGGGCGGCAGTTGCAGCCCTGCTCGGCGGCCTTCTTCTTGCAGCCCTCCGAGCAGGTCATATCGGCCAGGTTGACCTTAAAGACCTTGCCGTTCTCCAGGCGCAGCACCAGCTGCTCGCGCGGCGTGTCATATTCCTGAATACGCGCCTTGCCGAGCGGCGTATCGATAAGCGTCTTCTTTTTGGGCGCGCGGCTCTTAAAGTCCTTGTACGCTTCGAACTCGTAGCGCAGGCAGCACATCAGGCGGCCGCACACGCCGCTGATCTTGGAGGAATTGAGCGGCAGGTCCTGCTCTTTTGCCATGCGGATCGAGACGGGCTCAAACTGTCCGCCAAAGCGCGTGCAGCAGAGCTCCTGGCCGCACTGGGCATAGCCGCCCACCAGGCGAGTCTCGTCGCGCACGCCGATCTGGCGCATGTCGACGCGAATGTGCAGCGTCGAGGACAGATCCTTGACGAGCTGACGAAAATCGACGCGCTCCTCGGCCGCAAAGTAGAACACGGCCTTCTCGCCGCCAAACAGGTACTCGACGCCGACCGGCTTCATCTCGAGGTCGAGCTCTTTGACCAGACGGCGGAAATCGACCATCGCCTCGTCGCCCTGGATGGCTAGGTCGTCGGCAAGCTGCAGGTCGATGTCGCTCGCCACGCGCAACACGGGCTTGAGCGGCTGACCGATTTCGTCGAGCGGCACCTCGAAGGGATCGGCCGTGACCAGGCCGATCTCGGTTCCGCGCTCGGTGGAGCAAATGGCATAATCGGCCTCGAGGATATCCAGATCCTGTGGGTCGAACCACAGGTCGCGCGAGGCGTAGGTAAACTTAACGGGTACGACTAACGGCATTTCAGTGCCTTCCTGATATCGAACAGCATGACCTCGATGGCCAGCTGGGGAGTAACGTTTCTGGCGATGTTGCGCTCGGCGGTGACAATTGCCTCGAGCGCCTGGGTGGCACCCGCAGCATTCGTCGCGGCGGCAAGCCGCCCGATCGTGTCGCGCACGTCCTCGTTCACAACGTCTGTCGCCTCATCTTGAAGCGTCAGCAGCACGTCGCGCATGAGCGTCCGCGCGCTCGCCAGCGCTTCCATGATACCCGAACGCTCGCGCGCGTTGAGTTCGCGCTTGTTGCGGTCCTCAAGCTGCTTCAATGCTCCACGCGACAGGTAGTCGGCATTTTGCTCGAGCACCTTTTCCTGCGTGGACTTGACCTCGGCGAGCGGCGCCTTGACGGCGACAATGAGCGACTTGGCGCGACTGAGCACATCGGCCTCGTCGGCGGCGATGAGCGAGTCGATGGCACGGACCATCTGGCGACGGGCGTCCTGGCGCTCGGCGCTCTTGAGGAACTCGATACCGCGCGTGGGGCTGCCCGCCACGGCAACGGCCATGCGGCAGCGCGCGGGATCTTGACCGGTGGCGCGGCTCACGGCCTGCGCGGCCACAGCGGGCGACACCAGCCGAAACGGCACGCACTGGCAGCGGCTCACGATGGTGGGCAGCATCACGTCGGCCGAGGTGCCCAACAGGATGAACATGACGCCCTCGGGCGGCTCCTCGAGTGTCTTGAGTAGTGCGTTGGCGGTGTTGGCACGCAGTTGCTCGGCACGGTCGATGATGTAGACCTTGGCCTTGGCACGGATGGGCGCCAGTGGCACGTCATCGAGCAGCTCGCGGGTCTGGGCAATGAGGTAACCCGTGGCGCTCTCGGGCGTGTAATAGTGCACGTCGGGGTGCGTATGGCGGGCGACGCGCACGCAGCTATCGCATGAGCCGCAGCCATCCTGCTCGCACAGGAAGGCTTGGGCGAGCGCCCACGCGGCGTCGAGCTTGCCCGCGCCGGGCGCGCCCAAAAACAGGTAGGCGTGCGATGCGCGACCGCTAGCGACGGCATTGGTCAAAAAGTCGCGCACGCGCTCTTGGGTGTCGAGCTTGGCCAGCAGGCTTGCCTGAGCGGGGGCCATGTTACTCGGCCTCCTTGGCAAGCGCGGCGGCGACGGCTTCCTGCGGAATGTCGAGACCGTACGCGCGAACCTGCTCGACCGTCTTCTCGAAGACTTCCTCGACGGTCGTAGTGGCGTCGATGAGCTTTACGCGGTCTGGCTCCTCGGCAGCAATTGCGCAAAAGCCCTGGTAGACACGCTCCTGGAATGCCATGCCTTTTGCCTCCATGCGATCTGCCGCACCACGGGCTGCCATGCGCAGCGCCGCCTGCTCGGGCGTGATGTGATAGACGAGTGTGAGCGCCGGGTGCGTACCCGCGACGGCCAGGTTGTTGGCGTCGCGCACTATCTGGCGATCGAGGCCATCGGCAAACGCCTGGTAGCAGGTCGTGGAATCGTAGAAGCGATCGCACAGGACCACCTTGCCGGCCGCAAGGGCGGGGGCTATGACCTCGTGCACCAACTGGGCGCGCGCCGCCTCGTAGAGCAGCAACTCGCAGGTGTCGCCCATCGCTGTATTGGCGGGGTCGAGCAGCAGAGCACGGATCTTTTCGCTGATGGCAGTACCACCCGGTTCGCGCAGGCTCACAACCTGGTGGCCAGCGAGCTCGAGCGCACGGGCAAGCAGGCGCGCCTGCGTAGATTTACCAGCGCCATCGACGCCCTCGAGCGTGATAAAGCTATGTTGAGCGGGCTCAAAAGCCATGGGCGCAGCCCCTTCCTACAAGGCGCGTAAATGCAGATATATCAACCAAGCCATGATACCCCAGTGCTCGGCACGTCCCAAATCCCACCTAGCCAATGGCTACTCAGGCGGCAGTTAGGGACGTTCCTAAACTGCCGGCCGAAAAGGAACGTCCTCAACTGCCGGCTTTTTGGGGTGCTGGGTATAATCGTCGTATTGCATTGAAATGTGGCGAAAGGAGTGGCAATGTCTCGGTATTGCGCCTCGTGCGGCAAGCTTCTTGCAGATGATGCCAAGTTCTGCACCTCGTGCGGTGCACCCGTTGAGCAAACAGCCGCGAGCGATAGCCAGCCCGCTTTTGAGCAGACCGGCTCCCTTGATACGCCGCAAGCCAAGGCGGACGACCCCCTCGCCCATAGCCCCGACCCCGCCGCAAGGACCGAGGCCGTCGAGACCACGCAGCGCATACCCGTCGCGAGCGGCTCGCCCCAACAGCAGCCGGCTCCCGCATACGCGCCCGCTTCGCCACAGACCCCCGCTCCCAAAAAGAGCGGCACCGGGCCGCTTATCGCCGTTATCGTTGTGCTGGTGGCGATCATCATCGCCCTGGTCATCTTCTTTGCAATCAGACCGTTCGACAACGCCGCCACGCAGACGACTGCCGAGGTAGCTAAGCTGCACCATGACGTCGACGACGATGACCTAAAGCCTCTCGGCGATCCCAACAGCCTGTACGACGATGATGACGATGACGACGAGGATGGCGGCGAAGCAACGCTCTCTGAGCAGAACCTCTACCGCCGACTGAGCGAATACTACGACCTGCTCGAAGATCTCGACAGCCAGGTCCGTGGCTGCGCGCAGAACTTCAACGGCAACTATCTGGAAGAGGATCGAACCACCCGTCAAAATCTCGCCGACGTCGCCGAGCGCACGGAGGACACCATCGAGCAGTATTACGACATCGTCGAGGACCTGGACGTCCCGACGAGCTCCAAGAACTACAGCCCCTGGAAGGACATCATCGCCCTGTACGACGACCTGGATCACCGCATTGACGCAATCTGTGATGCCTGGGAGATCAGCCTGAAATACGCCAAGCCTGCGGACCACAAGAATGAGATCGTGGCGCCGCTGTCGCGCGACAACGTGGCGGGCACCAATGACAATAAGTACCGCCTAGACTTTGAGGAGCGCTATCCCGGCGCCAAGCCTGTCGAGGTGAACTAGCGCTTTGTCGTTCCCGAGCCGGTAGTTAGGGACGTTCCTAAACTGCCGGCAGAAAAGGAACGTCCCTAACTACCGGTCAAAAAAACGAGCAAGGATCGCGGGGTCCTCGCTCGTTTTTTTGGGCAATGTTTCGACTGCGCCGTTACTTGTCGGCGGCTGTTTTCTTGGCAGTCGACTTCTTCGCGGTCGTCTTCTTGGCGGCAGTGGCTTTCTTAGCCGTGGTCTTCTTGGCCGTCGTCTTCTTTGCCGAGCTCGCCTTAGTCGCGGTCTTGCGGCCGCGGGCGGGCTTCTTCTCCTTGGTCGGGCAGTCCATGTTGACGCAGATACGCCACGGACCGCGCGTCGTGTTGACCACCACGATGGGGGCGCCGCACTCGGGACAAGTCTCGCCCGTCGCCTCGAGCTTGCCACGCGCCGGCAGCGGATAGCTCACGCCGCAGTCATCGTAGTTGGTGCAGCGGATAAAGCGCCTGCCGCTCTTCTCGCTCTTGTGCGCAATCAGGTCGCCATGGCGTCCAGCCTCGGCGCACACCTTGCACTCACCCACTTTAAGGTCGGGCTCGTAGTTGGTGGGGCACGTGGGGTTCACGCAGATCTCGAAAGCCTTCTGGCGGAACGGCTGACACTTAATGCGCGGCGCACCGCATTCGGGGCACACGGCGGCCTCGCCCTCGAGCGGGCTCACCTTGACGCCGCTCGGCACCGGATAGGTCACGTCGCAGTCGGGCCAGCCCATGCAGCCAATGAAGCTGCCGCGGGTCTTGGCGCTCGTCTTCATAACCAGGTCCTTGCCGCACTTGGGGCAGGCGCCCACGCGCGCATCGGCCGTGACGGCGTCGCTGATGGCGTCGCCGAGCTCCTGCGTATGCTTGAGCAGCTCGTCGAGCACGCCGGCCAGCAGCGCACGCGAGTGCGTCACGACATGCTCTTCGGTGTCCTCGCCGCGCTCGACGCGAGTCATGTCGCCGTCGAGCTCGCTGGTCATATCGGGGCTCGTGATGCGCGGGGCAAACTGCGTCAGCGCGTCGATGATGGCGATGCCCAGCTGGCTCGGCTCAACGGGATCGTTTTTGAGGTAGCGCACGGCGTACAGGCGCTCGATGATGCTCGCGCGCGTGGACTTGGTGCCCAGGCCGCGCTTTTCCATCTCCTGCACGAGCTTGCCCTGGCTGTAGCGCGCGGGCGGCTCGGTCTGCTTGGCCTCAAGCTTAATGTCGAACACGTCGACCGTGTCGCCCTGCTCCAGCGGCGGCATCTGCTCGTCGCGCTTGAGTCCGTACGGGTACGCCTCGCGGAAACCCGGGGTCACGAGCACATCGCCCGAAGCCACGAACGGCTCACCGTTCACGTCGAGCTCGAGCTTGGTATTCTCGATGGTCGCGGGACCCATAAGCGTCGCCAGGAAGCGGCGGGCGATGAGGTCGTAGAGCTTGCGCTGGCCGCCATCGAGCGTGGACGGATCGCCTTCGCCCGTGGGGTAGATGGGCGGGTGGTCGGTGGTCTCGACTTTGCCGCGCGTGGGCTTCATGGGACCGGCGAGTACCTTTTTGCACACGGGCGCCAGCGCCGGGTTGATCTTTGCCAGGTCGCTCACCACGGCGCCCAGATCGAGCGTCGCAGGGTACACGGTGTTGTCGACACGCGGATAGCTGATGAGGCCCGCCATGTAGAGGGACTCGGCGATGCGCATGGTACGTGCAGGTGAGATGCCCTCGGCCGCGGCGGCAGCCTGCAGCGAGGTCGTCGCAAACGGCGTGGGCGGCTGCTGCTTGCGGGAGCGCTTGGTCACCGCGGCGACGGTTGCCGTCGTAGCGCCGTCGACGTGGCCGTACGCTGTCTCGGCAGCATCCTTGTCGGTAAAACGTGCCGTCTTGTGCGCAATCTTAAAGCGGTCATCCTCGGCAGCACCCTGAGCGGCACCCATGCCGCGAATCTGCCAATAGTCCTCGGGCACAAACGCCATGCGCTCGCGCTCGCGCTCGACCACCAGGGCAAGCGTCGGCGTCTGCACGCGGCCGGCGGAGCGCACGTTGCCAAAGCCGCCAAACTTGGCGAGCGTCAGGTAGCGCGTGAGCACCGCACCCCAAATGAGGTCGATGTGCTGGCGGCTCTCGCCGGCGTCGGCCAGATTCTGGTCGAGCGAAACAAGATTATCGAAGGCCTGCGTAATCTCGGCCTTGGTAAACGAAGAATACTGGGCGCGGGCGACCGGCAAGTCGGGCGCAACCTCGCGCACCTTGTTGAGGGCGTCCGAACCGATCAGTTCGCCCTCGCGGTCGAAGTCCGTGGCGATAATGACGCTGTCGGACTTCTTGGCAAGGTTCTTGAGCGAGCGGATGAGCTCCTTCTCGGCCGGCAGCTTAATGACGGGCGCCCAGGTGAGGTAAGGCAGGCTCTCGAGCTTCCAGCCCTTGATGGAGATACCATCGGCAAGAAACGGCTTGCGCTTGGTGTCGTAGGGCGGACGTGCCAGGCCATCGGGCATATCGGCCGGCAGCATCTCGCCGTCCTCGGTGACCGAATACCAGCCCAGCTTTTTATCGAACAGCACGCTGTCGCAAAAATCGGGCGCAAGGATGTGACCGGCAAGGCCGATCGTCACGCACTCCTCGCCCTTCCACTCAAAACGGTAGATGGCGGTGTTGTACACCTTGTCCTTTTTGGGCTTGCCCGTGGACAGACGCTCGGCAATCTGACGCGCGGCGTCGTTTTTCTCGGCGATGATGAGCTTCAAAAGAGGCTCCTATCTCGTATCTCTGCGGCTACGCCCGCCCGTATGGCGGCCGACTTACGCCCTTGCTTGCTCAATCTGCCCGATGAGCCAATCGCACCAGGCATCCATGCCCTCGCCCTTGCGCGCGCTCACGGCAAACCGCGGCGCCTGCGGATTGAGGTCATCGAGTGTCTTAGTATACCTATCCATGTCAAAATCGAAAGCCGGGGCCACGTCGACCTTGTTGAGCAGCTGCGCGCCGGCGTGCTGGAAGATGCCCGGATACTTGATGGGCTTGTCGTCGCCCTCGGGCACCGAGAGAATCATGATGGACAGGTTCTCGCCCAGGTCAAAGTCGACCGGGCAGACCAGGTTACCCACGTTTTCGATAAAGATGACGTCGATGTTCTCCAGACCCACAGCCTGGTCGAAGGCATCGACAGCCTCCATGATCATGTTGCCCTCGAGGTGGCACAGACCGCCCGTGTTGATCTGGATGGCGGGCATGCCGGCTTCCTTCATGGTGATGGCGTCGACATCCGAGGCGATATCGCCCTCGATGACGGCACAGCGTAGGCCGGCCTTGTCACGCAGGCGCTCGTTGGTGCCCAGAATCGTGGTGGTCTTACCCGAGCCGGGGCTCGACAGCACATTGATCACGAAGGTGCCTGCCTCATTAAATCGCTGACGCAGCTGATCTGCCAGGCGCTCGTTGCGCGACAGGATCGGCGATGTAATATCAATCGTTTTCTCGGCCATACTTAGCGCTCCTTACTTTGGCCCCTTTATACCCCATCACCAGATGGCTAGCGGGCTAATCGTCGGGGGTTTCGATTTCGATACTTGCGATATCGAGCTCGCGGCCGTGCAGCAGGCGCACGTTGGCGCCGCCACACTGGGGGCAGCGACAATGGAAACGGTCGTGCTCAAAGACCTCGCCGCAGTCCAGGCACTCGCTTTGTGGATGGACCTCCTCCACGGCAAGCTCGCAGCCGCGCGTGAGCGGGTCCTCATCGCGAAACGTCTCCCACGCAAAGTCGAGTGCCTCGCGCACGACCTCGGTCATATCCCCGATACGAAGCGTTACCAAAACGGCGCGCGAGGCCCCCGCCCCACGCGCCGCGCGAATCACTGTATCGAGTATGCCGTTGACAATGCCAACCTCGTGCATACCGATTTACTCCTCGTCGTCCTCGTCGTCCGAGAACAGGTCCAGACGGCTCACGAACAGGCCCTCCTTGCCCTCGCGCGCGGTGATGACCACGCGAGCGATGGCGAGCGAAATCTCGTAGAGCGAGAGCAGGGCGCCATACATGAGACCCAGCGTAACGGGCGAGCCGTCGGGCGTAATCACAGCCGAACCCACGAGCAGGCCTACGTACACGTAGCGCCAGGCGCTGCGGAAGGCCGCATAGGACACGATGTGGAAAACGGACAGGTAGAAGATGATGAGCGGCAGCTCAAACGCCACACCAAAGCCGATCATAAAGAGCAGCTCCATGTTGACGTAGTTCTCCAGATCGGGCAACGCCGTAGCGACAGCCGAGGTCTCGCCGATGAGCCACTCAAAGCCCGCCGGGATGATGATGAAGTAGCAGAAGATGGCACCCAGGAAGAACAGCACCGTCGAGGCGAGCACCGTGGGCACAACCCACTTGCGCTCGTTGGGGCGCAGTGCCGGCAGGAAAAATGCCAGAATCTGCCAGATGATCATGGGCGTGCACATGACCACGGCCATCTTGATGGCAAGCGAGAAGCGCAGGCCAAAGCCGCCGAGCGTGGTGGTGATGTAAAACTTACCGTCCGGCACAAAGGAGCGGATGGGGTCCTCAAGAATATCGAGCACCACGGGCGTGGCAAAGTACAGCACGATGGCGGCGGCAAACACCGAAACGACCACGATGGTCAGGCGGCGACGGAGCTCTCCCAGGTGATCGAAGAGCGGCATGCGCGCAGGTCCGATCGGCATTACTCATCGCCTCCCTTCGGGGCGTCGGCGGCAGCAGCCTCGGCATCGTCCTCGACCTCGAGCTCGCGAGCGAGCTGGTCGACGACGGCCTTGCGCTTGCGGGGACGACGGGCGTAGAGGTCAGCCGTCGTGGGCTCTGCCGGCTCGGGCTCGGGCTCTGCAGCAGGCTCGGGCTCGACGGCAGCAGCAGGCTCTGTACCCTCGGCCTCATCAACAGCGCCTTCGCCCTCAGCAGCACCCTCGCTTGCGGCCCTCTCGGCAGCAAGACGGGCACGACGCTCGGCAAAGGTCTCCTTCTTGGCAGGCGCTGCCGTCTCGGCGGCATCCTCATCCGCGTCGGAATCGTCGTCGGTCGCAGCAGCCTTCTTGGGCTTGACCGGGGCCGACGCGGCCTCGCTCACCGGATCGATAATCTCGGACTGAACAACGGCCGTCATCTTTTCCTGCGTCTCGCGGAACTGACGGATGGCACGGCCGATCGTGCGGCCCATCTGCGGGAGCTTATCCGGGCCAAACAGCAAAAAGCCGAAGACCACGATGATCGCGAGCTCACCCTCTCCAATACCAAACACACATACCTCCAAGGCTCGATGTGAGTCGAGCCCGCACCGCGCCATTCGGCCGGAACTCGTCTATTCATTCGGTCAAGTATAGCGCCCGGACACCAAAACGTCCGAGCGCATCACAAACATATGCCAAACGGCACGCCCTTTTGGGGGCAAAGATTATGCAGCGGTGATCGAAATCTCCTGGTCGACACCCAACAGCTGGGCCACGCGCATCACCGGGGGCTGCACATTGGTGCAGCTAAAGCGCTTGCCGTGGTCGACCGCGTGGTGTGCGGCGCCCACGAGCACGCCAATGCCCGTCGAATCGATGTAGCTCACCTGGGCAAAATCGAGCTCAACGGCCTCAGT
Source organism: bacterium (assembly GCA_963602135.1). GTDB lineage: Bacteria > Actinomycetota > Coriobacteriia > Coriobacteriales > Coriobacteriaceae > Collinsella. The sequence continues at coordinate 12,397 of CAVCHM010000012.1, read as the reverse complement.
GGGCTGCTCGAGCGCCAGGTCGATGGCATTGCGCAGGCTATCGGCGTTAGAGATATCGATCTCGCCGGTTACCTTAATGGTGTAGAGCTCCGGCGTGGGGTTGGTGGAAATACCCAAATCCATGTATACGCTCCTTTGCGAATCGAGAGTGCTGATAGTACTGGGCGCGAACTTGCGGGGCCCTAGGCGTTAGGCGCGCTCGGCACGCGCAAGCTCGGCAGCGACAAGCTTAACGGCCAGCACCAGCACATCGAGCGCGGCCTCCAGGTCCTCGACCGTGGGATAGCTCGGCGCGATGCGGATGTTGGTGTCGCGCGGGTCCTTGCCATAGGGCCAGGTAGCACCGGCTGGCGTGAGCTTGACGCCCAGGTCGGCACAAAGCGCGGCGACCTTCTGGGCCGAGCCCTCGGGGCCATCAAAACTCACAAAGTAGCCGCCATGGGGATGAGTCCAAGTGGCGCAACCCGTGTTACCCAAGCCCTCGGTGAGCTTGCGCTCAACGGCCTCAAAGCGCGGACGCAAAAACTCAGCATGCTTTTTCATGTGTTCCTTGACCGCCTCGATAGTGGGAAGGAAGCGCACGTGACGCAGCTGGTTGAGCTTGTCGGCGCTAATAAGGCCAGCCTTCAGGCGCTTGGAGAACTCGGCGATAACCGCGGGGCTCGCACCGATAAAGCCGATACCGGCGCCCGGGAAGGTGATCTTTGACGTCGAGGCGAATGCCACCACACGGTCCTCGGTGCCCGCCGCGCGAGCGAGGTCAAAGATGTTGGCGAGCTCGTCGGTCTCGTCGTACAGGTCGTGCACGCAGTAGGCGTTGTCCCAGAAGATGCGGAAATCGGACGCGGCCGTGGGCATCTCGACCAGGCGGCGCACAGTGTCCTCGCTAAAGGTGATGCCCGTGGGGTTGGAATACTTGGGCACGCACCAGATACCCTTGATGGAATCGTCGGCGGCAACCAGGCGCTCGATCTCGTCCATGTCGGGGCCGTTGTCGGTCATCGCGACGGGGACGTTCTCGATGCCCAAGTCGGCGGTGATGCCAAAGTGGCGATCGTAGCCGGGAACAGGGCACAGGAACTTGACCTTCTTGCCGTCGTGCGCGGCCTCGTAGGCGTCCCAAGGGTCGCTGCCGCACGAGCCGCAACGCCAGAACATACCGGCGATATCGTGCTCGATCAGCAGGCTCGATGAGCCCAGTACGAGCGTCTGCTCGGCAGGGCAACCCAGGAACTCCCCCGCCAGCTTGCGTGCCGAGGGAATGCCCTCGAAGCAACCGTAGTTGGAGCAGTCGACATTGCCGTCGTGCAGATCGGCATCGGCATTGAGGATATCGAGCATGGGGCGAGAAATGTTCACCTGGGAGGGCGACGGCTTGCCGCGCGCCATGTCGAGCGCCAGGCCCTTGGCCTTGACCTCGGCAACCTCGGCTTTAAGCGCCTCGATGGCGGCATCGAGTTCGGTGGTTTCCATCTTCTGGTAGATCGTCTGCATGGGGTGCGACCTTTCGCGAAGCGGTACGTTGCAGTTCGTCTAAGTATAGACCGCCACCGCCGCAACGTTATGAAGCCGTGATAGATTAAGTACATCGCAATGAATTACGAATCGCCGCGCATGCCGGCGTGGGGCGCCCAAGGAGGCACTATGGAGTACGGATCGTTCCAGGCCGAGGAATTCGGCGACCTGCAGCGCCTGGTCGACGGACTGTTTTACGACCGCCACGCCATCGACCGCCTGGATCTGATCGTACAGGCCGAAATCTTAGACCTGGCACCCGACCTCATGGAAATCGTCAACCTGCTACCGCCCGGCTATTACAACCGCCAGTCACTTTGCGACCAGCTCAACTCCGCCCTTGCCGCCCACGGCTGGGGCGCCGTCTACGGCACCGTGGAATAAACCTAGTCATTGGGGACGTTCTTAAACGACTAGTCACTAGGGGCACTCTTCGCAGGCGGCTGAAAAGGACTGTCCCAACCTGCCGGCACTTGGGGACGTTCCTAAAGTGCCGGCACAAAAGGAACGTCCCCAAGTGCCGACTCCGCAAGAGTGTCCCCCGCGGCTAGTCGTTTAAGAACGTCCCCAATGGCTAAACGCCGCTTGCGATAGCAATCGCAAGCGGCGTTCTTAATATCTTTACTCGTCCTTGGGCGCGGGGTGTTTGCAGACCACGCTCATGTAGATCATACCGAGCACGGCAGCGGTGACCGAACCGGCAAGGATGGCGGCCTTCGCGGCAAGAACCTCGAACTGGGCCGTCGGGAAGGCGAGGCCGCTGATGAGGATCGACATGGTAAAGCCGATGCCGCCCAGAATGCCCACGCCGGCGATCATGTGCCAGTTGACGTTATGCGGCAGCTCAGAAATCTTGAGCTTGACCAGCGCGAACGTCATGCCAAAGATGCCAATCGGCTTGCCCAGCAGCATGCCAAAGTACACGCCGAGCGTCACCGGGTCGGTGAGCAGCGTGCTCATGTCCACGCCCACCAGGCGAACCTGTGCGTTGACGAACGCAAAGATCGGCAGAATCACAAAGTTGACCGGCGTGGAGATCAGACGCTCCATGCGGATGAGCGGCGGGGTCACGCGGTGCATGACGCGCTCGACCTTGGTGGTCGAGACGGTAAAGTCGTGCTGACCCAAGATGTGTGCCTCGTCGTCGTAGCGGTCGTCGAGCAGCGGCAGGCACTCGCCAAGCCAATCGGTAAGACTATCGAGCTTGACGCCGCACTTGGCCGGGATGGTAAAGGCCAAGATGACGCCGGCAAGCGTGGCATGGACGCCGCTCTTGAACATGCAGAACCACAACAGCAGACCCAGTACCGAATACGGGGCAAGGCGGTAATGCTGCGTCTTGTTGAGCCACACGAGCGCGCAGGTCACAAGCGCGGCGGCGCCCAACCAAAACGGATTGGGGCTCTGACCGTAGAAAATGGCGATGGCGGCGATGGAGATGAGGTCGTCGGCGATGGCGAGCGTCGAGAAGAACACGCGCACGCCGTTGGGCACGCGATTGCCCAAAAGCGACAGCACGCCCAGCGCAAAGGCAATATCGGTTGCCATGGGGATGGCCCAACCGTTGCGGGCGCCGGCATGGTTAAAGATCAGGTAGATGCAGGCGGGAACGACGACGCCGCCCACGGCCGCCAGCATGGGAAGCATGGCCTGACGCGGATTCTTGAGCTCGCCGACCGTCATCTCGTACTTAAGCTCAATGCCCACCAACAAAAAGAAAATCGCCATGAGGAAGTCGTTGACGAAAAGCTCAACGGTGAGACCGGCCGTAAGGTTGCCCAGACCCACATACAGCGGGGTCTCCAAAAAGTGATGGATGGCCTCGTAGGCATCGGTATTGGCGCAGATGACGGCGGCGATGGCGGCGATGACCATAACCGCGGCGGAAATCGTGCCGTTCTCGGCGATGCGCTCCCAAATGTCGTGGCGCTCAAAACGCTTGCGCTCACGAACGTTGAACAGCTGCTCAGTTGCTGCCATGGGCGGCTCCTTTCACGGGATGGCTCCCGTCTTAAAAAAGCACGGCCCGCCCAAGTGGCGGCGCCGCGCTCTAACGTATTACGCTTGCATCTAGCCTACCCTGCACGACAAGCACGCAGGCGTGGCCGAAAAGCGGAACCACAGGTTGAACATTATTTGCTCAACGGCGCGGGCACGCCTGTCCAAGAGACGACGCAGCGCCGTGCACAAAAAACGACCGGAGCGCGGGGCGTCCGCGATCCGGTCGTGGCATTTGGTCAACTAAACCTAGCAGGCGGCCATGATGGGGGCAGCGACCTGCTTCTTACGGGAGAGGACGCCCGGCATCCAGACGCCGTCATGCTCGTCGGCAATGCCCAGGCCCTTCTGAGCAGCCTCGGTCTCACCCTCGAGCAGGACCTGCGAGCCCTCCTCCATGATGTCGGTGATGCACAGGACAATGCCGTCGGCACCCTTCTCGGCGGCGTAGGCGCGCATGGCCTCACGGATCTCGTCGATCATGCCGAGAGCGCGGCTCTTGTCGACAGTCTCGTACTGGCCGATGAGCAGCTTCTTGCCAGCGGGCTCGAACATCTTGATGTCATTGCCGACCATCTCGGCTGCGGTGAAGGAGCCGGACGGACGGGTGAGGAAGACCTCCATGCCAAACTTGACCGGATCGACGCCCACCTGCTCGCCGAGCTTGGCAGCGACGGCACGGTCGACATCGGTGGTGGTGGGGCTCTTGAGCATGAGCGTGTCGGTCATCATGGCCGAGAGCAGCAGCTTGGCCTGGACATCGGAAAGCTCAACGCCGAGCACGCCGGCGAGCTTGGTGACGATGGTGCAGCTGGAGCCCCAGGGCAGGCAGATGTAGTGCAGCGGGCCGGCGGTCTCGAAGTCGCCGATGCGGTGATGGTCGACAACGCCAAAGACCGTGGCGTCCTTAAGGCCGGCGACGGACTGGGCGGACTCGTTGTGGTCGGTGAGGACGACGAGCTGACCGGCCTCGACGGACTCGATCACGCGGGGCTCGGCGATGCCGGCGTCGGCGAGCAGCTTGGCGGACTCGGCCGGAAGCTGGCCCAGGGCGCAGGCCTCGTAGGTGTTGCCGGCATACTCAACCTGGTTGAGCAGCTGAGACAGGACGACGGCGCTCATGATGGCGTCGTTATCGGGGTTCTGGTGGCCAAAGACAAGAACGTTTGCCATGGATATCCTCCACTTGATATGTGTACTTGGACGTAGCTATGGTAGCACGCTAGCGTCGAGCCTTCGCAGACGGAAGGGGCGCGGCACAATTTGGGGCAGGCATGGGGCCATGTCTGCCCCCCTTGCACCATGTTGGTGCAAAGCAACCTGACCCCCTTGCACCAGTTATTTGCCGGCCGCGCGCAGGGCTACGTAGGCGGCACCGATGATACCGGCGTCGTTGCCGAGCGAGGCGACCTCGATGGGCGTCTCGCGCGAGACGGAAAACGCGTACTGCTTAAAGTGCTCGCGCACGGCGTCGAGGTAGACATCGGCCGAGGCGGAGGCGCCGCCGCCGATGAGGAACATCTCGGGGTCGACCACGTTGGCGATAAGCGCCAGGGCACGGCCGAGGTAGTCGGCCATGGTATCGGCCGCGGCAAGCGCGAGCTTATCGCCCTCGCGGCAGGCTTGGAATACGTCCTTGGAGTCAGATGGACCGGTGAGCTCGATGGGCTCGACGCCCGCAGCCTTGCACTCGGCCAGGTAATTGCTCACCACGCCGGTCGCGCTGGAATACTGCTCCAGGTGGCCGTGGCCGCCGCAGCCGCAGGTACGCTCCTCGTCGGGATTCAGGCACATATGGCCGATCTCGCCGCCGGCGCCCACAACGCCCGACACCACGTCGCCGTTAACGATAACGCCGCCGCCTACGCCGGTGCCGATGGTGACCATCACCACGTTCTGCACGCCCTTGGCAGAGCCGAGCCAGGCCTCGCCCATGGCGGCGGCGTTGGCGTCGTTCTCGTACTTTACGACCGCGTCGGGGCAGTGCTCCTGAATGGCAATCTTAAGCTCGGGCAGGTTGATGGAGATGTTCGCCTTGACCTTGGCATCGCCCGCGGCAGGGATGGGGCACGGAACGGCCAGGCCGATGCCCGCCACAAAGGCGCGCGGAATCTGCGCCTTGGCGACCACCTGGTCGATGGCCTCGGTCACCGCGGCAAAGCCCGCAGCGTCGACGATGGGAGGCGTGGGCACGCTGGCCTTGGCAAGCAGATTGCCGTCCTCGTCGAACAGGCCCTCCTTAACCGAAGTGCCGCCGACGTCAATGCCGATGTAGTACTGCTTAGGTTCCATGGGAGCCCACCTTTCTCGTTTAAACATTGCCTGTATGGTACCGCTCCAGCGCCCAAAACCTGCCAAAAAGGGACAGGTTTGTTTTGGCAGGTTTTATCTGGGAAAACGCAGAGTACGAGATTCGGTTCGCTGGCCGCTATATCGGTTCGGTCCCGTCCTCGGACCGATCATTCCTCAACGCGACACTACTCAGATGTTTATCATTTAAAACGCTCTGATTTTACAAGCGGGGCGTCTTTTGATTTTATCGTTCTCGAACTTTTCAATAACTCAATAGAGATACTTAGGCGTTGACTATACTTTCTTTTATTCTCAATCAAGTTGGAAAGGAGGTTCCTTGATTCCCAAATACGAGGCGATAGCTGCAGATATTCGCCGAAGCATCGAGGATGGCGCTCTTAAACCGGGCGACAAGCTTCCCACCGTCGTTGAGTTCTGCGAGCTCTATAGCGTTTCCAAAATCACCGTCAAACGAGCTATTGAACAAATCACCGAGGAAGGTCTCATTACCAGCCGTCGTGGATCGGGTACCTACGTTAAGGACACGGCGGGACTTCCCGGCCAGGCGTTTTTCCAGGGCAAAAACGACCGTGCCCAGGGTTTTTCGTATGAGCACCGCGGGGAGAAGGTGACCTCGGTGGTCTACGATTTCTCGATTGTTAATCCACCAGCGGACATCGCAGCCCAGCTGGGAATTGCCGAGGATGACTTTGCCTATCACGTCGTGCGCGTGCGTCAGGCCGATGAGAAGCCCATCGTTATCGAGTACACCTACATGCCCCTCGAGCTGATTCCGGGCCTTAAAAAGAAGGACCTGTACGGATCGCTCTACCGCTTCATCCGCGAGCAATGCGGGCTGAAGATTTCGAGCTTCCACCGTACCATTCGCGCCGTGGCAGCAACCGAGGAAGAAGCTGAGCGTCTGGACACCAAACCTGGCTCTCCCCTGCTCGAGCTCACCCAGATTGGCTTTTTGGACAGCGGCGCCGCCTTTGAGTATTCGGTCTCGCGCAACGTTGGCGACCGCTTTGAGTTGCACAACGTAACGTTGGCATAGGTTTTTGTAGTCATACGGGCGCTCGTTTTAAGCAGTTTTACGCGGCGCCCGCGCAGCACAATGGGAGTATGAACATGTCCGATTTGATTAAACTGACGCCGATCTTCCACGAGAAGATCTGGGGCGGCCGTCAACTCGAAACCGTATTTGGTTACGACATTCCCGAGGGTCCCATCGGTGAGTGTTGGGCCATCTCGGCACACCCCAACGGCGACTGCCAGATTGCGGAGGGCCCGTATGCAGGCCACACGCTTTCGTGGCTGTGGGCCGAGCACCGCGAGCTCTTTGGCAACTGCGAGGGCAAGGAGTTCCCGCTGCTCATTAAAATTCTGGACGCCAAGGACGACCTTTCGATCCAGATTCACCCCAACAACGAGTACGCCGCCGAGCACGAGAACGGCAGCCTGGGCAAAACCGAGTGCTGGTATGTACTGGACTGCGAGCCCGGTGCCACGATCATCGTCGGCCAGCGCGCGCACGACCGCGCCGAGGCTGCACAGATGATCGAGGAGGGTCGTTGGGACGAGATGCTCAACGTGCTGCCGATTCACAAGGGCGACTTTTTCCAGATTGATTCCGGTACCGTGCACGCCATCAAGACCGGCACGCTCATTTTGGAGACGCAGCAGTCGAGCGATGTGACGTATCGCCTGTACGACTACGACCGTCCCGGCACCGACGGCAAGCTGCGCCCGCTGCACATTGAGCAGAGCCTCGACTGCATCGACTTTGATGCTCAGGCTCCGACCGACGGCACGGTGACCGCGCCCGAGGTCGATGGCGTAACCGAGCTCGAGTCCAACCCCTGCTACACCGTCGATCGCGTGCGTGTGAACGGCAGCAAGACCTTGGACCAGCGCTGGCCTTTCATGTGCCTATCGGTCATCGACGGCGAAGGCACCATCTGCGGCGACCCTGTCCACAAGGGAAGCCGCCTGCTGGCCCCGAGCACCGTGGACAAGATCGAACTTGAGGGCCAGATGGAGCTGATCATCAGCCACCTCTAGGCCACAACAACAACCCAAACGTAACAAGGGGCTCCCCCGTCCATCAACGGGAGAGCCCCTACTCATATCTTTCTATCAGCCTACCCGGTTCCCCAGACCAAAAAGCGAACGAGCGAAGCGACGTTCGCAAGCAACGTTACCCAAGGCCCCGGACAGGCGCCAAGGACAACGTCGGTCGCGAGTTCCGCACGCAAAGGAGAGCACTTAATGTGCTCTCCGTCTTGCGCAGGACTGTAGAGCAGGCGATGTTGCCCTATACGCCCGCCCAAGTCCGCCGGGATCACGACAGCTTGACGATTGGAGCGAAGCCCTTCATAAGCTTTTTGGTCTGGCCGGTCTTTTCGAATTGCACCTCGATCATGTCTCCGGCGACCGAGATGACGGTGCCCGTACCGAAGGTCTTGTGGCTCACGGTATCGCCCGCGGCAAAGTCCTGCGATGCGCTGGCTCGATCGACTTTGCGCTCCACCGTCGGCGACACCTTGGACGTGGACTTCTTGGGTCGCGGCGCACCCGATCCAAAGGTCGAGGCAACACGGCCGGCGTCGGGCGAAACCCCACGATGGCGCTCGGTCCCGTAACTGCTGCCGCCAAAGAAGTCGTCAAAGCTCGATCCGCCGCGCGAACCGGAACCGCCGGTCGAACGCGTATGCGAACCGAACACCTTGCCGCCATACATATCCGAGCCCATGCCCGAGCCAAAGGTGCCGTGACGGTCGCCGCGCTTCTCCCAGCCCGTGCCCTCAAAACCGGCAGAACCGATACCGCTAAACTCGATATCCTCAAACGGAATCTCGTTGAGGAAGCGCGAGCGCGGGTTGGCAGAGGTCGAGCCGTAGGTGCGACGCGTGGCCGCATAGGTCAAGAACAGGCGCTTACGGGCACGCGTGATGGCGACGTAGGCCAGGCGACGCTCCTCCTCGAGCTTGCCCGGATCATCGCTGCCGCCAAAGTCGTGCACGTGCGGGAAGATGCCCTCCTCCATGCCGGCCACGAACACCGCGGGGAACTCCAGGCCCTTGGCGGAGTGGATGGTCATCATGGTGATGGCATGCGTCTCGCCTGCCAAAGAATCCAAGTCGGAGCGCAGGGCAAGCCACTCCATGAGAGCGGGCAGCGCCTTGCAGGTGAGCGGACCGTAGGTGCGCTCGATCTCGTCTGCATGCACGGCGCCCGCCGGCAGCTCAGTCGGCGCGGCATACGCGTTGCCCGCGATGGCGGCAGCCAAGGCATCCTGTGGTGAGAGCGCCGAGGCGGCCAGGCTATCGAGCGGATTGGAACCAGCGGCATCGCGCGCACCGACAAGTGCCTCAAACGAGGATGCCGGGGCGGACGGCCCTGGCTCGGGCGCGGGCGCACTCACCACGACGGGCTCGGGCTCGGCAGGCACGTCGGCAACACCGGCTGCGCGCAGCTCTTCTAAGCTCTCGAGCGTACCCTCGATATCCTCGTGCGTCTCTTCAAATTCGGCAGCGACGCCCAGGAATTCCTGAATGTTCTCGGCGCGGCTCTCGGACTCCATGGTGCCTTCGGCGCGGAAAGCCTGCAGCAGGCCCGTCTTATCGACGATCATCTCGACAACATCCTTGAGCTCGCCGTCCATGCGGCGACCTTCGCGCACCAGCGACACAAAGCTCGACAGACCGTTGCGGACCTTGGCGCTAAACATGCCCGTCTCAGCGCACGCGATCTCGCAGGCCTGGAAGAACGAGCAACGGTTGTCGCGCGCCAGCTGCTCAATCTTTTGGATCGAGGTGGAGCCGATACCGCGGCGCGGCGTATTGATGACGCGCTTGACGCTCATCTCGTCGGCCGGGTTCACGATCATCTTGAGGTAGGCCATGACGTCGCGGATCTCGGCGCGGTCGAAGAATCGCGTGCCGCCCACGATCTTGTAGGGCACGCCCGCGCGCAGGAACATATCTTCGAGGATACGCGACTGAGCGTTGGTGCGGTAGAACACGGCGATGTCGTCGTAGCTCGTGCCCTTGGCGTGCAGCTTTTCGATTTCGCCGGCAATCCAGCGGCCCTCGTCACGCTCGTCGCTCGCCTGGAAGGCCTGGATCTTCTCGCCGTCGCCCTCAGCCGTAAACAGGCGCTTGTCCTTGCGCTGCGAGTTATGGCGCACCACGGCGTTGGCGGCGCTCAGGATGTGACCCGTGGAGCGGTAGTTCTGCTCCAGCTTGACGGTCTTGCAGTTTTTAAAGTCCTTCTCGAAGTCCAGGATGTTGGTGATGTCGGCACCGCGCCAGCTGTAAATGGACTGGTCGTCGTCGCCCACGACCATGAGGTTTTGGTACTTGGCGGCCAGCAGGTTGGCGATCTCGTACTGGACGTGGTTGGTGTCCTGATACTCGTCGACGCTAATGTAGCGGAAGCGCTCCTGGTACTTGTCGAGCACCTCGGGGCGGGTACGCAGCAGTTCGAGCGTGCGCACGAGCAGGTCGTCGAAGTCCATGGCATTGGCGGCGCGCAGGCGGCGCTCCAGCTCCAGGTAGACCTGCGCGGCTTTTTTGTCGTTGGGGCTGTCGGCGGATTTGAGCATGTCCTCGGGCCCGATCATGGCGTTTTTGGCCGAGCTGATCTTGCTGCGGATCATATTGATGGGGAACTGCTTTTGCTCGATGCCGAGCGCCTGCATAATGTCGCGCACCATGCGCTTGGAATCATCGTCATCGTAGATGGTGAACTGGCCGGTGTAGCCCAGCAGGTCGGCGTCCTCGCGCAGTATGCGCACGCACATGGCGTGGAAGGTGCACACCCACATGCCGCGGGTGCCGTTGGGAATGAGCGCCGCCAGACGCTCGCGCATCTCGGCCGCGGCCTTGTTGGTAAACGTGATGGCAAGGACCTGCCAGGGCTTAACGCCCAGGTCGCCAAGCATATGCGCGATGCGGAAAGTCAGAACGCGGGTCTTGCCCGAGCCGGCGCCGGCGAGGACCAGCAGCGGGCCCTCAGTGGTCAGGACCGCCTCGCGCTGGGCGGGATTGAGGCTGTCGATGTCGACGAGCGGCTTGGCGGGCTTGGGCGCGGGAGCCGGGGCGTCGTAGATGTCGAGCGGAACGAGCTCGGGCTCCGGCGCGGCGGGAGCAGTGCACGCATCGAGCGGCACGGGCTCCGGCGCGGGCGGGGCGGGCACGGCGGTGTTCTTTTCCCAGGGCAAGGGCTGGGTCATGGGCGACTCCTCATCTGACGGACGGCGCGCCTGCGGGCGGCGCCATAGTTTGAGCCGTACCAGTATACCGAGCCGCGCGGACACCGACGCAAATCACACCACGACTCCGCGCACCGCCACCACCCAAGCACCCCCAATTAAGTTGCGGTGAAATAGTTCCTGAAACCGGCCTTCTGGCCCCCAAACAGGAACTATTCCACCGCAACTTCGATTAGCTCGGAGGGATAGAATATCTACCATTTCTACCCCGTCCCCACATGGCAGGAGGGTTGCTGTGAAGCATAGGGTGCTCTATTACATGGTCGACGGTTCGACCGAGGCGGGCCAAGCGGTGCTCGACACAATCGAAGGTGGCGATCAGATTGAGCTGGTGGGTTGCGCACACGGGCCCAATGTCTGCCCCACTGCCGAGCAGCTGGCAGGCTGTGAGGGCTTTGTCGGCGAGTTCGGTCCCGTCGATGATGCGTGTGCCGACGCCATGGCCGCCACGGGGATACGTATCGTTTCGAACATGTCCATCGGCCTGAACCACGTTGCCGTCGACCGGCTGGCCTCATATGGCATCATCGTCACCAACTGCCCCGGGTATTGCTCGGACGACGTCGCTCAGCACACTATCGCCTTGATGCTCGATTTGATGCGCCAAGTTACGTTTCTCAACCGCGGCGTGCGCGACGGCGTCTGGAATCCGCTTGCCGGCTACACCATGCATCGCACGCAGGGCCGCACATTGGGGCTCGTCTTTTTTGGCAGCATCGCGCGCGCTGTCGCGCCCATCGCGCAGGCGCTCGGCATGAAGGTACTGGTGTGGGCGCCAACCAAGAGTGCAGAAGAGCTTGCCACCGCCGGCTGCGTCAAGGCTCAAACGCTCGATGAGCTGCTCGGCGCCTCGGATATCGTCAGCCTGCACTGTCCGCTGATTCCCGAGACCGAGAAGCTGATTGACAAGCGCGAACTTGCGCTTATGAAACCCACAGCATTTTTGATTAACACGGCCCGCGGACCCATCGTGGACGAGGATGCCCTGGTCGCCGCATTGGACGAGGGCATCGCCAGCGCCGGTACGCGCGGTATCTGCGGCGCCGCACTTGACGTGCTCGCCGACGAAACCGCACCCAACCAGGCCCTGATCGCCCACCCGCGCTGCATCGTCACGCCCCATTGTGCGTACAGCACGCAGGAAGCCTACGACACCGTCCGTCGCATGTCGCTGCAAGCCGTAGTAGACAAACTCGTCTTCAACCGCAAGCCCAAGCACACCGTGGCCGAATAATTGGTGCATTGGGGTCAGGTTACTTTTGAACTGCGTCCCGAATCTTGGCCTTCTTTATTAGAAGCGAACACTAGGACGCT
>CAVCHM010000011.1:0-55487 GCA_963602135.1 bacterium | reverse complement strand
GAACTTCTGACCTCTTCCGTGTCAGGGAAGCGCTCTCCCCCTGAGCTAAACGCCCGATCAAGGGTGCGCGAATGCGCAGGGAATAATATAGCGGAGCCAGGACCTGGTGGCAAGAGCATTTTTAAAAATCGTTAGCTTGTGGAGTAGGGTTCCGCGTCGATCTTGTCTTTTTTAAGAGCTCGTAGCCGTGGACCGCTTGATGCATAATGCGTTAGTCGATACGTCATGGAGTCGTGGACGAACGTCATTGACGGATTTGTCTTACCGATAAACGGCCAAGCTGTTAGCTTGCATCCTTACCGTGGTAAGGTAAGCCGAATTGTTTTCAGATTGTTTCGGGGGAGTGGAATGAGCAGAGAGCACGCTGAGCAGCTCGAAAACGCAAAAGCTTCGGTGCCTATGACCGACATTTCGAACGTTGAGGTGCCCGAAGGTACCGATGAGTTCAGTCGCAGCATTCGTCGCGCGTGGCGTGGACGTCTCAACGATGCCTCGACGCGCAAGATGATCACGGGCGTCGTGGCGACGCTGGTGGGCGGTTCGTTTTGGGGCTTCTCGGGCACCAGTGCGAGCTTTTTGTTCGACACCTACCACGTCGACACGTTGTGGCTTATGAGCGTGCGCCAGATTCTGGCCGGCCTGTTATTTATGGCCGTGGTCGTCACGCGCGACCGCACGCGTCTGGTTAAGCTCTGGACCACGCCTGCTGACCGTAAGCAACTTTTGTTCTTTACCGCCTTTGGTCTGCTGTTCAACCAGTTCTGCTACCTTTCGGCCGTGCGCCTGACCAATGCCGGAACGGCGACGGTACTTCAGTGCTTGCAGCTGGTCATCATCATGGGCTACACCTGTGTGATCGATCGCCGCATGCCGCGCGTGCGCGAGACGGTTGGTATTGGCCTGGCCCTGGGCGGCACCTTTTTAATCGCCACCGGTGGTGACCCCACCAGCCTGAGCATCTCGCCGCTTGGCCTGGCCGCAGGCCTTATGTGCGCGGTCAGTGCCACCTGCATGGCGGTGATTCCGGCCAAGATTTTGCCCGAATACGGCAGCCCCATCGTTACGGGTTCCGCCATGCTCACGGCGGGCATGGTCTCGTGCGTCTTCGTGCAGCCGTGGGCTCATATGCCGGCGCTCGACGCCGCCGGTATCGAGGCGCTCGCGGTGTTTGTGATCGTGGGCTCGTTCTTGGCGTATATGCTCTACATGCAGGGCGTTAAGGACATTGGCTCCGTGCGCGCGAGCCTCATCGGAACCGTGGAGCCCGTCTCGGCAACCATTACCAGCGCGGTTATGCTGGGCACGGTGTTTTTGCCGACCGATCTGATCGGCTTTGCCATGATCATCGTGATGATGTTCCTGACGGTGTAGCCGCTGCGGTTGCTATCAAGGATAATGGGCAAGCGGTGCGCCGTCTTTTCGACGCGCTTTTGTCTACAAGGAGGACCTCGTATGAAGTACTTTGGCACCGATGGCTTTCGCGGCGAGGCCAATGTTGGGCTGACCGTAGAGCATGCGTACAAGATCGGCCGCTTTGTGGGCTGGTATTACGGCGCCAATCGCGAGCGCAAAGCACGCGTGATTGTTGGCAAGGACACGCGTCGCTCGAGCTATATGTTCGAGGCGGCACTGGTGAGCGGCCTGGTTGCGAGCGGTGCGGACGCCTACATGCTGCACGTGATCCCGACGCCGGGTGTGGCGCATCAGACCGTGGAGGGCTGCTTTGATTGCGGCATCATGATCAGCGCGAGCCACAACCCGTTTTGCGATAACGGCATTAAGCTCGTCAACGGCGACGGCTTTAAGATGGACGAGGACGTGCTGGAGCTCATCGAGGGCTATATCGACGGCAAGAGCGAAGTGCCGCTGGCCACGGGCAACCACATCGGTGCCACGGTGGACTACATGCAGGGCCGTAACCGCTACATCGCCTCGCTCATCGCGAGTGCGAACTTTTCGCTGCAGGGCGTCAAGATCGGCTTGGACTGCGCCAACGGCTCGGCGTCCTCGGTCGCTAAGCCGGTGTTTGACGCACTGGGCGCCGACGTGCGCGTAATTAACGCCGCGCCCGACGGCTTCAACATTAACGTCGACTGCGGCTCCACGCATATGGAGCGCCTGCAGCGCCACGTGGTGGAGCAGGGTCTGGACGTGGGCTTTGCCTATGACGGCGATGCCGACCGCTGCCTGGCCGTGGACGAGCGCGGCCGCGTGGTCGACGGCGACCAGATTCTGTATGTGTGCGGTGTGTATCTAAACAAGCACGGTCGCCTTTCGGGCGGTACCGTGGTGCCGACGATCGCCAGCAACTTTGGCCTGATCAAGTCGCTGGAACTTGCCGGTCTGAGCGCCGTGACCAGCGGCGTGGGCGACCGCCATGTGTATGCCAAGATGCGCGAGGGCGGCTACAGCCTGGGCGGCGAGCAGACGGGTCACACAATCTTTGGCGATATCGAGCGCACGGGCGACGGCATCATGACGTCGCTGCGCGTGATGGAAGTGATTCGTGCCGAGCGCGAGACGCTCTCGCAGCTCACGGCTCCGTGCAAGTTGCTGCCGCAGGCGCAGGTGGCCGTTCGCGTGGCGGACAAGGATGCTGCGCTCGACAGCATGGGCGTTCAGAACGCCATCGCCGAGGCCGAGGCTTCGCTGGCGGGCGAGGGCCGTGTGCTCGTGCGCAAGAGCGGAACCGAGTCGGTCATCCGCGTCCTGGCCGAAGCCCCCGACCAGGCAGCAGCCAACGCCGCCATGAAGCGCATCGCAGTTGCCCTCGAAGCTTTGTAGTTACGCGGTTTTGCCAACCTAGTTATCGGGGACACTCTTCGCCATCCGGCACTTGGGGACGTTCCTTTTGTGCCGGCAGAAAAGGAACGTCCCCAAGTGCCGGCACAAAAGGAACGTCCCTATGTGCCGGGTTTCTGGCTGACAAAGGGTGTCCCAAACGACTAGTCATTAAAGAGCGTCCCCAATGACTAGGTGGAGAAAGGGGGCGCCGCGGAACTGGTTCCGCGGCGCCCCCTTGCGTTAATGTACTGGGCGATCATTACAACTCGTACAGCGTGGTGAACTTGTCCTGCAGGTAGCTGCAGTAGTAGCGGGCGTCAAAGTCCATGCCGCACGCGCCCTTGATGAGCTCCGGCGCGTCCTTGGCTCGGCCCCACTGCCAAATGTGCTCGCCCAGCCATGCGCGGACGGGTGCCAAATCGCCGCTCGCGCAGGCGCCGGTAAGGTCGACGCCGTCGCGGCACATGGCAGGAACAAACATGGCATCGTAGGCGCTGCCCAGCGCATAGGTGGGGAAGTAGCCAAACGAGCCGCCGCTCCAGTGCGTATCCTGCAGGCAGCCGCGCGTGTCGTCGGGAACCGGAATGCCCAGGTACTCGTCCATAAAGCGGTTCCAGAGCGCGGGGATATCCTTAGCCGTGGCCTCTCCGGCAAACAGCATGCGCTCGATCTCGTAGCGCACCATAACGTGCAGCGGATAGGTGAGCTCGTCGGCCTCGGTGCGGATCAGCGACGGCTGTGCAATGTTCACGGCGTGGTAGAGCATATCCTCGTCTACGTTGCCGTAGACTTCGGGCGCGTGACGGCGCAGCACCTCGAGCAGCGGGCCCATAAAGGTGCGGCTGCGGCCCACGGTGTTCTCAAGGAAACGGCTCTGGCTCTCGTGGATGCCCATGGAGGTGCCGCCCTCCAGGCACGTGCGCGCGTAGGCGGGGTTGACGCCCAGCTCGTACATGGCGTGGCCGGCCTCGTGGATGATGCTGTAGACGTTGGAGATGCAATCGTCCTCGTAGATGTGCGTGGCGATGCGCGCGTCGCCCACCGAGAAGCCCTCGCTAAACGGATGCTCGGTAAAGGCGAGCGTGGTGTCGTCCAGGTCCAGGCCCACAAGCTTCATCAGGTCGAAGCTCATGGCACGCTGGGCGGCCTCGGGCACATGGGCGTGCAAAAAGTCGGCAGCGGGCTGCTGGCCGCGCTCGCCGATGGCGTGCACGAGCGGCACGACGGTGGCCTTGACCTCGTCGCAGAATGCGTCGAAGCTCTCGGTGGAAAGGCCGCGCTCGTACTGGTCGAGCCAAACGTCGTACGGGTCGCGCTGGGGGTCCATGAGTTCGGCCTGATGCTTAAGCTGTCCGACGATCTTGTCCACGTAGGGCTCAAAGCTCGCCCAGTCGTTGGCTGCCTTGGCCTTGTGCCACACGGCGTCGGCCTCGCAGGTGAGCCTGGTCCAGGCCTCGGCCTCCTCGGTGGGGATGGCACTGGCCTCGCGCTGGTCGCGACCGAGCACGCGAATCTCGTCGAGCAGCTGCGGGTCGTCGATCTTGCCGCCGGCGACGGTCTCGCGTGCCAGCGAACGCACGAGCTCAACGGACTTTTCGCTGGTCAGGAGCTTGTGATGCTCGCCGGCGAGCGTGCCCATGGCATCGGCGCGGGCGGCAGCACCGTTGGCGGGGGCGATGGTCGCACCATCGAACTCGGCAATCTTGAGCAGATACTCGCGGGTCCACAGCTTGCTCTCGAGCTTGCGGAATTTTTTGACGGCCTTATCGACCTTCATGCCTTTGGGCATCTTGCCCGCTGCGGGCTTGGCCTTCTTATCGAGTTTCTTTCCCATACCATATCCTTGATCTCGTGAGCCGAGCGCTTCGGGTGGGCGCGCGGCCAGTTTGCACAGCTACCTGCCTTGTACCCAGCACGAACAAAACGGAACGCGGCGATACGCCCACACAATGTGGTATCCTGT
Organism: bacterium; assembly: GCA_963602135.1. Lineage (GTDB taxonomy): Bacteria > Actinomycetota > Coriobacteriia > Coriobacteriales > Coriobacteriaceae > Collinsella. The sequence continues at coordinate 50,740 of CAVCHM010000011.1, read as the reverse complement.
AGCCCAATGCGTTGACGGAGAGGGTTTTGCCCGCCGCGTCGCCGGCAAGAGAGGGAAGGTCATGGGCTGCAAGCCTTCCTGCGGTGACAAGGGCCAAGCGTTCACTCCCGAGCAGCGACCTCAACGGGCACGCGGCCAGCGGCGGCGATGTCCCCAGTAGGGAAGCCGTGAGCCTCGCGATAAGGGGCGCAGAGTGGGCACGGCGGGCTAGACATCCGCCGCGTCAAACAAGGTGGTACCGCGGAATTCAACCGTCCTTGGGCAATGTACATGCCCGAGGGCGGTTTTTTGTTACCGAACCGGGCCGCGTTTTCACAACGCCAGGCGGCGGCAGTCGTCCCGGCGAGCGGGGAGCGCGAGAGACGAAAGGGAAGACATGAGTCTGATTGATGATCTGGTCAAACTCGAGGAAGAGGCCAAGGAGCTCGTCGCAGGCGCCGACGACGCCGCCAAGCTCGAGGCTGCGCGCGTTGAGCTGCTCGGTCGCAAGGGCCGCATCACCGGCCTGATGCGCATGATGGGCAAGCTCGCCCCCGAGGATCGCCCCGTCATGGGCAAGCGCGCCAACGAGATGCGCCAGCTGATCGAGGGCATGCTCGACGAGCGCAACACCGAGATGAAGGCCGCCGCCCTCAAGCGCGCACTGGAGCACGACGCCGTCGACATCACGCTGCCGGGCATCCGTCCGCAGATCGGCCACCAGCACCTGATCAAGCAGATTATCGAGGAGGCCGAGGACATCTTCTGCGGCATCGGCTACACCGTCGAGTCCGGCCCCATGGTCGACACCTCTTACTACAACTTCACCGCGCTCAACGCCCCCATGGATCACCCGAGCCGTTCGGCCCGCGATACCTTCTACGTGGTCGACAACAACCCCGGCAGCGTCGCGCACCCCGAGGCCCACGCCCACGGCGAGTCCGACGTACTACTGCGCACCCAGACCTCGGGCGTGCAGATCCACACTATGGAGTCGCAGAAGCCGCCCATCTACATGATCTGCCCGGGCACCGTCTACCGTCCCGACACGGCCGATGCCTGCCACCTGCCGCAGTTCAACCAGATCGAGGGCCTGGTCGTCGACGAGGGCATCACCTTTGGCGACCTGAAGGGCACGCTCGACTACTTTGTTAAGTGCATGTTTGGCGAGGATCGTAAGACGCGCTACCGCCCGCACTTCTTCCCCTTCACCGAGCCTAGCTGCGAGGTGGACGTGAGCTGCCACGTGTGCGGCGGCAAGGGCTGCAACTTCTGCAAGCACAGCGGCTGGATCGAGATCTTGGGCTGCGGCATGGTCGACCCCAACGTCCTGATCAACTGCGGCATCGACCCCGAGAAGTACACCGGCTTCGCCTTTGGCATTGGCGCCGAGCGCGTCGCGGCCCTGCGCTACGACCTGCCGGACCTGCGAACGCTGATGACGGGCGATATGCGCTTCTTAAATCAGTTCTAGTCCCGGCGGCTTTCCCAGGCACCGCACCTTGCCTTTCAATCGTCGGTTGCGTACCTAAGTACGCGGCCCTCCTCTTTCAAGGCAATCTGCGGCACTTGGAAAACCCGTCTCCGTTGCAGTTTTCCGGCTCAAAGCCGCATTTATGAAAGGAGACCAGTTAGATGCGCGTTTCTTACGACTGGCTCAAGACCATGATCGATATTCCGGAGGATCCCAAGACCCTTTCGGACGAATATATCCGTACCGGTACCGAGGTCGAGGCGATCGACACTGTGGGCGAGTCCTTCCACCACGTGGTGACCGCCAAGGTGCTCACCAAGACCCCTCACCCCGATAGCGACCACATGTATGTGTGCTCGGTCGACGTGGGTGACAAGAACCTCGACGCCGACGGCAACCCCGCTCCGCTGCAGATTGTCTGCGGCGCGCAGAACTTCGAGGCCGGCGACCACATCGTCACGGCCATGATCGGCGCCGTGCTTCCCGGCGACGTCAAGATCAAGAAGAGCAAGCTTCGCGGCGTCGTGTCCATGGGCATGAACTGCTCCGCGCGCGAGCTCGGCCTGGGCGGCGACCACTCCGGCATCATGATCCTGCCCGAGGATACGCCCTGCGGCATGCCGTTTGCCGAGTACGTGGGCTCGAGCGACACCGTGCTCGACTGCGAGATCACGCCCAACCGTCCCGACTGCCTGTCCATGATCGGCATGGCCCGCGAGACCGGCGCCATCTTCGACCGCGATTTCCACGTTGAGCTGCCTGCCATCAAGGCCGAGACCGGCCGCGCGACCGACAACGAGCTTTCCGTCGAGATCGCCGACGAGGGTCTGTGCGACCGCTACGTCGCCCGCATCGTGCGTAACGTGAAGGTCGGTCCGTCGCCCGACTGGATGGTCAAGCGCCTCAACGCCCTGGGCGTGCGCCCGCACAACAACATCGTCGACATCACCAACTACGTGATGATGCTCACCGGTCAGCCGCTGCACGCCTTTGACCTGGACACCTTTGCCGAGCGCGAGGGCAGGCGTCGCGTGGTGGTTCGCGCCGCCCAGCAAGATGAGAAGTTCACGACGCTCGACGGCGAAGAACGCACGCTCGACGCCGGCATGGGTCTCATCACCGACGGCGAGCGCCCCGTGGCGCTGGCCGGCGTTATGGGCGGCATGGATTCCGAGATCGAGGACGACACCGTCGACGTGATGGTCGAGAGCGCCTGCTTCAACGCCGGTCGCACCTCGCACACCAGCCGTGATCTGTCGCTGATCTCCGACGCCTCCATTCGCTTTGAGCGCCAGGTCGACGAGACCGGCTGCGTGGATGTCGCCAACGTTACCTGTGCGCTCATCGAGGAGATCGCCGGCGGCGAGGTTGCTCCCGGCTATGTTGACGTTTTCCCCGCGCCCAAGACCATCGACAGCATCAAGCTGCGCCTGGCCCGCGTGCATGCCATCTGCGGTGCCGACATCGAGCCCGACTTTATCGAGCGTTCGCTCACCCGTCTGGGCTGCACCGTCGAGCGCGACGGCGAGGACTTTATGGTCACCCCGCCGAGCTTCCGTCCCGACCTGCCGCGCGAGATCGACCTAATCGAGGAGGTTCTGCGCCTGTGGGGCATGGGCCGCGTGACGGCGACCATCCCGGCTGCCAAGAACCATATTGGCGGTCTGACCCGCGAGCAGAAGCTCACCCGTAAGGTCGGTGAGATCCTGCGCGCCTGCGGTCTCAACGAGACCACGACTTTTGGCTTTGCCGCCCCGGGCGACCTGGAGAAGATCGGTATGTCCACCGAGGGCCGCGGTTGCCCCGTGGTGCTCATGAACCCGCTGGTAGCCGAGCAGACTGAGATGCGTCGTTCGCTGCTGCCGGGCCTGCTGCAGTCCGTGGCCTACAACGAGGCACACGGTACGCCCAACGTGCACCTGTACGAGGTCGGCAGCCTGTTCCATGGCCGCGAGAATGCCAGCCTGCCCAAGGAGACCAAGTCCGTGGCGGGCGTGCTCTCGGGCCAGTGGAGCGAGCAGTCCTGGAACATGAAGTACCGCAAGCTACGCTTCTTCTTTGGCAAGGGCATTGTCGAGGAGCTGCTCGCCCAGCTGCGCATCGAGAAGGTTCGCTTCCGTCCCGTCGAGGGCGAGGGCTACGCTTTCTTGCAGCCGGGTCGTGCGGCCGAGGTTCTGTCCGGCGGTACCGTGCTGGGCTGGGTCGGCGAGATTCACCCCGAGGCGCGCGAGGCGATGGGCATCGATGAGGTCGTCGTTGCCTTTGAGCTCGATCTGGACAAGCTGATCAAGGGCGCCCGCAATCAGGAGAACTACCGCGAGTTCTCGCAGTACCCGGCTGTTGAGCATGACCTTGCTATCGTGGTCGACAACGCTGTGACCTGCGAGGATCTTGAGCGCCGTATTACCAGCGCCGGCGGCAAGCTGCTCGAGGGCGTACGCCTGTTCGACGTCTACCGCGATCCCATCCGCATCGGAGCGGGCAAGAAGTCCATGGCCTTTGCGCTTACGTATCGCTCCGACGACCACACGCTCACCAGCGAAGAGGTCGAGAAGGCGCACCAGAAGATTGTCACCAAGGTGTGCAAGGGCGTAAACGGCGAGGTCCGCGGCTAGGGCTTGCGCCGGGAGCGTAGGGCCTGATGGCGGTTGCTGCGGAGCCCTGCGCGACCGCGGTGTTCGGAATAAGGCACCGTTGACCCTGCATATATGACACGCGCATTACATAACGGCGTGCTGCTTTTGTGGCGGCGCGCCGTTTTGCTATTATAGCCTGCGGCGTGTTACGAATATGACATTACGTAACACTGGCAAGGTGATTCAAGCGGCGTTGCAATTCCGTGCGCCGATACCGGGAGGCGTATATGCACATTCCAGACAACTACCTGTCCCCGCAGACCGATGCCGTTATGGCGGTGGCGATGGTGCCCGTATGGGTTCACTGCATCAAGAAAGTGCGCGCCACGCTCGATCGCGAGCATATGGCCTTTCTGGGTATTTGCGCTGCGTTCTCCTTTTTGCTCATGATGTTTAACGTTCCGCTGCCCGGCGGCACCACAGGCCACGCCGTCGGCGGCGCACTCATCGCGCTGCTGCTGGGCCCCGAGGCCGCGGCTATCGCTGTCTCGGTCGCGCTGGCGCTGCAGGCGCTGCTGTTTGGCGACGGCGGCGTTCTGTCGTTTGGCGCCAACTGCTTTAACATGGCCTTTGTGCTGCCGTTTGTCGCTGCTATCGTGTTCCGTGCACTCAACAGCCGTCTGCACGACAAGAGCTGGGGCACCTCGGTTTCTGCCATCGTGAGCGGTTGGGTCGGCCTGTGCTTGGCGGCCCTGTGCGCGGCAATCGAGTTTGGTATTCAGCCGATGCTCTTTACCAACGCTTCGGGCGCGCCGCTGTACTGCCCCTTCCCGCTGTCCGTGGCTATTCCGGCCATGTTGATCCCGCATATGCTGGTTGCCGGTGTGGTCGAGGGCGTGGCGACGGCCGCAATCTACGGCTTTATCAAGAAGACGGCGCCGAGCATTATCGTCGGCCCCGAAGCCGCCGATGGCCAGCTTGCCGCCGAGGGCGCTGCCGCCAAGAAGACCTCGCTGGTCCCCACGCTCATTCTGGTCGCCGTGCTTGTCGTGGCTACGCCGCTCGGCTTGCTTGCCACCGGTGACGCCTGGGGTGAGTGGGACGCCGAGGGCGCCGCGGTCGCCGTTCAGGAGGCTGGTGACGACAGTCTGCAGGCTTCGGTCGGTCTCGACACTCCGACCTTTGCCGATACCCTGCCCACGGGCGATTATCTGCAGGCCTATTCCGAGGAGCAGGGCCTTGGCTTTGCCGGCCAGGCCGCGATGTATATTCTTTCGGGCGTGATTGGCGTGGCGGTGCTCACCATCGCATTCCGCCTGGTCTCGCTGACGGTCAAGGAAAGCGGTGCTCATGGCAATAGCCGAGCTGCCTAGTTGGCTTGCGGCCGAGGAGCGATACGAGCCCGCGGGGGCTCGGCATCGTGTGATGCAAAAGAACGTCCTGCACCTGGCGAGCCTGCTTGAGCGGGTTCGCCTGGGTGGAGGCGCGCACGAGGGCGGGTCGATGGTCGACCGCGCCCTTTCTTGCGTTTCGGCTCCGGTCCGCCTGTTAGGGATGTTCGTTTGCGTCCTGTGCGTGTGTCTGACGCAAAGCCCGCTGTACCTGATGTTGATGGCGGCAATCGCGTTGGTGTTCGTTGCCGTGCGCCCTGCACGCGAGCTGCGCGCGACCTTTGTGCCGGCGCTCGGCGCTGCGGGGTTTGCCGTGGTTCTGGCGCTGCCCGCCTTGCTGCTGGACGCTTCTGCCGCGGGCGCCATGCTTAAGATTGCGCTCAAGACCTTCATTAATGTGTCGCTGGTGCTGGGCGTTTCGTGGACCCTCACGTGGAGCCGCATGTCGGCGGCGCTCAAGATGCTGCATCTACCCGACGAAGTTATCTTTACGTTTGATATGGCGCTCAAGCATATCGAGGTGCTGGGTCGCACGGCGCACAATCTGTGCGAATCGGTCATGCTGCGCAGCGTTGGCCGTGCGCCTGAGGGATTTTCGCGTACCGATTCGATCGCGGGTATCATGGGCATGACCTTTATCAAGGCGATGGAATGCAGCCGCGCGATGGACGAGGCTATGCTTTGCCGCGGCTTTGCCGGTGCGTATCCGGCGCCCGCGCGGAGCGGCTTTGGCTGGCGCGATGCGGTCTATGCGGCCGGTGTGGCGCTGCTCGCAGTGTTGTGCGCCGTGCTGTAGGCGCTGCTGGTTCCGGCTGGGGATGCAAATAGGGAAGGGCGACGTTTTGACGATCGATATGAATAGTGCGGCGGTCACGAACGGTGCGGGTGGCGCCGAGGTCGCGCCGCTCATCGAGCTGCGCGACGTAGTGTTCTCCTATGCGGGGCACACGGTTGTCGACGGTGTGTCGTTGCAGGTCGATCGTGGGGAACTCGTTGCCCTGCTCGGTCCCAACGGCTGCGGCAAGACAACGATTATGCGCCTTATTAACGGCCTTGAACTCGCGGACGCAGGGGCATACCTGTTTGACGGGCACGTGATTGATGCGGCGTTTCTAAAGGATTCCGCGGCTGCTCAGCGTTTTCATCAGCGCGTGGGCTTTGTGTTCCAGAATGCCGATGCCCAGCTCTTTTGCGCTACGGTGGGCGAGGAAGTTGCTTTTGGTCCCGCGCAGATGGGGCTGCCGGCAGACGAGCTCGAGCGCCGCGTGCGCGATGCCATGGGGCTGTTCCAGGTTGCCGACCTTGCCGATGCCTCTCCCTATCAGCTCTCGGGCGGGCAAAAGAAGCGCGTTGCGCTGGCTGCCGTCGTGTCGATGAACCCCGATATCCTGGTTCTCGACGAGCCTACCAATGGGCTCGACGAGGATTCATGCGACATCGTGGTCAACTTCTTGCTGGCCTATGTCGCGGCGGGTAAGACGGTCTTGATGAGCACACATCACCAAGATTTGGTACGCCGCCTGGGGGCCCGCGCCATCTATATCGATCGATATCACCATGTGGTTGAGGCGCCTTCGCCGTCGTATGGAACCGAAAGCGGTGCTACGGACTAGTTGCTGCGTAGAGCGTGCGTAGCTGCCCGCGTGGCTTTGCCGTGATGGTATAGTTATCCAGGTTTTTATGGGGGTGGCTATGCCAAGCTGGAACATTCATATCGCTCAGACGGAGCGTTTGCTGGAGCGCACCGGTGCGCTTGCCAAGAACGTGCGCGACCGCAATGCCTTTTTGTTTGGCTGCGTGGTTCCGGATATCTTCGTGGGCTATATGGTCCCTGGCATCGCCGATCCCATTCCGTACCGCATTACGCACTTTGCCAAGCCTGAGCCCATCCCTAGGCCTCGTGAGCATGAGTTCTGGGATACCTATGTGGCACCGTTGCTTAAAAGTTCGCCCACCGGTGCGCCGGCCGCGGCGACCTCGATTATCGAGGAACGCGAGCGACTGAACCGCGTGCACTATCCCCAGCGCTACAAGGATGCCGAGCCGGTTGTCGGTCCCGGCGCCTGTGAGTTCTCGCTTGCGTCCGAAGATGTGGCGCAGTCGTTGCTCGATTTGACACTGGGTGTCTGGTCGCATCTGGTGGCCGATACCGTATGGAACACGCGTGTGAACCAGTATCTGGAAGCACACGGCGGCAAGCCGTGTGAGGAGTTCCGCATTAAAAAGCAAGGCGACTTTGACTGGTTTGGCAAGACGCTCGGCATTGTTTCGATTCCGCGCGCGACCGATCGCCTGTATACCGCTGCGGCACGTTTTGGGCAGTATCCCATCCATAAGGAGTATGTGCTCAAGACCATCGGCGTTATGCACGAGATCGTGCGCGAAAACCCCGGCGAGCCCGATCATCCGCCGTATCGCCTGCTAACCGAGGAGTTTTTCGATGCAACGTTTACCGAGGTCATCGAGCTGACCGAGGCAGGATTTGCGGCTCGCGTTGCCGCTTCTGACATTCCCGCAGTCCCCCTGATCGCTAGCTGCTAGCCGGCCGGCTTAACGGTGAACAGTTCAACCCAATCGACCAACAGCTCCCGTCGCAGGGCATTTTCAGCGGTACGTTCCTGATCGGTCTTTGGGATGTAGGGGAGCCCCGCCTTTTTATGAATGAGCTCGGCGATGTTGTTAAAGCTCTTCTTGTCCTTGATCTGGTCGTAGGTAATTTGTATGACATCGTAGCCCATGCTGGTGAGCGCGGTGGTGCGTTCGGCATCGGAGAGGCTTGCGGCTTCGCTGTCATGGGCGGAGCGGCCTTGGCATTCCAAAATGACGCCCATGCTGTCGGTGTTGCTCTCGATGAGGATATCGGCGTAGCAGCAGGTTTTGTCATACAGCGAGCGCGCGGCGTCGCTGAGTGGGATGCGCACGTTGTTGGTGATGCCGATACCCAGGCCGCCCTCGTCACGGGGGAGTGAGACGAGTATGGATGTTTGGACTTCGAAAGGCGAGGCGGTCTGCCCCGTCATGTGCTCGGCCGCCCAGCGGAGCTGCTTAACGCCGCGCAGGCCTGCGGCCTGCTTAGCGAACGCGGCGATATCCGCTGCGGAAAGAAGCGGCGTGCGCTTCCACAAGTTGGTGCCATTGCCCTTGGTGTCGACAACACGTTTCCAACCACAGTCGGGCGGAATGAGCTTAAGCGAAATTGCATCATCGAGCTGCTGCTGCGCCCGTTTACAAGGCGTGAACACTGCAAAGGAGCCGCACATCTCGTAGCAAGCCATGAGTAACTGGTTGCGCGAGACCTGCGTAGCAAGGTTGAGCAGTGTGAACTCCGGGGACGTGACATCAAACCCATGCTCAGTCTGCCTAAACGACCCGGGAGGCGGCTCTTGGGTCAGGAGGTGCGATTTAAACAGGCTTCGCGATCCGGATTGTGCCCGAGTGAATACAAGCCTGTGAAGCGGTGCGTGAAGCAGGTCTTTTACAACTGCATGACTTCCGAGGCCGCAACATCTGCGATCCATGTTGCCAAGGCTAATGGCGGGGTAAAGGCCTAATACCTGCGGCGGGATACGGTGATAGTAAAAAGCGGATTGACCGCATAACGTCAGGTCCATGACGTCCTCCAGGTCGAAATGTGCTTTTGGACCGTGCGATGCCAGCGTCAATTCGGAAGTATGCGGCAAAATCTGAATCCTGTGAGCAGACCTGGCTTTTGAGGCTAGTTTATCAGGCATTTTGTTGCGAAAAAAACGGGGTGTGCTCGGAGGTCTTAGAATTTGCCGCATACTTCCGAAATACAGGTCGATCTGGCTCTTGCTAAAACGATTTAGCAGCGTCGGTTAAGGTGTGGGTTTGCCACCGGGCGAACACTTTTAGCGCTTGGGGCTTTATTTTTTTGGACCTCGAAGGGCGGATTTCGCGCTTTTGGTAAAGAAATGAGTGCTTGTTTTGCTGTGCGCCGGCATTGGCACAGAAAAAGGGCCCGGAAGGCTTTGCCTTCCGGGCCCTTTGCAATGCAAATATGCTTGCAAGTACGACTTAGCGCACCTGAGCGACGTAAGCGACGTTGGTCGAGGAGACCTTGTCCTCGAGCTGGACGCTCATGCGGGGATCGCCGGCGGTAGCGACGGTCAAATCGCCAGTCTTGACGTAACCGAGCTCCTTAGCGGTCTCGATCGCCTTGACGATCGTGCCGTTGACGGTGCCCTGGGTAATCTCGGCCTGGTGCGGGATAACGCCCCAGTACATGATCATCTGCTGGACGGCCCACTCGTGGCGGGAGAACGCGCAGATCGGCATGTTGGGACGGAAGTGCGAGATCAGGCGAGCGGTACGACCGGTGGTCGTCGGCACGGTGATGCACTTGGCGCCAACGGTGGTAGCCATGTTCACAGCGGACATACCCACAACGTTGTTGACAACGCGGGTGCCGTGAGCATCAGCCGGAACCTCGAGCGGAGCGTGGGCCGGGAGGTACTTCTCGGTCTCGAGAGCAATGCTGGCCTGCATCTTAACGGCCTCGACCGGGTACTTACCGGCAGCGGACTCGCCAGAGAGCATAACGGCGTCGGTGCCGTCGTAGATGGCGTTAGCAACGTCAGCAACCTCGGCGCGCGTCGGGCGCGGGTTCTGCTGCATGGAGTCGAGCATCTGCGTAGCGGTGATGACGGGCTTGTAGGCCGCGTTGCACTTGGCGATGATCTCCTTCTGGATGTGCGGAACGAGCTCGGGCTTGATCTCGATGCCCAGGTCGCCACGGGCGACCATGATGCCGTCGGAAGCCTCGAGGATCTCGTCGAAGTTCTCGACGCCCAGGGCGCACTCGATCTTCGGGAAGATCGTCACGTGCTCGCCACCGTTCTCGCGGCAAAGCTCGCGGATGCCGCGGACGGACTCGCCGTCACGGATGAAGGAAGCGGCGATGTAGTCGATGTTCTCGGTCAGGCCAAAGAGGATGTCCTGACGATCGCGCTCGGTGATGGCGGGCAGCGAGATGTTGACGTTGGGCATGTTGACGCCCTTGCGCTCGCCGATCAGGCCGTCGTTCTTGACGACGCAGGTCATGTCCTGGCCGCTGACGGACTCGACCTCGAGGGCAACCAGGCCGTCGTCGATCAGGATAAGGGAGCCCTTTTCGACCTCGGAGGGCAGAGCCAGGTAGTCGAGGGAGATGTGCTCAGCGGTGCCGTGGAAATCCTCGGACGTGGGCTGAGCGGTGACGACGATCTTATCGCCGGTCTTGACGGCAACCTTCTTGCCGTCGACCAGAAGGCCGGTGCGGACCTCGGGGCCCTTGGTGTCGAGCAGGATGCCGACGGGCATGCCGAGCTCCTTGGAAATACGGCGGACGCGCTCGATGCGACCGTGGTGCTCGTCGTAGGAGCCGTGCGAGAAGTTAAAACGGGCGACGTTCATGCCCGCCTTGATCATCTCGCGGATGGTCTCGTCGCTATCGCAGGCGGGACCCATGGTGCATACAATCTTGGTGCGCTTGTACATTCAGACCTCCATCTGACATCGTCTTGCGCTGATAGATAAACCATAAGAAATAAAACTGAGATGATTATAACGAAATGCCGACCGAATACCCCAAAAAATCGACCGTATGCCGAATTAGAAGTTCATTTTTTGCGGAAAAACGGTATATGCAAAAACTTTACCAACCGTTCTAACCGCTGCTATCTGGGCGATATTTTAGTTCGATGATGCGCCGAAGAAAAAACGTTTTATCAATCTTGAGCATCACACTGTCTGCACCGTTGCGCCTGTGCCGTGTTTCCAGATGGAATGTTTTGGCTAGACGCGTCGCTTTGGGGTACCATAGCTCCACTATCAACTGCCGCTCAGCACGGCAGCCTTGATGAGCCCTTGCCCTTCTCCTGGGAATTATGATCGGGCATCAATCTGCTGAGTGGCCCGAATCCCAGGAGGGGACTCTATATGCAAAAGGAATACCTGTCCGCCGCGGCGGAGGTGCTCAGCGACCAAGGTGTCGATGAGAACCTCGGCCTGAGCAACGACGAGGCGTCGTCGCGCCTTGCCAAGACAGGCCCTAACAAGCTTGAGGAAGCCGAGAAGACGCCGCTGTGGAAGCGCTTCTTTGAGCAGATGGCCGACCCCATGGTCATTATGCTGATCGTTGCCGCCGTTATCAGCGCACTTACGGGCATGGTCAAGGGCGAGCCCGATTTTGCCGACGTCGCCATTATCATGTTCGTCGTTATTGTCAACTCGGTGCTGGGCGTGGTCCAGGAAGCCAAGAGCGAGGAGGCCCTCGAGGCCCTGCAGGAGATGAGCGCGGCGCAGTCCAAGGTGCTGCGCGACGGCAAGCTCGTGCACCTGCCGAGCGCCGAGCTCGTCCCCGGCGACGTGATCATGCTCGAGGCGGGCGACTCCGTCCCGGCCGACTGCCGCGTGCTCGAGAGTGCCACAATGAAGATCGAAGAGGCCGCGCTGACCGGCGAGTCCGTGCCGGTCGAGAAGCACGCCAACGTGATCGAGCTTGCTGCGGGCACCGATGACGTGCCGCTCGGCGACCGCAAGAACATGTGCTACATGGGCTCCACCGTGGTGTACGGCCGCGGTCGCGCCGTCGTGGTCGGCACCGGCATGAACACCGAGATGGGCAAGATTGCCGGCGCCCTGGCCGAGGCCAAGGAAGAGCTCACGCCGTTGCAGGTGAAGCTCGCTGAGCTCAGCCGTATCCTTACCATCATGGTTATCGTCATCTGCGTCGTCATCTTTGGCGTCGACATCCTGCGCCACGGCGTAGGCAACGTCCTTACCGACCCGACTGCCCTGCTCGACACCTTTATGGTTGCCGTCTCGCTCGCCGTCGCTGCCATCCCCGAGGGCCTGGTCGCCGTCGTGACCATTGTCCTTTCCCTCGGCGTGACCAAGATGGCCAAGCGCCAGGCGATCATCCGCAAGCTTTCTGCTGTCGAGACACTCGGCTGCACGCAGACCATCTGCTCGGACAAGACTGGCACGCTTACTCAGAACAAGATGACCGTCGTCAAGCACGAGCTCGCCGCGCCCAAGGAAAAGTTCCTGGCCGGCATGGCGCTGTGCTCCGATGCCCAGTGGGACGAGGAGCTGGGCGAGGCCGTGGGCGAGCCGACCGAGTGTGCGCTCGTCAACGACGCCGGCAAGGCTGGTCTTACTGGCCTGACTGCCGAGCACCCGCGCGTGGGCGAGGCCCCGTTCGACTCGGGTCGTAAGATGATGTCCGTGGTCGTCGAGACCCTGGACGGCGAGTACGAGCAGTACACCAAGGGCGCGCCCGACGTGGTGATCGGCCTGTGCACCCATATCTACGAGGGCGATAAGGTCGTCCCCCTGACCGAGGAGCGTCGCGCCGAGCTCGTGGCAGCCAACAAGGCTATGGCCGACGAGGCCCTGCGCGTGCTGGCGCTGGCGAGCCGCACCTACACCGAGGTTCCCGCCGACTGCAGCCCCGCTGCGCTCGAGCATGACCTGGTCTTCTGCGGTCTGTCCGGCATGATCGACCCGGTCCGTCCCGAGGTGGCCGACGCCATCCGCGAGGCCCACGACGCCGGTATCCGCACCGTCATGATTACGGGCGACCACATCGACACCGCCGTGGCCATCGCCAAGCAGCTGGGCATCGTCGCCGATCGCAGCCAGGCTATCACCGGCGCCGACCTCGACCGCATGAGCGACGAGGAGCTCGATGCGCACATCGAGGATTACGGCGTGTACGCCCGTGTTCAGCCCGAGCACAAGACCCGCATCGTCGAGGCTTGGAAGTCGCGCGACCAGATCGTCGCCATGACGGGCGACGGCGTTAACGACGCCCCGTCCATCAAGCGCGCCGACATCGGCGTCGGTATGGGCATCACCGGCACCGACGTCACCAAGAACGTCGCCGACATGGTACTTGCCGACGATAACTTCGCCACCATCATCGGTGCCTGCGAAGAGGGCCGTCGCATCTACGACAACATCCGCAAGGTCATCCAGTTCCTGCTTTCGGCTAACCTTGCCGAGGTCTTCTCGGTGTTTATCGCCACGCTCATCGGCTTTACCATCTTCCAGCCGGTGCAGCTGCTGTGGGTGAACCTGGTCACCGACTGCTTCCCCGCGCTCGCGCTGGGCATGGAGGACGCCGAGGGTGACATCATGAAGCGCAAGCCGCGCAACGCCAAGGACGGCGTCTTTGCCGGTCACATGGGCCTGGACTGCGTGGTCCAGGGCCTGATCATCACCGTGCTGGTGCTGGCGAGCTTCTTTGTGGGCGTGTACTTTGACATGGGCTACATTCACATCGCCGATATGATCGCCGGCAATGCCGACGAGGAAGGCGTGATGATGGCGTTCATCACGCTCAACATGGTCGAGATCTTCCACTGCTTCAATATGCGCAGCCGTCGTGCGTCGCTGTTTAGCATGAAGAAGCAGAACAAGTGGCTTTGGGCTTCGGCTGCGCTGGCGCTGGTGTTGACGGTTATCGTGACCGTGCAGCCGACGCTTGCCGAGATGTTCTTTGGCCCTGTGACGCTTGAGCTTAAGGGCGTTATCGCCGCCCTGGGCCTTGCCTTCCTGATCATCCCGCTGATGGAGATCTACAAGGCGATCATGCGCGCTGTGGAGAAGGAGTAGGTCGAAAGGCTGTCCTTCCCATCGGCCCGACCGCCTGCGGGGTTTCCACGGGCACGTCCTCGCCGCTTTGCGGCTGCGGGATGTGCCCTTAGGAAACCCCTCCCGGCGGGCGGGCCCTACGGTATCCTTGCTGGCTTTTCTCCCGCGCGGATGATAAAGGGCTGAGGGAAAGTGTGTGAGTCGGTCGAGCAGTTGCTCGACCGACTCTTTTTTATGGGTAAAATACCTGCTCAGTTGTGTGGTTTTGTGCTGGGAGGCGTTTGTGGCTAAGGCTAAGGCTAAGGCGAAGAAAAAGACGACGGGGGCGCGGGCTAAGCGCGATCGTCGTCGGAAGCTCGCGACCGAAGCCCCTGCATCTGCTGAGGAGCTGCTGGCAAGCGTACCGGGGCTTGACGCGTTACAGGATGTTCCGGCGTTCGATGACCTGCCGGTCGATGCGGCTCAGCAGGCTGCATTTGACGACTTTTGCGCACAGGCCGAGGAGCCCGAGCAGATGCAGCTCGGTGCCGTGGTGCGCCTGGACCGCGGGTTTCCGCTGGTGGCAACTGCCGACGACACGTTTCGTGCCGAGCATGCCGTAGGGTTTGCCAAGTCGCGTGGCGAGGACGAGGTCTTGCTGCCCGCCGTGGGCGACCGCGTGGCGGTTCGCCGTGCTCCCGGGCACGACATGGGCGTGATCGAGTGCGTACTGCCGCGCCGTACGAGCTTTGAACGTTGGCGTGGCCGTGCCCGCGGTGAGCGCCAGGTGCTCTGCTCCAACGTTGACAGCGTGCTGATCGTGCAGGCGCTCGGCGCCGGCGAGGTGCTGCTCGATCGCGTCGCGCGCTCACTGGTGTTGGCGCTCGATTGCGATGCCGAGCCGGTGGTGGTGCTCACCAAGGCCGACCGCTGCGAGGCCGATGAGCTCGAGCGCGATCTGGACCGCGTGCGCCGTCTGGTGGGTCCGGACGTGCGCGTGATCGTGACGTCTTCTGCCGAGGGCCTCGGCATGGACGAGGTGCGCGCCTGCGTACCGGCTGGGAGCTGTGCCATGATCCTGGGCGAGTCGGGCGCCGGCAAGTCAACGTTGCTCAATGCGCTGCTGGGCCACGATGCGCTGGCCACTGGCGGCGTGCGCGAGCGTGATGACCAAGGTCGCCACACCACGGTTGCGCGCGTGATGGTGGCGCTGCCGGGCGACGCCGGCGTGATCGCCGATGCCCCGGGCCTGCGCAGCCTGCCGCTTGTGGGCCACGAACGAGGGTTGGCGCGTGCCTTCCCCGAGATCGTCGAGGCGTCGCGTGCGTGCCGGTTTGGCGATTGCACGCACACTCACGAGCCGGGTTGCGCCGTTCGCGAGGCCGAGGACGCGGGGCAGATCGACAGTCTGCGTCTGGAGACGTTCCAAAACCTGGCGTCATCCATGCGCGTGAGTGCCCAAATGCTCGATCCCGATGTCCATCTGTAATTGACTTTTCCTATGACGGCCGTCTCCCAACTGCTTGGGAGGCGGCTTTTTTGCTGCCAAAGCGCCTCGAAATATGCGTTTTGCTGACGTTCTGACCAAAACCTTGCCACGAGCTTGACGGGCTGGTCAGCTTTTGGTCAGCAATTGGTTTGACACGTAAAACCAAGATTGCGATTGCGCCGCTTTGCGCCCTGGTCGCCCAGACAATGGTGGTACGGGCATTTGCCCGGTGCTACCTTGAGAGGAGCGGCCGTGAACAAGAGCAAGCGCATCGCCATCAGTCTGGTCGCGGGCGTGCTTGCCGCGGCGCTCTGCATGGTCTACGGCTCGTCGATCCGCTCACAAGCCGAGCGGGCCCAGGCCGAGACTTTGGCAAAATACGGCGGCGAACGCGTTGAGGTGTGCGTCGCGGCGCGCGATATCGATGTGGGCGAGACCCTCGACGAGACTAATGTCATAACTCAGGAATGGCTGGCGAGTCTGTTGCCGCGTGATGCGGCGACTGAGCTGCGTCAGGTGCGCGGCGACGTGACGACCTCGCGCATTCCCAAAAACGCCGTGATTTGCAATGTCTACACCAAGGCCGAGAGCCACAAACTCGAGGTGCCTAAAGGCAAGGTCGCCGTTTCGGTGGCGGTCGATGCCGAGCACTCGGTCGGCGGCGCCACGGGCGTGGGCAGCTATGTGGACGTGTACGTGCAAAAAGATGGCGTGACCGATCGTTTGTGCGGAGCGTACGTGATCGATACCAGCGAAGAGGCCGGCGCCACGCGCGAAGGCAAGATCGAGTGGGTGACGCTGGCGGCGGACCCCGAAGATGTCAAGGAATTGCTGGGAGCCTCGGGAAAGGGAACGGTCAGCTTGACGATCCCCGCCACGGCGCGCGGCAAAAAGAGCGGAGGCGACGAGTGATGAAGGCGATCTGGCTTGCGTGCTGCGCGTGCGGCGATTACGGGCTGCTACAGCAGGAAGTCGAGGGTCGCGATGTGGGCGCACAGGTGCTTCGCGTGGGCGACCTGGACGGGCTGGTATCCATGGCGCGGGCGTTTCCCTCGCGCCGCGGTGCCGCCATCATCGCGGCATCTCTGTTCGATACCGAAGACGTGCGGAAGACCGTTGCGCGCCTGACGGCCGAGGGCCGTGTGAGTCGCGTTGTCGTGTTGATCGAGACACTCGACCCATCGGATATCGAAGGGCTGTTTCGCGCAGGGGCGACCGAGGTCATCGCTGCGCACAGTTTGTGCGGCAACGGGCGCGCGGGTGAGGGAACGGTTGATTCCGATCGGCGCATGACGATTGAGCCCGATGCTTTCGTTGATAGGGAACCCGGGGCGCCTCGCGCTACAAGAGGCCCGCGTGTTGATGAATATGGAAAAGCGGAAGCCGAGCATGGTCGGCGCCCTTGGGACCCCCTTGCATACGATGACGCTGGAGGGCCGGTACCGTATGGCGATGACGTTCTGGCTGAAGATATGGGATACGTGCACGGCGTAAATCTGGCCGATGAGCTCGACGAGGTCGAGGGTTTTGCCGGGGCTGGCGAGCCGTGTGCCGCTGCGTCTTTGGCTTCGGAACCGCAGCCCGGGCAGCCTGCCATGCCGGCTTGGGCTCAGCGCGTGACTGCGGCGGGGGAGACGGGGATGTTGTCGCCCGCGTCCGTGTCGCCGGTTCCTGCACCGTCAGCCCCCGCGCTGTCGGCGGACGCTTCGGTTCCGTCGCGTCGGGCACCGGTCGTCTGCGCCGTTTCGGGTTCGGGCGGTTGCGGCAAGTCGACGATCGTTGCCACCATGGCGCATGCGGCGTCGCTGTTGGGTTTGCGTGCCGCTGTGCTCGACTTGGACCTCATGTTTGGAAACCTTTACGATCTGCTGGGTGTCGATGCCCCGCACGATATGGCGACGCTTATCGAGCCGTCGGCGGCGGGCGCACTTGCCGAGCCGGATATCGTGGCCGCATCGATGCGCGTCGCCCCGGGCGTCACGCTCTGGGGACCTGTCGCGGCCCCCGAGAAGGCTGAGCTCATGGCGCGTCCGGTGGAGCTATTGCTCGATGTTTTGCGCCGCGAATCCGACGTGGTCTTTGTCGACACCTCGGTCTTTTGGGGCGATGCCGTGGCCGCCGCGGTGGCGGCGAGCGATCGTTGCCTGGTCGTAGGCGATGCGGCAGTATCGTCCGCGACATCCGCTTCGCGCGTCATTGAGCTGGCGAGCCGTGTAGGCGTGCCACGCACACGTATGAGCGCCGTGTTCAACCGGTTTGGTGCGCGCGGTGCCGACGAGGACGTCGCCATGCGCTTTGAGATTGCCTGCGCACTGAGCTCCAAGATCCGCATTGCCGATGGCGGTCAGGACTTGGCCGCGCTCATGGCATTCGGTCGCGCCGACGAGGCAGTGGCTCAGACGAGCGCTTTTGCGACCAGCGTGCGCGAGGCCACGCGCGAGATGCTCGTGGAGCTGGGCTGCGCCGTCGGTCCCTGGAGCGATATGGTCGCCGACCGCGCGATCCGTACCGAGCGCCCGCGCATCCGTCTTCCCTGGTCTCGTGAGGGTGATGCGCGATGAGTCTGCAGACGCGGATTAAAGCCGCTGGCGCGGTCGCCGCGGCTGCCCCCGTTGATACGGGACGCCACCGTGCCGTTAAACGCCGCACCAAGCGTGCGGTGATGGACCGCATGGGCTACGACGAGGTGGCGCGCATCAGTGCCTACGTCGACCCGGCCCTTGCCCGCTCTGAGCTACGTCCGGCGGTGGAAGCGGCGCTCAACGTGGAAGAGCCGACCGACTTGGCGACGCCTGAGCGTGAGACCATCATCGACGAGATCCTAGATGACGTGGTGGGCCTGGGACCGCTGCAGCCGCTCATCGAGGACGACACCGTTACCGAAATCATGATCAACGGCTGTCGCTCTGCCTTTTTTGAGCGCAGTGGCGTTTTGTATCCCATCGAGCACGCGTTTGAGGACGACGAGCAGATCCGTGTGCTCATCGACCGCATCATCTCGCCGCTCGGCCGTCGTATCGACGAGCGTAGCCCCATCGTCAACGCCCGCCTCAAGACGGGTTATCGCGTCAACGCGGTGATTCCGCCCGTGGCGATCGACGGGCCAATCCTCACCATCCGTAAGTTTTCGGACCGTATCTGTTCGTTGGACGAGCTTGTGGGGTTGGGGTCACTGCCGCTTTGGTATGCGCAGCTGCTGTCGTGCGCGGTGTCGTTGCGGCAGGACTTGGCGGTTGCGGGAGGCACGGGGTCGGGCAAGACCACGCTGCTCAACGCGCTGTCGTGCGAGATTTCCACCGGCGAGCGCATCGTGACGATCGAGGATTCCGCCGAGCTCAAGTTTGCACATCACCCACACGTTGTTCGTCTGGAGGCGCGTGAGGCGTCAATCGAGGGCGAGGGTGCGGTGACGATTCGCGACCTGGTGACCAATGCTCTGCGTATGCGCCCCGACCGCATCGTCGTGGGCGAGGTGCGCGGCGCCGAGTGCTGCGACATGCTGCAGGCCATGAACACGGGCCACGACGGCTCGCTCACCACGCTCCATGCGGGTACCGAGCAGGAGACCGTGGTTCGCCTGACGCTGCTTGCGCGCTACGGTATCGATTTGCCGAGTGAGCTTATCGAAGAGCAGATCGCCATGGCACTCGACGGCATCGTGATGTCCGAGCGCCATGCAGATGGCAGGCGCTTTGTGGCCTCATATTCGGGGGTTCACCGCGGCGCGTCGGGCGGTGTTGAGCTCGAACGCTACGTGACGTTCGATGCCGCCGAACGCACCTGGACGCTCGACCGCGAGCCGCCGTTTATTGCGGAGGGCTTGCGGTCGGGAACGCTCACGCAAGAGGAGGTGGACGAATGGAGATCGCTATGCCCCTCGTCGTAGGGGGTTTGGCGGGGCTTTCTGTCGCGACGGCGTGTGGGGCAGAGCCTCGTGTGCCGCGGATGCCGCCGGCGGCGCTGGCGCGCCAGACGCTCGAATCGATGGCGGAGAAGCTGCCGCGTGAGTTGGCGGAAAACGACCTGCTGACAAAGATTGCCCGCTCGTGGGCGTCGCTGATCCCCGCAGATCACCTTGGACTTGCTATTGAGGATAACGCGGCTCGTCTGGCATTTCTGCTGTTGTCGAGCGGTATCTGCAGCGTTTTGCTGGCCGTTGCGTCGTTGTCGCCCATCGGCCTTGTCTTGGGGCTGGTGGCGCCGTTTGGCGTGGGTGCCGTGCGTGACACTTTCGATCGTCGACGCGAACAGCATGATGTAGAAGAGGCCATGCCCGAGGCATTCACGGCGTTATCCATGTCGCTTGCCTCGGGGCATTCGCTGGCACAGGGCATGCGCTTTGTGGGCGCCCATGCGCAAGAGCCGGTGCATACCGAGTTTTTGCGGGTGGCGGCGGCAATCGATTGCGGTATCTCGGCGACCGACGCACTCGATGACCTACTCGTTCGCATCGATGCCCCTGGCCTTTCGCTTGTCACCTTGGCGCTCAAAGTATCGCAGCGTACCGGGGCTCCGCTTGCCGGCTTGCTATCCGAGGCGTCGAGCATGGTGGGTGAGCGCATTGAGCTCAAACGCCGTCTGGACGTTAAGACGTCACAGGCGCGTATGTCGGCACACATGGTCGCGGCGATGCCGGCGGGCATGTGCGCGGTACTGGCTTTGCTTTCGGCAGACTTTCGCCGCGGTCTTGCGACGCCGGCTGGTGCGGGCGCCGTGGTGCTGGGACTTGCCCTCAACGTCGTTGCCCTGGTAGTTATCCGGCGCATTATGCGGGTGGAGTTATGAGCGCCCTGGTCGGGGTCGCGGCTTGTCTGTGTGCCCTGAGCGTATTTGCCGCGACAGGTTTGGAGCGCGCGGATGCTCGCAAGATTGCAGAGACGTGCAAGCGCGAGGCGGTACTGGTCATTGCTGCGGGCTGCTCGGTGATTGATGCCCTGACCGCGCGAATGAAGGGCGCGATTGGGGCGGGCGGCCCGGCGCGGGCGTCGCTCGGTGAGGTGTCCGAGATGATCGACGTGGTGCGCCTGGGGCTTTCTGCCGGCCTTTCGTTTGACGCGGCGCTCGAGATTTTCTGTGCCAATCGTCGGTCGGTGCTGGCCGTCCGCCTTGAACGAGCCTGCATGGCGTGGCGGGTGGGCGTGGGGACGCGCGAGGCCGAGCTGTTGGCTGCCGCGCGTGATTTGGACGTGAGGGCGCTCGAGACCTTTGCCATCACGGTGGGGCAGGCGCTTGCCCTGGGCGCTCCGCTGGCCGAGACGCTGGCTGCTCAAAGTCGCGAGATCCGTGCGGCCCATCGCGCCGCAGTCGAGCGCGAGATCGAGCGCGCGCCGGTCAAGTTGCTGATTCCCACCGGCACGCTCATCTTGCCGGCGTTGCTTCTGTCCATATTGGGCCCGCTGCTGGGAGCAGGCGGGATGATGTAGGGAGGAATACATGAACACGATGACCGACATTGCGGGCAAGGCTTGGAGCTGGGCTTTTTGCCGGGCAATCCGCGCTCGCCAGCGTGCCAAGGCGCTGTTGCGGGAGGAGAACGCGCAGGGCACTACCGAATACGCTATCTTGGTCGGCGTGCTCGTAGTGATCGCGATTATCGCCATCGTCGCGTTTAAGAGCAAAGTCGAAGAACTATGGAACGCGATCAAAGACGGCATCAACAGCCTGTAGGAGGCAGGCGGCCTGTTGGTTCGCCGCTGGTGCTCGTCTGTTTGCTCGTGGCAATAGCGGTGACGCTTTGGGGGCTGGGTGTTGCGCGACAGCAGCGTCCGGGCGCTACTGCCGATTTGGGATCGGGTTCGGCGGCGGTGTCACAAGCAGAAGGCGCGGGAGATATGGGCGGTCAGAATGCCGCCGTCACAGCTCAGACCTTTTTGCAGGCACTCGACGAGCAGGCGGCCAGCGCGACGGAGCCGTCTGCAGACAACGCGATCGCGGTTCGACTCGCATGGTCTGAGGACCGGCCGATGACCGAGGCGGCGGCAGACCTGTTGCGCGCCTACCGTGAGGTGCCCACGGCCCAGCTCGCCCTGAGCGGCTATCTCGATATTAAGGGCAACGTATGGGGCGCCATCGTGCGCGATGGGCGAGGCTGGGTCGACATGGTGACGGTTGCCGCGGATGCCGGCGATGCCTCGTGCCGCCTGCGCGCGGTGCGCTTGGTCCCGCAGACAACGAGCTCAAAGGAGGGGTCGTGAAATGCATGATGTCCTGCGTGAGGAATCTGCTCAGTCGACCGTCGAATACGCCATCGTCACCGTGGCACTGTTATCGATCGTGCTGGCGATTGCGGGGCTTTGGCGCGCTGGCACCGATGGGCGCTTGGCGGCGCTGGTCGAGCGGGCGGCGTCCCATGGCGTCGCCCCATCGTCGGTTATCGATGCCGCGACGGGTGCCAAGGACATCGCTCTGTATTGATATCGCGTGCGAGGATCGGGCGCAGTCTACGGTCGAGGCCGCCTTTTTGCTGCCGACGTTTTTGACGCTTATCTTGCTCGCGTTGCAGCCGGTGTGCCTGCTCTATACGCGCGCGGTCATGGAGTCCGCCGCCGCCGAGACCGCGCGGCTTATGACCACGACGACGGTTGAGGACGACGATGACCTTAAGGAGTTCACTCGCCGCAGACTTGCCGCGGTGCCCAACGTCTCGATTTTTCATGCCGGCGGGCCCCTGTCGTGGGATATCGAGTTGGGGCGGGCCGGTGCCGGCGGCGTTTCGTCCGTGTCTGTTGCCGGCGAGGTTAAGCCGCTGCCCGTGATCGGTGCATTTGTGCAGGCCATGGGCAGTGCGGGTGAGGGCGGCTATGTCGAGCTCAAGGTCGACGTCTCGTATCGATCGCGTCCCGAATGGCTGGAGGGAGATTATGATTCATGGATTGCTGCATGGGATTAGGCGCTGCCTGCTGCGGGTGACGCAAGGGTTTGCGGCCCGCCGTCGACCAGGCACTCGCCACAAGCGGGGCGGCTTTATGGGCCGTGCCGGTATCGACTTGTTTATCGAAGACGGTGCCTATACCACGCTCTCCTCTGCGGTTGTCATTCTGGTGGTGCTTACGCTGCTGTTTTCGTCGACCGCGGCGATATGGAGCATGTCGCGCGCCGGAGACACCCAGGTGGCGGCTGATAGCGGTGCACTGGCGGGCGCCAACGTGGTGTCGTCCTATCACACAGCCGCCACGGTGGTGGATGCGAGCATTTTGAGTTTGGGCCTGGCGGGGTTTGCCACGATCGGCACCGGCTTGGTTGCCATTCTCATTCCAGGCGCCGAGGTTGTCGGTAGCGATATCATCGATACGGGAACCCAGATTATTAAAACGCGTAACAAGTTTGCCAAAAGTGCGGCAAAGGGCCTGCAAAAGATTGAGACCGCCTTGCCGTACCTGGTTGCCGCGCGTGCCATGCAGGCAGTATCGGCGCAGGATACCGACGGCGTGACCTATACTGGTACGGCGCTTGCCGTGCCCAGGACATCTGAGTCGGATTTTGTTGCGCTCGAAGGATCCGAAATCTCGACCGATGCCATTAAAGATGCGTCGGAAGATCTGGAGCGCGCGGCCGAGGAGCTACAAAAAGCATCGGAGGAGACGGCGAAGGCCAAAGAGCGCGCCTGGCTAGCGGATTGCGGTGGATCGGATAAAGGTTCGGTCGGCAGCTGTTCGTGTATGTGGGAGCGCGCAAAAAGCCTAACGGATCTCTCCGGTGTTCAAAATCCGCATTACTCATCGAGCGTTACGTGGGAGCCTCAAGTTGCCCTTGATCGCGCGAAGGACTACTACCATTGGCGTCTGACAAATGAGAAGCCCCAAGGCTCGAGTGTCGAGATGAAGGCAGAGTCTGCGGCGCGTAAGGCGTTTTATACCTATGCGAGCGCGGAGCTCGATCGGGCATATATAACCGAGAACGGAGACAGGGTTTCCTCCTATATTCCGCTGCTGCCGCGCAACTCTGATGAGGTTCGGGCGACGGAACTCTATACCGATGCGGTGTGGCCGACTAGCGTGAACGATGGCAAGGCGTATCTGCATTACGGGACGACCTGCCCTAACTATAAGAAAGGAACGCCGAGCGGATTTGCTTCGGTTGCTGATTACGATGGGCAGGACAAATGCAGCAAGTGCCATTTTGGCGTTTCGTCGCTTGGTGCTGTTGCGGCGCCTTCAACCTCTATCGAAAACGGCTTCGAGTATCACTTTGATAAGTTTAAAGACGCTCTGGAGGACTACGTCGACTGTCGCAACAAGGAACTCGAACTCGAGCGTCAGACCGAGGACGAAGCCGACCGTGCGGGCAATGCGTTCGATACCGCCATCAAAGAGCTATCCGGTGAGCGTCCGCGCATCGCCCCGCCCGGTCGCAACGGCGTGGTCGCCTTTGCGGTCTCGGGCGCCATCTCCAGTCCCGACGAGCTCAACTCTTCGTTTAACACGGCAGTTGAGCTTGGCGATCGTGGTGCAATTTCTGCTGCAGTGCTCGCGCCCGATGATGCGACGGCACAAAATAACGTTCTCTCGCGGTTTTTCTCGACGCTGGAGGAGCGTTCGGGCGGCGTTGCCGGCGTGCTCGACGGCGTTATGGATGTTTGGGGTCGCCTACTTGTGGGGTACGGAGACATCCAGGGTGCGGCCGACGAGCTTATGGGAGAGCTGATCGGTGGCTTGGGAGGGAGTAGCGGCGCGTTGGGCTCCATCGCGTCCTGGCTCGGTGACACCGTCTCGTCCTCCGTGGCGGCGCTGGGACTCGAACCGTGCGATTTGCGTCTGCGAAAACCGGTGCTGACCGATACCGCCAATGTCATCAAAAGTCCGGGGTCCGATATCGCAGGCATCTCCAAAGCTCAAGATACCCTGCGAAAAATTCCCTTGGGCGTGACTGACCCCAAGGCACTTTGCGAGGCATTGGAATATCACGTCGAGCGCACCATCAGCGGCGCGGTGTTCACGCTTGCGGAGATCCCGCTGCCCGGCGGCGGCTCCATCCCGCTCACTGTCGATGTTGCCACGCTGGTGGGGGCTTTTGGCGGTGGGTCGTAATGGGCGTTCACACGGGCTTGCGCGAGGAGCGTGCCCAGGCGACGGTCGAGATGGCCGTGGTCACGCCTGTTCTGCTCGTGCTGGCTCTCATCGCGTACAACGTCATGATCTTTGCCGGCGCGGTCGCGCGCTTCGACCGCGTGGTGCCCGACATCGTGCTGGCGCACGCTGTGGCGCCGGGCGGGGAGGGTGACGAGAGCTCCATTGACGCTTCCACGACCGTTCAAGCTCAGATTCAGGATGCCATGGAGGGATATGACCTACAGGTCGAGGTCTCGAGCGAGCAAGGCACGGCGTCATCGGATGGTGGTCTGCTCTCTCTTTCTGGCACGTTTAGGACCTATACCTGCACCATGCACTACGAGCCGTGGCCGAGTTCGCTGGGCATCGCCGGCGTTTCCCTGGGGGCGCCGGCGATGCTCACACATGAACGCGCGGTGACGGTCGATCCATGGCGTCCGGGGGTGGTCATGTGACCGCGGTCTCGTCCTATATCGCCTACGCGCGGGCGCTCAACAGGTTGGGCTGGACGCCGGCCGAGTTTGTGGTGGCGGAGTCGTTTACCGTGCGTCTGAGCGGCATGCTGGGACGGCGGCCGATTGCCGCCAGCGGACTGCCGCTTGTCATGGCGTTTCCGCGCTGTTCCTCGGTTCACACCTGCTTTATGGCCTATCCCATCGACATTGCCTTTATCGATCGCAGCGGCAATGTCCTCGTGTGCTACGAAAACGTTCGTCCTTGGCACGCGTGCTCTCACCCAGGTGCCTGGGCAGTACTGGAACGCCCTTCAATCATTGTTTCGCCCCCTGCCTTTCAACGGGTGCCGGCTTAAGAATTGGCGACAGCGGAATTTCGTCATACGAAATTGGGTAAGATGGGGGAGGAAATGCATGGATGTCGAGATTCATCCCAACGCCAAAAAGCACCTGACGGAAAAGCAGGTGCTTAGCGCTTGGCTTGCGGTTACCGAGTGCATTCGTCGCGAGTCGGAAGACGAGCCGCCGAGATGGCTTGCGATTGGATGGCTTCCGGACGGACGGAGTGTGGAGCTCGTTGCGGTCGAACTTATTCGTGGATGGCTCATTATTCATGCCTTGTCTCCGGTTCAGAAGAAATTCTGGCAAGAGATCGAGCGAGCTCGGCAAAGGGGTCGATGATGGGCGAGACATATACGACCGCTAGTGGTCAGGTTGTAACGGATGAAATGATTGACGCGTGGTGTGAGTCGTACGAGCGCGGAGAGTTTCCGGATGGCGAACACACCGTTGGCGGAATCGTGCATGGACGGCCTTCACTCTCAGGTGAGGGAACGGCAACGCTATCGGTTAAGATTCCTCTGGGAATGAAGGAAGCTATTCGTCGACGGGCGGCTGCCGAGGGGATGACGCCAAGTGAGTTTGCCCGTGCGGCCCTGAGTGAAAAACTTCTTGCTGCCGGTTGATGCTTCTGACGTGCCGTTCTATAGGATCGAGGTCGTGGCCGATGTCGCGCTCAAAAACTTTTTTAAAATTCTCGGTTGACCGGAGCGCGTCCTTGGTTATACTAATCAAGCCTTGAAACAAGGCACACCTCAAATGGCTGGGTAGCTCAGTTGGTAGAGCAGAGGACTGAAAATCCTCGTGTCAGGGGTTCGATTCCCTTCCCCGCCACCTTGACTTGATAAGGACCTCTGCAAAGGGGTCCTTTTCTTTTATGTAGCCATCGCACGGAATCGAACCCCGTGAGGGCGCGGAGCTGAGTAAACGCGATAGCGTTTGCCAGCGGAGCTCGCAAGGCGCGGAAGCGCCGCAGCGGTCCGTCCGCGCAGCGCGCGGACGCGATTCCCTTCCCCGCCACCTTGAATTGACTAGGACCTCTGCAAAGGGGTCCTTTTCTTTTACCGAGGGCTCCTGCGGAAAATGCATCCCATTATTGAGCGGAAAAACGGAACGAGCTTTCCGGCGCGCGTGTGCATTTCGGCGCGCCATCTCGGGCCCGTCTGCCCGGACATTCCTCCCACTTTTGCGCCACTTTGTAGACCGTTCGGTCGCCTGTCCGCACGCGCGGGTATACTCAAAACGATACTTTTCCTATGCAATACGATGCAGGTTCGGCCTGCGCGATTCGAAGGGGGCCGTGATGGAGAGGATTCTCGGCGTTAATCTCTCTGGCTGGTTTATTCCCGAGCCCTGGGTGACCCCGTCGCTCTATGCAGCGACCGGAGCATCCAATGCAGCCGAGCTGCAGGAGGCCATGGGCACCGCTGCCTATAACGAGCGCATGCGTCGCCATTACGAGACGTTTGTGAGCGAGGACGATTTTCGTCGTATGGCGCAGATCGGTCTCAACGCCGTGCGCCTGCCGGTGCCGTGGTATGCCTTTGGCTCGCAGGAGTCCGACGCTTCCTACATCTCGGTCGTCGATTATATCGACCGTGCTATTGAGTGGGCCGACAAGTACAACATCCGCGTACTGCTCGATCTGGCGACGGTGCCGGGCGGCCAGGGCGATTCCAACGATTCGCCCACGACGCCGGAAGTCGTCGCTGAGTGGCATTCGTCCACCAATGGCCGTCACGTTGCGCTCGATGTGCTCGAGCGCCTGGCCGATCGCTACGGCGAGGCCGAGAGCCTGCTAGGCATCGAGCTGTTGGATACGCCGCAGATGAGCGTACGCAAGAGCCTCTTTACCATGACGGACGGTATTCCGGCGCACTACCTGCGCAACTTCTATCGCGATGCCTACGAGCTCGTCCGTTCGTATATGCTCGAGGATAAGATCGTCGTCTTTTCCTCTTCGGGACACCCTGGCGAGTGGAAGCACTTTATGCGCGGTGCCAAGTACAAGAACGTCTACATGGACCTTCACCTGTACCATTACCGCGACGAGTATGCGCTCGACATCACGAGCCCCCGCGGTCTGACGACGGCGATTTCGCGCAACAAGCGTGAGCTCAAGGAGGCAATCTCGACCGGATTCCCCGTTTTGGTTGGTGAATGGTCGGGTGCGGCGATTTTTGCCAACTCGTCGGTTACGCCCGAGGGCCGCAATGCCTACGAGCGCGTGTTTATCGCCAACCAGCTGGCATCGTTTGCGCCGGCGGCTGGCTGGTTCTTCCAAACGTGGAAGACCGAGAAGCGTATTGCAGCATGGGACGCCCGCGCGGCACTCGGCACGCTCGAGCGCGGCATGATTGAATAGGTTGATATGACGCAAAACA
The DNA here is from genome assembly GCA_963602135.1 of bacterium. Lineage (GTDB taxonomy): Bacteria > Actinomycetota > Coriobacteriia > Coriobacteriales > Coriobacteriaceae > Collinsella. The sequence goes on along the minus strand of CAVCHM010000011.1, from coordinate 23,029 downwards.
GCGCCCGCACGGGCAAACTTTATGTGGTCGGTACGCCCATCGGTAACCTGGGCGACCTGTCTCCGCGCGTCGGCAAGGCATTTGCCGCCGCCGACGCCGTCTGCTGCGAGGACACGCGTGTGACCTCAAAGTTGCTGATGCACCTAGGCATCTCCAAGCCACTCGTTCGCTGCGACGAGAACGTGATCGCAAGTCGCGCAGCCGGCCTGGTCGACCGCCTGCTGGCGGGGGAGACCCTCGCCTTTGCCTCGGATGCCGGTATGCCGAGTGTGTCTGATCCCGGCCAGGCGCTGGTCGAGGCGGCGCGCGAGGCGGATGTGCCTGTCGAGGTTATTCCCGGCCCATCTGCTTGCGTCACGGCGCTCGTATCGTCCGGTATTCCCTGCGAGCATTTCTTCTTCGAAGGCTTTTTGGGTCGCAAGCACGGCGACCGCGTGCGCCGACTGCAGCGCCTTGCCGTCGTCCCCGGCGCGCTCATCTTCTACGAGTCTCCACGCCGCATCGTCGCGACGCTCGAGGCCGTGGCCGAGGTCTTTCCCCAGCGCGATATTGCCGTCTGCCGCGAGCTTACCAAACTGCACGAGGAAGTCTTGCGTGGATCTGCCGCCCAGCTAACCGAGGAGCTGCGTGCCCGTGGCGAGGTAAAGGGCGAGATCGCGCTGGTCATCGCGCCGCCGAGTGAGGACGAGGAGGCCGGTATCGCGCCGGTTGGAGCCGCAGCGGCAGACCCCGACGAAGCCCTACGCGAGGACATTCGCACCGCGCTCGAGGAGGGGGAGCCCGCCTCCGCGGTGGCAAAGCGCCTGTCTCAGAAGTATTCGCGCCGCAAGCGTGATGTCTATGCCATGGTGCTCGATATGCAATAGATGGAGGATATCCAGCCCTTGCGCTAGAATCATCCCCTGTATGCAACGTTTTTCTGGAGGACAAACCCCATGGATCAAAGCAAGCCTTCGTTCTTTATCACGACGCCCATCTACTACGTCAACGCCGATCCGCACCTGGGCACGGCTTATTCCACCATCATCGCCGACGTCCAGGCTCGCTATCGTCGCTCTGCCGGCTATAACGTCAAGTTCCTGACTGGCATGGACGAGCACGGCGAGAAGGTCGCCGAGGCCGCTGCCAAGCACAACATGACGCCGCAGGAGTGGACCGACAGCCAGGCTCCGCACTTCAAGGAGCTGTGGAGCAAGCTCGAGATTTCCAACGACGACTTCATCCGCACCACCGAGCCGCGCCAGCATCATGCCGTGCAGTACCTGTGGGAGCGCATGAAGGAGTCCGGCTACCTGTATAAGGGCAGCTACGACGGTTGGTACTGCGTGCCTGACGAGACCTACTTCACCGATACGCAGGTCCAGAAGGGCGACGAGGAGTACGGCAGCGTCGGCCAGCATCTGTGCCCCGACTGCCACCGTCCGCTCGAGCGCGTGCAGGAGGAGTCCTATTTCTTTAAGCTCTCTGCGTTCCAGGACAAGCTGCTCAAGCTCTATGACGAGCACCCCGATTTTGTTGAGCCCGCGTTCCGCATGAACGAGGTGCGCAGCTTTGTCGAGGGCGGCCTTAACGACCTTTCCGTGAGCCGCACGAGCTTTGACTGGGGCATTCAGGTCCCGTTTGACGAGGGTCACGTTACCTATGTGTGGTTCGACGCGCTGCTCAACTATATGACAGCCGTCGGCTACGGTGTCGACACCGACGAGGCCCGTGCCGAGCTGGCCTATCGCTGGCCCGCGCAGTTCCACATCGTGGGCAAGGACATCATCCGCTTCCACTGCGTCATTTGGCCCGCCATGCTCATGGCCATTGGCGAGGCCCTGCCCGAGCACGTCTTTGCCCACGGCTTCCTGACCGTGCGCAATGCCGAGACCGGTAAGGCCGAGAAGATGTCCAAGAGCCGCGGCAACGCCATCGCTCCGCAGGACGTTATCGACATGCTGGGCGTCGAGGGCTATCGCTATTACTTTATGACCGACGTCGTCCCCGGCACCGACGGCGCCATCAGCTTCGATCGCATGGAGCAGGTCTACAACGCCGACCTGGCCAACAGCTGGGGCAACCTTATCTCGCGCTCGCTCAACATGAGCGGCAAGTACTTTGACGGTTGCGCGCCCGTCAAGCCCGCATCGTTCGACGCGTTCGACAACCCGCTGGCAAAGATTGCCGATGGCCTGGTCGAGCGCTACATGGCCAAGATGGACGTGCTCGATTACGGTGGAGCTAAGGACGAGGTCATGGAGCTCATCCATGCCGCCAACCACTACATCGAGGACTCCGAGCCTTGGGCGCTTGCCAAGGACGAGGCCAAGGCTGACGAGCTGGCGTTTGTGATCTACAACCTGCTCGAGGCCATCCGCATTGCCGCTCACTTGCTGATGCCGCTCATGCCCCAGACCTCTGCCGAGGCCCTGCGCCGCCTGTCCTGCGAGGACGAGGCCGCGAGCGACGACCTCAAGGGCATTTGCGCTTGGGGCCTGCTTGCCGGTGGTCAGCCTGTCGAGAAGGGCGAGCCGCTGTTCCCGCGTCTGGGCTAAGACGCCGCGCGCCATATCGGCAATTTGCTGTTTAGATGTAAGGGCATGGCCGCAACGGTCCACGCCCTTTTGCTTTACGATGCAGCCACCATGTTAAGGAGGCAACCATGACAACTTCGCCTTTGGCAAACCCCACGGCAACTAGGGAGCTGCTAGAGGAGTTTGGCCTTGCGACCAAGCATCGCCTGGGCCAGAACTTCCTGATCGACAACCATGTGATCGAACGTATCTGTGAGCTCGCTGAGCTTGCGGGCGATGGGCGCGTGCTCGAGGTCGGCCCGGGTTGCGGCACACTGACGTTGGCACTGCTGCAGGAGGCGGCGTGCGTTACGTCGATTGAGGCCGATCCCGAGCTTGAGCCGGTGCTTGACGCCCATGCCGCCGACTATGCCAACTTCCGCTTTATCATGGGCGATGCGCTCAAGGTGACGCCGGAGCAGATTGAGCAGGCTGCTGGTGGCGAACCCACGGTGTTTGTCGCGAATCTGCCCTATAACGTGGCAGCGACGATCATCCTTCAATTCTTCCAGACGATGCCCGCGCTTAAGCGCGCTGTCGTCATGGTGCAAAAGGAAGTTGCAGATCGTATTGCCGCAACGCCGGGCAACAAGACCTATGGCGGCTACACGGCAAAGCTCGGCCTGTATGCGCAGGTGACGGGGCGCTTTGAGGTGCCGCCGCGCTGCTTTATGCCGGCGCCGCATGTGGATTCTGCCGTCGTGCGCATCGATCGCGTTGACGGCGTGGTGCCCGAGGGCGTCGACCGCGAGTTTGTGGCCCGTGTGATCGACGCCGCGTTTGCTCAGCGCCGCAAGACGATCCGCAACTCCATGAGTGCCAACGGCTTTGCCAAGGACGTGCTCGACGCCGCCTTTGAGGCCTGCGGTATCGCACCCACCACGCGCGCCGAGACGCTTGACGTCGCCGCCTTTGTCCGCTTGGCTCAGGAGCTTTCCCATGACGCCTAATGTCGAACGCGTGACGTTTACCAAAAAGAAGAAAACGGTGGCCTGCCCGGTGCCGCTGGCGCCGCTTGCCGATACGCATGCACATCTGCTCTCGTTTTGGAGCAAGGAGGTGCCCGAGACGCTCGTGCGCGCCAAAGCCGCGGGCGTCGACCTGTTGGTGACGGTCTTCGACCCCATTGCCGATAAGCGCAGCGTGGCGGACTATGGCGACTGGCTGGTTCGCGAGATCCTGCCTATGCGGGATATTCCGCAGGTCAAGTATCTCGCTGGCGTTCACCCTTATGGCGCGCCGGATTATACCTACGACATTCACGCACAGGTCGTTGCCGCGCTCGACGACCCTTTGTGCGCCGGTATCGGCGAGATCGGTCTGGACTACCACATGGATTACGACGACGATATTGCGCCGGCGCCCCACGACGTGCAGATCGACTGTATGGCGCGCCAACTCGAGGTTGCCGTACGCCGCAATGTGCCGGTAGAGCTGCATCTGCGTCATGAGGACACGGACGAGGAGCGTACCTCGCATGTGGACGCCTACAACGTGTTGCGCGAGGTCGGCGTGCCCCAGGCCGGTTGCGTACTGCACTGCTTTGGCGAGGACCGAGCCACGATGGAGCGCTTTGTGGATTTGGGTTGTTACATCGCCTATGGCGGCGCGGCTACCTTTAAGCGCAACGACGACGTGCGCGAGGCATTCGCGGCAACGCCGCTCGACCGTATTTTGTTCGAGACGGATTGTCCCTATATGGCGCCGGAGCCCATTCGCGGTCTTGAGTGCGAGCCTGCAATGATTTCCATCACAGCAAACGCGCTGGTCAACGACCGCGTCGATCGTACCGGCGAGGACGCCGAAGCAATCGCTCGAGCCGCCTGGGAAAATGCCTGCAAACTTTTTCAAAAATAGTTCTTGCGTTCGCGGTGGCGCTCCGTTATTCTAATTCCTGCACGCGGGCGTGGCGGAATTGGCAGACGCGTACGGTTCAGGTCCGTATGGGGGCAACCCCATGAAGGTTCAAGTCCTTTCGCCCGCACCATTGAATGAAAGAGCTCCCAGCAATGGGAGCTTTTTTGTTATGGGCCCATCGCAGGGACTTGAACCTGTGAAGGAGCGAGCGTAAAGAAAACGCGGAGCGTTTTTAGCGAGCTGGCGAGGACGCCGTCAGGCGGCCGAAGCCGGTGCGGATCCGCGAAGCGGATACGCGGACGTCCTTTCGCCCGCACCATTGAATGAAAGAGCTCCCAGCAATGGGAGCTTTTTTGTTATGGGCCCATCGCAGGGACTTGAACCTGTGAAGGAGCGAGCGTAAAGAAAACGCGGAGCGTTTTTAGCGAGCTGGCGAGGACGCCGTCAGGCGGCCGAAGCCGGTGCGGATCCGCGAAGCGGATACGCGGACGTCCTTTCGCCCGCACCATTGAATGAAAGAGCTCCCAGCAATGGGAGCTTTTTTGTTATGGGCCTCCTGTTGGTGTCACGTGGCTGCTTCGTGCGGGTATCCTAGTGCCAACGTGTGCCTATCAGAGGAGAGACCATGCTGTTGTCCGGAATCATTGCCGCCCTTACGAGTCTTCTGCTTCCCATCATTATTTTGTTGCTACTGCTCCCCAACGCCTGCTATGTCGTTGAGCAGCAGCATGCTGTGATCATCGAGCGCTTGGGCAAGTTCAACCGCATCGTCAACGCGGGCTTCCACATGAAGGTGCCCGTGATCGACCGCAAGGCCGCCACGGTGAGTCTGCGCACCATGAAAAACGGTTTTGGCATCGACGTTAAGACCCAGGACAATGTGACCATCGGCCTTGAGGTCTCTGCTCAGTACCACGTAAGCTATGACATGGGCGCCGGCCCGGCAGATTCGGGCATCTACAAGAGCTACTACATGCTGCAGGAGCCCGTCGACCAAATGCGTGACTTCATCACCGATGCCCTGCGCTCTTCCATCCCCGTCTACACGCTCGATGAGGTCTTTGCCAAAAAAGACGATATCGCCAAGGACGTCAACGCCACCGTGTCCGAGCAGATGGCCGCCTACGGCTTCACCCTCGTGTCGACACTTATCACCAAGATCGCGCTGCCGACCGAGGTCGAGAACTCCATGAACGACATCAACGCCGCCCAGCGAAAGCGCGCCGCTGCGCAGGAGCTCGCCGAGGCTGATCGCATCAAGCGCGTCACCGAGGCGACCGCCGAGGCCGAGGCGATGGAAAAGGCGGGCGAGGGCATCGCCAACCAGCGCAAGGCCATTGCGCTGGGCATCAAAGATTCGCTCGAGATCATCCAGGAGACGGGCGTCGGCAACGATGAGGCCAACCAACTGTTCATGTTTACGCAGTGGTCCGAGATGATGACGGAGTTCGCTCGCACGGGCAAAACCTCGACGGTCGTGCTGCCGAGCGATTTCTCGCAGTCGGCCTCGATGTTCGAGCAGATGCTGACCGCTGGCAAAGTTCAAAGCGAGTCGAAGGAGTAGGCGCGCGTGAAATATACCGTTGTTTGCGTTGGCAAGCTCAAAGAGCGCTTTTGGAAGGACGCGTGCGCCGAATACACCAAACGCCTAGGCGCCTATGCCAAGGTAGATATGCGCGAGGTTGCTGATATCGATCCGGCCAAGGCGGGCGGTGTGGATGCCGCGCGCAACAAAGAAGGCGCGGCGATTCTTGCCGCCCTGCCGCCGCGGGCTCATGTGATTCTGCTGGCTATCGAGGGCAAGGAGCGTTCGAGCGAGGAGTTCTCGGCCCGTCTCGATGACCTCATGCTGGGAGGCAACAGCGACATCGCTTTTGTAATCGGCGGATCGGACGGCGTGAGCGATGCCGTGCGCGCCCGCGCCGACGAGATGCTCAGCTTTGGACGCATTACCTTGCCGCACAACCTGGCGCGCGTGGTGCTGCTGGAGCAGATCTACCGCGCCTGCAAGATTAGCCGTGGCGAGCCGTATCACAAGTAGGTCGGCAATACGAAACAATAGCGTGGGACAATGGCTTTCGTTTTGAGGAACGCATCTGAGAGGACTGTGTGATATGAAGATCGGATTTGTCGGTTTTGGCAATATGGCGAGCGCTATGGCCGATGGCTGGATTGCCGCCGGCGTGGCCGCGGGCGACATGTGCGCCTGCGCAGGCCGCTACGATGCTCTGGTTGAGCGTTGCGAGGCGCGGGGCATGGCTGCCTGCCACGATGCGGCGGAGGTTGTTGCCGCGTCCGATATCGTGGTTGCGGCGGTCAAGCCGTACATGATCGAGAAGGTCTTCGCTCCACTCAAGGATGCGCTTGCCGACAAGGTCGTCCTTTCGGTCGCCTGGACCTGGGATAGCGCCAAGTGGGAACAGGTCCTGCCAGGTGTCGCTCATATCTCGACGGTGCCCAACACGCCGGTTTCGGTGGGCGAGGGCGTTATCGCCTGCGAGAAGGCTTCCACGCTTAGCGGCGAACAGCGTGCCACGGTGCTCGATCTGCTCGGAAAGCTTGGCACGGTGGTCGAGCTCGATTCGAGCCTGCTGTTTGTGGGCGGTACCGTGGGCGGTTGCGCCCCGGCGTTTGTCGCCATGGCGATCGAGGCTCTGGGCGATGCGGCCGTCAAACACGGTATTCCGCGCGCCGATGCCTATCGTATTGTGAGCCAGATGGTGCTGGGTACGGCAAAGCTGCAGCTTGCAACCGGCCAGCATCCCGCAGCGATGAAGGATGCCGTGTGCTCGCCCGGCGGTGCTACCATCAGGGGCGTCGTCGCGCTCGAGGACGCCGGCATGCGCAGTGCCCTGGTCAAGGCCATCGACGCTACTCTCCAGTAAACTGACCAATAAGGGACAGATTTATTTTGGCAGGGTTTTCCTGCGGTTTTGTACCTTGAGCAAAAAGCGCCTCGCAACTGGCTCAATTCCAGTTGCGAGGCGCTTGCGTTTGCCCAGATAAAACCGACCAAAATAAACCTGTCCCTTTTTGGCAGGTTAGTCCCAGAAGCTGTCTTCTTCGTCCTCGGACTTGGGGCCGCGGTCGACGTACATCTTATGGGTGCGCTTCTCCATTACAAAGGCAAGAATCGCAAACAGCAGGATGCCGCCGGCGAAAAGGATGGCAAAACCGGTGCGGGTGCCAAACAAAAAGGAAAAAACTGCGTCCATTGGGTGCCTTCTTGCGTAGTTGGGTTGGGTCGTAAACGCTCATAAGTATATACTTGCCCATACATGTACAAGGTTGCAACCTAAATGGAATGTATATCGCCGGAGGATCTAATGCTTGATATCAAGTTTGTTCGCGAGAACCCCGATGCCATCGATACCGCCATGGCAAATCGCCAGACGTCTTGGGATCGTGAGAAGTTCTTTGAGCTCGACGACGAGCGCCGCGCCGTCATCACCGAGGTCGAGGAGCTCCAGGCCACGCGTAACGCCGAGTCCAAGAAGATTGGCGCCCTGATGAAGGAGGGCAAGAAGGACGAGGCCGAGGCCGCCAAGGAGGCCGTGCGCGCCGTCAACGAGAAGATCGACGGTCTTGCCGAGCGCCGTACCGCTCTTGAGCAGGAGCAGTACGACTTCATGGCTCACCTGCCCAACATTCCGTGCGAGGCCACCCCGTACGGTAAGGACGAGGACGAGAACATCGAGCGTCGCCGCTGGGGCACCCCGCGCGAGTTCGACTTCGACTTTAAGCCGCACTGGGATCTGGGGACCGACCTCGACATCCTCGACTTCGAGCGTGGCAACAAGCTCTCCGGCAGCCGCTTCACCGTTCTCGGTGGCGCCGGCGCCCGCCTGGAGCGCGCCCTTATCAACTTCTTCCTGGACACGCACACGAGCCGTGGCTTCAAGGAGTGGTGGCCGCCCATCGTCGTCAAGCGTCAGACCATGTTCGGTACGGGCCAGCTGCCCAAGTTTGAGGACGACGCCTATCACGTCTCGGGCGACAACTTCCTGATCCCTACCGCCGAGGTCGTACTGACTAACCTGCATGCCGGTGAGGTTCTGGACGCCGACACTCTGCCTCGCCGCTACACTGCCTTCACCCCCTGCTTCCGCGAGGAGGCCGGTTCCGCCGGTCGCGACACCCGCGGCATCATTCGCCAGCACGAGTTCGACAAGGTCGAGATGGTTAAGTTTGCCAAGCCGGAGGAGTCCGACGAGGAGCTCGAGAGCATGACCGCCGAGGCCGAGTACCTGCTGCAGCAGCTGGGCCTGCCGTATCGCGTGATTAGCCTGTGCACCGGCGACCTGGGCTTCTCTGCCCGTCAGACTTATGACGTCGAGGTTTGGCTGCCGAGCTACAACGCCTACAAGGAGATCAGCTCCTGCTCCAACTGCGGCGACTTCCAGGCCCGCCGCGCCAACATCAAGTATCGCGACCCCGAGAACTTCAAGGGCTCGCGCTACCTGCATACCCTCAACGGCTCCGGCCTGCCGGCTGGCCGCACGATGGCCGCCATTCTGGAGAACTACCAGAACGCCGACGGCACCATCACGATCCCCGAGGTTCTCCGTCCCTACATGGGCGGCCTCGAGAAGATCGAGCCGGTCGCATAGCCAAGCTGGTCAAGCGATTCGCTAGGGCGCTCCTCTTTGGGGCGCCCTTTTTTGCGCGCGGCCATACCATGCCGTGCGGACAGCTCGATAGAAAATACACGAACAAACGTTCTGTATACAGCTATCTACCTGCTATGCTTTTGCTAGATACAAGCGAGAGAAAGGGGATGCGATGGAGCTGTTCGACGAGCGGGTGGTTTTGTTCGAGAGCGATGAAGGTGGAGAGCACCTGCTGGTAACGTGCGAGCCATCGGGTATGGGTGGCTTGGTGGTTCGTCAGACGAGCGAGGGGCCGTTGACGCAATGGTGTTATGAGGAGTCGCCGCATGTGGTCGAGACGTTTGTGGCTCATGAGGGGCTTGTTGCCCTCGAGCACTTCTATGGCGTTGGAACCTCTAATCAGGTGGGTCGTATGCTGAGTATCTCGTTTGCCGACTACGACTGTGCCCAACGGGTGCGGTCGCTCCTGGAGGAGCTTGGCGTCAGATTCGATGTGATTGAAAAGCCAATCGATCGCATGAGAAGTATTGATGCCCGTGGTGCAGCATGACAAATTACGGTCTCGAGAAAAAAATTTGAGATTGTGCTTGACTCTAATGAACTAAAGTGGTTTTATATGTCTTGCGCTGCGGCGTTACCTCAGCTGGATAGAGGGTCTGACTACGAATCAGAACGTCATAGGTTCGAATCCTATACGCCGCACCAATTGATTTTAAAAGCCTCCGGCAACGGAGGCTTTTTTATATGGCGATACAGCTGAGTGACAGGCTTTGAATGCCGACCGATCCAAGCCGCCCCAAATTGCCTCAAATGAGTAAAAATCCGATTCGATAACTTTTTTCGAAAAAATGCTTGACCATTATTCAGTCTATGTGCATAATAATCAACAAGTTGCGGCGTTACCTCAGCTGGATAGAGGGTCTGACTACGAATCAGAACGTCATAGGTTCGAATCCTATACGCCGCACCAATTGAGTTTTAAGCCTCCGGAAACGGGGGCTTTTCTTTTAGGCAGACGCCCCATGGATTCGAACCTCGGTCGAGGCGCGAGCGTGAAGCGGACGCGGAGCGTCCGCAGCGAGCGGGCGAGTCCGCCGGCAGGCGGGCGAAGCCGGTGCGGATCCGCGCAGCGGATGCGCGGAATCCTATACGCCGCACCAATTGAGATTAAAGCTCCCGGCAACGGGGGCTTTTCTTTTACGTAAACGCCGCATGGATTCGAACCTCGGTCAAAGGGGACTATTTCTCATCGACTCGTGTAAGATTTCGAGTATGCGCCTCGGTGAGTCCGTGGCGCGCTCTTTCTTTAGACGACCGATCAGGGTGATATTTCGTGGCAGAGCGTCCGACATACAAGCTCAGGTTTCTCGATCCCAAAAAGCGCTTTCCGGCCATGCCCGAGCAGCCTGCGGGACGCTCGTATGGCGTGGTTTGGAAGCTCTTTGGAGAGGACCCGCATGAATCATGCTATGTCGTCGAATTTGTCGGCAAAAGCCATGTGTCGCTTTTGGGCTACGTGAGCGTTTCGGGTGAGGTCTATAAGGTGGACCGTTCCGTTAACGAGGAATCGCTGCCCGACGATCCCGACATGCAATTGATTCTTGACGAGTCCGATTCGAGCATCGGCGAGATTGCGGTCAGGGGCGCCGATGGGACGATGCATTCCCGGGCGCGAGTCATCGGCTCTCCCGAGGGCACCATGCGCGAGCAATCTGACCGCGAGACGTGGAATTCGACGCGCAGCCTTCGCTACGGAGAGTTCATGGCCTCGATGTTCTTGCGTTACGTGATATTCGCCGATTCTGAAAACGCTGTCTCAGACACGGCAGCCGATGACGGCCTCGACGAGGGCATGAAAAATGCCGTCGACAAGATCAAACTTGTAAAACTCCCCGAGCCGGTTGAGGTACTGCTGGGTTTTGATTCCACGCCGCTGCCCGATGCAATCGAAACGTTACTCTACCGCATTGACCATACAGATAATCCAAGTGGTATTGAGCGCTATGCCGCCGCTTTGATGGGCGAAGTTAATCTGCCTCGCCTGCGCACCATTGCGGCCAAAACCGAAATGAGCCTGGCGCGCATCGATCGCTCGAGGCTCTTCTATCTCAATTTTGACCGTAGCCTGCTGGACCAGGACGAGATCGATACCCTGTTTGCCGTCGAGTGCCGCCTGAACCGCCTATCGGGCATCCTTGAGCGTATTGGGGCAGGGTTGGGCCCCGTTGCCTCGTCGCCAAGCTTTGAAGGCTGCTCGCTCTTTGACCTATGGCATATCAGCAAGACGACAAACGACGTTCCTCGCCTGCTCGAAACGCTGTCGAATGACAACCCGTGGGCCAAGCCGGGGACGGTTGCGTGCCAGCCGGGTGGCGAGTGGGACGTTCGCACTCGCTTTGCACGTCTCGTAGAAGCGCTCAACGTGGTCACGAGGCTCGACTATACCTATCGAGTGAACGTCGCCGAGGGCATCATGCTGGTGCGTTTTGGCCGCACGGTTGTCGATGCTATGCCACAGCGCGAATATGATGCTCAAGATGACGCCTGGCGCGAGGTGGATGAGCCTAAGCGCACGGCATGGGCCACTGAGCACGATGCGCGTATTGCGCTTACGCTCGCGGCGGCTTGCTTTGCTTCGGGCGCTCGCATCACGCGCTGCTACGTGCAGATTGCGGCTCCCGACGGCGCGCAGGGCGAGCGCGTTGTTGAAACGTATTCCTTTGGCCGTGCGGCTTATCTGGCCGATTGCGTTTCTGTCGCCAAGGATCTTGAGAGCATGGATATGGACGACATGCCCTGCAGGCATTTGCTCGAGGCATATGAGGCAGATGCGCCGGACATGATTGAGCCTGCAGAGGTTCACGACCGACCACGCGATGACCATCGTCCATTGCCGCCTGCGCTTCGCGATTTACTGCTCGCTGATACGGCTGAAGAGCTTGAGGTCATGGAGGAAGACAACGATCCGTATGTCGCCCGTGTCGTCGAGCTGCGCGAGCAATCCAAAGTTGACCGAGCTGGTGCTTTCGAGGGCTTTTCTCGCCTTGTCGAGGAGCTGGAAGCCAAGTGTACTGTTGCTGAGCTTTTGGCGACGGGCCCGGTGCAGACCCAGTTCTGCGACAACCAGCTGGTGCGCATGGTGCTGCCGGTGATGGAGGAGGACCGTTCCGTGCGTATCCTTCGCGCTCCCGATGCGCTGTATTTTGCCCAGCACGAGATCTGCAGCTTTTATGCCGAACAAGAGGACTTTGAGCGTGCGCTGCCCGAGGTGCGTCGTCTCTACGATTTGGCGCGCTCGTCCATGCAGTCTCACTTTGCCCTGATCAACGTGCTAGCACGCCTGGAGCGCTATGACGAGATTATCGAGGTGGCGCGCCACGGCCTGCGCATCGCCAGCGACCGGCCTTCGATCGGTTACCTGTTCTATCGCCTGGCGTTTGCCTATTGGAACTGCGACCAGCTCGAGCTGGCGCTGGCGTGCTACCGCCTGGTGCCGCGCGGCGAGGAGTCGGGCGGCAGTGCGCAGGAGGAAATGCAGGGCCTTATGAACGAGATGGGCGTCATCAAACCGCCCACGTTTGAGGAGGCTGTCGAGGCCATCCGCAAGGCAGGTCTCGAGCTGCCGCCGGTGCCCGCCGTGGCCAATCAACTCGCGGATGCCGCCGTGCAACTCGTCGATAACGGCTTCTTTTTCCTGGCGCGCGGCTGCATCTATCAAATGTGGCGCACCATGGGCAACGATGAGCTCGGCTCCCTCAACCGCTCGCTGGGGTAGGGGCGGCAAAACCGGCCTGAATAGAGCTGGATATACCGTTTGTTCAGTGCACTGAACAAAAGTGGTGTGTTTTGTTCAACATACTGAACAAAACGGAGGGTTCCTGGGATCGGTGGTATTTTCATCGCCTATGCATAGATAAGGTATAACGAATTAAGTTATAACGAATTAAGATGTGAATTACTATAGCGAGCGGGATTGTCGCTAATTTGAACGTAAGTATCTGTATCGGTCCAGGTGAGAAGGCCTGACAAGACCGATGCGGACGTAAAATCGCTCAGCCTGCTAAAACTGTTAAACTCTGCTAAAGTTGCTAAACTTTGTTAAAGTTGTTAAAACTGGCAGAGGAGGTCGAATGTCAAAAGCTATTAATCCCTTTAAGCCAACAGCGGGCATGAATCCACCTGAGCTTATCGGACGCGACGCTGTTTTGGATGACTTTGCCGAGGCTCTTGAGAATGGCCCTGGTGCCCCCGATCGACTCATGCGCATCTCGGGTGTCCGAGGCACGGGTAAAACGGTGCTCCTCAACGCATTGGGCGATCTTGCGCGCAAAAAAGGATTCGAGGTTGTCGACGTCGCCTCAAATGCCGGTTTTTGCGACAGAATTCTCGAGGCTCTGCAGCGAAATGTTCGTCTTGCATCAATGTCGATTTCCCCATCGATTTTAGGAGTTAGCCTTGGCTCCGTGGAGCTGTCGAAGTCAGCCTCTCATCTGGGCGAGGCGATGTACGATGCCGCGAAGCGAGGTGGTTTGCTCATCACACTCGATGAGATTCAGGACGCCTCAACTGAGGAAATGCGCGAGCTGGGTAATGAAATGCAGCTCTTGATTCGCCAAGGGGCGAATGTCGCCTTTGCATTCGCTGGTTTGCCAACCTCTGTGGATGGCGTGGTGGTGGATGATACGTTGACGTTCCTTCAGAGGGCGAAGCATATCGAACTCACGCGGCTTTCAGATTTTGAAGTCGGCGGATCGTTTGAGGATACGATGAGGCGTGCGGGCAAGGAACTCGACGAAGGCGTTGCTGAGCTTTTGACAAAGGCTTCGGCAGGCTATCCCTTTATGGTCCAGTTGGTCGGATATTACGCTTGGCAGGTTGCTGCGCGCAGCGGGTCGGAGAGCGTGAGTGAAGAGGCGGCTCGCAAGGGTGTCCAGGCGGCTCTTGATAGTTTCAATGCCATGGTGATTGCCCCCGCGCTGCGCAGGGTGTCGGAGCGGCAGTTTCAATATCTCGCGGCGATGGCGCAATGCGAAGGCGGCGAGATTACGAACGGTGATATTGCCAAAAAGATGGGATTGCCGGCGAATAAAGTCGGGTCGTATCGCAAACGTTTGATCGATACGGGACTGATTGAGCCTGCTGGCTACGGCTGTGTTTCGTTTGCAATTCCGTACATGCGCGATTATCTGTTGGAGACCGTTCGAGCGGACTAATAAAGACTGGAGGCATCGACGCCGCCGCTGGGGTTGCCCCGTATCTTTGTAACATCTGGACGAAGATTCGGCCTGTAACTGTTACAGATTGAGATGATTGGCTGAGACGTCTACTGGCAAATTGGAATCGCTCCAAAATTTCCACTTGCCCATCTTCGACTGTTTGGTTACTATAGAACGGCTGTTACGGAGAGCTGACCGAGAGGCCGAAGGTGCTCGCCTGCTAAGCGAGTATGCCCCAAAAGGGCATCTGGGGTTCGAATCCCCAGCTCTCCGCCAGTATGACTTTAAAGAAGGGTTCCGAAAGGGACCCTTTTTTAGTTGATCCACGTTAGCTGGGGATTCGAACCTCAAAAAAATGAGGCGCCCCGTTGGACGCCTCATTTGGTTCGATGTGCTATCGCTCCGGCCTACACCTCAGGAGCCTTGGCTACGGTCTCGCTCTCGGCTGTGAGCGGGCGGTTGTCGATGCGGCGGCCCAGGCGGTCGAGCTTCACGAGCAGCCACTCGATGGGATTGGGCCCCGTTCCTTCCTCGTCGGCAACCAGGTCCATGACGGCAATCTTGGTGCCGTCCTGCTTAAGCGTAACGCTGCCCACCTTATCGCCAACATGCACCGTGCCCGAAAGATCATCGTAGCTAACCTTTTCGGTCACTTCGCCGGCGAGTGAGAACACCGTTGCCTGTGCGGCGGGGTCGGCGAGCGTGGCGTCGATCGTCTTGTCCGTCCAATCTGTCTGGCTAATGCGTGCCATGAGCGGGTTGCCGTTGGCGGTCTTCTCCTGTGTATTGGCGATCGCGACCGTGACCTTGTGGCCGTAGTACCAGTTGGCAAGGGTGACGGTATCGGTAAAGCGCTGGTCGGTGGTGGTGGAGTTCAAAACGACCGTGTAGATCTCGTCGCCGTCGCGGTTGTAGGCGCTCGTAAAGCAATAGCCCGCGTCGTCGGTGGTGCCGGTCTTGCCGCCAATGTTTCCGTCCTGACCGAGCAAAACGTTGTGCGTGTCCATGGAATGCGAATGGTCTGAGCCATCGGCGCCCGTGACCTCAATCCAAGAATCCTCGCTCGCGACGACTTCACGAATCGTATCGTTTTTCATGGCCTCCTGCATCATCAGTGCCACGTCATGTGCGGTTGAGTGCATGTCGCCGGCCCACTCATCAAAGTCCAGACCGTGTGGGTTCTCAAAGACCGTGCCGGTGCAGCCGAGCTTTTTGGCGCGCTCGTTCATGGCCTTTACAAAGGTGGCCACGGCGTCCTTGGTCTTGGGCTCGATCTTTTTGCCTACGTACTCGGCAAGTGCGATGGCGGCGTCGTTGCCCGAGGGGATCATCAGGCCGCGTAGTGCCTGCTCCACGGTGAGCTCGTCGCCTTCGAGCAGGCCGGCAGTCGAGTTTCCTACGGTGGCGGCAGCGTTGCTCACCGTGACCTTCTCGTCCATCTTGCAGTTTTCGACGGTCAGGATTGCGGTCATGACCTTGGTGATCGAGGCAATCTTGACCTGTTCATCGGCGCCGCGTCCATAGTAGACGGTGCCGTCCTTGCCCATAACAAGGGCATTCGTTGCCTCGATATCGGGCAGGTTTTCTGTCGTGATGCCGCGGGCGTCGGCGGTCTGGCCGCAAACGTTGTCGGTCATGAGCACTTGGGCGCCGGCGACGGTGGGCATGCCGACAGCAAGAGCGATAGCGCAGACAAAGCCGGCGGCAAGTGCATGAAGGCGGACAGTTATACGGGAGGGATATGAAGTCACGGCTATTCGCTTTCGACGATGGATGCATATTTGTTCAAGTATATCCTGCGAAACAGCGGGCCGTGAATCCTTTACGAAATGGTGGTGTCTGTGGTGCGAAATGCGCGCCAGATGCTATTCAGCTAATCATCCGAATCATCTTCAAGCTTAAGCTCGAAGATATAGTTAACGCTGCTGTCATCGTCGGCTCTATAGGTGACTCCATTGTGGATACAACCAGTATAAAAAGAATCATTAAATATCTTTTTTGCTGCCGTATGGGTGCCGACCGTGGGGTCACAAGCAAGAATGATTGCGCTTGAGAGCTCCTCGAGGGTTTCGTCGCAATTGTATTCATCTGCGTCTACGTAGAGCTTGATATCGCAACCATCGTCGTCGTAATACAGAGATGCGACATTGTCGCCATATTCGTCGCTAATTTCATAGCAATCGTAATCGCTGTCATAGTCGCCGTAGTCATAGGTGTTGTCCGAAAAGCCGTTTGCGTTGTAGATTACAGACGATATTTCCGGAACATCGGGGTTTGCGCCATACGGTGAAATAGTTGAGCCAACGGAGCCCAGATAACCAATCAGGCACGCGCAGAGGGCGGAGGACAGCATTACGCATGCAGCTTGTTTCGGAAGATCCATCTTTTTAAACTTATCGAGCATTGGGACTGCTCCTTACGAATCGAGCCTCCAGTGGGCTTTCTTGTAAATAATGCTATTGATTCAGAATGCGGCGCTTGTAGCTCTCATATTCCTCGGGAGTGATTGCCCCTGCATCAAGAAGCGTTTTGAGCTCTTTTAGCATGGCAATCGTTTGCTCAACGGGGACTTGCGCAGGACTGTTGCGCGGATGATTTAAAGCCAGAGGGGCGTCGGCAACGGTGATTTCTGCCTGCTCAGACTCGTTTACGACGTTTTTAGATTTAATGGGCTTCTGTATAAAGAGGGCCATGGAGAACAACGTCCAAAGGGAAATGTATTGGAGCAGCGCGCTTACGTTGTATGTTGGATCAGCATTTCCTTGGACAAAAGGGGCCAGCTTGAGTCCCCAGCAGAATCCGGCGATAAGAACGAGTGCGCTAAAACAGAAAGCCGGGGTTAGCTCGGTTTTGTCGCTGAATTTCACGCCGATTTTCACGCCGATTAGATATACGGCAATGGTGAGAAGATCAAGTGGCAGGAGATAAAACGGGGAGGATTGCAACAAGATAATGATGTCTGATAGCGCCATGGAGACAAGAGCTGCGTATAGAACAGATTGCTTTCCTATATGCTTCGTGAATAGGTAAACTCCGATGAGAAAAACGGGTAGTGCCGTCATGGCAAAGCGCCAAGCAATTTTGACGAAAACCAATAGGGCTGTTATTGGCAAGAGCACAACTTCAGAAAGATGTTCGATGTCACTCATGCCGGAGAAGAGGTTATTTAAATCGATGGCGTCAATGAACCCATTTTCAAATGATCCATCACTAAAAAGGAAAATGTAATAGAAGGAGAAGAATAGATAACAGACGGTTGCGATTGCTGCTGCTAGTGCGAACTTATTATTCTTAAGCAGGTATTTCGTCTTGGTGAGCATTATTAAAACCACCCCTTATGGCCGAGGACATACTGGACTTCAAAGTCGCTATCAGTTTTTGTGAGGTAGATGATTCCCTCGATGAAGGAAATCAGGTTCATGACCAAAGGCCCAATAATTAAAAGCGATCCGAGCAGCGTCCCTAGCAGCATTGCTATACCCTCGTTTTTATAGCCGAGATAGAACTTGTGGATGCCAAGGGCGCCAAGGCATATTGCAAGCAATCCGGCGACTATCTTACTTTTTGGGGACGTTGAATTTGCTGGGGAATTGTTGTTTGCGGTGTTGGAATAAAAGAGTCCCTGCTCGCCACGGGGTTCCTGCCCACCACGGGTGTTGGATGTCTCTAATCTACTTCCATCAAAGTGATGGTCGAGAATTCGACGCTTCTGTTCATCGAACTCTTCTTGGCTAATTGCCCCCATTTCCTGCAGCTCTTTGAGGGATTTTATTTGGTCGAGTATTTCCATCGCATTCCAATCGGTAGGAGCTGAATGGGCAAGAACCCCGTTTAATAAACCAAGAATATCCTAATTCGGGATATCCAGATACGGGATATAGCTTTGACGGCATGAACGTTGACGCTAACAAGGTGTGCGGTCGTTGCCTCGCTCGCATGAGAAAAGAATCTGGTTTGACCCAGGTCGATATTGCGCGCGCCCTTTGCGTGCCGCAATCGTTTGTGTCGAAGGTCGAAACAGGAGAACGGTCTCTTAAGCTATACGAACAATTTGATTATGCGCGTGCATTGGGTATCTCCGCTCTAGCCTTGTCTGAGCGCCTGCAATCAGAGATGGATATGGCGGGTCTCAAGGGATTCGAAAAGAAAAGCGGTAATTAAATATCAAAATCAACTTGATGCATTCACTCAGGTTGAGTTTCGCCGCGCGCATGGCCCGCATTTGTGCTCGAATGGGCGCAAGGGTGCTTAAGGTCGACTTAATCGCCCGCGCTTGTTGTGTGTGGCGGGCGCCGCCTCGGGCATAATGGAGCGCGAGAGGAGCACGCATGAACGAGCGCATACTGGTAGTTGATGACGAGAAGGCCATCGCCGACCTGGTTGGCATCTACCTTACAAAGGAGGGCTTTGACGTCCAGATCGCCTACAGCGGGGCCGATGCGGCCAAGGCAATTCTGGAGCAAGAGTTTGACCTGGCGCTGCTCGATGTCATGCTGCCCGATATCGACGGCTTTGAGCTGCTGCGTACCATCCGTGCCAGCCATACTTATCCCGTAATTATGTTGACGGCACGCGATGTCCAGCAGGATAAGATCGAAGGCCTTTCTCTTGGCGCGGACGATTACGTGGTCAAGCCGTTCCGCCCGCTGGAGCTCATCGCGCGCGTTCATGCTCAGTTGCGTCGCTACACCAGCTACGGCAGCCGCGCGCAGGCGACCGAGTCGCCGACCCTCCAGCTCGACGGCCTCGAGATCAACCGTGACGCTCGTTCCGTGACGGTGGACGGTGCGCCGGTGCGCCTCACGCCCATCGAGTATTCCATCTTGCTGTATCTGGCCGAGCATCGCGGCAGCGTGGTGCCCGTGGAGGACCTGTTCCGCGCGGTGTGGAACGAGGACTTTATGCCCGGCTCCAACAATACGGTGATGGTACACATTCGTCACCTGCGCGAAAAGATCGGTGACGACGCTCAGAAGCCGCGTTTTATTAAAAACGTTTGGGGCGTCGGCTATATCATCGAATAACGCCTTTGTTTGCGAGGACATGGACATGACAAAAGACGATAAGCAGGTGTTCGAGGTGCCCGATCGACTCTTTGAATACGTGAGGGCGGTCGTCGATAATCGCGCGCTTGCGACGGTGCTGCTCTTTTTGCTGAGTCTGCTGCTGATCGGCACTGATAACATCGCCGGTATCTTAGCGGTGCTACTCATCGGCTTCTTGTTGATCGATCGCTTTGAAATCGTGTGTCGTTGCGTGGTGATCGGCGGTGCCGCGTGGGTCATGACGCTGGCGATCGGCGCCATGGCACTCGGTGGCATTGAGGGACCGGTGCTGTTCGATGCCGGCTTTGTATTCAACATGCTTGGCTTTGTCTTGGCGCTCGCCGTGTGCGTCCTGTTCTTTTGCGGCCGCGCTCTGTACTACCAGGGCTATGAGCAGGGTGAGCAGCATTCCGACCGCGTGCTTGCCGCCCGTATTCAGGACCGTCTGATCGATCATCCCGACGCGTGGGACAACATCGACGGCGACTTCCTGGAGGTCGAGGGTGTGCTCAACCGTGTGCGCGACCGCGAGCACAAAGTCCAGCAAGCCCTGCGTGACGAGTCACACCGCAAGGACGATTTGGTCACATACTTGGCGCATGACCTGCGCACGCCGCTTGCCAGCGTGGTGGGCTACCTCTCGCTGTTGCAGGAGGCACCCGACCTGCCGGTTGAGCAGCGCGCGCACTTTACGGGCGTGGCGCTCGACAAGGCGCACCGACTCGACGCGCTTATTGAGGAGTTCTTTGATATCACGCGCTTCGACTTCCACGATATTGTGCTCACGCGCGGCTACGTCGACCTGGGATTGCTGCTGGCGCAGGTGGCCGATGAGTTCTATCCCATTCTCAACGAGCAGCACAAAGATGTCCAAGTTGATGTGCGTGAGGACTTGACGGTGCTCGTGGATGGCGACAAGATGGCTCGCGTGTTCAACAACATCATGAAAAACGCCATCGCCTATAGCTACGAAGGATCGACCATCACGATTGAGGCTGGGCGCCAAGATGACGGTGGCGTGCGAATTCGCTTTATCAATCAGGGTGATCCGATTCCGGCGGCTAAGCTCAAGGTGATCTTTGAGAAGTTCTATCGCCTGGACGCGGCACGTGCGACCAATCGCGGTGGCGCCGGCCTGGGTCTTGCCATCGCCAAGGAGATTGTCGCGGCACACGGCGGCACCATTGCGTGCGAATCGACGCCCGAACACACGGTGTTTACCATTGCACTGCCCGCTGCATAACCAGCGTGCCCTTACAAACACTTGACAATGCGCTCACGTGCGTATGAGCCGCGATTTCTACTATCGATACTGCTGAATTGATATCGATATGGAGGTATGCGGTATGACGGCTGCTGCGGCGATGGAGCCTACGGAGCTTGAGGAACTCATGGAGGCGCAGGCCGAGGCCGCGCACGAGCGCGAAGTTGGGGATGCGACTCGCCCCACGGCGCAGGACCTTGCCGCCTCGCCGACGCGCATCGATGTTGAGGGCCTTGACCTGTTTTACGGCGACCATCATGCGCTCAAGGATGTGAACATCAAGATTCGCGACAAGCAGATTACCTCGTTTATCGGTCCTTCGGGCTGCGGCAAGTCGACGTTGCTGCGTTGCTTTAACCGCATGAACGACGGCATCAAGGACTGCCGCATCGAGGGCAAGATCGCGCTCGACGGCCAAGATATCTTGGGCGATTACGATATCTGCCGTCTGCGCCAGCGCGTGGGCATGGTGTTCCAGCGCCCCAATCCGTTTCCCATGAGCATCTACGACAACGTTGCCTATGGCCCTCGCGGCATGGGCGTGCGCGACCGCGCCATGCTCGAAGAGCTGGTTGAGGACTCCCTGCGCCGTGCTGCCCTGTGGGATGAGGTCAAAGACAAGCTCAAGGAATCGGGCTTGGGTCTTTCGGGTGGCCAGCAGCAGCGTCTGTGCATCGCCCGTGCGCTGGCCGTGCAGCCCGACATTCTGCTGATGGATGAGCCGACCTCGGCGCTCGACCCCGTATCGACGCTGGTGGTGGAGCAGCTGGCCTGCGAGCTCAAGGAGACCTGCACGCTGGTGGTCGTTACGCACAACATGCAGCAGGCTGCGCGCATCTCCGACTCGGTCGCGTTCTTTTTGCTGGGCGAGCTGGTGGAACATGCGCCCACCGCTCAGCTCTTCAAAAACCCGACCGATCCGCGCACGGCGGATTATTTGACGGGCCGTTTTGGCTGATACTATCTAGTGCAAGCGCCTTTAGGGTTAAGATGCGGTCATGCCGGCCGCAAAGGGGTTCAACATGATTTATTACGTCGAGGACGATGACAACATCAGGGATCTGACGGTCTATGCGCTGCGCAAGCAGGGGATTGAGGCCGAGGGCTTTTCGTGTGATGGCGAGTTTAAGGCTGCCGTGGCGCGACGGGTGCCCGATGCCGTGCTGCTCGACATCATGCTGCCCGATACCGACGGCTTGGCGATTATGCGTCGCCTGCGCGCCGATCGCCTGACGGCGACGGTGCCCATCATGATGCTCACCGCCAAGGACACCGAGCTCGACAAGGTCATGGCGCTCGATGGCGGTGCCGACGATTACCTGACCAAGCCGTTTTCGCTCATGGAGCTCGCCAGCCGCTGTCGTGCGCTGCTGCGCCGCGGCGGTATGGTCAAGCAGGCGAGCGATGTGCTCAGCGTGGGCGATATCGTGCTTTCGCCCAGTCACCGCGAGGTGACCGTTGCCGGCGAGCCGCTCAAGCTCACCCTGCGCGAGTTCGATTTGCTCGAGTACCTTATGCGCAAGCCCGGCGTGGTCTTTACCCGCGAGTCGCTGCTGCAGAGCGTGTGGGGCTGGGACTTCGACGGCGGTTCGCGCACCGTCGACGTGCACGTGCAGACGCTCCGCCAAAAGCTCGGCGAGCATGCGAGCGCCATCGAGACCGTGCGCGGTGTGGGCTATCGCCTGGCCGAGCCTTCTGCTGGTGACGATGTCGAAGAAGCCGGTAGCGCGGCTAGCGCATCGGAGGAGTAGCTCGTGGTCTTCGCCCCCCAGGGAAAACGCACCCTATCGCATCGCGTGTTTGCGACGATTTTTGTCTGTGCAATGGCGGTTATCGTGGCATTTACGGTGCTGGGTGCGTTCTTTGTGCAAAACACCTTGGCGGATGCCACGAGTGCCAATCTGGCGCAGGAAACCGAGCTCATTGCCGCCGCGCTTGACGAGCAGCAGGAGCCCATTGCATTCTTGCGCAGCCTCGATCGCGAGGACTTGCGTATCACGCTGATTAACAAAGACGGGTCGGTTGCCTACGACAACGAGGCATCGCCTTCCACGCTGCCCAATCACGGCGATCGCCCTGAGGTCGCCGAGGCTTTCGAGAGCGGCTCGGGTTCTGCGGAGCGCGCAAGCTCAACGCTCGACGAGATCATGTTGTATCGCGCCGTTCGGCTCGATAACGGCCAGGTTGTCCGCTTGGCACAAGCTCAGCCCGGTGTAGCGGCGATTTTGCTCTCGCTCGTGGCGCCGATGCTGCTTATCGCGGCAGCCGGCGCGGTACTCTCGTTTTTCCTGGCACGCCGCGAGTCCCGTGCCATTATTGCGCCGTTGCAAGAGGTTGATCTGGACCATCCACGCCGCAGCTACGAGCATGCTTATGCCGAGATGGTTCCCATGCTCGAGCGCATTGAGTCGCAACGCCAAGAGCTCAAGCGCCAGATGGCGGTGCTGGCGGACAACGACCGTATGCGCCGCGAGTTCACGGC
>CAVCHM010000010.1:0-62339 GCA_963602135.1 bacterium | reverse complement strand
CATGGGCAACGCCATGCCCGAGGTCAAGGCCGTCGCCGACTACGTGACCGACGATGTCGCACACGATGGCACCGTCACAGCGATGCGCCATTTTGGGTTGATTTAATAAATGGCCGGGTCGCCCGCAGTGGGGGCGACCCGGCCATTTGAGCTATTTTGCAATATAGAGCTTGGGATGACTGCGACTGCTCTCGATCGCCGCCGTCATGATGCCCTCGTCGTCTCCATCAACGATGATGCCGTCGAGGTCATCGATCTGCGCGGACTGATAAAAACTGGTCTTATTGAACTTTCCCTGGTCAACCATCATGTAGCCCTGGTTTGAGTTGGTAAGGTACATATGCTTGATCATGGCCGAGAAGTCGTGCTCGACGGTAAAACCGTGGTCGGGGTGGAATCCGTCGGCACTGACAAACGCCTTGTCGGCATGTAGTTTGCTCATGCAGTCGAGCGTTAGTGCGCCCGCGAGATAGAGGTGGCCCTTGCGCACGGAGCCGCCCAGCAGCACTACCGAAGCATTGGGGAGATTGAAGCTGGCGTAGTTCGCGATTGCAAGATCGCCGGTGATAATGGTGATCTCACGCTTGTCCATGAGGGCCTTAGCGAAGTAAAAGCCTGTGGTGCCGATATCAATTACCAGAACATCGCCATCATCAACAAGAGTTGCTGCGGTTGCGGCGATGGCTTCCTTGGCCTCGACTTGGACATTGATGCGCTCCTCGGGATACGAGATTGCGTTGGAGCGAGAAAGCGATACCGCTCCGCCGCGTACGCGACGCAGCTTGCCTTCGGATTCCAGCGAGATGAGGTCGTGTCGTGCGGTGACTTCCGAAACCGAAAAACGGCGAACGATGTCGGATACCGAGATATTTGGCTTTTCGGCCAGCCAATTCATGATAAATCGCTGACGCTCGGCCGGTGAAAGGTCTGAAGTAGATGCCATATGCCGCTCCTTTTGAACAAAAGGTAAAAGATGCGCCTTTCGTAATCGAAATATAACGTATCGATATGAAAAGAACAAGGCAAATTCGAATGAATCAAAAGAACGGAATGGCATGTCACAAATGCATGCGTAGCAGATAGTTCGCACGTAAACGGGCTATAAAGAGTCTCATTCTGAAGGTGCCGCCCAAAAGAAGTACGTTCACGCCCGATATTCGACCGTTCACGGAAAGTTGACAATTGAGCTTTCGATAGCTTTTGAAATGGTTTATAAAAGAAAACCGAAAAGCTTTTGAAACAAAGAAGAAGGCTTTCGATAGCAATAGTGTTAGATGAGAAAGGACCGAACATGGCGATCAAGGTGTTTGCCGACGGCGCTAACCTCGAGGGTATGCTTGACATGCATGACAATGGCAACGTTCAGGGCTTCACGACCAATCCTTCCCTTATGAAGGCCGGCGGCGTGACCGACTACCGCGCTTTTGCCAAGACGGTTCTTGAGCACATTACTGATGTATCGGTCACTTTTGAGGTATTCGCCGACGACGAGGCGGGTATGGAAGCCGAGGCTCGCGAGATCGCAACCTGGGCAGACAACGTCTACGTTAAGATCCCGGCGCTCAACACCAAGGGTGAGTCCACTGCCGCGCTGGTCAAGCGCCTTTCTGCCGACGGCATCAAGGTGAATGTCACCACTATCTTCACGCCCGAGCAGGTCGACGAGTTTGTCGATGCCGTCTCTGCTGAGACCCCCTCTATTCTGTCCATCTTTGCCGGTCGCATTGCCGATACCGGCGTCGATCCGCTGCCCCTCATGGCGGAGTCCGTAAAGAAGGCTGCCGTTAAGCCTGCTGCCGAGGTTCTCTGGGCGTCTACGCGCGAGGTCCTCAATATTTTCCAGGCGGAGTCCGTTGGCTGCCAGATCATTACGGTCCCCAATGCCCTTCTTGCCAAGCGCAAGAATTTCGGGAAAGATTTGCTTGAGTACTCGCTTGATACGGTCAAGGGCTTTGCCCGCGACATTCAGGCGCTTGGTTTTCATATCCTGCCCGAGGAGTAGGGGACGAGCATGCTGACCGATCTTCTTAAGCCCGAGCTTGTTGCTTGCCACGTCGAGGCCTCCGACTGGGAGGAAGCGATCAGGGCATGCGGTAAGTTGCTCGTAGACGCTGGCAAATGCGACCAGAGCTATGTTGACGCCATGATTTCATCGGTTCACAAATTCGGCCCCTATATGGTCTTGGAAGAGGGCATCGCCATGCCCCACGCTCAGGCAGATGGCAATGTGAGTGAAGCGGGGATCTGTATCGTCACGCTTGACCCTGCCATTGCGTTTGGACACGAGGATTTCGATCCGGTTCACGTGCTCGTGGGTATTTGCGCACCCGACCCCAAGGCTCATCTTGGCTGTTTGGCGGAGCTTTCGCAGATGTTCGAGGACGAGGACTGCGTTGCCAAGCTCAGCGCATGCGATACGCCCGAGCAGGTTTTGGAGACCATGCGTTCATTCTTTTAGGCCTTAATGGCACGGCGATGCGTCGCTGCTTTTGGATAGACGGAAAACCGTCACGTGTAGGAGAGGAAGGTTGCCATGCATATCATCACCGTATGCGGAAACGGCATCGGGTCCAGCCTGATGCTCGCTGGCAAAGTCGAGGAGCTTTGCGAGGAGGAGGGCATCAAGGCCGACGTTGAGTCTATGGACCTGAACGGTGCTTCTTCCGCAAATCCGGATCTGTTCATCACCGTTAAAGAACTCGCCCCCGAGCTCCACGGCAACGTTGTGATCGTTCGCAGCTATGTGAACAAGAAGAAGATCCGCGAAGACGCCCTCGAGGCAATCAAGGCGGCCGCCGCTAACGCCTAAAGCGGCACAAAAAAGGGCGGTTCCCTGTGGAAGAGGGAAACGCGCCCACGTTAGAGAGAAAGGAAGCGCAGATGCAAGCCATCCTTCCCATACTTGAGTTTATCCAATCGATTCTGACCAAGCCAGCGTGGATTATGGGTCTATTTGCCTTTGTGGGCCTTGTCGCGCTTAAGCGTCCTGCCCACAAGGTGATGACGGGCACCCTGAAGCCCATTCTTGGTTACATCATGCTGTCCGCCGGCGCCGCTGTTGTTCAGGAGAACCTTGCTCCGCTGGGTACCTTCATCGAGACCGGTTTCCACATCACCGGCGTCGTGCCCAACAACGAGGTCGTTGTTTCGATGGCTCAGAGCGTCCTCGGCGTTCAGACCATGATGATCCTGATTCTCGGCTATGTCGTGAACATTATCATTGCCCGCTTTACCAAGTTTAAGTACATCTTCCTGACGGGCCATCACAGCATGTTTATGGCCTGCCTGCTGTCTGCCGTTCTGCAGGCATCTGGCTTCCAGGATGTCCAGCTTGTCATCGTGGGCGGCATGTTCCTGGGCCTCGTGAGCGCTATGCTTCCCGCCGTTGGTCAGCGTTTCACCGAGAAGGTTACCGATGGCGATGAAATCGCCATGGGCCACTTCGGTTCACTCGCCTATTACATCTCCGCTGCAGTCGGTACGCTTTTTGCTAAGGACGCCGAGGAGAACAGCACCGAGAAGATCGAGGTTCCCGAGAAGTTCGCCTTCCTGCGCGACACTACCATCTCCACGGCTCTTACCATGGCCTTCTTCTACCTGGTTACCGCTTTCGCCGCTTACATCGCAGATCCTGCGGTCGTTACCAAGACCGCTGGCGGCGACAACGTGATTGTCTATGCCCTGACCTGTGCCCTGTCCTTTGCCGTTGGTGTCACCATCGTCTATAACGGCGTTCGTATGATCCTTGCCGACCTGGTCCCGGCTTTCCAGGGCATCTCCAACAAGCTGATCCCCGGTGCCATCCCCGCCGTCGACTGCGCCGTCTTCTTCCCCTATGCTCCCACCGCCGTCATCCTCGGCTTTGTCGCATCCTTCATCGGTGGCGTGGTCGGTATGTTCATCGTGGGCGCTACCCTGGGCATCTTCATCATCCCGGGCATGGTTCCCCACTTCTTCTGCGGTGCTACCGCAGGCATCTACGGCAATGCTACCGGCGGTCGCAAGGGCGCAGCTCTTGGCGCTTTCGTCAACGGCCTGCTCATCACCTTCGCCCCGGCCCTGCTCCTGCCCGTTCTTGACGTCTTTGGCTTCAAGAACACTACGTTCGGCGACTTCGATTTCTCCGTCATTGGTATTACGCTTGGCCGCGCTGCCGAGGCCTTCGGTACCACCGGTGTCTACGCGATTCTTGCTGTCCTTCTGATCGTCGCCTTCGTCCCCAACTTCATCCACACCAAGGGTGCTGTGATCAATCACGTTGAGGAAGAGTAATCCAGGCATACGTTAAGCCCTAATCGGGCGGAGCTCCGATAACCGGCTCCTACACGGAAGCGGTGACGTCTCAAATGAGGCGTCACCGCTTTTTGTTTTGGACTGGTTGTGAAAACGCACCGGTGAAGCGCTGTCTCTGCGCCGCGAACGGAATCAACCGCGATGATCAGCAAAAACGTTTTGCCGCTGGGGTGTCGATATAAAAATGGTAAAACTGCAAAACCGTTCGCCGAGAAGATGAAAACCCGCAGCTCACGCCTTGATAAACGTAGGTAAAGTGTTTAGCAGTTTATCGGCCGTATGCTAACGAAAGGAATCAGGCAGATGGCAATCAAGGTGTTCGCTGACGGTGCAAACCTCGAGGGCATGCTCGACATGTACGAGAACGGCAACGTTCAGGGCTTCACGACCAACCCGTCCCTTATGAAGAAGGGCGGCGTGACGGATTACCGCGCGTTTGCCAAGGAGGTCTTGACCCACATCACCGATGTGTCCGTCTCGTTTGAGGTCTTTGCCGACGACGTCGAGACCATGGAGGTCGAGGCTCGCGAGATCGCTACCTGGGCCGAGAACGTCTACGTCAAGATTCCATGCGTGACCACCAAGGGCGAGTCCACCGCCGAGCTGGTCCGCAAGCTTTCGGCCGACGGCATCAAGGCCAACGTCACCACCATTTTTACGCCCGAGCAGGTCGATGAGATGGTCGAGGCCGTTGACGCCGAGACGCCGTCCATCATCTCGCTCTTTGCCGGCCGTATCGCCGACACCGGCGTCGATCCTATTCCATTTATGACGGAGTCGGTCAAGAAGGCCGCCGTCAAGCCCAACTGCGAGGTCCTGTGGGCGTCCACGCGTGAGCTTATCAATATTTACCAGGCGGAAGGATGCGGTTGCCAGATCATCACGGTGCCCAACAGCATCCTGGCCAAGCGCAAGAACATCGGCCGCGATCCGTACGAGGTTTCGCTCGACACCGTTCGCGGCTTTGCCAAGGATATCGCCGCGCTCGGTTTCCATATCCTGCCGTAACGCGAACACTGGCTGCGCCGCTGGTTGTTCGCCCCGGCCTTTCCTTTCCCTATCGCTCACGCGCTTTGCGAGGGTCGCGCTAGGCAAAGGAAAGGCCGGGGCTGCCGACACGATCTTGCCGGTAGGTTGGTGATTGGCTTCCATATTCTGCCGTGGACAAAGGTACCCCCGCCTGCGCCGTGCAAAATTGAGAGTATTCAGCAAGGTAAAGGCTTTTACCAGCTAGATAAAGCACGGAACAGCCCCCGTTTTGGCTCTGACGACGCTAAAACGGGGGCTGTTTGTGACTTTATTGCCTCTGAGGGGCATCCGGAACGGCGGAATTTGCAGAATACTCGCGATTCTGCACGTCGCGAGAGGGGGGGGACCCTTGCTTTAGGCGGTTTACTTCCCCTGCACCATGGTGAGCGAGATCTTCTTGCGGTCGCGATCGACTTTTTCGACCCACACCTTCACCGTGTCGCCGACGCGCACGACATCACTCGGGTGCTTGACGAAGCGGTTGGCCAGCTTGGAGATGTGCACGAGGCCGTCCTGGTGCACACCCACGTCGACGAAGGCGCCAAAGTCGACGACGTTGCGCACCGTGCCCTTGAGTTCCATGCCGGGCTCCAGGTCGTCGATGGAAAGCGCCGAGCGGCTAAAGACTACCTCGGGCGCGTCGTCGCGCGGGTCGCGGCCGGGCTTTTTGAGTTCGTTAACGATGTCGATGAGCGTGAGGGTGCCGCAGTCTAGGTCGCTTGCCAGCGCCGAGATGCTGCCCAGGCGGCGCTCGATATCGGGTACGCCGCCACGGCTGAGTTCGCTGGCGGCAACGCCGGCGCGCTCCAGGACGGCCGTGGCCACCTCGTAGCTTTCGGGGTGGACGCTCGTCGCGTCGAGCGGGTTCTTGCCGCCGCTGATGCGCAGGAAACCCGCGGCGTTGAGGTATGCCTTGGGTCCCAGTTTGGGGACCTTCTTAAGCTGGCGGCGATCGGTAAAGGCGCCGTTTTCCTCGCGGTACGCCACGATGTTCTTGGCCACGCTCGGCGTAATGCCCGAGACGTATCCCAGCAGGCTCGCGCTCGCGGTGTTCACGTCGACGCCCACGCGGTTGACGACGTCTTCCACCACGTGACCCAGCGTGCGTGAAAGCTCGGCCTGGTCAAGGTCGTGCTGGTATTGGCCCACGCCGATAGACTGGGGCGGGATCTTGACGAGCTCTGCCAGCGGGTCCTGCAGGCGGCGGCCCAGGCTCATGGCGCCGCGCACGGTGACGTCCAGGTCGGGATACTCCTGGCTGGCGAGCTCGGAGGCGGAGTACACCGACGCGCCCGCCTCGTTGACGATGGTGTAGCGAAGGCTGGGCGCCTGCTCGGCAATGAACTCCGAGACGACTTCCTCGGTCTCGCGGCTGGCGGTGCCGTTGCCGATGACGATAGTGTTGACGCAATCCTTCTTGACGAGGCGGGCGAGCTCGCGCTTGGTGCCGGCAACGTCGTGGCGCGGCTTGGTGGGGTAGACCACGCCGTGGTCGAGCAGCTTGCCGGTCTCGTCCATGACGGCGACCTTGCAGCCGGTGCGGTAGCCCGGATCGAGCGCGAGCACGCGGGCGCCACGGACGGGGCGTGCCGAGAGCAGGCCTTCGAGATTCTTGGCAAAGACGTTAATGGCCTCGGTCTGGGCGCGGACGGTGAGCTTGGCACGGGCTTCGCGCTCCAGCGAGGGGGCCATGAGGCGCTTGTAACCGTCGGCGATGGCGGCGTCAAAGACGGGCGCGAACACGCCCCGGCGACGTGGCCAACGGCTGCCGAGGCGCGCCGTGGCAGCAGCGCCGTCGACGTTCACGCGCACGCGGAGCTTGCCCTCGCGCTCACCGCGGTCGATAGCCAGCACGCGGTGGTTGGGTATACGGCGCAGCGGCTCATCATAGCTGTAGTACGGCTCGTAGGGGGTCTTCTCGGCGGGGTCGGTGGCCTCGACGACGATGTCGGCGGTGTTTTGCGTAAAGGCGCGCAGGTCGGCGACGTTCTCGGGGTCCTCGGCTACCGTCTCGGCCACGATGTCGGCGGCGCCGGCGAGCGCCTTTTCGGGCGTGTCAAAGCCGGCCTCCTCGTTGACGTAGTCCGCGGCGGCGTCGAGTGCGCTGCCCATGGCCGAGGCCTGCATGATGATCATGTTGGCGAGCGGCTCCAGGCCTGCCTCGCGGGCCTTCTGCGCGCGGGTCATGCGCTTTTTGCGGTAGGGCTTGTAGAGGTCCTCGACACGCTGGAGTTGCGTGGCCTCGCGAATCTGCTGCTCGAGCTCGGGCGTGAGCTTGCCCTGGGCGTCGATGAGCAGAATGACGTCCTCTTTGCGCTGCTCAAGATTGCGCAGGTAGGACAGGCGCTCGTCGAGCGCACGCAGGGCGACGTCGTCCATGCCGCCCGTGGCTTCCTTGCGGTAGCGCGAGATAAAGGGAATGGTGTTGCCCTCGTCGATGAGCTTGACGGCCGCCTCGATGTTGGCGGCCTTAAGGTTGAGCTCGCGGGCGAGCTGGGCGATAAGATCCATGGGACTCCTTGCGTTTAAGGTGCGTTTGCAGCACAGAGCTACCAAGGATACCACCCGTCCCAAAAGGCTGTTTTGGGGCCGCGCCACGAAAACGACCTATCTACTACGTTTGAACCGTATGGGTCGACCATCCCCCGGTTTTCCGAGAATACGCAAGCCGTCTACCTGCGGTTTTTATTTCGCGAAATTTGGCATGGTTAAGGGCGATCGGTTAAACGTAGTAGATAGGCGCGTTTCGTGGCGAACGGATCAAGCCGAGGTGCAAAATAGCCCCCGCCCCAGAAAAATCGTCGGCAAGGTAGCAAAATGCCCCGCGGGCAGGAGGCTGCTCGCGGGGCAAAGAAGAGGGGCTTATTGGTGGCGGACCGAGGGGCTCGGCATGGGGCTTCTGCCGCGGCCGCTCTTAAGGCATTACAGCTCGACGAGCTGGCCGGTCTCGGCGGCCTCCTTGATGGCGTTGAGAAGCGTGAGCGTCTTGACGTTATCGGCGGGGGTCACGACGGGCTCGACCTCGCGGCGGACGACCTTCACAAAGTGCTTGAGCTGCATCTTGTGCGGCAGTGCCGGGTCCACGGCCGGGATCTCCATCTGCAGCGGCTTGTGCCAGTTGGAGGCGCCGTCGTAGGAGAATTGGTGCAGGCGGGGCAGCGAAAGGGCGCCCTTAGTGCCGCCGATAAAGTAGGCGTCGGCGTCGAAGGGACGGTACTGCGGGTCCTCGCGAGCGGTGGCCTCCCAGTTCCAGGGGCTGGCGGTGGCGTCGGAGATGGTCATGCTCGCAAGCGCGCCATCGGCAAAACGGACGTTGACCACGGCGGAGTCCTCGGTCTCAAAACCGCGGGCGGCGCTGGACTGCATGCCCTGGACGGCAACGGGCTCGCCCAGCAGGTAACGGAGCAGGTCGACGTCGTGCACCAGGTTGACCAGGATCGGGCCGGCACCCTTCTTGCGGCGCCACTCGACGTCGAAGTACTCGTCGTTCTTATAGATCATGTAGTGGAAGCTCGACACGGTGAGCTTGCCCAACTCGCCGGACTCGATGATTTCCTTGGCTTTGTTGACGAAGGGATTGTGGCGACGGTGCTGGCCCACGAGCACGGGCACGCCGGCGGTCTCGGCCTCGGCGGCAAAGGCCTGGGCATCCTCGAGGTCGTTGGAGATCGGCTTCTCGACCAGCGGCACAATATTGCGCTTCACGGCCTCGCGGGCAACGCCCAGGTGTAGGTCGTTGGGGGTGGCGATGATGACGGCCTCGGGCTTGACCTCGTCCATCATCTGGGCGGGATCGGTGAAGAACGGCACGCCGGCGGCCTCGGCCGTGGCGCGGGCGCCCTCAAAGGCGTCGGCGATGGCGACGAGCTCGGCCTCGGGCTCCTCGGTGACAAAGCGGATGTGGTTGCGGCCCATGGCGCCGGCGCCGATAACGGCAATGCGGACGGGATTGAGCTCAGACATTTTCGACTCCTTACGATGTGTGTGGGTGGCGGTGGAATGCGACAAAGGGACAGTCCCTTTGTCGCATCGGTAAAACTAGGCGGACTTCTTCTTGCTGTCGGAGACCATCATGTAGACGGTGAGCACGACAGCGATGGCGGCGATCACGATGGCGCCGTAGAAGGACTGCTGGTAGGCGGCGCTGCCGGCCTCGGCGTGATACAGCACGGCGGTGATGGGCTGGCTGATCCAGGTGGAAGCGGCATAGCCCAGGAACATGATGCCGTAGTTGACGCCGATGTTGCTGGTACCAAAGGCGCCACCGGTGAGCGGCGGGTAGATGACGAGCAGGGCGCCAAAGCTAAAGCCGAGCAGGGCGAGCGCCACAAAGAACATGGCCTGCGTAAAGCTCATCGACATGATGACGAGGGCGACGATGGTGACGACAAGGCTGATGAGCAGCGACTTGTAGGTGCCGAGCTTGTCGATGATCTGGCCAAAGGACAGACGGCCAACCAGGTTGGCGCAGGTGTTGACGGAGACCACCACACCGCCGAGGGCGACGGCCGCGGCGCTCGTGGGGTCGGCGAAGAGCTGGACGGCGGCGATGGAGGCAACCTTGCCGACGAGCAGGGTGCCCGCGGTGGCGGCGAAGGCGAAGGTGATGATGAGGACCCAGAAGCGCGGGGTCTTGACCATCTCGCCCGGGGTGAGGTCACCGAAGGTGCCGGCATGCGCGCCGCCCTTGGGGGCCTCGAAGCCCTCGGGCAGCCAACCGGCCTCGGGGGCCTTCAGGAACAGGGCGGAGGCGGCAATCATCACGAAGAAGATGACGCCGAGTGCCTTGAGGGCGCCAAAGATGCCCAGGCTCGGGATGAGCAGCGAGGCGAGCACCGGGGACAGCACGGCGGGGCCGGCGGTCGAAGCGGCCAGGGTGATGCCGGAGGCGAGACCCTTCTTGTCGATGAACCACTTTTGGCCGGTGGTGAGCGCCGGGTTGTAGCCCAGGCCGTTGCCGATGGCGGCGACGAGCGAGAACCACAGGTAGAACTGCCACGGCTCGGTGACGGTGCCGGACATGAACCAGCCCACGCCGTAGCACACGGCGGCGGCGATCACGACGTTGCGCGGACCGATCTTGTCGGAGATGCGGCCGGCGAAGATGCCCGTCACGGCCATGATGGTCTGGAAGACGGGGAAAGCCCAGGTAAGGGCGCTCGACCACTCGGGGTAGACGGCGAGCAGATTCTTGCTCACGACGGAATATAGCGCGATGGAGCTGATGAAGAACATGGTGACGCACGCGGCGGAAAGCACGACGGCGCGACCCTTGTTGGAGTTGGTGGAAGCCATTGGACTCTTTCTAATCGATACGGGGGAGGAGCGGGCGTGTCCGCGGGGCCTCCCTGTCAGGTTGGTTTACTGGTCAGTCGGCTTGGCGACGCCGGACTCATCGGACCAGAGATCGACACCCTTGTCCTTAAGGTAGTTGTCGGCATAGGCGCGACGGCCGCCGGGCTTGGCGGTGAGGTCGCCCATCATGTTGGAGAAGCCGCCGTCGACCTTGATGGCGTCGCCGGTGGTAAAGTCCGAGCGCGTGGACGCCAGGAACATGACGGCGTTGGCGATATCGCTGACCTCGCCGATGCGGCGCGTGGCGATCAGGCGGCTGCGGCTCTTCTCGACCTCGGGGTCGGCGTAGAAGTTGGCCGACATCGGGGTCTTAACGAAGCAGGGCTCGACGCAGTTGGAGCGGACGCCGTAGGGGCCCCACTCGGCGGCGAGCATCTTGGACATCATGTTGACGCCGGCCTTGGTGGAGCTGTACACGCCCGAGAACGTCTCGGGGGAGTGGCTGGCGACGGTCGAGATGTGCACCAGGCGGCCCTGGCCGGCCTTGATCATCTCGCGACCAAAGCGCTGCGAGGTGATGAAGTAACCGGTGAGATTGACGTTGAGCACCTGCTCCCAGTCGCTCAGCGGCAGGTCCTCCATGGCGGCGAAGCGCAGGATGCCGGCGGTGTTGACGAGGACGTCGACGCGACCGAAGGCGGCGATGGTGGCGTCGACGGCGGCCTGAACCTCGGCCTCGTCGGTGGCGTTCATCTTGTAACCCTCGGCGTGGATGCCAAACTCGGCAGCTAAGTCGGCGGCAGCGGCCTTGACCTTCTCCTCGTCCAGGTCGAGCATGACGACGTTGGCGCCATTGCGGGCGAACTCGCGGCAAATCTCGGCGCCCATACCGCCGAGCGCGCCAGTCACGGCGCAGACATCGCCCTCGAGCTTAAGCCAATTGCTCATAGGAACTTCCCTTCTTGTGCCTCCCGGTGGGCCGCTCCCATTAACCGACCCACGTGGTTTCCGCTGGTTATCGTATGCTTTGCATTTGCGCAGGTGAATTGCATATTTGTTAGAATGGCGTTAACTGTAGGTTTATACTGTGCGATGCAGGCTATTCTCAATTGAGCGCGTGACCTGCGAAAACAACCCCCTGTGGCACCATGCGGTCACGGGTGCGAAAACGGGAGATTGACGTGTACGATCGACGACTTGAGGCCATATCGGCCGCCGCGGAGCTGGGAAGCTTCTCGCGTGCGGCGGCAAAATTGCGCGTGTCGACTCCGGCGCTCGTCAAGCAGGTATCGGGCTTCGAGGCGGAGTTCAGTATTACGCTGTTTGAGCGCTCGCATTCGGGCGTCAAGGTGACGCCGGCGGGTGCTCTGCTGGTGGACGACGCACGCTCGATCATGCGCCAGTCCGAGGACGCCCTGCGCCGTGCTCGACGTGCGGCGGGTGACGGCGGTGCCGTGCGCCTGGGCGTGTCGATGATGTGCCCGGGGCGCCAAACGCTGTCGATGTGGACGGGCATCCACGATCTGGAGCCGTCGCTGCGATTTGAGATCGTGCCGGTAAGCGACCTCTACGACGAGCGCGAGACCGTCATGCGTAGCTTGGGCCGCGAGGTCGATGTGGTGCAGTCGAGTTTTTCTACCCCACGCTGGGGCGACACCTGCCAAAAGCTCCGCATCGTCAACGTGCCGTTTTATATCGACGTGCCGCGCACGAGCCCGCTGGCGCGCAAGACGCGCATCACGGTTGCCGACCTGGAGGGCATGCGCCTGCGCGTGCTCCGTCACGGCAACGACGCCATGGACAGCCTGCGCATCGACCTGTTGGCCGACGGCGGCGTGGACGTGATCGACGTGGACAGCTTTGACTTTGCGCTCTTTAACGAGGCGGAGGAAAAGGGCGACGCGGTGCTCACCTGCGGCGCGTGGTCGGGGGTGCACCCGGCCTTTGTGGGCGTACCGTTCCTCTGCGGCCGCGAGGTGCCGGTCTTTCTGCACTACCCGCTTGAGCCCACCCTTCAAGTCCAAAAATTCGTCAACGCCATGGCCCAACTCCTCTGATGTGACAAAGGGACGGTCCCTTTGTCACACAAAACGAGGCCCTGGCCAAACGGTCAGGGCCTCGCAAACTTTTATTCCGTTTTAAATGACGGGCTGATCGCGCGCAGGAGGGCGCCCCGGGGGCGGGCGGGGTATTTCCTCCGCGCGCAGTTTCGCAGCGAAGCGAGAATGTTTGAGCACGGAGGAAATACCCCGCCGCCCCCGGGGCGCCCTCCGTCAGTAACCGGTCCTACTCCAGCTCAAACGCTCCGGTGTAGAGCTGGTAGTAGTAGCCGCGCTTGGCGATCAGCTCATCGTGGTTGCCGCGCTCGATGATGCGGCCGTGGTCCAGGCAGATGATCGCATCGGAGTTGCGCACAGTGGACAGGCGGTGCGCGATGACAAACGTCGTGCGGCCCTCCATGAGCTTGTCCATGCCCGCTTGCACGATAGCCTCGGTGCGGGTGTCAATGCTCGATGTGGCCTCGTCCAGAATCATCGCCGGCGGATCGGCGACGGCGGCGCGCGCAATCGAGATCAGCTGGCGCTGGCCCTGCGACAGCTGGGCGCCGTTGCCGGTGAGCATCGTGTCGTAGCCGTCGGGCAGGCGGGTGATAAAGTCGTCCGCGCCGGCGAGCTTTGCCGCCGCGATGCACTCCTCGTCGGTGGCGTCTAGGTTGCCGTAGCGGATGTTATCCATCACGGTGCCGGTGAACAGGTTCACGTCCTGCAGCACGACGCCCAGCGAGCGGCGCAGATCGGCCTTGCGGATCTTGTTGACGTTGATGCCGTCGTAGCGAATCTTGCCGTCGGCGATGTCATAGAAGCGGTTGATGAGGTTGGTGATGGTCGTCTTACCGGCACCGGTGGCGCCGACAAACGCGACCTTCTGGCCCGGCTTGGCAAACACGGACACGCCGTGCAGCACCTCGTGGTCGGGCGTGTAGCCAAAGTCGACGTTGTCCATGACCAGGTCGCCGCGCAGCGGTACGTACTCGATCTCGCCGGTTGCGCGGTGCGGGTGTTTCCATGCCCACATGCCGGTGTGGTGGTCGGCCTCCTCGAACTCCCATGTCTCGGGGTTCACCTGCGCGTTGACGAGCGTCACGTAGCCTTCGTCGGCCTCGGGCTCCTCGTCGATGAGCTCAAAGATGCGGTCGGCGCCGGCGAGGCCCATGACCACGGCGTTGATCTGCTGCGAGATCTGACCGATCTGTCCGCAGAACTGCTTGGTCATGTTGAGGAACGGCACCACGACGGCGATGGACAGCGCCATGCCCGAGATGCTCAGGTTGGGCACGCCCAGCGCCAGGAAAATGCCGCCGGCCAGTGCGACCAGCACGTAGAGCAGGTTGCCCAGGTTCATAAGGATGGGCATGAGGATGTTGGCGTACATGTTGGCCTTCTGCGAGACCTCGAAGAGCTTTTCGTTGCGCTCGTCAAAATCGGCCTCGGCGGCAGACTCGTGGCAGAATGCCTTGACGACCTTCTGGCCGTTCATGACTTCCTCGATATGGCCCTCGACCACGCCGAGCTCGGTCTGCTGTGCAATAAAGAAACGCGCGGAGTTGGAACCGAGCAGCTTGGTCATAAAGGTCATAAAGACGACGCCGGCCACAATGACCAGGCACATCCACACGCTGTAGTACAGCATGATAAAGAACACCGTGACGATGACGATGGTCGTCATGAGCAGGTTGGGCAGCGACTGGCTGATCATCTGGCGCAGCGTGTCGATGTCGTTGGTGTAGTGGCTCATGATGTCGCCGCGCTGGTGCGTGTCGAAGTAGCGAATCGGCAGGTCCTGCATGCGGTTGAACATCTTCTCGCGCAGCTTCTCGAGCGAGCCCTGCGTGACGATGGCCATGGCGCGGTTCCAGAAGAGCGAGGACAAGATGCCGACGCCGTAGATGCAGGCGAGGGTGGTCACGAGCTGTGCGATCTTGGGCTGCGCGGCTTCCCAATCGCCCGACTGCCACGATTCGCTAATAATCTGCAGGGCGCTCTGAAGGAAGGTCGCGCCGATGGAGTTGATGATGGCGCAGAGCACCACGCCGACGACGACGAGGGGCAAAAGCACGGGGTAGAAGCCAAAGAGCGTCTTGATGAGGCGCGACATGGTGCCGCCCTTGCGGTTGAGCGCGCGCTCGGCGGTCGTTGCCTTACTCATGTGCCTCGCCTCCTTCCTGGGTCTGAGCTTGCGTTACGGATGCCTCGGTGTCGGCCTCGCTGGCCCCT
Organism: bacterium; assembly: GCA_963602135.1. Taxonomy (GTDB): domain Bacteria; phylum Actinomycetota; class Coriobacteriia; order Coriobacteriales; family Coriobacteriaceae; genus Collinsella. Next base: position 47,448 of record CAVCHM010000010.1, on the reverse strand, counting down.
TCGCCCTCGGCAGACATCTTGTTTTGCGAGGTAAAGGTCTCGCGGTAGATCTCGCTTGTCTTGAGTAGCTCATCGTGGTTGCCGATCTGAGCGATGCGGCCGCCCTCCATGACGATGATGCGGTCTGCGTCCTGCACGGAGCTGATGCGCTGGGCGATGATGAGCTTGGTCGTGTTGGGCAGATAGCTTGCCAGCCCTGCGCGAATCTTGGCGTCGGTCTTGGTGTCGACGGCGCTGGTGGAGTCGTCCAGGATCAAGATCTTGGGGCGACGCAGCAGGGCACGCGCAATGCACAGGCGCTGCTTCTGACCGCCGGAAACATTGGAGCCGCCCTGCTCGATCCAGGTGTCGTAGCCCTTGGGGAAACCGTCGACAAACTCATCGGCGCAGGCCAGATGTGCCGCCTCGCGGACCTCCTCGTCGGTGGCATTCGGGTCGCCCCAGCGCAGGTTCTCGGCGATGGTGCCGCTAAACAGCACGTTTTTCTGTAGCACCATAGCGACCTGGTGGCGCAGCGCGTCCAAGTCGTAGTCGCGCACGTCCATGCCGCCTACGCGCACGGTGCCTTCGGTGGCGTCGTACAGGCGGGCGATGAGGTTTACAAGCGTGGACTTGGCCGAGCCGGTGCCGCCGATGATGCCGATGGTCTCGCCGCTCTTAATGTGCAGGTCGATATCGTCGAGCGCCTGGCGCTTCGCATGCGCGGAATACTTAAAGCTCACGTGGTCAAAGTCGATGGAGCCGTCGGCGACCTCGAGCACGGGCTCGGCGGGATCGGCGATCGTGGGCTCGGCGGCCAGCACCTCGGTAATGCGGTGCGCCGATTCGTCGGCCATGGTCACCATGACAAAGATCATCGACAGCTGCATCAGGCTCATGAGGATCTGGAAGCCATAGGTAAAGATCGAGGAGAGCTGGCCCACGTCGAACAGCGTTCCCTGGCTCGTGATGATGAGCTTGGAGCCCAGGTAGATGATGACGACAAACGCGCCGTTGACGCAGATGTTCATCATGGGGTTGTTAAAGGCGAGCAGCTTCTCGGCGCGGGTGAAGTCCATCTGGACGTCGCGTGCGGCGGTCGCGAACTTCTCCTTCTCAAAGTCTTCGCGCACATAGCTCTTGACCACGCGCATGCCGGTGACGTTTTCCTCGACGGACTCGTTAAGGGCGTCGTACTTGTGGAACACGCGCGAGAAGATGGGGCGCACCTTAAAGATGATAAAGAACAGTCCAAAGCCCAGCAGCGGAATGATGATCAGGTAGACCATGGCGACGCTGCCGCCCATGATAAATGCCATGGTAAAGGCGAAGATCAATACCAGCGGCGCGCGCACGGCGATGCGGATGATCATCATAAAGGCCTGCTGCACGTTGTTGATGTCGGTGGTCAGACGCGTGACGAGCGAGGAACTCGAGAACTCATCGATGTTGGCAAAGCTGAACGTCTGGATCTTGTAGAACAGGTCGTGACGCAGGTTCTTAGCGAAGCCGCAGCTCGCATGGCTGCAGGTGACGCCGGCAGCGGCGCCAAAAGCAAGGGATGTTAGCGCGATGAGCACCAAAAAGCCTGCGGTGGGAAGCATCTCGGCTACGGTGGCGCCGTCTTTGATGGCGTCGATCAGGTTGGCGGTGATAAATGGAATCAGCATCTCGCAGAGCACCTCGCCAAGCACGAGCAACGGCGTGGCAACGGTGACTTTCATATAGTCGCGAATGCTTCCCATGAGGGTTTTAATCATCCAGTTCCTCCCAGGTTACACGGATTTTCTCGAGCATTTCGGCGAGCTGCTCGCGCTCGTCGTGGGTGAGCGCGCTAAAGGCCCGTTCTCTAAAGCGAATGCGGGCCGCCTGGTCGATGCGGGCGTTTTCCCGGCCGGTTTCGGTCAGGCGAATGGTGAGTTGCCGTCGATCCTTGGGGTTACGGCTGCGTTCAATGAGGCCGTTGACCTCGAGCTTGGACAGGATCTCGGAAAGCGACCCCGGCTTGAGGTCAAAGTGCATGCCGAGTTCCTGCTGCGACATCTCGCCGCCGGGCTGCTTGGCCAGCAGGCAGATGATGGGCGCCTTGCCGGACACGCCTCCGCCATGAAAATGCATGTAATGGCCGCAAAAACCCAGGCCGCTCAGGATGCGCTTGGCGAGTTTGTCTTCGGCGCTGACCGCTTCGGGTATGTCTACCGGTTGCGACGGGTCACCGCCGGGCTCATGCGGAAGGACGAGTGCTTCAACACACATATCTAAGCCTCGCTCCTTTCTTTAGCTAGGTAGAGAGATTGTTTTGTACCTAAGTGATTCTAGAGGTACCTAACTGATTGTCAAGGTACCGAATCGATTTTGTGGCAGTGCTGGGATGCCGGTGCCAGGGGAATCTTGGACAGTCTTTGCAGCGTAGATTCAGCGGGCCACGGCGTATCCCGGAGTTTCCGATAGGGTTCATTAAGGGGGCGAGACTGACAGTTGCCGGTTTCGCCCCCTTGGCTTTCCGGGACTTAGAGCGGCTCGTCGCCGGTTCGGAGGATGGCGAGATATGGCTCATATGAAAACGTGCGGTATCGTTTCCTGCTCGTATCGCGTTGGACAAGAATGCCCCAATCGGTAAATTGGGATATAAGGTTGTTTGCGCTCGATCTGCTAATCTGCATTCGTTCAGACACAAAGGCGGTGTCGACGATCGGATTGCCCTCGAGAAGGTCGAGTAGCATAAGGGCGTTCGTCGTAGCCCTTCCCGCCTTTTCGCGAATCAGCCTTTCGGTTTCCGAATGGAGGTCGACAAGCTTCCGCATCGAATCCCGTGCCTCGCGTGCGCTTGCAAGCAAGCAGGTACTGAAAAACGAAACCCATCCCTCAAAATCGCCTTTCTGCCTTACGCGCATAAGCCAATCGTAGTATTCGCTCCTGTGTCGTTTGAGCTCATACGAGGGGTAGATGACCGGCTTGGTGAGCGCCCCATCATGTATGAGCGAAAGGAGGATGAGCAGACGCCCGAGGCGTCCGTTGCCGTCGAGGAACGGGTGTGTGGTTTCAAACTGGTAGTGCACCAAAGCGGCCTTGATGACCGGATCGATGTCGTTACGCTCGTTGATGAAAAGCTCGAGGTCGCCAAGTGCCTCCTTCATATCCTCCGTGTTGGGAGGGACATACGGGGCCTCATTGAGCGTGCAGCCGTTTGGTCCGACCCAGTTCTGAGTCGTCCTGAACTGGCCCGGCGTCTTGTCGGAGCCTCTGCCATTTCCAAGCAATGTGGCATGGACGGATTTGAGCAGCCTCATACAGAGTGGCAGTTCCTCCATGAGCTTGGTCGCCTGCTGCACCGCTCGAGTGTAGTTGACGACGTCGGTTAGGTCCCGGCTCGCATTGGATTCGTTTGACGGGTCAAGAACATCATCGAACGTACATTGCGTACCCTCGATTTGAGAGGACAAGAGCGCTTCCTTGCGAACGTACATAGAAAGGTACATGTCGATGTTCGGAACAAAGCGAGACATGCCCTCAACCTCGCCGAGTATGGCGCGGCAATCGGAGACAAGCCGCATGGAATCAGCGGATAAATTGATTGGAAAGAATGAATCCATATTGGCGGGTCTAAACGAATCATAGGCGAGGGCTCCTGAAAGGTTGTGCCTGACGTTTCCCTGTCGTCCGGGTGTGATGGGTGCGAGCATCGTTAGTGTCCTAAGAACAAATTTGAGCCAAAACTTGTTCTTAGAATTTTATAGCGCCTTCTAAGGCCAAGTTTCTGTAATAAGAAGCGTCAGAAAAACTCTAAGAACAAAATTACGCCCAAACTTGGTCTTACATCCGAAGGCAAGACTTAGATTGCACTGCGCTACACTTAGTCGCACTGTGGCGCCGTTGCGCTGCGCCCGATCCAAGGGGGACACTCATGAAGAATACTCAGCTGCTGCTGATTAACGATATGTGCGGCTACGGCAAGGTCGCGCTTTCCGCCATGCTGCCGGTGCTGTCGCACATGGGCTACCGTATCCATAACCTGCCGACGGCGCTCGTTTCCGATACGCTCAACTACCCCAAGTTCTACATCCACGACACCACCGAGTACGTGCGCCAAAGCCTCGCCATCTGGGAGGAGCTCGGCTTTGAGTTCGACGCCATCTCGACCGGCTTTATCGTGACCGAGGAAGAGACGCGCATCATCTCGGACTTTTGCCACCGCCGTGCGCAAAAGGGCACCAAGGTGTTCGTCGACCCCATCATGGGCGACAACGGTAAGCTCTACGCCGGCGTGCCCGAGTCCACGATTGGCCTTATGCGGCACCTGCTGGAGTGCGCAGACTACGCGGTACCCAACTATACTGAGGCGTGCCTGCTTGCCGATAGGCCTATCGCCGAGCAAATTACGCCCGATGAGGCCCGTGACCTTGTGGACGCCGTGCGCGAGCTGGGTGCCAAATCTGTGGTCATTACGAGCGCCGTAGTCAATGGCACGAACGCGGTTATCGGTTACGACCATGTGGCGGGGGAGTACTTTACGATTCCCTTTGAGCTCATTCCGGTTTATTTCCCGGGCACGGGCGACACGTTCTCGGCGGTGCTCGTCGGCCGCGCGATGGCCGGTTGGAGTCTGCAGCGCGCGACGGCCGATGCCATGCGTGTGGTGGCTGAGCTTATCGAGCGCAATGCCGACCAGGAGGACAAGTCGGCCGGCCTTCCCATCGAGGCCTGCCTGGATGTGATTGACCATGAGTAATGCTGGCGAGGGCGGCGTCAAGCCTGCGGGCGAGAATAGGCCGCTCGGCGCGCCGCGTGGCAAGCGGCCGCGTATCCGCGTGAGCTGCGTGGACCAGTTGGGTGCGTGCCGCTGCCACCATGGTCACAAGCCCGGCGACGTCTTCGACTTCGATCGCGATCGCGGCAAGATGTGCTCCATGGCCTGCCACGTGGGCTTTCCCTATATCGATATCCTGCGCTATGGCGGAACCGTGCCTGGCAACGAGCCCGGCACGGCAAAGTTCTGCTGCCCCGAGGTCGATACGCTGAACGTTTGGCTCGCCGAGATCGTTGACGAGTAGTCGAGCGCAATGTGTCAAAGGGACAGCCCCTTTGACACATTCGCCGGTGGTGCCCCTTCTTTTGCTTATAATCTCAAATCTCTGCATTTCATCTGATTTTAGGTTATAAAAATTCTACGTTTCATCGATAATCAAGCATATAAAACTTTGCATTTCATTCGATGACACCGAGGGGAGAGCCTATGCTGCGCAGGAAAATAGCGGCAGAGCTGGAGCGTTGGCTGAAGTCTTCCGAGCAAAAGGCCTTGTTCATTACGGGTTCTCGCCAGATTGGCAAAAGCTATTCGATTCGCGCATTTGGCAAAGCCAACCATGCAACCTACATCGAGCTTAACCTCATGGAAAATCGCCAGGCAAAAGATGCTCTTCTCGAGGCGCGGGATGCCGATGATTTTATCAGCAGGGTGACGCTTCTTTCGGGAAAGTCGATTGCACCAGGCAAAACGCTCGTGTTTATCGATGAGGTCCAGGAGGCCCCCGACATCATGACGATGGCAAAGTTCCTTGTTGAGGACGGGAGGTGCCGCTGGGCGTTTTCGGGGTCAATGCTCGGGACTCAGTTCAAGGGCGTCAGGTCCTATCCCGTGGGGTATGTTCACGAGCTTAGGATGTTCCCGCTCGATTTTGAGGAGTTTTGCTGGGCAATCGGGGTGAGCGAGGGGGCTCGCCAAACGATACGTGACGCGTGTATCAGCGAGAGGCCCGTTCCTGATTACATTCATGACGCGATGATGGCAAACTTCAGGACCTATACCGTTGTCGGCGGAATGCCGGAGGTCGTGCAGCGTTTCCTTGACACGCAGGGCGACCTTGCCTCTGTTCGTCAGCTACAGTCAGAGCTCAACGAACAGTACCGGCGAGATATCTCCAAGTATGCAAGCGGGCGAGCCCTTCAGGTGCAGAGCATCTACGATCAGCTCCCTATTATGCTCGAGGGCGAAAACAAGCGCTTCGTGCTCAATTCCATTGACCCCAAGGCTCACTACGAGAAGTATCAGCGAGATTTTGTATGGCTTGTCGATGCCGGCGTTGCTCTCAAAGCCGATATCGTAACCGAGCCAAAATCGCCCCTGCTCAAGACGGCACGGCCATCGCAGTTCAAGCTATATCAATCGGATACGGGCATGTTGATGGCGCGCTACCCCGTTGGAGTCGCCCAAGCGGCGTATCTTGATAGCAAGGAGCCCAATCTGGGCGGCGTTTACGAAAACGTGGTGGCCCAGCAGCTGGCTGCCCAAAATCGCCAGCTTTACTACTATCAGACAAAAAAGCGCGGTGAAGTGGACTTTGTGGTCGATGGACCGGATGGGACGGCTGTTCCGATCGAGGTTAAATCGGGCTCCTATTACCACGCGCACGCTGCGCTCGGTCATGTGCTTGATACGGCTGAATATGGCGTAAGGCTCGGGATTGTTTTCTCGAGAGGCAACGTTGAGCGCAACGGAGCGGTTCTCTATTTGCCGCTATATGCGACCTGGGCCCTTTCGGATGTTTTGGGCGACTCCTGCGCCGAGGGGATAAAGCTGGAGGTCAAGCCGGTCTAGGGCCAGTCCCGGATGTGACAAAGGCGTGGCCCGCGACCTCGATTGCCTACAGCTGCTCGAGCATGGCCGTGCAGCCGGCGAGCACATCGCGGTAGGTGGCGTCGAAATTGCCGGTGTACCAGGGGTCGGCCACGTCGCCGGGGCGATCGGTCCAATCGAGCAGGCGCGAGATCTTGCCGTCAGGGTCGTCGCCAAAGATGCGACGCAGGCCACGCGCGTTCTCAGCATCCATATAGACAATATGGTCCCAGTCGCCATACTCCGCGCGACGCACCTGACGTGCACGATGTGCGACGACGGGAATCCCGACTTCGCGTAGCTTGGCAACGGTACCGTGATGCGGCGGGTTGCCGATCTCCTCGGTCGAGGTCGCGGCAGAATCAATGACAAACTCGCCCGCGCGCCCGGCGCGGTGCACCAGCTCGGTAAACACCGACTCGGCCATCGTCGAGCGGCAGATATTGCCGTGACAGATAAACAGTACACGTTGCATAGAACGATACCTTTCATATAGAAGGCTGCTAAAGAGTCGAAGCCGGGCGCATGCCAAGTTTTATTTCTTGGCCAGTTTGAAGTAGCGCTCAAATATCAATTCGAAAACGTAATAGAACATCAATCGACTGTCGAGGTCCATGCTGCCCAAGCGGATTTCTTTTTGCACGGTGTAGATAGGGTAGTCGGCTAGTTTCGAGAGAGAATTTCGAGAAAACCCGGTGAGCGTGACGACCTTGCATCCGCGCGTTTTGGCTATCGATGTGGCGTCAATAGACACCTGCGTCTCCCCGCTTACGGAAACGCTGAAGACCAGGTCGTTTTTGCCGAGGAGTTCTGCGTAATGCCTCATGACGTGGCGTTCACTGAGCGTATCGGTATTCTTGCCCATTATTTTGAGCTTTTCAGCCATTTCGAGGCACGGGTACTTCGAAAAGCCCGAGCAGAAGAACACGATATGCGAGGCGTCCTGGATAAGACTCACAACCGAATCGATGACCCGGTCGTTAAGCAAATCTTTGGTCTGTACGAGCTGGGTGTCGAGAGGAAGTGCCTCGATAGTGAATCGATTGCGGTCGAGCGAGGCGGAATACGATTGTTTGAGCTCCGTAAACCCCGAGAAGCCAAGCTTGTGGGCAAGCCTGACGATTGTATTGGGAGCGACGAAGAAACGTTCAGCAACGCTCTTAAGCGTGACATCGTCAATATCATCACGCAGCTCGATGATGTAGCGCATGATCTCGCCTTCGAGATCGTTGAGCTTGCTCTCGCCAGCCCGCACATGATCATAAAAAGATTCTTGATCTTTCATAAGATGTTTCAGCCCCTCGCACCTTGCCGTACATATGGTACCGCTTTGTGTAGCCAGGTGAGAAATCGGTAATCGGTCAAGATTTCCTATTGCCCATGAACTGGGCAAATGTGCGTGTCTGCCTACACATATCTGTGTCGTGAGCGAAATCATGTGTCCCCGTTTCGCATTGGCCCACACGGGGACTCTCAAATGACCTTATGTCGCAAAATATCAATCGAAACGAAGCAAGCCGAGGACAACCGCGGAGCCCAAGGTCTTCGAGAACACCGATCAGCCAACCCTGGAGGGACGGAACATGAAGGATAAGCTCAATATTGTGATCGTTGGCGGCGGCTCCACGTGGTGCCCTGGCATTCTTAAAGCCCTGACCAAGCACATGGACATTCTGCCGCTGAACCGCGTGATGCTCTATGACATCGATGCCGAGCGTCAGCGTCCGATCGGCGAGTTTGGCAAGATCCTCTTCGCCGAGGAGGAGCCCGGTGTGGAGTTTGGTTACACCACCGATAAGGACGAGGCGTACACCGACGTCGACTTTGTGCTCTGCCAGATTCGTACCGGCGGCTACGAGATGCGTAGCAAGGACGAGAAGATTCCGCTGCATATGGGAATCATCGGCCAGGAAACGGTGGGCCCTGGCGGCATGGCTTACGGTATGCGCTCCATGCATGACATGGTTGAGATCGTCAACGACGTTCGCGCTCATAGCCCGGAGGCGTGGATTATCAACTACACCAACCCGGCTGCTATTGTGGCATATGGTCTCGAGCGCGTCCTGCCCGATGAGCATCGCGTCCTCAACATCTGCGATCAGCCCGTCAACCTCATGCGCTCTTACGGTCGCCTGCTCGGTCGCGATATGAGCAAGACGGAGCCCGTGTACTTTGGCCTCAATCACTTCGGTTGGTTCAAGCACATCTACGATGAAGAGGGCCATGACCTCGTCCCGCAGATTAAGGAGTACACGGAGAAGAACGGCTTCCTTCCTGCCGATGCCGAGCAGCGTGACCAGTCCTGGCTCGACACCTACGCCATGGTCAAGGACATGCTCGAGGACTTCCCCGACTATCTGCCTAACACTTATCTGCAGTACTATCTGTATCCCGAGTACAAGGTCGCTCACCTCGACCCCGACTACACTCGCTCCGACGAGGTTATCAACGGTCGTGAGAAGCGCGTGTTCGCCGAGTGCGAGCGCGTTGCCAAAGTCGGCACCGCAAAGAACTCCTCGGTTGTGCAGAACGATGCTCATGGCGATATGATCGTGGAAATCACGTCGGCCATTTATCGCAACACCAACAAGACCTTCATTGTCATGGTTCCCAACAACGGGATTATCGAGGGCATGCCCGATGACGCCATGGTCGAGGTCGCGGCGAGCGTTGGCTCCAATGGCCCGCATCCCTACGCTGTCGGTAAGATCGGCACCTTCTATCGCGGCCTTATGGAGAACCAGTACGCCTATGAGCGCCTGACTGTTGAGGCTTGGATGGAGGGTTCCTACGAGAAGGCCCTGCAGGCACTCACGCTTAATCGTCTCGTCGGTGACGCAAAGAAGGCTCGCAAAGTGCTCGACAAGCTCATCGAGGCCAATAAGGATTACTGGCCGGAGCTTAAGTAGCTAGTTCCATAGCGCTTGATAACTGTTATGGGGCGTGTGGGCTGTAGAGCTGCACGCCCCGTTTCTTTAAGAGGGGTATCCCATGAACAAAGATGAGCTGCTGGCAAAGTTCCAGCGCCTGGGCAAAGTCCTCATGACGCCTGTCTTGATCCTGCCAATCGCCGGCATCCTTCAGGGCTTTGGCAATGCCTTTACCAGCCCCACCCTTACGGCAGCTGTTCCCTGGCTTGCTGCTCCGGGCTTTGCGATTTTCTTTTCGATTCTCAAGGCCGCAGCCGGCATCGTTATGAACAACATCCCGGTTATCTTCTCGATTTGTCTCGCCTATGGCTTCGCCAAGTCCGAGAAGGCTACCGCGGCGCTTTGTGGCTTTTTGGGCTACATGTGCATGAACTCCGTGATGGGCACGTTCCTTACGGCGACTGGCGTTATCGATCCCGCGAATCTTACGACGGGCCAGAGCACGATCCTCGGTATCACCACGCTCGACACTGGCGTTATCGGCGGTCTTCTGGTGGGTGCAATCGTCGCATGGTTGCATAACCGTTACTACAAGATTGAGCTGCCTGCCGTGTTCTCCATCTTCAACGGCACGCGCTTTATTCCGGCGGTAACGCTGCTCTCATGCAGCATCCTCGCATTGGTCATGTCCTTTGTTTTCCCGTTTATTCAGAACGCTCTCGGTGCGCTGTCCGAGTTCATCAAGACTACGGGTGCCTTTGGTGCATTTGTCTACGGCGCCGGCGAGCGCATGCTTCTGCCTTTTGGCCTGCATCACTTTGTCTATTTGCCGTTTTTCTTCACGTCGCTCGGTGGCGTCGAGACCATCGACGGCCAGACTGTTCAGGGCGCTATCAATATCTACAACGCGATCCTGGGCTCTCCCAGCACGCCGTTTAACATCGAGGTCAGCCGTTTTGTCATGAACGGCAAGGTTATCTTCGCCATGTTCGGCCTGCCCGGCGCTGCACTCGCCTTCTACAAGACGGCACTTCCCAAGAACAAGAAGAAGACCGCAGCGCTCATGATCGCCATCGTGGTGCCTTGCATCCTCTCCGGCATTACCGAGCCGCTCGAGTACTCCTTCCTGTTTATCGCGCCCATCCTCTACGTGTTCCACGCCCTCATGGCTGGTCTTGCCTATGCGCTGACCTATATCCTGCAGTTCAACGTGGCCGGTTCCGCGTCCTTCGGCGGCCCGCTCTTGTCGTTGATTTTTAACGGCATTATGGGTGCAGCCAAGGGCTCCAACTGGCAGGTTATCCTGTTCCTCGGCCCCATCTACTTCGTGGTGTACTACTTCGTCTTCAAGTTCATCATTCTTAAGAAGGGCCTTAAGACCCCCGGCCGCGAGGAAGAGTCCGACGATGAGGCCGCAAAGGCTCCCAAGACTGTGATCAGCGACCTCATTCCCGCCATCGTTGAGGCAGTGGGCGGCGACAACAATATTAAGTCTGTCGAGGCCTGCTTCACCCGTCTGCGCATCCAGCTTAATGACTGTGACAAGGTAGTTGATGACGCCGAGTTTACCGAAAAGCTCGAAGCGCGTGGCATCGTGCATGTTAACGGCGGCGTGCAGATTGTCTACGGCAATATGGCATCTAACTACGCAACTCAGATGCGCGAGCTACTGGGTATGGAGTAAACGACTCAAACACACGATCAAGATTAATACAGGTCGGCGCCCGATCCTTCAATCGGGCGCCGACCTGTGCTGTTTTGGGGCGAATGGGCAAGTACATGACGTGCTCGCTGCTCTCTTTTGGCGCTGCCTATCGTGTATTCGGACGCCTTGCGACGGTGAGGTGCGTTCTTTTCGGTTCTAGCGTGTTTGCGGCTAGCGCTGCGCCCGAAGTCGATTTGCACAGCTGATATACAGAGCGTTAACCGCGCTTTGTAGGCTCATGCCCTCAACCAAGGCGGTCGAGTACTCGCTGAGTGACTCCGCGCTCACGGGTAGCAAGAGCTCGCGCGCCCCGTTGTTATCGAATGCCATGTTGCTCGATATCCAAATAACGCGGCAACCTCGCCGCTTGGCCTCAACGTAAAGATTGAAGATATGGCTCGTCTTCCCTGAGAACGATACAAAGATGGCTAGATCGTCGGGTTGGAGCAGACAGAGCGACGTTTCCTGTCCCTTGACGGAGCCAAATGAGAAGCACAGTCGGTTTACGCGGCTCAGCTTTTCGCAGAGTGAGCGGGCGGCGAGATTGGAGAATGAGCTTCCGTATACGTAGACATTTTGCGCATCGAGAAGCCAGTCAACGGCCTGCTCGAGTCGATCCTCAGTGAGCAGGCGTTTTGTTTCAAGCAAAGAGGTCTCTACGATATCGAAATACCAGGGTATATCGATTTGCTTATGCGCCCTTGCCTCGGTTGTCTCGCGCTGGAGCCAAGCGTTGAAGTCGTCAACTTGCTCTTTGAACGATCGAAAGCTCGAGCCGTTCACGCGCCTGCAGAAGCGCGAGATGGTCGCGGGCGATGTATTGCACGCGCGGGCAAGTTCTTCTATTGAGAGCTCTGGGATCTCGTCGTGATGGGAAAGGGCGTAGAGTGCGATGTGGGCGTCAAGGCTGCCGCCCTTCTCGACGTCTTCGATACAAGACCTGAGGTTCGAATAGACCTCGTACATCGACATTCAAATCACTCCAAACAATAATGCCCCGGAGCGGATATGCCGTCTCCGGGGCATTGTGGTGAAGCTATGGGACGGATTTATTCCATGCCCAAGTATTCTCTCATTTCGACTTTGTAGACAGAAGCTTTATTGCCGTAAACGATCTGAACACCGCCGCCAACGTGCACGATGGCGCTGGCGCCGAGGTCTTTGGTGAAGACGCTATCGTCCTTGACCAGGGCGGTGTCTTTGAGGCTGAGCCTCAGGCGAGTGAAGCAGGCGTTGACACCCGAGATGTTATCGGCGCCGCCCACGGCTTCCACGATCTGCGGGATGAGCTCGCTTACCTGGACAGGTGCTTTGGAGTCGATGGCCGACGTGTCATCCGCTGCCTGCGTGTCATCATCCTCGCGGCCCGGGGTTTTGAGGTCAAATTTCTTGATAAAGGTGCGGAACAGCACGTAATAGATCCCGAAGTAAGCGATGCCGAGCGGAATAAGCCAGAACCAGTTGGAGCCTTTATCGGCGTTCATGATGCCGTTGAAGATCCACGAGAGGAGCGGTCCGCCGAAGGCGGAAGGTCCGGGCACATTGAACTGTGCTAGGTAGGTGAGTACATACGCGATGCCGCACAGCAGGGCGTGGACCACGTAGAGTACGGGCGCTACAAAGAGGAAGGAGTACTCGAGCGGTTCGGTTATGCCCATGATGGCGGCCGGAATAACGGCGGCGATCATGAGAGAGCCGACCTTCTTTTTATTCTCGGGACGGGCGCAGTGGTAGATGGCGAGCGCCGCCGCAGGCAGGCCGCACATGGCGAACAGCACCTTGCCGTTCATGACGTATTTTGAGATGTCGATGTCGTACATCATGCCGGGCGTGTTGAGCATGGCGTTGTAGATGTTGACAGCACCCTCGACGGTCTGGCCGTCAACCTGGATGCTACCGCCCAAAGAAGTGAAGAAAAACGGCAGATAGATGAAATGATGCAGGCCGAAGGGCAGAAGCATGCGCTCGGAGAAGCCATAGATGAACGCGCCAAACACCCCGGTGGAATCGATGAGTGTCGAGGCGGCCTTTAGGCCGGTTTGCACAAACGGAAACACGAAGGCGAGCGCAACGCCCACTAGGCTTGCGAAAACGACGGTGAGGGCGGGGACGCAGCGTGTGCCGTTGAAGATGCCGAGCACCGGCGGAAGCTGCACCTTATAGAATCGGTTGTGGATCCACGCGACTACCAAGCCGATGATGATGCCGCCGAATACGCCGGTGTCGAGTGTGGTTACGCCCAGGATGGCGTTCTGACCGGTCTGCAGGTTGGCGGGATCGATGGTGCCCAGCAGGATAAGCAGCTGACCCATGATCGTGTTCATGGTCATGTAGCCGATGAAGCCTGAGAGTGCGGCGGTCGCCTTCTCGGCCTTGGCGTAACCGTAGGCGATGCAGATCGCAAAGAGAACCGAGATGTTACCATTGATAACGTTACCGGCTGCTTTGATGAGCGTGCTAAAGATCACCATCGGCTCGGTGCCCAAAAACGGGCAGAGCGAGATGAGGTTAGCATTGGAAAGGGCGGAGCCCAGACCGACCAAAATGCCGGAAACGGGCAGGAGGAGGACCGGCGCCATGAGCACCTTGCCGAGTCTCTGGAACTCGCTGTAGAGCTTGCTTTCTTTCATGATGTTCCTTCGATGCGCGGGGAGTTAGGACAGGGTCGGCCAATAATCGCCGTTCGCTTCGATCAGGTCGTCGAGGATTTGGCGCGCGACGGTAGTCGAAGGGACGGTCTTGTTGATTGCGATGGCTTCGAGCGCCTTCTGGTAGGAATGCTCGTAATATGCGTCGACGGCGAGCTTCTCACTGGCATTCTGCTCTTCGATAAGCCCCTTGTAGAAGGTGGGGATAGCAGGCTGGCTGATGGGTTCGGGGCCCCAAGAGCGCAGGTAGGCGGGAACCTCGACCATGGCGTCGTCGGGCAGATTGGGGATGGCGCCGTTATTCTCGACGATTACGAGATAGCGTTCGCACTTGTTGTAGGCGATAGAGGCGGCTGCGTCGACGATAAAGTCGCCAAAGACCGTGAAGCTCTGTACGGGGCTCTTGTAATTGGCGGGATCTGCCAGGTACTTGTCGTGCTCGGCAAACATCTCCTTCTCGCGTCCGTTGATGACGTTGTCGGCGCGCGTCCAGTTGGGGTCCATGTCATCTGCCATGTCTTTGGAGTACAGGTAGTACTGCAGGTAGCTGTTGGGCAGATACTCGGGATAGTCCTTCACAATCTTGACGTATTGACCCCAGGTGTGCATCCAGTCCTTGTCCTTGTGATGCTTGTCGCTCACGGCCATGCCGTGCTCGAGAATCATCTGACGGAGCTCCGGCAGACGATCGCGTCCCTGCTTGTCGTAGATTTTGGTAAACCAGCCAAAGTGATTGAGTCCAAAATACATGGGGTCGATATCGCGCCAGCTGGGAAGTCCGAGCATCTTAGAGTACGAGAGCAAGATAGCCGTGGGCATATCGCAGATGTTAAGGATATGGTCGTTGCCAAACTCGCGACGTGTGGCCTCGGCGACAACTGCGGCAGGGTTGGAATAGTTGAGGATCCAGGCGTCTGGACTGTATTTCTTGGCGTAGCGTACGAGGTCGAAGACGCCGGGGATGGACCTGATGCCATAGGAGATCGAACCGCCGGCGCCGCAGGTTTCCTGTCCCACGCAACCGTACTTAAGAGGGATGCGCTCGTCCTGGCGACGCATCTGAAGGCCACCCTGGCGGATTTGCGCGAAGACGAAGTCGACATCGGTGAATGCCTTTTCGGGATCGGTCGTCACGACAACTTCGATGTCAGGAGCTTCCTGCTCGATGAACTGCTTCATGATGTCGTAGACGAGATGCATGCGCTTCTCGTCGATGTCGTACAGGGCGAGTTTACGCAGCGGTAATTCGTTTTTCTTCTGCAATAGGCTCTGGATGATGCCGGGAGTGTGGGTGCTGCCGGCCCCGGCGATTACAACTGCTTTCTTGTCCATGTGGTAAACCCCTTTCGTGTGGATTGACCATTTCAGACTACGAAAGCTTTACCTGCGATTCTATCGATTTTCAGATTGCGAAAAACGATAGCGATAATCTTAACAGGATGCGTTTTGCGTGGTTAAATAGCGCCGGGAAAGATACTGACTTGGGCGGCAGACGACGTGTTGCATGGCTGCAGGAGCGAGCGCCAGGCGGTCAAAAGATGGTGGGCGGTGCTGCGGCTTTTGGCTGCAATTGCGCTACCCGCGGTGGCGCTCCCAGCGAGCCAACTTAATCGTCACCAGCGTAAGCGCCCAGGCCACAAGCGAGAACGCGGCGCCCACGGCGCCCACGTACGCAATGCCAATGCTGCTTACCACGGCGCCGCCCACTGCAGTGCCAAACGAGATGCCGACGTTAAACGCCATGGGCTCAACCGAACTTGCGAGTACCATCGACTTGGGATGGCGGCTGCGTGCCACGTCCATAAAGTGCGTGATGCACGACACCGAGAACAGGTACATGAGCAGCGCCAAGCTAAAGACAAAGACCAGCGCGAGCGGCATGGTGCCGCCCACGGCAAACAGCCCGAGCAACGCCGCAGCCTGTAGCACAAACGTCACAAGCAGTGCCTTCATGCCAAAACGTGCGTCGATCCATCCGCCCAGGATGTTCGAGATCAGGCAGAACACGCCGTAGGCCATAAGCGTGGTACTCGCCTGAACGGTGCCCATACCCAGCACCTGCTCAAGATAAGGCGTCACGTAGCCGTAGAACACATAGACCGAGCCTACGCCAAACAAAAAGATGAGCATGCCGGTGATGATGCTCGGCTCGCGCAGCAGACCTGCCTGCTCGCGAAAGGTGGCAGGCTCGTCGGTTTGCCCAGCGCGCGGCATAAACGCCACGAGCGCTCCGCAGATCAAAACGGCAAAGGTCAGCGTGCCGTACATGGCAACGTGCCAGTCGAGCGTGTCGGCTACGAACTTGCCGATCGAAGTGACAAAGACCATCGCCACGGAAAACGCACCGTACACGACCGAGATGGCAAGCGAGGTTTGCTGCGGGGACAGCAGCTCTGGGATGTACGTCACACCCACGGCGAGCAGCGCACCCGAGACAGAGCCCAGGACAATGCGCGAGATAAACAGTACCTGGAAGTTGGGCGCCAACGCCATGACCAGGTTGCCGAGCACAAAGACGATGCTGTAGCACACGAGCAACTGGTAGCGGCGGAAGCGGCCCGTGCTGAGCGCGAGCACCGGCGTCGCGATAGCGTAGACCAGTGCAAACACGCTGATGAGCTGGCCCGCTGTGGCAAGCGATACGCCGAGTTCCGTCGCCAAGTCACTTTCGATACCGATGACCACGAACTCGGAGCAGCCGAGCGAGAATCCCAGCAGCACGAGCAGCGCCAGGCAGAGCTTGGTGCGCGCGGGGGAGAGCGCGGCGGCGGTTGATGCTGTTGTGGACGAAGTTGCGGTGGTCAAGGCAGTTGCTCCCATGTTGCGTTATATGAGCTGAATTCAGTCCCTGCAACTCTACCAGAATGTGTCAGGTGCCCGTCCCCTTTGTCGCAGGCTGCGCTTGCCTGTATAGTCGCAATACAGGCGAAGATGGTCTCAGGTACATCGCGGGCGACGGGAGATCCCATGGGTATGCACACGACAAAGGTTGCAGCGGGCGAGGGCAAGTTTGCGCTCGAGGAGGCCGCCGCGCGCATCCTGCGCGCCGGCTGGGATGAGGGCGGCGCGGGCGCCGAGGTCGTGGCGGTCGATGCCGCGACCGGCGAGACGCTTGGCCCCGTCGATCGCATCGATGCCCATGCCGGCGAGGGCATTCTGCATCAGGCATTTCTGACGCTTTTGGTTGAGGGTCGGGGCGAAGACGCGCGCCTGCTGCTCTGTCGCCGCAGTCCGCTCAAGCGCCTGTGGGGCGGGGTGCTGGCCGATAGCTGCGCCGGCCATCCGCTCCCCGGGGAAGATGTCGCGGCTGCCACGGCGCGTCGCATCAACGAGGAGCTCGGCATTACGCGCGAGCCCGATCAGCTCAAGCACCTCGGTCACGTGGTGTACCGCGAGGACCACGGCGACGGCCGCTGCGAGTGCGAATGGTGCGAGGTGTTCGCGGCCCATGTTGAGCCGGGCGAGCTGTGCATCAACCAAGAGGAAATCTCGGAGGTGCGCCGCGTGGCCCCGCCCGAGCTCGACGGCTATCTGCAGGGTCGCCCCGAGCAGCTGGCCCCCTGGCTCCGCGAGGCCCTCGAGGCCCCCTCCATTCGCGTCGCCCTCCAGATGTGACAAAGGGGCAGTCCGTTTGTCACATTCCATGCCTTAGAAACTTGCAAATTCTGCAAGTTTCTAAGGTGAAATCTTATAAACTTGCAAAAAATGCAAGTTTATAAGATTTCATGTCTGGTCGGGCGCTAGGGAGACTCTATGGATATCGTTCGCCGAAGCCGTTATCTTGATCGACTCATTGCTTTTCAGGATACCGACCTCATCAAAATCGTGACGGGCATACGCCGTTGTGGCAAATCAACGTTATTGGACATGATGAGGGACTATCTGGCGCAACGGGGGGTGCCAGCCGAGCGTTTGCTGACCTTTAAGATGGAATCTCTAGAGTACGCGGGAATTACGGATTATCTGACGTTTTATCGTATGGTTCGGGAGCGCATCGACGGCATCGATCATCCCTACCTGTTCTTTGACGAGCTCCAGAATGTCGAAGGTTGGGAAAAGGCGGTCAACTCGCTCCGAGTGGATTTGCCGTGCGATATCTATGTCACGGGCTCCAATGCCTTTTTGCTATCGAGCGAGCTCGCAACGCTTATCTCGGGCCGATATGTCGAGGTCAAGATGCAGCCTCTCACGTTTGGCGAGTATCTTGATTTTCGCTCGATTGATGCGGTCGCCGCTGAAGGGCTTGGTGAGAGGGTTGAGCTCGTTTCCAAGACGGGCGATCGCCTTAATTCAAATACCGTGCTTGAGCAGTACATAACCTACGGCGGCATGCCGTTTCTGGCCCATGATGAGCCGAGACGTGAGCTGTGTCGCGACTATATCCGTAGCCTCTACCAGACGATCGTCGCGCGCGATATCCTGTCGCGTGCGACGCGTAGGGGTCGCGGAGCTATCACCAAGCGCGATGTTCTCGAGCGGCTCTGTGCGTATCTGGCAGACAACATCTCCAACCAAACCTCGGTCAACAAAATCGTAGGGACGCTCAACGAATCGGCAGGCGGTAAGACCAACGCATCGACGGTGTCGGCATATATTGACGCTCTGGAAGAGACGTACCTGTTTACCAAAGTAAAAAGGTATGACATCAAGGGGCGGGAGCTTCTTAAGACAGGCGGTAAATATTACATAGCTGATACGGGAATTCGCAGCTATCTTGACGGATATAGAGGTAGCGATAGCGGAAGGATGCTCGAGAACGTTATCTACAACCAGCTTGTATTTGAAGGATACGAAGTGTTTTGCGGCCATCTGCGCGCGGGGGAAATCGACTTTGTCGCAATCGGCGAGGGATCGGACCGCAAATATATCCAGGTTACCGAACGGATCGATGCCGAGGCGACGAGAGAACGCGAGCTGCGACCGCTCAAGCTAAGCACGCTAGGAAAAATTCCTGATTCGTATGAGAAGATTCTGATTGTCAGGGATGGCGACCATCCAACGGACATCGATGGCATCAGAATCGTGGGGGCAGTCGACTTCTTGTTGAGAAATAAGATTACCCGCGGCTAAACGCAAACAGATTCGTTTCGATGCGACAAAGGAGCAGTCCTTTTTCGCATTCCGTGCGAGCCCTCGTGCCGTCTGAGGGTATAAAGCTAGCAAGTGTTTATTTGCGAGGCCTAAGGGGCGCCCCGTATGGATATCGATAACTTTGAATGGTGGTATAGCGAGGGCGAGGCTCCGGACGAGGAGTGGGACGAGCCCGCGCCGCGTGACGTGTCGAGCGACGAGGCTGATGCCGTTGCTGGCGCCGAGGACGTCGAGCCGGACTCTGCCCCCGATCCCGCCGAACCCCTAACCTTCGAACAAGCCTGGGCCCAGGCCGAGGCCGACGAGGCGAAGGCCGATGCTACCGCCACGCTCAGCGAACCGGCCGACATGTCGATCTCGCCGGCAAAGACGCCGCAGCCGCGCCACAACATCGACCCCGGCAGCACGGCATCCTTCAGTATCCTCGACGTGCCCTCGCAGGGTGCCCAAGCGCCCGCGCCCACGCATCGTCCCAATCTGGCCCGCGAGGAAGACGCGGGTCGCCGCTCACCACTCGGTCCCATCCTCATCGCCTTTATGGCCGGCGTCATTGCCTGCTCGGCGATCGGCAATGTCTGGGTCCATGTCGAGCAGCAGCGAAAAGACGCAGCCAAGGTCGAGATGTCTGTCGAACAATCGCTCAGCCGCACGCGCTCGGTACATGTGTCGGTCGAGGTCAAGGACGGCGCGACGTGGGACACCGCGCGCGGCGACAGCCAGATGCTCATCCATATCGTGGGCCGCACGCTCAGGGGGCAGGCGATTGACGAGTATCAATATGTCAACTCCGCTGGCGACGGCATCGAACTCAAGCCCGGCGACTACGAGCTCACCGTCGACGAGCCGCCCGTCGCCACCGATGGCACGCGCTTCCGCGCCTCAAAGCGCATGGTTCCCGTGAGCTTTAACTCGCAGGCGCCCGATACGGTCGACAGCACGCCGCAGGGCGGGTTCGACCTTTACGCAATCGCTCAATAACTGCGCCTGCCGCTTCTCCTTGCCGCCAAGAGTGGCACAATAGCCCTCGACACTATTGTTTACTTTTGGAGGAAGTAGCATGTCTACCGTCACCACCATCAAGCGCGGCGGCCTCACCGCGGCCATCGATTCCATGGGAGCCCAGCTCACGAGCCTTGCCCTCGACGGCAACGAGTATCTGTGGCAGGGCGACCCGGCTTTTTGGGGCAAGCACGCGCCCATTCTGTTCCCCATCGTGGGATCGCTGCGCAACAACACAGCGACGTCTGCGGCTGGCACCTGCGAGATGCCGCGCCACGGACTCGCGCGCATCGTCGAGCACAAGCTGGTCGAGGTTTCGGAGGACGGCTCCTCGGTAACGTACGAGATCACCGACACGCCCGAGTCGCTCAAGGCTTTCCCCTTCCACTTTAAGCTCAACATGACCTATGCCCTAACCGGCGACGCCACGCTTACCCAGACCTTTGCCGTCACCAACACCGGCGACGTGGACCTGCCGTTCTCGGTGGGCGGCCACCCTGCATTTAACGTGCCCGCCCCCGGTGCCGAGGACGAGGCATTCGAGGATTACGAGCTGGCATTTACCGAGGCTTGGACCAACGAGGCCCCCATCATCACGCCCGATGGCCTCATGACGTTCGAGGGCAGCTACAAGGCGCCCGATAACTCTGACGTGCTGCCCATCACGCACCGCAGCTTCGATAACGATGCCATCATGTTCACCGATACTCCGGGCTCCACGCTCACGCTGCGCGGCCGCAAGTCGGGTCACGGCGTGAAGATCGACTTTGAGGGCTTTAAGTACATCGGCGTGTGGTCTGCCGCCAACGACGCCCCGTTTGTGGCGCTCGAGCCTTGGACTGGCCACACCACCATGGACACCGAGGACGACGTCTTTGAGCACAAGGTCAACACCATTACGCTGGCGCCGGGCGAGACGGACGTCCGCAGCTTTAGCGTCACCCTGCTCTAGAGGTTCCGCCGTTCTAACGAACGGCGGACCGGTCGACGCTGCGCCCTTAGGTTCCGCCGTTCTGACGAACGGCGGGCCGGTCGACGCTGCGCGCCACCCAGAGCGACAATTTGTCATTCAAAAGGCACGGCATGACCAGAAGGTCTATGCCTTGCCTTTTTCATGCCAACTTGTTCGCTCTGGGTGGCGCTCGCTGGCATTGCCAAAACATCGACGCTCCCAATGGCTACCGTGTGTCTATTAATTTTTCGAGCATGTGCTGCGCTGCTGGTCGCTGGCGTATATCCTGTTAAGTCGTCAGCATACGATTCAACAGGGAAGGCAGATTATGCATTCTCCCCATCAACGCGACGCGCATCCACAGCCGGTATGCAGCCGTCGCATCTTTTTGGGTAGCGCTCTCGCTGCGAGCGCTTCCGTCGTCGCCGGCGCGCTCGCCGGCTGTCAGCGCCCGTCCACGCTCAAGGTGGTTCAGCCCACGACGGGCGGCGGTCGCGACGACCTGTCCGATTCCGTGATCGGCAAGGACAAGATCCGCATTGGCATGGAGGCGGCCTACGCCCCGTACAACTGGCAGGTTTCCGAAGCCAGTGAGTTCACCATCCCCATCGACAACGTGCAGGGCGCCTATGCCGATGGCTACGACGTGCAGATCGCCAAGATCGTCTGCAAAGCCCTCGGTGGCGAGCCCGTTGCCGTCAAGCAGAGCTTCTCGGGCCTTATCGATTCGCTCAACAACGGCCAGATCGACCTCATCATCGCCGGCATGAGCGCCACGCCCGAGCGCGAGGAGTCGGTCGGCTTCTCCGACCCGTACTTCATTGGCTACTTTGGCCTGTTCGTAAAAGAGGGTTCCCCCTACCAAAACGCCACCAAGCTCAGCGACTTTAGCGGTGCCACGGTACTCGGCCAAAAGGACACCATGCTCGATACCGTCATCGACGAGATCCCGGGCGTTGTCCACAAGAACCCGGTCGATTCGGTTCCCACGGTGTTTTCGAACCTGCTGCAGGGCACGTGCGATGCCGTGACCTACAACACCGAGAACGAGAAGGGCTATATGGCCCAAAATCCCGGTATCGTCCCCATCCATTTTGCCGAGGGCGAGGGCTTTAAGCAGGAGGTCGCGGCAAACGTCGGCTGCCGCAAGGGCTCGGACAAGCTGCTTAAGCTCATCGACAAGACGCTCAAGGGCGTCAGCCAGGAGGAGCGCGACCAAATGTGGGACGCGTGCCTTGACCGTCAGCCGGCATAGGGAGGCAGCATGAAAACCATCAATCGTCTGGCCTCCTTTATCAAGGCCGACCACCGTTATGTGTACCTGGGCACGAGCGTTGTCGCGGCGCTCGGCCTGGCGTTTAGCCAACGCAATCCTACGCCGCTGAGCTTCTTGGCGCCTACGGGCGTGTTCCAAGACTGCCTCTGGGCAATCCTTTGGGCCTGGCTCGTCGTGTCGGCGGCGGCGCTGGTCACCAAACTTATGCACTGGAACGACTATCGCGAAACGTCGCCGTTCGCATCCGAGCGTTTCCGTCGTGGCGCACGCTTAGGCAGCTACGTCGTGGTCGCCATCGCGGCGATCTTCTTTATCGACCGTTGCGTCATGTCGTTTATCGACCTGGTGCAGGTGAGCATTGTCTCGGACTCCAACCCCAGCGACTTTTTGTCGAGCCTGGTCTACATGACCTACAAGAGCGGCGACTTCTTTATCCGCGGCATCGAGATCACCATTGCACTTGCGACCTTCGGTACCGTCATCGCCTTTTTCCTGGCGCTGCTTTTTGTGTTCCTGCGCATTCAGACCTTCGATCGCGTGGACAACGACCTGGTGCGCTTCTTTAAGAGCATCGGCCGCGGCTTTGCGACCATCTACTCCACCATCGTGCGCGGCACGCCCATGATGGTCCAGGGCCTGCTCATCTATTACGCGGGCTTCACCGTTTTGCGCGGCATGGGCTTCGAGACCGCCCAGGCCAACCAGATTTGGAGTACCTTCACCGCCGGCCTCGTCACCATCTCGCTCAACTCCACCGCCTACATGATGGAGGTCCTGCGCGGCGGCATCGAGTCCATCGATCCCGGCCAGGCCGAGGCGGCGCGCTCGCTGGGCCTGTCGCAGTGGCAAGCCATGCGCAAAGTCGTGTTCCCCCAGGGCATTAAAAACGCGATTCCGGCGCTCACCAACGAGCTCATCATCAACATCAAGGATTCGTCGGTGCTTTCGGTCATCGGCGTGTTCGACCTCATGTACGCCACCACCACTGTCGCCGGCGTGTACTACCGCCAGATGGAGGTCTACTGCGTGGCGCTCGTGGTCTACCTGATCCTGACGCTCGTGGCGAGCCGCCTGCTCGAGGCCTTTGGTAAAAAGCTCGGCGCCGAGGCTCCGGCAACGCTGCCCAGCTCCAACTAGGCTCAAGACGAGGAGAATCATCATGGCAGATACCGCCACTACCGGCACCGCGGCCGCCGCACAGACCAATGAGCCGCTTATCCGCGTCGAGGGCCTGCGCAAGAGCTTCGGCTCGCTCGAGGTGCTCAAGGGCATCGACCTGTCCGTCAATCCCGGCGAGGTCGTCACCATTATCGGCGCCTCGGGCTCGGGCAAGTCGACCTTCCTGCGCTGCCTCAACCTGCTCGAGACCCCGGACGCGGGCCAAATCTGGTTCCACGGCCAGGACCTTACGGCCGAGCGCTGCAATATCAATAAACTCCGCGAGGACATCGGCATGGTGTTCCAGGGCTTTAACCTGTTCAACAACATGGACGTGCTCGACAACTGCACGCTCGCGCCCGTCACGCTCAAAAAGATGAGCAAGGCCGAGGCCGAGAAGGTCGCGATGGAGCATCTGACGAGCGTGGGGCTCGAAAAGTTCGCGCACGCCGCTGTGGGTCGCCTGTCCGGTGGCCAAAAGCAGCGCGTGGCCATCGCGCGCGCCCTGTGCATGAATCCGCAGATCATGCTGTTCGACGAGCCGACTTCCGCACTCGACCCCGAGATCGTGGGAGAGGTGCTCGAGGTCATGCGCAAGCTTGCGGCCGACGGCATGACCATGGTCGTCGTCACGCACGAGATGGCCTTTGCCCGCACGGTGTCCGACCGCGTGGTCTTTATGGACAAGGGCGTGGTGCTCGAGGACGCCGCGCCGGCCGAGCTCTTCGGCAACCCCAAGCACCAGCGCACCCGCGAGTTCCTCTCGCGTTATCTCGAGGACAAATAACCGACCGCAAACGCTTATGTGACAGGGCCGCTCCGGTGGGGCGGCCCTCGTCATCACAATCGAAAGGATGTCATGGCCGAGGTTTGGCGCTTCTTTGCGCATGAGGACGATTTTGCCGATATAGACGAGGCCGGCGCGTGCGAGCGCTTGGGCCGCGTGCTGTCGTTTCCGACCATCTCGAGCATGGATGCCGAGGCGGTGGACTGGCAGCCCTTCGATGACCTGCGCGCCTATATGCAGCAGGCCTGGCCGCGCGTGTTTGCGGCGGGCGAGGTCGAGCTTATCGATCATTCGTTGCTGGTGACGCTTTCCGGTTCCGACCCCGCACTCAAGCCCGTCATGCTCATGGGCCACATGGACGTGGTCCCCGTGGTGCCGGGTACCGAGGCCGACTGGACACATGCCCCCTTTGGCGGGCACGTGGACGACACCTACATCTGGGGCCGCGGCGCCATTGACATGAAGGACCAGGTCGCAGGCATTCTTGAGGCTGTCGAGTATGCGCTGGCGCACGGTTGGCAGCACGAGCGCACGCTGCTCCTGGCCTTTGGCCAGGACGAGGAGACGACGCAGTACGGAGCAGGCGCCATCGGCCGCGCGCTCGAGGAGCGCGGCATTGAGCTTGAGTACCTGATCGACGAGGGCGACTACCGCATCGTTCCGGCTGCCGAGTACAGCGCGGGCGAGGGTTGGCTCATGCACGCCGACCTGGCTGAGAAAGGTTATGCCGACATTGTGCTCAAGACAAAGAGCGCGGGCGGACATTCTTCCAACCCCTACGGCGGCACGTCGCTCGAGGTGCTCAGCCGTGCCATCACCGCAATCTGCAATATCGAGTGGCCGACGCGCGTGACCGACCTGCTTGCCGCCCAGCTCGTCGAGTTGGGGCTCTACACGGCCGATGAAATTGCCGCCAACGGGGATGCCATTGTCCGTGATTGCCTCGCCAGCAAAAAGCTCTATCCGCTGGTGACGACCACCTGCGCGCCCACGCAGATCGAGGGTGGCAGCACCGGCGCCAACGTAATGCCGCAGGATATGTGGGCCAACATCAACTTCCGCATGCTCGAGGGCACGAGCGTGGCCGATGTCGTGGCCCGCTGTCGCGAGGCGGTTGCCGAGGCGGGGCTCGCCGGTCGTGTCGAAGTGGAGCTGGGTCCCGGCAGCTCCGAGCCCTCGCCGTCCCCGCGCATCGGTGGTCCCGGCCTCGAGGCGGTTCGCTCCATCGCCGCCCGCTATTTCCGTGATCCAAAGGGGACGGAGGAAAACGGATTATTCGAGCCAGTGGCAATTGTGCCCTCGACCGTGATCGGTGCGACCGACGCTGCCAACTACCAGCACATTTGCTCCGAATGTATTCGTTTTTCGGCGTTTGTGGTCGACGATGACGAGTGCGACCGCGGCGTCCACGGCACCAACGAGCGCATCACCCGCCGCGCCTACCTCCAGGGCGTGCGCTTCCTCATCGCCTTGCTTCACACGCTCTAGAATGTGACAAAGCGACGGTCCCTTTGTTAGCCGTTGGGGACGCTCTTAAACGACTAGTCGTTAATGAACGTCCCCAACGGCTACGCCCAATCATTCCGTGCGGGTTATATGCAGGTTTGCCTGCGCACGCTATCATGTATGGGTTAGACCGCAACTATGTACCCCATACGCGAAGGGATGCGCATGTATCTGAAGATCGACATGTTCTAGCCGGGCTTACCCCCGCAGTGGCGCCGCGCGCCCCATCAACTCTGCCGATTTTCACCTTCACGCATATAAAGGAGTCCCGCCATGCGCGATAAGCTCGAAAAGATTATCAAGGCCTACGAGGAGCTCGAGAAGAAGCTCTCCGACCCGGCCGTCGCCTCCGATATCAAGGAGTTCACGCGTCTCAACAAGGAGTACGCGCACCAGTCCGACCTCATCGCCGCCTCGCGCGAGTACATCGGCGCGCTCGATGACATCGCGGCTGCCAAGGAAATGCTCCACGATACCACCGATGCCGATGAGAAAGAGATGCTCCAGATGGACATCTCCGAAAACGAGGAGAAGCTTCCCCAGCTCGAGGAAGACATCAAGTACATGCTCATCCCGAGCGACCCCAACGACGACAAGAACACCATCGTCGAGATTCGCTCCGCCGCCGGTGGCGACGAGGCAGCCATCTTTGCCGGCGATCTGTACAAGATGTACCAGCGCTTCTGCGAGTCGCGCGGCTGGAAGACCACCGTGCTCGATTCCAGCCCCAACGAGGCCGGCGGCTTTAAGTCCATCGAGTTCAAGGTCGAGGGCGACCGCGTCTACTCCGTTATGAAGTACGAGTCCGGCGTGCATCGCGTCCAGCGTGTCCCCAAGACCGAGTCCCAGGGTCGCATCCAGACTTCCACGGCAACCGTCGCCGTGCTTCCCGAGGCCGAGGAGATCGACGTTCAGATCAACCAGTCCGACCTGCGCATCGATACCTACTGTGCCTCCGGCCCTGGCGGTCAGTGCGTTAACACTACCTACTCCGCCGTGCGCATCACCCACCTGCCCACCAACACCGTGGTGCAGTCGCAGGAGCAGCGTTCCCAGATCCAGAACCGCGAGGTCTGCATGCAGATGCTGCGTGCCCGTCTGTACGAGATGGAACTCGAGAAGCAGCAGGCCGAGCTCGGCGCCGAGCGCCAGAGCCAGATCGGCCACGGCAACCGTTCCGAGAAGATTCGTACGTACAACCAGCCCCAGGACCGCGTGACCGATCACCGTATCGGCTTCAACTCCACCTACAACGGCGTCCTTCTGGGCGATCAGCTCGGCACTGTCATCGAGGCACTTGCCGCCGCCGAGCGAGCCGAGAAGCTGGCACAGGCTGTTTAGGTTCCGCCGTTCTACCGAACGGCGGACCAGCCGACGCTGCGCGGGCCGCATTTGGACAATCTGACGTTCAACTTCAAGGGCGCGACCAGAAGGTCAGCGCCCTTTCGTTTCACGTCACCTTGTCTCAAATGCGGCCCGCTCGCTGGCATTGCCAAGACATCGGCGTTATCTTGGTTGGCACTTGAACGATCCCTTGGGGACGGAGGAAAACGGATCATTCTGCATCGATGCGGTGCCGGTGATCCGTTTTCCTCCGTCCCCTGCGGATCATTTTGGGAAATTGCTATGTTGGTTTATTTAGGTTGACTTGGTAGTCTATGGGCCATTTACCTGCTTAAAGCGTCAGTCGATTACCAAAATAATGCTCTAAAAATCGTCCAGGAAGTCGCAAGCCATTTTTTGACGCGTCGTGCGTCAAGTGATTTGGCAAGTTCTTGGTTAGATATTGGTCAGTTTTGGGGCAACCTTGCCAAAAGCTTGACGGATGCAGATTTAGACGTCGACGAATGAACACTCTGGGCAGGCTCCAAGTAAAATTCTGGGCGGATTCTCGATAATCGCTTCCAATCGTCCCTTGCCGCGTGCCACCCTCGCGTACAATCTGCTCCGACATTCGTGCGCCGCCCGGCGCTTAAGAGGGGAGGACCCCATGGCAAACGAGATCTGGACCATCAAGCGTTGTCTCGAGTGGACCAAGGAGTACCTGGCCGAGCGCGGTGAGGAGCATCCCCGTCTTTCTGCCGAGTGGCTGCTGTGCGCGGCAACGGGCCTGGCGCGTATCGACTTGTATATGCGCATGGACGAGACGCTCGACGCATCGCAGCTCGAGACCATGCACGCGGCGGTCGTCCGTCGCGCGAAGGGCGAGCCGCTACAGTACATCACCGGTAGCACGCAGTTTCGCATGATCGACGTCGCGTGCGCCCCCGGTGTGCTCATCCCGCGCCCCGAGACCGAGATGCTCGTCGAAGAAGTCCTGAACTACCTGGATGCCGAGGTGCTGAGCCCCGAGGCCGCCGCCCGCCAGCGCGTGGAGCTGCCTTGGAACGATGAGGTCGAACAGGCTCGCAAAGCCGAGGCGGCGCTGGCCGACGAGCGCGCGACCGCCGAGCGCCGTGCTGCCAACCTGACGGCCGCCGATGAGGCTGCGCTGGGTAGCGACGTGCTCGGTAGCCGCGCCTATGCCGAGGAGCTTGCCGATCGCGAGGCCGAGCAAGCCGCCGTGCGGGCGGCAGAAGCAGAGACCGTGGAAACCCCCGAGCCCGAGCTCGACGAATACGGCATCGCCATTGAGGACAACGACCAACAGACGACTCCCGCGCAAGATGCCGCCGAGGCCAACGTATCTGCTCCAGCCGAGCCCCGCATCGCCCGCGTTCTCGAGGTCGGCTGCGGCACGGGCTGCATCTCGCTCTCGCTTGCCTGGGAGCGTCGCGGCCACGTCACCTGCACTGCTACCGATATCGAGCCGCGCGCCATCGACCTTGCTACCAAAAACCGCGATGCGCTTGGCCTCACGTCCGACGAGGTCGCCTTCAGCCTCACGAACCTGGTGAGCTCCATTCCCCGCGAAGAGTGGGGCACCTTTGACGTACTCGTCTCCAACCCGCCCTACATCCCCACCGATGTCATGCGCTCGCTGCCGCACGAGGTCAAGGACTTTGAGCCCGATCTGGCGCTCGAGGGCGGTGCCGACGGCCTCGATATCTTCCGCCGCCTGCTCAATGCGGCGCCTTACATGCTGCGCGCCGGCGGCCTGTTTGCCTGCGAGCTCTACGAGGGTGCCCTCGATGCCGCGGCCGAGCTCTGTCGCCAGGCAGGCCTTTCGGACGTGCGTATCGTCCACGACCTCACCGATCGTCCCCGTATCGTCCGAGCCATCGTCACCGAGCCCAAGCAGCGCCAGTAATATTTATTAACTGGTTAGCAAAAATTATAAAGTAGTTTATAATTAGGACGGCTGAAAGAGGTCGGCCCATGCAACCTCCTACCTTTCGGGAAATCATTGCCCTGCTCAAGCACGATGGATTCGTGAAGGTCGCGCAAGTCGGTAGTCATGCTAAGTATGTTTCCGGTGACCGTGTTGTCACCGTGAACGGCTCGGGTGGTGATCGACCAAAGAAGGGCACGTGGGCAAGCATTCGCCGGCAAGCTGGATGGTAGCCGAGGGGGTCATGATGAAACAACGATTTACCTATGACTGCGTTCTCATAAAAGAAGACGACGGTTACTGCGCCAGCTTTCCGCAGATTCCCGGCGCCTTTGCCGATGGGGATACGCGCGAAGAAGCGATTGCCCATGCCACCGAGGCGCTGATGACGTTTTTGGCCGACGATCTCAACAACGGTTTGACTCCGGCAGGGTACGAACGCTCGGCCGAGGTCGTGGCCCTTTCAGTCGAAATCGACCACGAGGGCGCTCGGGAAGCGGCGTGCCGAACATTTAAAGACGCAGCGCTGGACCTCAAAGTCTCCGCTCCGCGGATTACCGCGCTGGTCAAAGCCGGAAAGCTCGATGTTGAACTCGTCGACGGCCGTCGGATGATAACGATAGACAGCATCGAGCGTTACGCCGCTCAAGAACGTCACGCCGGAAGACCAAAGAAGTTCGTAGCCGTCCAATAACCCCCTCACTTTCACCGACTACTAGAGCCGCTCACCAAACCAACATGCGCTCTGGGCAAATAGGTTGAACGTTTCGTGCGAGAATGCCCCACAGTAAACAAACTTGCACCAGAGCGTAAGGGGCTGGCATACACATGCAGACGGTCTATCGGGTATACGAGGGAGCGCGCGAGCCACATCGGCTTGCAGTCGAGCGCACGGCCGAGCTACTCGGTCGCGGCGGCCTGGCGCTTATTCCAACCGAGACGGTCTACGGTGTCGCCGTGGCGGTCAACGCCTTCTCGGATGCCGTTCCACAAGATACAAGTGAACCTCTGCCGTGGCCGCGCGATCCGCAGGCCACCGTCAACGGCGCCGCGGTCCCTGCACTCGGTACCGGCTATCGTCGTATCTTTACTCTCAAGCAGCGCGAGCTCACCCAAACGGTTGCCTGGCTGGTCGATGATGCCGAAGCACTCGACCGCTATGGCGTGGATATCCCTAATGAGGCCCGCGTGCTCGCCCGACGATGCTGGCCGGGCGCCCTGACTATTGTGGTCAAGGCGGCCCCCTGCGTGCCGACCTTTATGCGCGCCGCCGACAACACGGTGGCACTTCGCGCTTCGGCCTCGCCCGTGGTGCAAGCGCTCATCCGCGCCTGCGGCAGCCCTCTTGCCTGTACCAGCGCCAACACGCATGGCGCGCCCGCGCCGGCAAGTTTTGTCACGGTGGAGGAGCGTATCCTGGAGGGGGTCGATGTGGCCGTCGACGCAGGTGAGACCACGTGTCGCGACGCCTCAACCATCGTGTCGTTTCAGCACGGCGAGCTCCAGATCCTGCGCCAAGGCGCGCTTCCCGCATCAGAGATCGAACGGGTCCTGTCCGACCCGATGCAATAGAAAGGTGTAAGCGATGTCGTTGAATCTAGGTAGCCTGGGTATGGAAGACGCCTCGTTTAGCTTTGGCGGTTCCTACATCATGGCGCTCGACTGCGGCACCACCTCGGTACTCGCGACCATCGTTGACGAGTACGGCTGCATCGTCGCCCAGGCGCGCCGTAGCGTCAAAACAAGCTTCCCGCGCCCCGGCTGGGTGGAGCAGGATCCCACGGAGGTGCTTGCCAGCCAGATCGGCGTGATGATGGAGGTTCAGTTTAAGAGCGGCATCCATTCTGACCGCATTGCCGCCATCGGTATCTCCAACCAGCGCGAGACCACGGTAGTGTGGGACCGCATAAGCGGCCAGCCCATCTATAACGCCATCGTGTGGCAATGCCGTCGCACCGCGCCTCTGATCGACGAGCTGGTCGAGCAGGGCGCAGAAGAACTGGTGCGCTCCCGCACGGGGCTCACGCTCGATCCGTATTTCTCGGCCTCCAAGGTGCAGTGGATCCTCGACAACGTCGATGGTGCGCGTGAGAGCGCGGCGGCGGGCGACCTCATGTTCGGCACCATCGACACCTGGCTCATCTACAACCTCACCGGCGGTCAGGTCTTTGCCACCGACTACACCAATGCCAGCCGCACCGCGCTCTTTAATATCCATACGCTCGATTGGGACGACGATCTGCTGGCGCTTTTCGACGTCCCGCGTTCCATGATGCCCGAGGTTCGTTGGAGCTCGGGCGACTACGGCCGCGTCGCGAGCGACATCATGACCAACATGCCGCCCATCATGGGCGTGGCGGGTGACCAACAGGCGTCGCTGTTCGGCCACTGCTGTTTCCGTCCCGGCCAGACCAAAAACACCTATGGCACGGGTTGCTTTATGCTCATGAACACCGGCGACGAGATCGTCGAATCCAAGAATGGCCTGGTCTCCACCATCGGTATCGCTGCGGACGGCAAAGTCAGCTATGCGCTCGAGGGCTCTATTTTTGCCGCCGGCTCAACGATGAACTGGCTTCGCAACAACATGGGCATCATCTCGAGCGTGAGCGAGTCGGCACAACTCGCCGCTTCGATTAGCGACAACGAGGGCTGCTACTTCGTTCCCGCCTTTGCGGGTTTGGGTGCTCCCTGGTGGGACCCGCATGCTCGCGGTATCGTGTGTGGTCTGACCGGCGCCTCGAGCCGTGCGACCATCGTACGTGCCGCCTGCGAATCCATGGCATATCAGAGCTACGACGTGCTGCGCGCCATGGAGCAGGACGTGGGGCTTTCGATTGAGCGCCTGTCTGTCGATGGCGGTGCCTCGCGCAACGAGTTCATCATGCAATTCCAGGCCGACCTGCTGGATATCCCCGTGCTGCAATGCGAGACGGTGGAGACCACGGCAATCGGTGCCGCGTACTTGGCGGGTCTTGCCGTCGGCTATTGGGAAGACCTGGAAGAGCTGGAGCAAAATGCCCAGATCGTTAGGACCTTCCTTCCCCACATGTCCGCCGAGCGCCGCGAGCAAAACCTTGCGGGCTGGCGTGATGCAGTCAGGCGCTCACTCAGCACCTCACAGTAGGGCTGCGATGGGCTGCTCGATACAACAAACCGCTAAACTAATGCATGGCGTGCGGCGGCAACATTGCTGCACACCTTGTCAGCAAGGCCGTTTTGCGGCCGCAACGAAAGGGGCAATCAATCCATGACCGTCACCTACGATGCGTCCCGTGTGACGCTTGTCGATCACCCGCTCGTCCAGCACAAGCTGTCGATCCTGCGCGACAAAAACACCGGCACCAACCAGTTCCGTCAGCTCGTGCGCGAACTCGCGCTTTTTGACGGCTACGAGGCCATGCGCGACCTGCCTATGGAAGACGTCGAGGTCGAGACCCCCATCACTACCGCCACGTTCAAACAGCTTGCCGGCAAGAAACTCGCCATCGTGCCCATCCTGCGTGCGGGCCTTGGCATGGTCGACGGCATCCTCGACCTGGTGCCCTCCGCTCGCGTGGGCCACATCGGCATGGAGCGCGACGAGGTCACCCACGAGCCGCACGAGTATTACTGCAAGATGCCCAAGGATATCGACCAGCGCATCTGCCTGGTCGTCGACCCCATGCTTGCCACGGGCGGTTCGGCCGAGATGGCCATCAGCTACCTGCGCGAGCGCGGTGTCAAGGACATCCGCATGCTGTGCATCGTCGCCGCGCCCGAGGGCCTCAAGTCGCTGGCCGAGAAGGATCCTGACGTACATATTTATACGTGCGCCATCGATGACCATCTCAACGAGGCCGCCTACATCGTTCCCGGCCTGGGCGACGCCGGCGACCGCATCTACGGCACGCTCTAGTTGTCGGGCCTTGTCGGCTACGGTCACAAATACGAAGAAATGGTGCGCGCGGGCGAGCAAAAGACGTCCACGCGCACTCCTGTTAACGGACGTTTAGCCTAGAGGGGTTCGAGAAAAACGTATTACCTACCTGCGGCATAAAGAAGGTCTTAAGAAAACGAACAGGTGCGTATTAACCGATGCTTTTTCGGTTGTACTTTAGCGATTGGCTCGTACAATAGTCACCAATGTTTGGCGGGAACTGTTCTGGGAAGCGTTAAAAAAGGAAAGTGAGGACGCCAGTGTTTCAGATAGCCGATCTGCTCGCTATCGTTGCAGGCGCCATCGCGGGCGCAATTGCCTTCCTTCCCTTTGTCTTTACGCTCAAGCCGGTTCTTGACGATAAGCAGAATGCGGACATGCTCAAGGGTATGGTGAGTCTGGCGGTCTCGGCAATCGCCCTGCTCGTCTTTACCTTGGTTGTGTTTGTGTTGTTCGGAGAGGCATTTCGCATGTTCCTCCTGGGCGAGGCGATCGGCTTCGTGGCCTTTATGGCCGCCTGCGCGGTTCGTGTCGCCAAGGCGCTGCGAGATCCTCATGAGGTCGAAAGGTAAGTCGTGGAAATTTTTGAAAAGCTGCCTGATGAGATTAATCATCTGGTCAGCGAGTTCAGCTCCACCCCTGTCGTGGGCGATCTGAGCTGCGGCATCACGCAGTACTCGTTTTGGCTGATCGTCTCCACGATCGTGCTCCTGATCGTCCTGGCCGTGTTCAAGAAGAAGCAGACCCTGGTTCCCAAGGGCTTCTTCGTCAACGGTTTCGAGTACATCATCGAGTACGTCGAGAACGATATCGGCAAGGGCGTCGTGGGTGAGAACTGGAAGAAGCACTTCCCGTTCCTGTGCTCGCTTTTCCTGTTCATCCTGATTAATAACATGATCGGCCTGATCCCGGGAATGAAGCCCGGCACCGGCGCAATCGGCTCCACCGCCGCACTCGCCATCTTCGCCTTCGTGTACTTCATCTACTACGGATGCAAGGCTCACGGCGTGATCGGCTACATCAAGAGCCTCGCCCCGCAGGGCGTGAGCTTCCCGATGAACGTGCTTGTGTGGGTCGTCGAGCTTTTCTCGACCTTCCTGCGCCTCATTACGCTCGCCGTCCGTCTGTTCTGCAACATGTTCGCAGGACATGTGGTCATGGGCTCGTTCGCCATCATGGCGAGCATGTTCATGCAGCCGCTGCTTCAGCAGGTTTCCGCGGCCCACGCCGTCGGCGTCCTGCCTTCGCTGGCCTGGCTTGCCATCCTCATCCTGATCTATGCGATCGAGCTTGTGGTCGGCGCCATCCAGGCTTACGTCTTCACGGTCCTTACCGCCGTGTATGTCTCCGAGGCAGAGGAGGTCGCGGAGGAGGAGTAGTCTTCCGTTCGCGCCTTAAAGGTAAGGCAATTCGTTAAACCGCCGGTGCCCGTACCCATGGAGCCCGGCAGTTATAAAAAGGTTATCCTGCGTGAAATAAGACACGCACGACAAAGGAGGAATCGTGGGAGTTATCGGTTACGGTCTCGGTGTTATCGGCGCTGGTCTTGCTATCGGCCTGTCTGCTCTGGGTGCTACGGGTGCTATGGCCCGTCAGCCTGAGGTCCAGGGCCGCGTGTTCACCGTCTTCATCATGGGCTCCGCCTTCGGCGAGGCTCTGGCTCTGATCGGCTTCGTTGTCGCGCTGATCGTTAAATAGCACGGAGCGTCAAGTATGAATCTTTCATCCCAGAAGAGCGCGATCGCACTCTCCGCGTCCGCGGCCGCGCTGCTCATGCCGGTTTCCGCGTTCGCCGAGGACGGCGCTGCCGGTGCGGACATCCTCATCCCTAAGATGGCGGAGTTCATTCCGGCGCTTATCGCCTTCCTGATTATCTGGATCGTGCTGGCCAAGGTTGCCCTGCCGGGCATCATGAAAACCATGGAGGAGCGCGGCAAGAAGATCGAGGAGAGCCTCGACGAGGCCGAGAAGACCAAGCAGGAGGCTATCGCCAAGCGCGCTGAGTCCGACTCGATCGTCACCGACGCCCGTCGTCAGGCTGCCGACATCGTTCTCGAGGCCCGTAAGGACGCCGAGTCCGAGCGCGCCCGTATCATCGAGGCTGCTCACAAGGAGGCCGAGGAGATCATCGCCAAGGCCCATACGACCGTCGAGGACGAGCGCAAGTCCATTTACGCCGGTGCCGCGAGCTCCATCGCCGACCTGTCCGTTGCCGTCGCCACCAAGATCGTGGGCGAGGCACTCGAGGACGATGCCGAGCAGAAGAAGCTCATCGAGCGCTACATCCAGGAAGCAGGTAGCCTGAATGCCGACTAGCCGCTATCAGGACAAGGTGCTCGAGACCTACGCGCGCTCCCTTCTGGAAGCCGCTAAGGCCGAGAATCATGTGTTCGAGGACCTCGAGATGATCGAGCGCTTGGCTTCTGCCAGCCCCGAGATCATCGCCGTGCTCGACACCATGTCCAAGCGCGACCAGCTCGACCTTCTTCCCAAGGTGGCAGCTGCCTTTAAGTATGTTGCCGAGGAAGACGAGGATGTAGTGGGCGTGACCGTCACCACGGCGATCCCGCTCGACGACGAGCTGCGTCAAACCATCACTAAGAAATGCGAGCAGGACTTCGGTCGCAAGGTATTCCTTATCGAGCGGGTCGACCCGTCTATCGTGGGCGGCCTGGTGCTCGAGGCCCGCGGCGAGCGTCGTGACATTTCCGTCAAGACGCAGCTGCGCATCGCGCAGGAGACCCTCGCAAACTCTGCTAATTCGTACGGAGGTGAAGCCTAATGTCCGAAACCCTCAATGCCCAGGATATCGCCAAGAAACTGCAGGAGCAGCTCACGAGCCTCTCCGCGACGGTCGATACGCATGAGGTTTCAACGGTCGACGAGGTAGGCGACGGCATCGCGCGCGTCTCCGGCCTCAAGAGCGCCATGGCAGGCGAGCTTCTGGAGTTCAAGAGCTCCGATACCGGTGAGACCGTCTTCGGCCTTGCCCAGAACCTTGACCGTGACGAGGTCGGCGCCGTTCTGTTTGGTGCCGTCGACTCTATCAAGGAAGGCGACGAGTGCCGCACCACTGGCCGCATTATGGATATCCCCGTGAGCCGTGCCATGCTCGGCCGCGTCGTCAATCCGCTCGGCCAGCCCATCGACGGCCTGGGCGACATTGTCGCCACGCACCGTCGTCCCATCGAGTTCAAGGCTCCCGGCGTCATCGATCGTACCCCGGTGTGCGAGCCGGTTCAGACCGGTCTGCTCGCTATCGACTCCATGGTGCCTATTGGCCGCGGTCAGCGTGAGCTCATCATCGGCGACCGTAAGACCGGTAAGACCGCCATCGCCATCGACGCTATCCTCAACCAGCGCGGCAAGGGCATGGTCTGCATCTATGTCGCCATCGGCCAGAAGGCCTCCACGGTTGCCAACATCCGCGAGACCCTCGCTCAGCACGGTGCGCTCGACTACACCATCATCGTTTCGGCCACCGCTGCCGATTCCGCCCCTATGCAGTACATCGCGCCTATGGCCGGTGCCGCTATCGGCGAGTTCTTCATGTACAACGGCGAGGACGGCAAGCCCGCCAGCGAGACCAACCCCGGCGGCCACGTGCTCGTCATCTACGACGACCTGTCCAAGCAGGCTGTGGCCTACCGTCAGATGTCGCTGACGCTGCATCGTCCGCCCGGACGCGAGGCCTATCCTGGCGACATCTTCTACCTGCACTCTCGTCTGCTCGAGCGTGCCGTCAAGATGTCCAAGAAGAACGGTTACGGCTCCATGACGGCACTGCCGATCATCGAGACCCAGGACGGCGACGTCTCGGCCTACATTCCGACCAACGTCATTTCCATTACCGATGGTCAGATCTACCTGCAGTCCGAGCTCTTCTTCCAAGGTCAGCGCCCGGCAGTCGACGTGGGCATCTCCGTGTCCCGCGTCGGTGGCGATGCGCAGACCAAGGCCATGAAGCAGGTCGCCGGCAACCTCCGTCTGGACCTCGCTTCGTACCAGGAGCTCGCCGGCTTTACGCAGTTCGGCTCCGACCTCGACGAGGCTACTCAGAAGCAGCTGACCCATGGTGCTCGCATGACCGAGCTCCTGAAGCAGCCGCGTTACAAGCCGTTTGAGGTTGGCGAGCAGATCGTTACGCTGTTCGCTGGCAACGAGGGCTTCCTGGATGACCTGGAGATCGCCGACGTGCTGCCCTTCCGTGCCGAGCTCATCGAGTACATGGACAATGGCTTTGGCTCGCTGCTCGACAAGGTTCGCGCCAAGAAGATCGATGATGACACCAAGGCTGAGGTCTTGCGCGTCATCGGCGACTTCAAACAGCAGTTCATGGCCAAGCACCATTCGGATGTTTCTGGATCAGAGGAGAACTAAGCCCCATGGCCAACCTTCGCGACATTAAGAAGCGAATCTCCTCGGTTACCACGACCAAGCAGATCACGCGCACGATGGAGATGGTCTCTACGGCCAAGATCCGTCGTGCCCTCGATCGCTCCAAGCAGGCCGAGCCCTATAAGGAGGCGCTGACCGACGTCATGTTGACGGTCGCCGGCGACGCTTCCTGTTCGGGCACCGATCCCATGCTGCAGAAGCATGAGAGCGTCAAGCATGGCCTGATTGTCGTTATTGCCTCGGACCGCGGCCTTGCCGGCGGTTTCAATACGACGGTGGAGCGCACGGCCGAAAAGCTCGCCGCTTCTTGGGCGAACGACGGCATCGAGTGCGAGATCATCGCGTGCGGGCGTAAGCCGGCCACGTATTTCCGTGACCGCGCAAACGTTGTCATGCACTTTGAGGGCAACTCCTCTGAGCCCGATTTCAATCAGGCCCGCATGATCTCCTCTCATATCTGCGATGCGTATCGTGCCGGTGAGCTTGACCGTGTCGAGCTTGTCTACCACCACGCCAAGAACCGCGTGGATCAGGAGCTTCGCGTCGAGCATCTGTTGCCGCTCGACCCCGAGATGATCGCTATGGCCCACGGTCCGCGTAAGAACGAGACCGACGCCCCTAAGCGCATCTCGTCCACGTTCGAGTTCGTGCCCTCTCCCGAGCATGTTCTCGGCAAGCTTGTGCCGTCTTATATCCTGACGGTCATCTACCAGGCCCTGATCGATTCGGCGGCTGCCGAGCAGGGTGCACGCCGCAAGGCCATGCACTCCGCGACGGAAAACGCCACCGCGATCATCTCGACCCTTACCCGCACGTATAGTCGCGTGCGCCAGGCTTCGATCACGACCGAGATTAACGAGATCGTCGGCGGAGCCTCAGCATTGGAGGAACAGTAATGGCTAATAACACCGTAAAGCTTGCGGTCGAGGAAGCCACCAAGAAGACGACTGCCGGTGATGGTCGCATCGTGCGAATCATCGGTCCTGTCGTCGACGTCAAGTTTGACGGCGCGGTGCCCCCGATCTACAACGCGCTCACGGTCGAGGCCGAGACCCCGATCGGTCATCTGAGCACGATCCTCGAGGTCGAGAGCCAGCTTCCGGGCGGCGTCGTCCGCACGGTCGCCATGTCCTCGACCGACGGCCTGCAGCGCGGCCTCATCGCCACCGATACCGGTGAGCCCATGAAGATGCCCGTTGGCCCCAAGACGCTCGGCCGCATTTGGAACGTCATGGGCAAGCCTGTCGACGGCAAGCCCATGCCTGAGGTGGAGGAGTTCTACCCCATCCACCATGCAGCGCCCCGTTTCGACGAGCTCACCACCAAGACCGAGATCTTCGAGACCGGCATCAAAGCTGTTGACCTGCTCGAGCCCTACATCCGTGGCGGCAAGACGGGCCTGTTCGGCGGCGCCGGCGTCGGCAAGACCGTTCTGATTCAGGAGCTCATCAACAACCTCGCCCAGGAGCACGGCGGCACCTCGGTGTTCACCGGCGTCGGCGAGCGTACCCGCGAGGGCACCGACCTGTTCCTCGAGATGAGCGAGTCTGGCGTTATCGACAAGACCTGCTTGGTCTATGGTCAGATGAACGAGCCGCCCGGAGCGCGTCTGCGCATCGGTCTGGCCGGCCTTACCACCGCTGAGTACTTCCGCGATCGCGGCCAGGACGTTCTGCTGTTCATCGACAACATCTTCCGCTTCTCCCAGGCGGGTTCCGAGGTTTCCGCACTGCTGGGCCGTATGCCGTCCGCCGTTGGTTACCAGCCCACGCTGGCAACCGAGATGGGCGACCTCCAGGAGCGCATTACCTCGACCAAGACGGGCTCCATTACCTCCGTCCAGGCTGTCTACGTCCCCGCAGACGACCTGACCGACCCGGCGCCTGCCACGACGTTTACGCACCTCGACGCCACCACGGTTCTTTCGCGTAGCATTTCGTCGCTCGGCCTGTTCCCGGCTATCGACCCGCTCGCGTCTTCCTCCGACGCTCTCGATCCCTCGATCGTCGGCGAGGAGCACTACCGTGTCGCCGTCAAGGTCCAGGAGCTCCTGCAGGAGTACTCCGACCTTCAGGACATCATCGCCATTCTGGGTATGGACGAGCTGTCCGAGGAGCAGCGCCTTACGGTCAACCGTGCCCGTAAGATTCAGCAGTTCCTCTCGCAGTCCTTCCACGTCGCCGAGAAGTTCACCGGCAACCCCGGTGTCTACGTCCGCGTCGAGGATACCGTCCGCTCTTTCGCCGAGATTGTCGACGGCAAGGCCGATGACCTGCCCGAGCAGGCTTTCCGCTATGCTTCCACGATTGAGGACGTGCGCGAGCGCGCCCGCAAGATGGGGGAGAAGTAGGTTATGCGTATCCGCATCGTGTGCCCCGTGAGCTGCGCCTATGAGGGCGACGCTGCGTTTGTGTCGATTCCGTCCACGGATGGCGAGTTTGGTGTTCTGCCTGCTCACTCCAGCGAGATCTGCACGATCGACCGCGGTTACGTTCGCGTTTCCGATAAGGCCATGGGCACTGTCGACCACACGTTTGCCGTGGCCGGCGGCTATGCCCAGGTTGCGGACGATGTCGTGACCGTTCTCGCCGAGCGCGCTTGCGATTTGGCGACCGTCGATGCCGACAAGCTTAAAGCTGATATTCAAGGTTTTGAAGAGAAGCTGGGTAATTTGTCGGAGGATGATGCACGCCGCGCCTACCTCTATAATGAAATCGCATGGTGTAAGCTCAAGCTTGCCCAATAGTCAAACGATTTAGCGTTCGACCATTTGCGAACACATCATGCCCGGGATGGCCCAGCCACCCCGGGCATGCTTTTTGAAAGGGTAGACCTTGGATATTATCCGCGTTGAGGGTGGCCACGCCATCGGAGGCTCCGTGCCCGTCTCGGGTGCCAAGAACTCCGCGCTCAAACTCATGGCGGCAACGCTTCTGGCGCCGGGCAAGACGACGCTGCAGAACGTGCCCGATATTTCCGATGTTCACGTGATGGGCAAGGTGCTCAAGGGCATGGGCGCTACGATCGATGTTCTCGACGAGCACACGCTCGAGATTGATACCTCTCAGGTCGATTCTTGGGAGGCCCCCTACGAGCTCGTTGCCAAGATGCGTGCTTCCACCGCCGTCATGG
The DNA here is from genome assembly GCA_963602135.1 of bacterium. Taxonomy (GTDB): domain Bacteria; phylum Actinomycetota; class Coriobacteriia; order Coriobacteriales; family Coriobacteriaceae; genus Collinsella. The sequence continues at coordinate 7,144 of CAVCHM010000010.1, read as the reverse complement.
GACCCTTGCTGGGCCGCTTCCATCGCGCCAAGATTGCCATGCCGGGCGGCTGCAACCTGGGTGCTCGCAAGATCGATATGCACATTCTGGGTCTCGAGGCCCTGGGCGTTGAGTTTGATACCGCCCACGGTTACATCAACGCTAATGCGCCCCAAGGTCTGCGCGGTACCACCGTCACGCTCGAGTTCGCCAGCGTCGGTGCGACCGAGAACCTCATCATGGCCTCTGTGCGCGCACAGGGCACCACGGTTATCGACAATGCCGCCCGCGAGCCCGAGATTGTCGATCTCGCCAACATGCTCAACGAGATGGGCGCCAAGATTGTAGGCGCCGGTACGCCCGTCGTGACTATCGAAGGCGTGGAAGAGCTCCATCCCGTTACCCATCGCGTGGTGGGCGACCGCATCGAGGCCGGTACCTTTATCGTTGCCGGTGCGTTGATGGCCGACGATCGCGGTGTCGATGTCACGGGCTTTTGCCCCATTCACTTGGGCATGGTGCTCAAGAAGATGGAGCTCATGGGTATCGACTGCGAGCGCGTCGAGGATGGCGTCCATGTGAACCGTGCCGAGCGTATCAAGCCGGTCGACATCCAGACGCTTCCGTTCCCCGGCTTCCCGACGGACATGCAGGCGCAGATTATGGTACTCTCCGCCCTTGCCGATGGCAGCTCCGTTATCACCGAGAACATCTTCGAGAATCGTTTTATGTTCGCATCAGAGCTGGTGCGCATGGGTGCCGACATTCGTATCGAGAGCCATCATGCCATGATTCATGGCGTCAAGGGCTTCTCGGGTGCACAGGTTACCTCGCCCGATCTGCGCGGCGGAGCGGCCCTCGTCGTAGCGGGCTTGATCGCCGACGGGACGACCGAGGTTTCGGCTATCCATCACATCAAGCGCGGCTACGAGCAGTTTGTCGAAAAGCTGCAGGCGCTTGGCGCGCATGTCGAGCATGCTACCGTCCCCGATCCCGTCATCTACTAATACAGGTTGCCTATGTTTAATAAAAAGCCCCTCGCGGATACCACCACCCGAAGACCCTCAACTGGTGCGCAGGCCAAGATCTACAGTCGCGATAACGTGGCTCGCTATTCCGAGCGCGCTCGTCAACGTCGCCGTAGCCACACGATTCGTCACGTCGCGCTCATTGTCGTGCTTGGCGTGCTGTTGAGTGCCACTACCGCTGCCGGCCTGTGGTTTGCCACCATTATGGGCAAGCTCGGCGATTCTAATGTCATTACCGACAATCTGCGTCGGGTTCTGGTTGACACCGATGAGGCAAAGGATCCGTTCTACGTGCTGCTTCTTGGCACCGACGGCCGTCCGGGCGAGGATACGTATCGTGCCGACTCGATTATCCTGGCACGCATCGACCCCACGCAAAAGCAGGCGACGCTCATTTCCGTTCCGCGCGACACCAAGGTCGAGTACAAGGGCGAGACCATGAAGATCAACGCCTGCCATACTGTTGGCGGCGCCGAGGCCATGGTCCAGGCGGTCAACGAGCTGTGCGGCGTGCAGATTTCGCACTATGCCGAGGTCAGCTTCGATGGCATGCAGTCGCTCATCGACTCGGTCGGCGGCATCGACATCAACGCGACCGATGACGTTGATGACCCTGAGCACCTCGACATTAAGATCACCGCCGGTCAGCAGCACATGGATGGCGCAACCGCCCTTACCTATGCCCGTTGCCGCTACATCTATGCCGATGGCGACTACACACGCATGCGCCACCAGCGTCAGGTGCTCGGCGCCCTCGCCAACCAGATCCTCAACAACTTCGATGCCACCAAGGTCTTCGACCTCGTCAATTCGCTGTCCGACATGCTCGTGACCGATATGAGCGTTCAGGACATCGTCTCTACGGTCAATGCCATGCGCGGCATGGATGTTGACGGCATCTATTCGGCCAACTTGCCTTCGTATGCCGATGACAGCACCATGATTGATGGCGTAAGCTACGTCTTTGTCTACGAGGACGAGCTCAAGGAAATGATGGAGCGCGTCGACGCTGGCAAGGATCCCAAGGGCCCCAATACCATGGGCCAGTCCGATGGCTCCAGCTCTACGATCGGCGACCTGAACAACAACACGTCCGATGATTACGCCAACGGCACCGCAACCTCATCGGTCAACTCTGACGATTCGGACGATTCGACTGATTCGAGCGATTCGGACTACTACGAAGAGCCCACCGGCGACGGCAACGGCTACTCCTACTAGTTCCGCCGTTCTACCGAACGGCGGACCGGCCGACGCTGCGCACCGCCCAAGGCGACAATTTGTCATTCAAAAGGCAGGGCATGACCAGAAGGTCAATGCCCTGCCTTTTTCATGCCAACTTGTCCGCCTTGGGCGGCGCTCGCTGACGTTGGCTCAACCTGCGATGCTGTGTAGTGGTAGTCATTGCGGACGTTCTTAAATGACTAGTCAAAGTAGTCATTGGGGACGTTCTTAAACGACTGGTCAAAGGGGACACTCTTGCTGCACTTGGCGCTTGGCACTTGGGGACGTTCCTTATGTGCCGGCAGTTTGGGACACTCCTTGTGACAAGAGATTGGCGCGCGTCAACCTGTCCTCATTGCAGCAAAAAACGCCCCGCTCTCGGTTGAGGACGGGGCGATTCGTTTTTTAGGGTTGTGCAGCCAGGCTTATGCGAAGCGGGCGACGAGTTCCTGGAGGACGTCGGTCATCTTGACGAGCGAGCTGACCGGGACAAACTCGTTAACGCCGTGGTAGCAGTAGCCGCCCGTGGAAAGGTTGGGGCAGGGCAGGCCGCGGAACGACAGCTGCGCACCGTCGGTACCACCGCGAATCGGCAGCACCTGGGGCTCAATGCCGCAGGCAAGGTAGGCTTCCTTGGCGACATCGATAAGCTCGGGGTAGTCACGCACGATCTCGGCCATGTTGCGGTACTGCTGCTTGATTTCGACCGTCACGAGTTCCTCGCCCAGGCGCTGGTTGAGCAGTGCTGCGGCGGCATCCATCAGCTCGAGCTTCTGCTGGAACTTGGCGGCATCGTGGTCGCGAACGATATAGCGCGCCGTAGCGTGGTCGACGGTTGCAGACACGCCCTCAAGATGATAGAAGCCCTCGTAGCCCTCGGTGTATTCCGGGCGCTGCGCATAAGGGAGCAGCGCGTTAAAGTCGCAGAACAGATTGCCCGCGTTGACCATGCGGCCCTTGGCGTCACCGGGATGGATAGACTGGCCCTCAAAGCGAACGGTTGCCTCGGCAGCGTTAAAGCACTCCCACTCCAGCTCGCCAACGGGACCGCCGTCGACCGTGTAGGCGTACTTGCAGCCAAAGGCCTCGATGTCCAACAGCTCGGCGCCGTGACCGATCTCCTCGTCCGGGCAAAAACAAATGCCGAGTGCGGGGTGGGGCAGCGAGGGGTCCTGAGCGATACGCGCGACAAGCGCCATGATCTCGGCGACACCGGCCTTGTCGTCGGCGCCCAGCAGTGTAGTGCCGTCACTGCAGACCAAGTCCTCTCCCACAAGGTCGTTCAGGGCGGGAAGCTTGGCGGTGCTCATGGCCACGGGCTTGCCGTCAACGGTACCGCAGACCAGGTCGCCGCCTTCGTAGTGCACAATGTGCGGCTTCACGCCGGCACCCGGCGCAACCTCGGTGGTGTCGAGGTGTGCGATCAGGCCCAGGGCGGGCTTGTCCTCCGCGCCCGCGCTCGCAGGAATATGCGCGCACACGTAGGCATGCTCGGTCACATGGGCATCGGCCGCGCCGAGCTCGCGCAGCTCCTCGGCCAGGATGTTGGCAAGGTCAAACTGAACGGTGCTCGAAGGCACCTGGTCGCAGTTTGCATCCTCGGATTGCGTGTTGATTTGGACGTAGCGCAAAAAGCGCTCGAGGACGTCGGGGTTCGTGGCGTTGTTTTCCATAAAGACCGCTCCAATCTTGGTCGTCGTGTGCAACAAGAACTCTAGCACGGTATGCCACGGCATACCGCGACACTTGGATGGGGTAGAATCAGCCTTTGAACGCAGAAGGGACGGAAGGTCATGGATACGACAAATAGCTCGCGCGAGCTGCATCTAACGGTGGCGAACGAAGACTACTTGGAGTGCATGGTTCGCATCGAAAGCGAAGAAGGGGAGACCAATGGCGTGCGATCGGTCGACATCGCGCAGCGTCTTGGTGTCTCCAAGGCATCGGTCAATAAGGCAGTTTCGGCGCTTAAGGCGTCCGAGCTTGTCGAGCAATCGCATTACGGCAAGGTCATCCTGACCGACCGTGGTCGCGAGGTCGGCACGGCTATTTGGTACCGTCATCGCCTTATTCGCACGTTTTTGGTCCAGGAGCTCGGCGTCGATTTTGAGCGGGCCGATTCCGAGGCGTGCATGATGGAACATGCGCTTTCCGAGGACACGATGAGCCGCTGGCTCGCTTATCTCGAAAAACAGGGAATCAGCGTCGAGGAATAGCGAAACTTATATATGGATACGAGTTATTACAACCGCCCCGGCGGCGAGGAACTTATGCGCCGCATGTCGAGCGAGACCCTGTTGACGCAGGGCCCCATGGGCAGCGTGCTGATGAGTGAATACGATGCCGCCGACATCCCACCGGCGTTTTGGAACCTTGCCGAGCCGCAGACTGTTTCTCGTATCCATCGCCTGTATGTCGCCGCCGGTGCGCAGGTGCTCATTACCAATACCTTTCAGGCATCAAGCTATGCCCTCAAGCAAGATCAGATTACGCCGTCCGTGGCTGAGGTCAATCGCGCTGCCGTCGACGATGCGCGCCAGGCGCACCCTCAGCTGCTGCTGGGCTCGATGGGCCCGATCGGCATTGAGTGGTTTGCCGAAGACTCTGCCGAGTATCGAGAAATCCGAGGCATTTCGCGAGAGCAGGCATACGCCCTGCTCAATGCTGGTGTTGACGGTCTGCTGATCGAGACGGTGACGTCTATCCGTAATTTGCAGCCCATGCTTGCCGGCGCCCAGGATGCCGCCGACGGCATGCCTGTTTTGGTAAGTTTTGTCGTTGACGATAAAGGCGACCTGCTAGGCGATGGCCTCAACATCGAGGCTGCTGTTTTGTACGCCGAAAAGCACGGCGCAAACTCGGTTGGCGTTAACTGCTGTTCACTTGCGGCCGCGAACGTGGCGGTGCCCAGGATGGTTGCATCGGCGACTACGCCCGTCACGGTACGCCCCAACGTGGGTGATCCGGTCCAAACACAGGATGGTCCTGTGTGGCGCGAGAACCCCGAAGCCTTCGCGCGTGCTTGCATCGAATGGAGGCATGCCGGTGCCGCAATGGTGGGCAGTTGCTGTGGAACCACGGCGATCACCACGGCGGCGATGGCCGAGGCGCTCGATATATAAAGGTCAAAACCGCTCCATACGGGGCGGTTTTTTTGCTTGCACATCGTCGGTAGCATTTGCCCAAATAGTGAATGCCGGTTTTGGCAGGTTGCTGGGCGAGCGTTGCGGGTATACCCCATGCGTACCATGATCCAAACACTGTGAGGTGTTTGCGCGTGTGCGCGATAATTCATTTTGGAACTGACGGTTGGCGCGCCCGCGTCGACGACGACTTTACCGCCGACAACGTTGCCCGCATTGCCGATGCCGTCGGCGAGTTGTGGCAAAAGACCAATCCCGGCAAAACAGTCTATATAGGGTTCGACACCCGGCCGCAGGCGCGCGAGTTCGCTGAGCTTGCGGCAGGCGTGCTTGCGGCTCACGGATTGGACGCAGTACTCGCATCTCGGCCTGTCCCGACCCCCGCCCTTACGTGGGCGGCGGCGTATGACGGCGAGGCCTGCGGTGCGCTCATGGTGACGGGGTCCCATCATCCGCAGGGGTATCTGTGCCTTAAACTACGCATGAGAGATGGCTCGACGGCCAATCAGGATGTCATCGAAGAGCTTGAAGAGACCATGGCCCCCGAGCCGATGGGGATCGAGGAAAGCTATCGCACCGCGGATATTATTCCTGACTATATGCAGGCGGTGGCGTCGTTTGTCGATGCCGAGGCCATTCGAGCCGCTCACCTGCGTGTGGTGGTTGACCCCATGGGCGGCGCGGCCCAGGGATATCTTGCCGACCTGCTGCGGGAGCTAGGCGTCGAGGTGCACGAGATTCATGCCGGAGAGTCGTCCGATCAAGAGGACATTTGCCCCGACCCTGTTGAGCCATGGGTGGACGCTTGCGAGCGTGCAGTTGTCGAGGACGGGGTGTGCGCGGGCCTGGTGACCGACGGCGATGCCGATCGTATTGGCGCGGTCGACGAACGCGGTAGATATATACATCCGCATCAAATCATGGCGCTTGTTTTGGGCGACCTCGTTCAATTCCGCAATTTGGAGGGGCGTGTCGTCGTCAATCTCTCGTGCTCGACACTCGTACGCCGCATTGCTGAGGCGCTTGGCTGTCGCGTGACCGTTAAGCCGGTCGGTTTCAAATATATAGCTGCAGAGATGAAGAAGGGCGGCGTCCTCATGGGAGGCGAGGAGGCCGGCGGCATCGGCATCGCCGCACATATGCCCGAGCGCGATGGAATCCTTGCTTGTCTGATTCTGTGTGAGCTTATGGCAAAGACGGGCGCGCCCTTGGGCGTTTTGGTCGATCAGCTCGAGGCCAGTTTTGGTAAGACGAGCTACGGGCGTCGCGATTTGCGCCTTGAGGCCGAAGACGCCGAATCGCTGCGAACGCTGCTTCCTGGCATGAATCCCAAATCGATTTGCGGCAAGGCGCCGCAGACTGTAAGCCATATGGATGGTCTACGCTTGGCATTCGAGGATGACACCTGGCTGCTGATCCGCCCCAGCGGGACCGAACCGGTGGTTCGTGTATACGCCGAGGGGTTCTCGGTGGAGGAGCGCGATGAGTTGCTCGATGCCGGCTGCGCTTTGGCAAAGGGAGCCTATCAGCTTTAGCCATATGACGCTTCACTATAAAGAGACCCTCGGCGAGTGGTGGAGAACGGCCGGCAAACGTAAGCTGAGTATTAAAATGTGTAGGAAATGTGTACGCCCAGATTCCCGCCCGCGGGGCCCCTCCGGTCTGGCAATATATCTCCTTGCCGCGCGGCCCGGTCGAACCGGGAACCAGCGCAGGCGTGCACCTTGAGAACCGGATACTGCGAGGATGGACACTTACTTCAGTGTCGCA
>CAVCHM010000009.1:0-64971 GCA_963602135.1 bacterium | reverse complement strand
GGCCGGCCCCGACAGAGGGGAGGCGCCGCGCGCTCGGGCGGCGCGCCAGGGAGATAGTGGACGAGATAGTCGAGAAGCGCGGTCTCAAGAAGGAGTAACATCGGGACTTGCAGCGACGGACCTCAGGACACTCTTACACCACGTCTGCGCGCGCGACCTGAGGGGGTCCAAAACAAGGCGATTTTGCCGCTCCAGACCGGAAAATCGCTGACACTAATTTGGTAACAGTACTCATATTTGCCGTTTTTTGCCCACTGCCCCTTGGCCTGGGGCAAAACGGATCGCTCGAATCTTGGGGCGGGTCCATTTTCGACTATCCTCAGTTAGCCAGTTCGAAAATGGACCCGCCCCGAAATTGAATCTTTATTTCAACTTTACACCTAGGTTTACAGCTGTCTTGTCAGCTGTAAAGCCAGGTGTCATACTAAAGCCCCAAGATTCGCCAAAAGAGAGGGGCCTTGATGGCACAGAGCGCGAACATGGATGCATCGGAGCTTGCACGCGATATTGCGGCCGGCCTGGCATCGGCAACGACGGCAACGGAGCGCGCGGCATTGGTGCCCGCAGAGCTCGTCGAGGCCATTCAGCAACTAAAAACCCAACGCGACGCGGTGATCCTGGCGCACTATTACGTGGCGCCCGAGGTCCAGGCCGTGGCCGATTACGTCGGCGACAGCTTCTACCTGGCAAAGCTCGCCAAGAGCCTGCCGCAGCAGGCCATCGTGCTGTGCGGCGTGGAGTTTATGGGCGAGAGCGCCAAGCTGCTCAACCCCACCAAGACCGTGCTGCTGCCCGAGCCGGGCGCGGACTGTCCCATGGCGCACATGGTCAAACGCGAGACGGTTGACGCGGCCCGCGCCGAGTACGGCGACGACCTGGCCGTGGTGTGCTACGTCAACTCGACGGTCGAGATCAAGAGCTGGAGTGACGTGTGCGTCACCAGCTCCAACGCCGTCAAGATCGTCTCCGAGTTGCCGCAGCAGCACATCCTGTTCATTCCCGACCAGAACCTGGGCCGTTTCGTGGCCGAGCAGGTGCCGCAGAAGCACGTCATCCTCAACAACGGCTACTGCCCGCGTCACCACATCATCACCGTCGAGCAGATCGTCGATGCGACGGAGGCTCACCCCGACGCGCTTGTGCTGGCGCACCCCGAGTGCAAGGCCGACGTCCTTGCCGAGGCCGACTACATCGGCTCCACCGCCGGCATCATCAAGTACGCCGAGGAGTCGGACGCGAGCGAGTTCATCATCGTGACGGTCCGCGGCGTGCTCTACGAGCTCGAGCGCCGCTGCCAGGGCACCGGCAAGAAGTTCTACTTCCCCGCGGTGCAGCCCACCTGCGTCAACATGGATCTCATCACGCTCGAAAAGCTCGCGCGCTGCCTGGAGACGGGCGAGGGCGAGGTTCAGATCGGCGTGTCGGACGAGGCCGCCGACCAGGCCAAACTCACGCTCGACCGCATGCTCGAGTACGCGGCGCGCTAAAACAATGTGACAAAGGGACGGTCCCTTATGTCACACCCAAGGGAGAGGATTCCTGTGGAAACCAAACAATACCCCGATATGGAGTGCGACGTCGTCATTGCCGGCTGCGGCGTGGCGGGCCTGTATGCGGCCCTCAACCTGCCGACGAGCACGCGCGTGATCATGCTCTCCAAGGGCGCCGTCGACGAGTGCGATTCCATGCTCGCGCAGGGCGGCATCTGCGTGCTGCCCGAGGGCTCGGACTACGACGCCTTCTTTGAGGACACCATGCATGCCGGCCACTACGAGAACCGCCGCGAGAGCGTCGACATCATGATTCGCTCGAGCCGTTCGGTCATCAACGACCTGCTGGCCATGGGCGTGGACTTTGAGCGCAAGGCCGACGGCAGCCTCGACTTTACCCGCGAGGGCGCACACAGCCGCCCGCGCATCGCCTTCCATGCCGATATTACGGGCAAGGAGATTACGACCAAGCTGCTCCAGGCTGTCCGCAAGCTGGACAACGTGCAGATTCTCGAACACGTTGCCATGACCGACATCCTGACCGCCGAGCGCGATGGCGCTACGGTGTGCGCCGGCGTCGTCGCCGTTCCCGTGGACGGGGATAACTCGGTTCGTCCCGCCGACGAGCTGGCAAATGCCGCTGAGGGCGTACATGCCGGCAAGCCGTTTAAGATCCATGCCCGCCATACGCTGTGGGCAACGGGTGGTATCGGTGGCGTGTACGACCATTCGACCAACTACCCGCAGCTCACCGGTGACGCCTGCTACATCGCGCAGGAGCACGGCATCACGATGGAGCACCTGGACTACGTGCAGATTCACCCCACGGGCCTGTTCTCGCCGCAGCCGGGCCGCACCTTCTTGATCAGCGAGAGCTGCCGCGGCGAGGGCGCGATTTTGCTCAACGCCGCCGGCGAGCGCTTTACCGATGAGCTCCAGCCGCGCGATGTGGTCGCTGCCGCCATCCGCGAGCAGATGAAGCGGGACGGCGTCGAGCACGAGTGGCTGAGCTTTGCCCCCGTCGAGCGCGACGTGGTGACCGGGCACTTTGCCAATATTCGTGCGCGCTGTCTGGAGGACGGCCGCGACATCTTGGACGAGCCCATTCCCGTCACACCCACGCAGCACTACTTTATGGGCGGCGTGTGGGTCGACAAGGACGGCCGCACCTCGATGCCCGAGCTCTACGCCGCCGGCGAGACGGCTTGCAATGGCGTACACGGCAAGAACCGCCTTGCATCGAACAGCCTGCTCGAGGCGCTGGTCTGGGGTCGTCGCGCCGCGTGGTACATGCGTACCGGCGAGTCACTGGCCGTGGAGCAGGCCGGTGAGCCCGCGCTTGACGGGCGTCACCGCGCCCTGAGTGCCGATACCCTTGCAATCGATGATTTGGCCCGTGCCGCCGGCACGCAGGCCGTGGAGGAGTAGACCATGAATCCCATTACCATGAAGCTCGTCGTCGATGATCTGATTCTGCAGGCTCTGCGCGAGGACATTACCTTTGAGGACGTGAGCACGGCGAGCGTGTGTCCCACGGCGCGTCCCGCCACGGTGGAGCTTATCGCCAAGGCCGATGGCATCATCGCGGGCTTGGATGTGTTCGCTCGCACCTTTGAGCTGCTGGATCCGCAGAGCTCTGTGTTGTTAGATGTCGCGGACGGCGACGAGGTGCACGCCGGCGACCACGTGGGCCAGGTGCGCGGCGATGCGCGCGTACTGCTTTCGGGCGAGCGCGTGGCGCTCAACTACCTGCAGCGCATGAGCGGCATCGCTACTTACACGCATCGGATGGCGGCTGCGCTCGAGGGCACCAAGACCGTGCTTGTCGACACGCGCAAGACCACGCCGGGCATGCGCGTCTTTGAGAAGGCCGCAGTCGAGATCGGCGGTGGCAGCAACCACCGCTATAACCTGTCGACGGCTGTCATGCTCAAGGACAACCACATCGACGCCGCCGGTGGCGTGGCGCGCGCGATTGAGATGGCGCGCGCCCATGCGTCGTTTACCACGACGGTCGAGATTGAGTGCGAGAACCTGGACATGGTACGCGAGGCCGTGGAGGCCGGTGCCGACATCATCATGTTCGACAACATGACCCACGATGACATGGCTACTGCGATTGAGCTTATCGCCGGTCGTGCCAAGACCGAGTGCTCGGGCAACGTAGACGCCGACAACATTCGCGCCCTGGCCGACCTGGGTGTTGACTATATTAGTTCGGGCGCTCTGACGCACTCTGCGCCGATCCTCGACCTCTCGCTTAAGCACCTGCGTCTACTGGACGGTAAATAATGGACGCCCGCGAGCGTCGCCGTTCCATCATGGCCGTGCTCGAGGAAGCCAAAGATCCTGTCTCGGGCAGTGCGCTTGCCCGCGAGGTGGGCGTGAGCCGTCAGGTTGTGGTGCAGGACATCGCCCTGCTGCGCGCCGACGGGCACGATATTGTCGCCACCAATCGCGGCTATGTGCTACAGGAGGCAGCGAGCAGCCCGGCTGTGCCCACGTGTCTGGTCAAGGTACGCCACGGCGTGGAGCAGGCGGGCGATGAGCTCACGAGCATCGTCGACGCGGGCGGCGCCGTGCTCAACGTGATCGTCAACCACCGCGTGTACGGTAAGATCACAGCCGACCTGGACATCCGCAATCGTCGCGATGTCGAGCGCTACCTACACGATATCGAGAGTGGCAAGAGCTTTCCGCTATTAACGGTGACGAGTGGCTATCACTTCCATCGCATTGCGGCAGATGACGAGCAAACTCTCGACGAGATCGAGGCCATACTCAAGGAGAAAGGCTATCTGGCAGACCTGATGCCCTACGAGGATGATTTGTCCTAGCCCGATACTGTCTTTATAAGTTGCGGTGAAATAGTTCCTAAAATCGGCACCTAAGCAATGAATCGGGAACTATTCCACCGCAACTGCCAAGGTAGCCCTGTCCCCAATTAGCTGCCTATACAAACAAAAGGAGGCCTCCGCGGCGATGCGGAGGCCTCCTTTTTGTGCACGGTGTACTTTTGAGTGTGCAGGTGGGGGAGCTGTTACTCCTCGACGATCTCGGTGATCGCGCCGGCGGGGCAAGCGTCCTGGCAAGCGCCACAGGCGACGCAGGAATCCTCGTCAGCGACGGTAGCGACGTCCTGGAGCTCCAGAACGCCAGCGGGGCAGGAGTCGACGCAAACGCCACAAGCGATGCACTCGTCGGCATCAATTACGGGATGAGCCATGGTAGTTTCCTCTCTGTTGACCGACGCTACAGGCGATGCGCGTCGGTTTGATTCGGGCAAAAACATACCACGGGAGCGACCGTTTGCAATACCCTCTGACCGGCATCTTCATACCGTTCGCCGAGTATGCCACGGCTTACTAAAAAACATGCAGGTGAGGCCGTTGAGCTGCGCAAATGTTAGCTACAGGTGACTTGAAATATAGGGCGATTGAGCGTGCTTGCGGAAAGCGCATCCCGTTATTTAGCCGAGAAACGGGTCGAACTTTCCCCAGGGAAGCCCGGGGCCGCCATGTGCGCTCCCAAGCCCAAACCTCAGCCATCTCTACATAGATCTCAATAGATCTGCCGAGAACTCAAACAGTGCATCTACCTGCGCATTTGAGAACCTAAACTCTCAGAGATAAGAAATCTTATATGAATTGACTTAGATTTTGTATATTCCGGTCCATAAGGGGATACACTACATCCTGAAAGACAAGCCGAAGCGCCGCGCGACAGACCGTCGAGGCGGCGCGAACGCAAAAGAGAGAGGGAATTTCTAATGAGTAAGATTCTTGGTATCGACCTTGGTACTACTAACTCCGCAATGGCCGTTCTCGAGGGCGGTTCTCCGACCATTATCGTGAACGCCGAGGGCGACCGCACCACCCCGTCCGTCGTGGGCTTCCGTGCCGACGGCGACCGCGTCGTGGGTAAGGCCGCTAAGAACCAGGCTGTCACCAACCCCAAGAACACCGTGTTCTCCATCAAGCGCTTCATGGGCCGCAAGTACTCCGAGTGCACCTCCGAGATCAAGACCGTGCCGTATGAGGTCAAGGAGGGCCAGGGTGGCCGTGCCGTCGTCGATATCGAGGGCAAGGATTACACCGCCGAGCAGGTGAGCGCCATGACGCTCGCAAAGATGAAGGCCGACGCCGAGAAGTATCTGGGCGAGACCGTCACCGACGCCGTCATCACCGTCCCGGCCTACTTCAACGACGCCCAGCGTCAGGCCACCAAGGACGCCGGTAAGATCGCCGGCCTCAACGTCAAGCGTATCGTCAACGAGCCGACCGCTGCTGCTCTTGCCTATGGCCTGGACAAGCAGGGTACCGACCAGCGCATCCTGGTCTTCGACCTGGGCGGCGGCACCTTCGACGTCTCCATCCTTGACCTCGCTGACGGCGTGTTTGAGGTTCTGTCCACCTCGGGCGACAACCACCTGGGCGGCGACGACTGGGATCAGCGCGTCATCGACTGGATGGCCGATAAGTTCCAGCAGGAGAACGGTGTCGACCTGCGTCAGGACCCCATGGCCCTGCAGCGTCTGAAGGAGGCCGCCGAGAACGCCAAGAAGGAGCTCTCCGCCGCCCAGCAGTCCACCATCAACCTGCCGTTCATCACCATGAACCAGTCTGGCCCGCTGCACCTCAACTACACGCTGACCCGCGCCGAGTTCGAGAAGATCACCCGCGACCTGCTCGAGCGCTGCAAGCAGCCTGTCACCAACGCCCTGCGCGACGCTAAGCTCAAGCTCTCCGATCTGACCGAGGTCATCCTCGTCGGCGGCTCCACCCGTATGCCCGCCGTCCAGGATCTGGTCAAGACCATGACCGGCAAGCAGCCCAACATGTCCGTGAACCCCGACGAGGTCGTTGCCGACGGCGCTGCCGTCCAGGGCGGCGTGCTCACCGGCGACGTCGAGGGCATCCTGCTGCTCGACGTTACCCCGCTGTCGCTGGGCGTCGAGACCATGGGCGGCATCATGACCAAGATGATCGACCGCAACACCACGATCCCGACCTCCAAGACCGAGGTTTACTCCACCGCTGCCGACAACCAGACCAGCGTCGAGATCAACGTGCTCCAGGGCGAGCGCGAGCTTGCCCGCGACAACAAGTCGCTCGGTAAGTTCCAGCTGACCGGCATCCCGGCTGCCCGCCGCGGCGTGCCGCAGATCGAGGTCACCTTCGACATCGACGCCAACGGCATCGTCAAGGTCTCCGCTAAGGACAAGGGCACCGGCAAGGAGCAGCAGATCACCATTTCTGGCTCCACCGCTCTGTCCGACGACGAAGTCGATCGTATGGTCAAGGACGCCGAGGCTCATGCCGAGGAGGACAAGAAGCAGAAGGAAGAGGTCGAGGTCCGCAACCAGACCGACAGCCTGTGCTACTCCACCGAGCAGACCCTCAACGAGCTGGGCGACAAGGTTTCCGCCGACGTGAAGTCCAAGGCCGAGGCCGCTATCGCCGACGCCAAGAAGGCGCTCGAGGGCTCTGACGTCGAGGCCATCAAGGCCGCTGGCGAGTCCCTGCAGTCCGTGGCCTACGAGCTGGCTCAGGTTGTCTACGCCGACGCTCAGCAGCAGACCGACGGTGCCGCCGGTGCCCAGCCTGCCGACGATGACGTTGTCGACGCCGACTACGAGGTTGTGGACGACGAGGACAAGTAATCATGTCCGCCCGTAAAGCTCGCACGGAGGCGGCCGCCGCTGGCGCCGCCCCCGTTGACTCTGAGGAGAAGGACGTGAAGATTCCCGTAGAGGCCGCAGGCGTTGCCGAGGCCAACGAGGCCGAGGCCGCCGAGGCTGCCGAGAACCAGGTAGAGGATTCCAACAAGGAGGCGACGATGACCGAGGACGAGATGGTGGAAGCCGCTATCCGCGCCGGTGAGGAAGCCGCCGACAACGACTTTAAGCTCAAGTTCGAGCAGGCCCAAAAGGAGCTTGCCGACGTGCGCAGCGAGCTCGATGCTGCGGCAGAGGCCCAGAAGGCCGCCGAGGACAAGGCAAAGGACGCCACCGAGCGTACCGCCCGTCTGCAGGCCGACTGGGAGAACTTCCGTCGCCGCACCGCTAGCGAGCGTATCGCCGAGCGCGAGCGCGCGACCGAGAAGCTCGTCACCGCGCTGTTGCCGGTGGTTGACGATATCGAGCGTGCAATCGACCATGCCCGTAGCCAGGAGCTTTCCGACGACTTTAAGCAGTTCGTCGATGGCGTTGACGCGGTGCATGCCAAGCTGCTCGATGTGTTTGCGCACGAGGGCGTTGAGCCCATCGACCCCAAGGGCGAGGCGTTCGATCCGCTCGAGCACCAGGCCGTGGGGCGTGTCGAGGACGCATCGCAGTACGACGAGACCGTCAACGACGTGTACCAGAAGGGCTACCGCATGGCGGACCGCATCCTGCGCTCCGCGATGGTGACGGTGACCTACGGTGGCGAGAAGCGCCCCGCACCGGAGCCCGAAGCGGCGCCCGAGGATGCTGCGGCCGATACGGCTGAGAGCACCGAGGAGTAATTGAGAAGGGCCCCGGGGCAACACCCGGGGCCCTTTCTGGCCTAGTGCCATATGAAAGCATGAGCCGCCGCCCGCTGGGCGGCGGATGAAACAGGAGAGGAGCTACGATGGCTGCAGGCAAAACCTTCTATGACATCCTGGGCGTATCCAAGAGCGCCTCCGACAAAGAGATCAAGAGCGCGTTTCGCAAGCTCGCGCAAAAATATCACCCCGATGCCGGCGGCGACGAGGCCAAGTTCAAGGAGATTAGCGAGGCCTACGAGACGCTTTCGGACGAGAAGAAGCGCAAAGAGTACGACCAGATGCTCATGTTTGGCGGCATGCCGGGCGCAGGCGGCGCGTATGGCGGCGGCTACGGTGCCGGCGCGGGCGCCAGCGGCTGGGGCGACATCTTCGACAGCATCTTTAGCGGCAACGGCGCCTGGGGCAGCGATTGGGGCTCGGGCTTTGCCGGGGCCGCGAGCGCTGCCGGTGCGGGCGCGGGCCGCAACCGCGCGCGCAAGGGCGGCGACCTGTCGCTGACCGTCGACGTGACGGCCGAGGACGCGTTCCGCGGCGTGACGCACAAGGTTACCTACCGCATTCCCTCGACGGGCGAGCAGCAGACCATTACGGTCTCGGTGCCCGCGGGCGCGGTCGACGGCGGCAAGCTGCGCTACAAGCGCCGCGGCGAGTACGGCGTTGCCGGAGGCGAGCGCGGCGACCTGGTCGTGACCACGCACGTGGAGGAGCATCCGCTGTTTAAGCGCAAGGGTGCCGACGTGACCATGGAGGTGCCGATCTCGGTCTACGAGGCCGCACTCGGCTGCACGGTTGACGTGCCCACGCCCGGCGGCGCGACGGTTCGTCTGAAGGTGCCCGCGGGTACTCAGACGGGCAAGAAGTTCCGCTTTAAGGAAATGGGCGCGCCCGACGTTAAGCATCGCGGCCGCACGGGGGCGTTGCTTGTCGAGATCAGGGTGCAGGTTCCCACGAGCCTGTCCGACGACGAGCGCGAGGCCATGACCAAGTTGCGCGAGGCCGACACGCGCGACTATCGCGAGAAGGTCAACCGTTACAAGGCGACGTACTAGCTTGGTTGCGCGGCTTGCAGCTTGGTCGCAGGCTTATGATGGAGATGTGCGAGACGGAAAGGGGTCAGGTAGCATGGCCGAGGACAATAGGAACAAACCGCTGTATATGATCAGCGTGGCGGCCGAGCTGACCGGCATGCACCCGCAGACCCTGCGCGTCTACGAGTCCAAGGGCTTGGTGAACCCCCAACGCTCGGGCGGCAACACGCGTCTGTATTCGCGTGCCGATATCGAGCGCCTGGAGCTCATCAACCAGCTCACCGACGAGGGCATCAACCTCGCCGGCGTGGTGCGCATCCTCGATATGAAGGAGCGTGCTGAGGAGCGCGAGCACGAGAACGAGAAACTCCGCGCTCGCGTGCGTCAGCTCGAGGACGAGCTGCACGAGTACAAGATGCAGAAGAAGATTACCGCCCTGGCCCCACGCGACGGCTCAGTCAACCCCGAGCAAGTCATGCGCAAGCTGCTGGGTTCGGGAACCGACTTGTAGTTACGCGGTTTGCGCGGCAAGTCCTAACACGAGAGTGGATAATCTCCCACTTTTGGCTCGCATGCGGGCTCAAAACGGGAGATTATCCACTCTCATTTTTTATTCGGCACTTGGGGACGTTCCTTTTGCGCCGGCACTTTGGGACACTCCTTGCACCGATACCATTCTATGCTTTACCGAAATAAAGTGAACGCCGAGATTCGTAACCCGCTGGCAATCGTTCTATGGCACGATATTGAACGAATGTATGCTATGCGCCCGAGCCTTTCGGGCAGAGTGGGAGACAGAATGGTCAAGCTGTACGAGGACGGCATCTACCTGCGCGGTGGCAGCGAGGTCGTGCCTGCGGCCGAGGCTGCAGAGCGCGGTATCACCCAGGCGCCCGAGGACGCAAAGCGCGGCACCATCGCGTATTCAATCCTTCAGGCACATAACACGTCGGGCGACCCCGAGGCGCTCAAGATCCGCTTCGATGCCATGGCGAGCCACGACATCACCTTCGTCGGCATTATCCAGACGGCGCGCGCTTCGGGCATGGAGCAGTTCCCGCTGCCCTACGTGCTCACCAACTGCCATAACTCGCTGTGCGCCGTGGGCGGCACCATCAACGAGGACGACCATGTCTTTGGCCTCTCGGCTGCCAAAAAGTACGGCGGCATTTTCGTCCCGCCGCACATCGCGGTCATCCACTCCTTTATGCGCGAGACCTTTGCCGGCTGCGGCAAGATGATTTTGGGTTCCGACTCGCACACCCGCTACGGCGCCCTGGGCACCATGGCCGTGGGCGAGGGCGGCGGCGAGCTGGCAAAGCAGCTGCTTCGCGACACCTACGACGTCGCCTATCCCGGCGTCGTGGCTATCTACCTCACGGGCGCCCCGCGCCCCGGCGTCGGCCCGCACGATGTGGCACTCGCCATCATTCGTGCCGTCTTTGCCAAGGGCTACGTCAAGAATAAGGTTATGGAGTTCGTGGGCCCCGGCATCGCGAGCATGACGACTGACTACCGCAACGGCGTCGACGTCATGACCACCGAGACCACCTGCCTGTCCTCCATTTGGGCTACCGACGAGGACACGCACGCGTTTTTGACCATGCACGGCCGCGGCGACGACTACCGCGAGCTCAAACCCGCCGATGTCGCCTACTACGACGGCTGCGTCGAGGTCGACCTGTCGAGCATCAAGCCCATGATCGCCCTGCCGTTCCATCCTTCCAACGGCTTTGAGATCGACGAGCTCAACGAGAATCTCGAGGACATCCTGCACGAGGTCGAGCTCGAGGCTGCCAAGATCGGCGAGGGCAAGACGCACTTTAGCCTGCTCGACAAGATTGTCGACGGCAAGCTGCACGTGCAGCAGGGCGTCATCGCCGGCTGCTCGGGCGGCAACTACGACTCCGTGGTGCAGGCGGCCCGCGTGCTCAAGGGCGCCAATACCGGCTGCGGCGAGTTCTCGCTGTCGGTCTATCCCACGAGTCAGCCCGTAGCGCTCGAACTCACGCGCCGCGGCTATATCTACGACCTTATGGAGGCCGGTGCGATCGTGCGCACGGCGTTCTGCGGCCCGTGCTTTGGCGCCGGCGACACGCCTGCCAACAACGGCCTGTCCATCCGCCATACCACGCGCAACTTCCCCAACCGCGAGGGTTCCAAGCCGGGTAACGGCCAGCTGAGCGCCGTGGCCCTGATGGACGCCCGCTCCATCGCCGCGACCGCTGCCAACGGTGGCATCCTGACGCCGGCGACCGACCTGCCCGAGGAGACCTGGGACGAGGCCTGCGAGTACACCTTTGATGACGCGCCGTACAAAAAGCGCGTGTACTGGGGCTTTGGCAAGGCTGAGCCTGCCGACGAGCTGGTCGAGGGCCCCAACATCAAGCCGTGGCCCGCGATGGAGCCGCTCGGCGACGACATTCTGCTTAAGGTGTGCTCCAAGATTATGGACCCGGTCACCACGACCGACGAGCTCATTCCCTCGGGCGAGACGAGCTCCTTCCGCTCCAACCCGCTCGGCCTGGCTGAGTTTACGCTCAGCCGCCGCGACCCGGCCTATGTGGGCCGCTCCAAGGAGGTCGATGCGGTGGAGAAGCGCCGCGTTGCCGGCGAGTCTGCGGGAGATTTGGCTGCGCTCGATGCCGAGCTTTCGGGCGTGTTTGAGGCGCTGGCCGGCGCGGGCGTCGCGGCAGATGCCAAGGCGACCGAGTACGGCTCCATGATCTACGCCAAGAAGCCCGGCGACGGCTCCGCCCGCGAGCAGGCCGCGAGCTGCCAGCGCGTGATCGGCGGCCTGGCCAATATCGTCCACGAGTACGCCACCAAGCGCTATCGCTCCAACGTGATGAACTGGGGCATGGTGCCCTTCCAGATGGAGGCCGAGCCCAACTTTGAGGTGGGCGACTACGTCTTCGTGCCAGGTATTCGCACTGCGCTCGACGGCGACCTGCAGAACATCGCCGCCTACGTGGTGCGTGCCGACGGCGCGGTTGAGCAGATTGAGCTCTACATCGCCGACATGACGGCCGAGGAGCGCGCCATCGTCAAGGCCGGCTGCCTGATCAACTACAACAAGTTCAAGGCCGCTGCCGAGTAACGCACAAACTTGTCCGCCCCGGTTATACCTTTCCCTGCCGCTCACGCGCTTCGCGAGGGTCGCGTCAGAGAAAGGTATAACCGGGGCTACTTGTTAAGTGCTGCTCGTTGGGTCTTGAGGGGCGCAAAATCGAGGTTGCAACTCTCCTCTATGGGGGAGTGCGCCTTTGTTCATATGCAATCTAGAATTGACAGTATGAAGTTGGCGCTTTAAAGTGAGCTCAAAACACTCTCGTTTGTGGAGTTGAAGATGAAGCGTTGCACTTCTGTTTTGTTGCTGTTGGTGGCTTGCGTCGTCGCTGCTGCGGGCGTGGTCCTATTTGGCTCGCTTATCTTCTATGGGCCGAGTGGGGTTGAGCAGACGGTCGAGATGGCGTCCCTTGTTGCATCGATGCCCGGGCAAATGATTTCGGACGTTACAAAGCCCGATGAGATAACGCTCGATATCGAGGAAACGCCGGGCATTCTAAGCATAAGCAACTACCCCATGATTGAACTTGGCTCGTCTCGCTATACCAAGGACGAGAAGTTGTCCCGACAGGCGCTGGACTTGCTAAACGGGCGTTCGTTCAAACGCTGGGACGGTTGGGATGCCTATGAGCGCCGACGTGGTTTTGTGAACGGTGGCTACCATACAACGCTGAAGCTGTATTCATCTGATGGCAAACTGATGCGCACCGTTAACTACAATCCGGAATACGCAAAAGCCGGAGGTGGGGACGGCGTCTATATCCAAGATGGCGGCGTGACCTACATTCTTGAAGGCGACCAGCAGCAGGTGATCGATTTTTTGGATCGTTGCGAGATGGACGCGTACGACCAGACCTGCTTACCCGACCCGCAGACTGCACGCGATAGTGGGTCTGCCCGTATATGGCTCTTCGAGGATGAGATGCCCTGGGCCGCCGAATCGGGAAGTACGGGTTCGGCGAAGGAGTAGAGACCGTGACCATTACAAAGGTGCCCGTCCCTTTTGTGGCGGTTTTCGGTCTGTCTCGATCTGTAACATCTTGGCCGCTAAAAGTGAGCTTGGTGTTACAGATTTAGATTTTCGATTCGGGTGTCTTCTGTTTGTCTCGATCTGTAACAGGTAGACCCTTATTTGCCGAGTAGTTGTTACAGATTTAGATAAACGGGAGCTGCTGAACATTTCATCTCGATCTGTAACATCTGGACCCAAAAACGGCTGTTAGGTGTTACAGATCGAGACTGTTGAGCGCCGGAGCCGAAAACCACCACAAAGGTGCCTGTCCCCTTTGTGGTGGTTTTTCATGTCGTGGGAACACTCAGAAAATCTTATATATAGAGACTTAGATTTATGTATAAGAACGCGTAAAGCTGGCAACAATACTTCTCGAACAACGTGAAGCCGCCCCGTAGGGTGGCCGCCCCAAGAGAGGTGATTCCATGAGAATCGATAAGCTAGCAATGACGTCGCGCGAGGCGCTGCAGACTGCTATGAGCACGGCTGCCGACGCGCAGGCCGGCGCGGTGGAGCCGATCCACCTGCTGTCCGCCCTGCTCGGTGCCGGCGAGCGCAACATCTCCGTGATTATCGAGCGCATTGGCGCCGACCCGGCTCAGCTCGCGCGCTCCACGCAGGATGCCATCGACCATGCGCCCAAGGTTTCGGGCGAGGGCCAGCAGATGGGTCTTTCTAACGAACTCGTCCGCGTCATCGAGAAGGCCGAAAAGAAGGCCACCAAGATGGGCGACAGCTTTGTGGTGACCGAGCATCTGCTCATGGCGCTTGCCGAGGACAAGGGCGAGGCCGGCCGCGTTCTGCGTGACGCCGGCGTGACCAAGGAGCGCATCGAGCAAGTCTACGAGGAGCTGCGCGGCGATGACCGCGTGACGTCTGCCGAGGACAAGACGCAGTTTGAGGCGCTGGAGCAGTACGGTCGCAACATCTGCGACCTCGCCCGCGCCGGCAAGCTCGACCCGGTCATCGGCCGTACCGACGAGATTCGCCGTACCATCCAGGTACTGTCGCGCCGCACCAAGAACAACCCCGTGCTCATCGGCGAGCCGGGCGTCGGCAAGACGGCCATCGTCGAGGGTATCGCCCAGCGTATCGTGGCCGGCGACGTGCCGAGCACCCTGCGCGACCGCGACCTCATCGAGCTCGACATGAGCGCGCTGGTCGCCGGCGCCAAGTACCGCGGCGAGTTCGAGGACCGCTTGAAGGCCGTGCTCAAGGAAGTACAAAAATCCGAGGGTAAGGTCATCCTGTTCATCGATGAGCTCCACACCATCGTGGGCGCGGGTGCCACCGAGGGCTCCATGGATGCCGGCAACATCCTCAAGCCTGCGCTCGCCCGTGGCGACCTGCATGCGATCGGCGCGACCACGCTCGACGAGTACCGTAAGTACATCGAGAAGGACGCGGCACTCGCCCGACGTTTCCAGACCGTGATGGTCTCCGAGCCCACCGTCGAGGACACCATCTCGATTCTGCGTGGCCTCAAGGAGAAGTACGAGATCTTCCACGGCGTGCATATCACCGATAGCGCGCTCGTGGCCGCCGCCGACCTCTCCGATCGCTACATCGCTGACCGCTTCCTGCCCGATAAGGCCATCGACCTGGTCGATGAGGCGGCAAGCCGCCTGCGCATGGAGCTCGACAGCATGCCGGTCGAGATCGACGCCACCACGCGTCAGCTCACCCAGCTGCAGATCGAGGAGCAGGCGCTCATGAAGGAGACCGACGACGCCTCCAAGGAGCGTCTGGAGGCTCTGCGCCAAGAGATCGCTGAGGTCCAAGAAAAGCTCAACGTGCAAAAGGCCGGCTGGCTCAACCAAAAGAACGCCATCGACCACGTGCAGGAGCTCAAGGGGCAGCTCGACGAGGCCAAGAGCGAAGAGGAGCGCGCAACGCGCAATGGCGATCTGGGCCGTGCGTCCGAGCTGCGCTACTCCGTGATTCCGGGTCTGCAGCAGCAGATTCAGGATTCCGAGGCTGCGCTCGAGGCACAAAAAGAGCAGGACGGCGAGGGCCTCAACGAGCAGGTGACCTCCGACGAGATTGCCGAGGTCGTGAGCGCCTGGACCGGCGTGCCCGTGTCCAAGATGATGCAGGGCGAGCTCGACAAGCTCAAGGGCCTGGAGGGCGAGCTGCATAAGCGCGTCATCGGTCAGGACGAGGCCGTGTCCGCTGTGGCCGCGGCCGTGCGCCGCAGCCGTGCGGGACTCTCCGATCCGGACAAGCCCATCGGCAGCTTCTTCTTCCTGGGCCCGACCGGCGTGGGCAAGACCGAGCTCGCCAAGGCGCTGGCCGAGTGCCTGTTCGATGACGAGCGCGCGCTCGTGCGTATCGACATGTCCGAGTATATGGAGAAGTTCAGCGTCCAGCGTCTGATCGGTGCGCCTCCGGGATACGTGGGCTACGACGAGGGCGGCCAGCTCACCGAGGCCGTGCGCCGTCGTCCGTACTCCGTAATCTTGCTCGACGAGATGGAGAAGGCTCATCCGGATGTCTTCAACGTGCTGTTGCAGGTGCTTGATGACGGCCGTCTGACCGATGGCCAGGGTCGCCAGGTGTCCTTCAAGAACACGATTATCATCATGACGTCCAACGTGGGCTCCAAGGCCATCGCCGAGCTTTCCGGCAAGGACGAGGAGGAGATGCGCCATCAGGTCGACGCCGCCATGTCTCAGACCTTCCGCCCCGAGTTCCTCAACCGTATCGACGATATCGTGGTGTTCCATCCGCTCGGCATGGCGCAGATCGAGAAGATCGTCGACATCCAGCTTGCCGACGTCCGCGCGCGTCTGGCCAAGGAGCGTATGACGCTTGCCATCACCCCGGCGGCCAAGCAGATGCTCGCCGTGGGCGGCTTGGACCCGGTCTTTGGCGCCCGTCCGCTCAAGCGCCTGGTCCAGCGCGAGGTCGTGGACGCCATCGCCGCCGCTA
This sequence comes from bacterium, assembly GCA_963602135.1. Taxonomy (GTDB): domain Bacteria; phylum Actinomycetota; class Coriobacteriia; order Coriobacteriales; family Coriobacteriaceae; genus Collinsella. The sequence continues at coordinate 48,910 of CAVCHM010000009.1, read as the reverse complement.
TCATCGACGGCACGGTGCGCGAGGGCGATCAGGTGACGGTCGATGCCGACAAGGACGGCGGCTTTACCGTCGTGTGCGACAACACGCCGGCGGCCACCTACGAGGTCCCCGACGCCGAGTAGATTCATGGGACATGCCTTAAAATCTGCCAGCCGTCTCTAAACGCCAAGGGCGGCGGATCCAATGGGGTCCGCCGCCCTTTTTCGTGCGACAATCGATAATGTTGAACACGATTGCATGGCAAGGAGATATGCAGATGATAGACAAGAACAAGACGAATGCGCCGGTCGCCAACGCCGCGCCGGCCGCACCCAAGCCTGCGCCTAAGCCGGCACCCAAGCCGCGCGACCCCTACATCCGTGCCGAGAACGAGGATGACGACGGCTACGATCCTTATAGCGATCGTCGCCCCGAGCGCGAGCCCCTCTTCGAAGCCGACCCCTGGCGTTAAGTAGCTCATTTGGGACGGGGTTTTAGCTACTTTGTTTTCGGCTAGAGGCGTTCATGCCTGCCCCCTCGGCCGCTCGATATCCTCCGGGAGGGGCCACTAATAGAAAACTTGCTTATCCATTAATCAAGATACGCATAATCTTGCTCTCCTGCTAATCAAGAATCGTTATAATCTTGATTAGCAGGAGAGCAAGATTGGAGAATTATGGCATTCAACGACTTGGTGGCTCAAAAAATAAAGGACTTTGAGCAACAGGGGATTCCGCAGGTCTTTGAGCGCGACCTTGATCTGGGCAACCCGCAGGAGCCAAAGCGCGACAACATCGTATATGTGATTGTGGGCGCCCGTCGTTGTGGAAAGACGTATCGCCTGTATCAGGAGATGCGGCGGCTTCAGGGCCAAGGCGTCGAGCTTGACCGGATGCTATATTTCAATTTTGAGGATGAGCGCTTGCGTCCGTATGAGCCATCGCTACTAGCGGACGTGCTCGATACATTCTATGCACTATATCCTGCTGCTCGAGGCGAGGGCGCCTACCTTTTCTTTGACGAGATCCAGGAAATACCCGAATGGGGTGCGTTTCTGCGACGCGTGGTCGATACGGAGAAGGCGACCGTTTACGTGACGGGATCTTCTTCTAAGATGCTGTCCTCAGAACTTAAGAGCGAGTTCAGGGGCCGTTCTCTTGTGCGAGAGCTTTTTCCGTTGAGTTTTTCGGAATACGTCCGATATAAGACGGGGAGCGTTCCTGAGTCGAACGCACCCTTCTCCTCGAGCGATGCGGCGTTGCTCCGACACCATCTGGTCGGATATCTCGAGCGAGGGGGATTCATCGCGACACTTGAGCAGACGCCCGCAGACACGATTCAGCTGCTACAGGAATATGCGTCGCGAACGGTCGCCATGGACGTCGTTGAACGTTACGACGTCAAGAACCCCCGTTTGGCCTCGCTGTTTCTGGCGCGGTGCATGGCATCTTCGGGACGAGAGCTGTCAGTGAACAAAGTGTATAACGAGTTCAAGAGCAGGCAGATACCCGTCAGTCGTAATTCGCTCAGTGCCCTACTTGAGTACTACGAGGACGCCTATCTGATGTTTTCTGTGCCAGAGTTCACGCGTTCACTTGCAAATAATATGCGGTCTACGTCTAAAGTCTACGCTGTCGATCCTGCGATGTTTGGAGCGTTCTCTCCCGCATCGGCATTGGACCAGGGCCAGAGGCTCGAGACTGCGGTGTTCAATGCGCTAAGAAGAAGGACTCCCGCGGTGCGGACCGGTTCGGTTTGTCGCCTGCTGATTAAAGAGAAGAATAAAAGCCATGAGGTGGACTTTGTGGCTGGGGACGCACTTCTTATGCAGGCTTATAGCCTGATTCAGGTGAGCGCGGATATGGCAAGCGAGAAAACGCGCGCACGCGAAATAGCCGCCCTCGATGTCTCGATGGCCCAGTTCAATCTTGGTGAGTCGGCAATCGTTACCATGGATGAGCAGGCCGATATTCCATGCGAACACGGTGTAGTGCACGCTGTGCCCGCATGGAAGTGGCTCCTTGCCTAATCATCTATGGATCTGTGGGGCCCAGGACCTCTTGGCCCCACAGTGGGCAGCTAGTCCTGCGCCTTGATGCTTGGCAGGAGAATCTGGGCGAGGTAGTCGGTCTCGAGTTTGGTCGCGGCGTCGGCGTTGCCGTCTTTACCGACCAAGTCGTTTTTGATCTGGCTATACGTGTAGCGGTTGCCGGTCGTGAGCTCCACGAGCTCGATCGCTGTATCCATGGGGTAGGTCGACACGGGGTTCTGCGTGCGCCCGTTGATGGTCTGCGGAACCACATACGGATAGACAGGACCGCTGGCATAGACGGTGTAGCCGCTGCCCAGGCTGACCGTGCCCAAAACCGTATCGCCGTCATCGGGCGTAAAGGTCTCGCCGTCGCGCACCGCGACGAGCGTCACGAGCGGCGTGTTGGTGTCGCCGTCCAGATAAATGCACAGCGTGCTGCCGTTTTGCCAGGTCGCAACCTTGCCGTGCCACTCAACCGGAATATCGAGCTGATACAGATTCGTCGCCTTGTGTCGAGCATCGGCATCGCGGGCGGACTGTGCCTCGCTTGCGCTTACGGCGTTGACGGCGGCATCACGGCGCGTAATTGCGGCCTGCTGAAGTATCTTGGCGGCAGCGGCAGAGCTCGCGCCGCCCTCCTCGGCATACTTGGCGGCGGCATCGATCTGGTCGTCAGTCACTGTGTCAGCCGAAGGCACCTTGAGCTTAAAGATGGCTTCACCGCGCAAATCCTGGCCGTCGACTTTCACCGTGACCTGCGCCTTGGTCGTCGGGACGGTGTAGATGGTGCCGTCCGCCGCGATGGGGGAGGCGGCGATGGAGAGCGTGTAGTCGCCGGGCAGCAGTTTGATGCCACGACCGTGCTCATCAACGAAGAGCGTCTCGCTCACGGAAGAACCGTCGGAGTCCTGCCCGCTCACCTGTACGGGAATCTTGGAGCCAGAAGAGCAGTCGAGCCCCGCGGCATGCACGTCAATCTGCACCGACATCATGGTGTGCGCATTGGCGGCGACAACGGCAGCCTGCTCTTGCTGATATCCGTTCCAGGCGGCATAGCCCGCGCCTCCGGCAACGAGCGCGACGGCTACAACGCCGGCCACCATCAGATTGCGGCGCTTGGGCGTCATCTTGCGATGGCGGTCTTCGGCTTCGCGCGCCGAGGGAACAGACGGAAGGGGAATATCGCCCATGGCGATGGTCTCGTCTACGGCCGGCGCAGAGCCTAAGCCGGGGAGTTCGCGGGTGAGCGAGTCGTCGACAGGCAAGCTATCGAGCAAGATGGTTTCCTCGCTCGTGCCTGATTCGGGCTGGTCATCTGCCTCGCTTTCGGAGTCCTCGTGATCTGCCTCATCTTCGACAGGCGCAGCATCATCGTCGGCATCTTGTTCGCCATTGGCTTCCGACTCGCCCTGCGCGTCGAGCTCCGCATCTTCAAACGCAATCTCGCCCAGCGCTATCTGGTCTAAGCTCTCCAAAGCCTCAGCGCAAGCTTCTGCATCTTGGACCGCATCCTCTTGGCCCGTTGTCTCATCACTCATATGTCCCCCAATGCAATGTCGGCTCAACAATGTACCCAAAAATGGGGTCATATAGAGCCGGCGTGCAATTTGAAATTCGATTTAATATGAGCGTAAATCCGACCCACAGTCGCGGCAGCAAAAAGCCCCCGGAAAGCGAGCGAAACGCTTTTCGGGGGCTCTGCGAGACATTGGATTGAAAGGCCTGGTGAGCGGGCCTATGCCCAAGTGCCAACAGCGGCCAACATGTTACTCGGCGTGCGCGTAGTCAACCTTGGCGCGGCGAGCGGTGGCCTTCTCCCAATCGCTGGTGCCCTCAAAGACATCCTGCTTGTAGGGATTGCGGCCGAGCTTCTTGGCGCGGTAGGCGATGTAGATGATCGCGGCGACGTTGGCGACCAGTGCGGCGATCGAGACCGCGGTAGCGGCGCCGGGGTCGAGCGTGGAGTGGGTCACAAAGATGGACTCCTCCTGGAAGTAGGGGAACACCTGGGCAAACATGCACCAAATAGCCAGCGTAAAGGCGCGGTTCTGGATCCAGCCGCCCTTGTTCCAGATAAAGGCGGCGACGGTGGGCGCCAGCAGCAGCGCAAAGCCGCAGAACCAGGAGTGGGTGGGCAGGCAGTTGTAGGTGTAGCAGAAGTTCCAGATGTCGTAGGCGATGATGTAGACCCAGGTCATGTCGGGCCACAGCATGTCGGTCTGATCCTCGGAGGCGTAGACGCTCCACCAACCGGTCATGCAGAAGATGTTGATGATACCGGCGATGCCGTTGAACACGTTGTTCCAGCCGGCAAGCTGCGTGGCGCCCTCGGAGGTGACCCAGGTGGACTCGCCCAGGACAAAGAAGTGATAGGCGCTCTCGAAGTCGGATACGACGGCGATCATGATGTTGATGGCAACGATCACAAACGGCCACGCGCGGAACCAATGCGCCTTGCCGATCTTGCCCCACTGATACTTAATGGCAATGAAGCCCCAGCAACCGGCCAGCGCCGCGTATACCTTGGCGTAGTGGAACCAGCTGTTCTGGTACACATGGGTGGGGTTGGTGAGCGCCCACTCGGCGCCCTGTGAGACGCCGATGGCGATGGCGACGCAGTAAATGGTCATGGCAAGCGGAGCTACGCCAAAGATGATTGCCGCGCCCAGCTTGGTGCGGCGGCCGACCTCGTTGAGCACGATCAGGCCGATAAAGACCATCGCCCAGCCGACCCAGTGGATAAGGGTATCGCTACCCCAAACATCGAACAGCATGCTGCTCTCCTTTCATGCGCCCGCGTCCCCTCTTCCGTCGCGGGCAGTTTGGCAAAATGTCGTCAGTTCCTGGGCTTGCGCTCGGGATACTTGGCGGTGTAGCCCTCGATGTGGAGCGTCGAGGCGATAATCTCCTTGACCGTCTCGTCGGGCACATCGGGGTGCGTGCGGATATACATCAACAGTCCCATGATGAGGGTGTAGAACGTCTCGTAAACATGGTCGATGCGCAGGTCGTGATGGGCGACAAAGTCCACCACGGTGGTGTCGCAAATGTATTGCGCCACGCGCTGGACCACGTTGTGCAGAAAGCCGCCGTAGAGCGCGCCGCTGCTCGAGGTGAGCGTGCTCGGCAGCTCGTGGCCGCTCACGACCAGACGCTTAAAGAGCGGAGCGACGGTGTCGAGCGCGCCTTCGATGTCGCCAACCGTGCGGCTGGCGTTCCACTGCTCGAGCTCGGAGATAAAGCCGTCGATCGCCTCGTCCATAACAGCGGTGACGGCGGCGTCCATATCGGCAAAGTAGTGGTAGAACAGTGAACGCGTGCAGCCGGCCCGTTTGGTCACGGCCGATACCGAAAGATGGGATACGCCCAGCTCGGAGCTCACGTCGCGCACGGCGGCGAGAATCTCGCGACGGCGCTCGTCGCCTGTCAGGCGCTTTGCCGCGCTGTCGGGTGCGGGGACGGTGTCGGCAACAGAGATATTCGCCGTGTTATCGCCCATGCGTTTGCCGCCTTTCATCCTCTTTTGCCTGACCGTTCGCCTAACAGTCTTGAATATTGTTGACGGTTCGTCAATACTATTTTTGACACAATGTCAACAATGGCGGGTGAACGGCATGGGGGCATGCCCGGCCTGCAAAAAAAGAGGGGTGCCGCGGCCTCGCCGGGCTGTGGCAAGAGAAGGGACAACCATGATTCTCAACGGACCGGGAATTAGCTACACCGAGCCCGATATCGGTTCGGAGTTCGTGCCGCCGCTGCCGGAGCATCCGCGCGAGGCCATCGTCAAACTGTGCGAGCACTGCACCAACCGCCTGCTGCATCGCGATGAGCTGCTGGGCTACGAGTACTGGTCGTTTGCCGAGGCCGCAACCGACGAGCAGGCCGAAGTGCTCTGCAAGATGAAGATGCGCCGTCCCTATACGCTGCCCGAGATGGTCAAGCTCACCGGCATGCCCGAAGCCGATATCGAGAAGATGCTCGACGACATGAGCTACACGGGTCTGCTCGAGTACAACTGGGAAAACCCCGAGCGCGCCAAGCAGTGGGTGCTGCCCATGCTGGTGCCGGGTTCTGCCGAGTTCCTCAACATGCGCGTGAGCCAGCTCGAGGAGCACCCGGTCTACGCCAAGTTCTTTGAGCAAGCGTCCAAGGGCCCGCTGTCCAAGGCCACGCCGATGGTGCCGCCCGGAGGCGCCGGCATCGGCATGCACGTCATTCCGGTCGAGAAGGCTATCGACGCCACGAGCACCTCGGTGCCCATTGAGCATATCGAGCATTGGCTCGACAAATACGAGGGCAAGTATGCCGCCAGCACCTGCAGCTGCCGCGCGAGCCGTCGTGTGATGGGCGAGGGCTGCGCCGACGATCCGGCCGACTGGTGCATCGCCGTGGGCGATATGGCCGATTACGTGGTCGAGACCGACCGCGGCCATTACGTGACGCGCGAGGAGGTCTACGACATCCTGCGCCAGGCCGAGGACAACGGCTTTGTGCACCAGATCACCAACATCGACGGCGAGAACAAGATCTTCGCCATCTGCAACTGCAACGTTAACGTGTGCTACGCCCTGCGCACATCGCAGCTGTTCAACACGCCCAACCTGTCGCGCTCTGCCTACGTCGCCAAGGTCGAGAAGGACAAGTGCGTGGCGTGCGGTCGCTGCGTTGAGGTATGCCCGGCCGGTGCCGCCAAGCTGGGCCAGAAGCTCTGCAGCAAAAAGGCCGGCGGGCGCGTGCCCGAGTATCCGCGCCAGGAGCTGCCCGATGCCACCAAGTGGGACCACACCAAGTGGTCGCCCAACTACCGCAACGACAACCGTATCGAGACGCACGAGTCCGGCACCGCTCCCTGCAAGACGGCCTGCCCCGCGCATGTCGCCGTTCAGGGTTATTTGAAGCTCGCGGCCCAGGGCCGCTATGACGAGGCCCTTGCGCTCATCAAGCGCGAGAACCCGCTGCCCGCTATCTGCGGCCGCGTGTGCAACCGCCGCTGCGAGGACGCCTGCACCCGCGGTCGCGTGGACGCCGCCGTGGCTATCGACGAGGTCAAGAAGTTCATTGCCCAGCGCGATCTGGACGCTGCAACCCGCTATGTCCCGCCTGTGGTGACGCCGACGCGCGCCGGCGGCTTCGACCAGAAGATCGCCATCATCGGCGCCGGCCCGGCCGGCCTGTCCTGCGCCTTCTACCTGGCCGAGAAGGGCTACAAGCCCGTCGTGTTCGAGAAGAATGAGCGTCCGGGCGGCATGCTCACCTACGGCATCCCCAGCTTTAAGCTGCAGAAGGACGTTATCGAGGCCGAGGTCGAGGTCATCCGCCTGATGGGCGCCGAGTTCCGCTACGGCGTGGAGGTCGGCCGCGACGTGACGCTCGACGAGCTGCGCGCGCAGGGCTTTAAGGCCTTCTACGTGGCCATTGGCTGCCAGGGCGGCCGCCTTGCCGGTATTCCGGGCGAGGATGCCGAGGACGTGACCGTCGCCGTCGACTTCTTGCGTGAGGTCAACAGCGGCAAGATTGACGCGCTGCCCGGCCGCACCATCGTGGTGGGTGGCGGCAACGTGGCCATCGACGTCGCCCGCAACGCCTGCCGCTTGGGCTCCGAGCACGTTGAGATGTTCTGCCTGGAGAGCGAGGCGCAGATGCCCGCCAGCGAGGAAGAGCGTCGCGAGGCCGTCGAGGACGGCGCGCACATCAGCTGCGGTTGGGGCCCCAAGGAGGTCCATCTGGACGAGGCCGGTCGCGTGTGCGGCATTACCTTCAAGCGCTGCACGCGTGTCACGGACGACGAGGGCCGTTTTGCGCCCGAGTACGACGAGAACGACCTGCGCCGTGTCGACGCTGACCGTGTAGTCATGTCGATCGGCCAGTCCATTGTGTGGGGCGACCTGCTGGCTGGCTCCAAGGTTGAGCTTGGCCGCGGCCAGGGTGCTCTCGCCGACCCTCAGACCTATCAGACCGCCGAGCCCGACATCTTTGTGGGCGGTGACGTCTACACCGGTCCGAGCTTTGCCATCGACGCTATCGCCGCCGGCCACGAGGCCGCCGTGTCCATCCACCGCTTTGTGCAGCCGGGCTCCACGCTCACCATCGGCCGCAACCAGCGCCGCTACACCGCGCTCGACCGCGACGATGTCGTGATCGAGAGCTACGACAACGCGAGCCGCGAGGTTGCCCACGTTGACCGCGAGCGCGAGAAGGCTGCGCCGTTTAGCGAGTACGTCGAGACCTTTACCGAGGAGCAGGTGCGCACCGAGACTGCCCGCTGCTTGGGCTGCGGCGCCTCGATCGTCGACCCCAACAAGTGCATCGGCTGCGGCCTGTGCACCACCAAGTGCGCGTTCGACGCCATCCACCTCGATCGTGACCGCCCCGAGTGCTCCACCATGGTCAAATACGAGCAAAAGCTCCCCAGCCTGGGCAAGTATGCTTTAAAGCGCGCCATCAAGATTAAGTTCGGTCGAAAATAGGTAACCATGGCGGGTAAGGGGACGGCGCAGACTAGATTTCGCCGTCCCCTTGTTTTGAGTTTGCATCGAATCAACCTCTGCAGAAAGGGTTTCGCCTTGCATGAATTGGGGATCGTTTACCACATCATTCGCGATGTTGAGAACGTGGCTCGCGCCAACGGCGTAAGTCGCGTTTCGAGCGTGACGTTGCTGTTGGGCGAGGTCTCGGGCGTCGTTCCCGACTTGCTGCTCGACGCTTGGCGCTGGGCAGCGGATAAAAAGCCTATCACCGATGGCTCGGAGCTTATCGTGGAGCCCGTTGAGGCCGTGACACATTGCGAGGCGTGCGGCCGCGACTACGCGACGGTCGAGTACGGAAAGACCTGTCCCCATTGCGGTAGCGGCGAGACTTATCTGCTGCAGGGCCAGGATGTCATGATCAAGCAGATCGAGACCCCCGACGAGAACCTGGCAGACGCTACCCCTGATGGTCCCGCTGCTCCTGACGCCGTCGACGCCGCCAACCCCCTCCACATCGCCTAACTTAGTCATTGGGGACGTTCTTAAACGACTAGTCATTAAAGAACGTCCCAATGACTATTCTTTTTTGACGGTTTGCTAGAGCATAACTAACGAAATTAGTCAAGTCACGTCTGTTTAAACAAAATATCGAAGAGTCAAGCAGGTTCTTATCCGATTTAAATCGGTATTAGTGAATGCTGTGCCTGTATCTGTTTTCTAAGATGGTCAAACTAATTATGTTTAGCGAGGAATAGCTGAAAACCAGCGATGTAACCAACTTGTAACAAAAGCATGACGTTTAAACAAATAATCCAACCATTCACATTTTTTCCTATAATTTTGCCACACTTGCGGCTATACTCTTTTTTGTCGTGTAGGAAATACGTAGACAAAAAGGAGGTTATGTGATGGTAAGTATTGTTCTTGCTAGCCATGGTGACTTGGCGGCTGGAATCAAGCAGACGGGCTCGATGGTCTTTGGCGATCAGCCGTCTGTAGCCGTGGTCTCGCTCGAGCCGAGCATGGGCCCCGACGACTTCCGTGCCAAGGTCGAGGAAGCAGTCGCTTCCTTCGAGGACCAGGAGCAGGTGCTCTTCCTCGTTGATCTGTGGGGCGGTACGCCGTTCAACCAGATCAGCGGGCTCATCGAGGGCCACGATTCCTGGGCTATCGTCACCGGTGTCAACCTGCCTATGCTCATCGAGGCATATTCGCAGCGCTTTGACGCAAAGAACACTGCACATGCGATCGCAAAACATCTCGTGACTGAGGCTAAGGCTGGCGTGCGCGTCAAGCCCGAGTCTCTGGAGCCCGAGGAGAAGAAGCCGGCTGCGGCCGCCGCTGCTCCTGCAGGCGCCATCCCTCCGGGAACGGTCATCGGCGACGGGCACATCAAGATCGCCCACGTCCGTATCGACACCCGTCTGCTTCATGGTCAGGTGGCCACCACTTGGACCAAGCAGATCAACCCCAACCGCATCATCGTGGTTTCCGACGGCGTTGCTCACGACGAGCTCCGCAAGACCATGATCGAGCAGGCTGCCCCTCCGGGAGTCCATGCCAACGTCGTGCCCATCAAGAAGATGGCCGAGGTCGTCAAGGACACGCGCTTTGGTGACACCAAGGCCATGCTGCTCTTCGAGAACCCGCAGGATCTGCTCAAGGCCATCGAGGCCGGCGTCGACATCAAGGAAGCCAACATCGGTTCCATGGCTCACTCCAAGGGCAAGGTCGTCGTCACCAACGCCGTTGCCATGGGCGATGACGACGTTAAGACTCTCGAGGCTCTCAAGGCCAAGGGCGTCAAGTTCGAGGTCCGCAAGGTTCCTTCGGATTCCTCCGAGGATCTCGACGCCATGTTGAAGAAAGCTAAGGCCGAACTGGCCGCTCAAGCATAGTAAAGGAGGGTCCGATACATGTCTGCAATCACTATTCTGCTTGTTGCGATTGTCGCGTTGCTTGCCGGTATGGAAGGCATTCTGGATGAGTTCCAGTTCCATCAGCCGCTCGTGGCATGCACGCTTATCGGTCTCGTAACCGGTCACCTTCAGGAGGGCATCCTCCTGGGCGGTTCGCTCCAGATGATGGCCCTTGGCTGGGCTAACGTCGGCGCCGCCGTCGCGCCTGACGCCGCTCTGGCCTCGGTCGCTTCTTCGATCATCATGGTGCTCGCCCTCAACGGTGGCGCCACTGATTCGGCCAAGGCCGTTACCACCGCTATCGCCGTCGCCGTCCCGCTGTCGGTCGCTGGTCTGTTCCTGACCATGATCTGCCGTACCATTGCTACCGCTATCGCTCACGCCATGGACGGTTGCGCCGAGAAGGGCGACTTCTCCGGCATCGAGCGCTGGCAGTATGCTGCCATCCTCATGCAGGGCCTTCGTATCGCCATCCCGGCAGTGCTTCTGTGCGTCATCCCGGCCGAGGCCGTTACCAACGCGCTTAACGCTATGCCCGACTGGCTGTCCGGCGGCATGGCTGTCGGCGGCGGCATGGTCGCTTCCGTCGGTTACGCCATGGTCATCAACATGATGGCCACCAAGGAGACCTGGCCGTTCTTCGTCCTCGGCTTTGTCCTTGCTGCCATCCCTCAGCTCACGCTGATCGCCCTTGGTCTCATCGGCATCTCCCTTGCCCTCATCTACCTTGGCCTTAAGGATCTGGCCAAGCAGGGTGGCGGCATGGGCGGTGGCTCCGGCGACCCGCTCGGCGACATTCTGAACGATTACGAGTAGGAGGGGAGTGATACATATGGCAGAGAACAAGATTCAGCTCACCAAGGCTGACCGCAAGAAGGTTTGCTTCCGTCATCAGTTCCTTCAGGGCTCGTGGAACTACGAGCGTATGCAGAACGGCGGCTGGTGCTTCGCAATGATCCCTGCGATCAAGAAACTCTACACCAGCAAGGATGACCAGATTGCCGCTCTTAAGCGCCACCTGGAGTTCTATAACACCCACCCCTATGTTTCCGCCCCCGTCATTGGCGTTACCCTCGCCCTCGAGGAGGAGCGCGCCAACGGTGCTCCGATCGATGACGTCGCCATCCAGGGCGTCAAGGTCGGTATGATGGGCCCGCTCGCCGGCGTCGGTGACCCCGTCTTCTGGTTCACCCTTCGCCCGATTCTGGGCGCTCTGGGCGCTTCCCTGGCCCTGTCCGGCAGCATCGTCGGTCCGCTGCTGTTCTTCTTCGCGTGGAACATCATCCGTTACGCCTTCCTGTGGTACACGCAGGAGTTTGGCTACAAGGTCGGCTCCTCCATCGCCAAGGACCTCTCCGGTGGTCTGATGGGCAAGGTCACCGAGGGCGCTTCCATCCTGGGTATGTTCATCATCGGTGCCCTGGTCGAGCGCTGGGTGTCCATTTCCTTCACCCCGATCGTCTCCACGGTCAAGCAGTCTGCTGGCGCCTTTATCGACTGGGCTAGCCTGCCCTCCGGTTCCGAGGGTATCAAGGAAGCGCTGACGATGTACAACTCCGTCGGTGCTACCGCCCTTGATCAGATGAAGGTCACCACGCTTCAGGCCAACCTCGATCAGCTCATCCCCGGCCTTGCCGCCGTGTGCCTGACCCTGCTGGTCTGCAAGCTCCTCAAGAAGAAGGTCAGCCCGATCGTCATCATCCTGGCTCTCTTCGCCGTCGGCATCATCGGTCGCTTCTGCGGCTTCATGTAAGCACGCTTCGGCTTAAGACCGAGAGTTGCTAGGTAAGGGCTTTTGAGCCATTGAAACGGACCGCACCCGGTGGGTACACTGGATGCGGTCCGATTTTTTTATTGGAGGGCGAGGCGCGTATGGCGCAATCTCAGAACAGCACGGTCGATCTGGCAACGCCGGCAACCTGCCTGATGGGGCTTACCAGCCACGGTAACGTGATGGTGGGCAATAAGGCGTTTGAGTACTATAACGAGCGCAATCCCGAGGATTATATTCAAATCCCGTGGGACGAAGTCGACTATATTGCCGCCGAGGTTTTGCGCGGCACCAAGAAGATCGCGCGTTTTGCCATCTTCACCAAGGACAACGGTCACTTTACGTTTTCGACGCGTGACGACAAAGAGACGCTTCGCGCGGTCCGCAAGTACGTCGACGAGAATAAGCTCGTGCGTTCGCCCGACTTTATCGATGTGACGGCCAAGGGCGCCAAGAGCATCCCCTCCGTCATCAAAAACCTCTTCCACAAAGCCGACTAACCCCACATAAGTTGCGGTGGAATAGTTCTTAAATGTGGCTTTAGATGCTTTAGGCAGGAACTATTCCACCGCAACTTTGAAGTCTGGTCATGGGGTGTATGGCGATGCAGTAAATCTGCTACACTAGTACAACATGCCTCCGTAGCTCAGGGGATAGAGCACCGCTCTCCTAAAGCGGGTGTCGACGGTTCGAATCCGCCCGGGGGCACCAGGAAAATCACAGGTCAGACGGTATGAATCGTCTGGCCTGCTTCTGTATAGACAGGGGTAAATCTCGCCTGAGGGGTGAAAAAAGGGTGAAAGTTCTTTCTATGGTGAAAACATCTCAGCTTCATATTTCACCCCGAGATTCCACCTTTTAGGCCGGTTTTCAACCCTTCCCACAGCCTGCGGGTTAGATGTAGGACCCTCCGGCTATGGAAAGCGTTGAAAACCTAGGTTGACTTTGCCGTTGGGCGAGCCAGTTTCCGGCAGCCTTTGATATTTTTGATTGCTATTGAAGCCTCGTTGGACATTAGGTGACGGTGGAAGTCTGTCCTATCGTTCTAATTCGATTTGCGCTCTGTCTTATTTGACAAAGAGGTCAGAGTTGAAGAACTCCTTCAGGGAAACGCCGAGCCCTTGTGCAATCCGGTCGATATTTTCAATTGATATGTTCCGCTTGCCGGTCTCGACCTCAGCGAAGTATGTTCGGGACATTTCGATAGAGTACGCAAGGCTTTCCTGGCTATAGCCGAGTGCGGTTCTCAACTCTTTTATTCTAAGCCCGACCCTCATCTTTATATCTAACTGAGTCATTGGCACCTCCTAATAGGTTGTGCCAATGATTCGTTTCGGTTCTATATGAGTCACACCTATATAAGTGACAATTTGGAATACAATGCCGCTAAGTTAAACCTCTGATAATTGAACTGGAGTTTGCCGATGGATGAGTACGGCTCTCGGGAAATTAAACGATCGGATTCAGCGGAGGAGGAGAATGCTAAAAAGCCACTCGTGATCTTCGGGCGCGAGTTCTCCCGTAAGCAGGTCTGCGCGGCTGGTGCGGGAATCCTCTGTGCGGCGCTTCTCATCGGCGGCGGGGCTTACGCCATCACACATGCCAGGTGGACGGGAGATTCCAATGCCCCTGCGGTATCGCAGTCGAAGGACGATGAGAAGCAGGACATGGTGCTCACCCTTGAGGTGAAGGCCGACGGATGGGATGCGGACACCTCCACGCCCATCATCGCTCATATAGAGGATGCGGACGGGAAGGCGGACTTCTACACCGCTATCGAAGCCAACAAGCAGGTGAACATCACGGTTGGTGAGTCCGGCAGCTACACCGTCACCCTCATCCCACCGGTGAACGCGGACGGCTCCACCTACAAGGCCACGTCCGAGAAGGTCACGGCAGTGAAATCGGATAAGAAGACGGATGGCACCGTCATCACGCTTGATAAGGTGGATGCGGACAAGGTAACGAAAGATGACCTGACCGCCATCGCCAAGGACGTTGCAGCAGCCGTGAAGAAGGGCGATTCCACCCTGACCGGGGATAGGGGCGCCGAGGTCGTGAAGAAGTTCGAGGACAACATCAAGAAGAACCCGAACGCCGATACCGATGCCGTCGAGAAGGAGACCGAGAAGGCTCAGGAGACCGCCAAGGAAGAGAAGTCCGATGCCAAGGCACCGGAGACCTCCGACGGCAGGAAGGATGATGGGAAGGCCACAGGCAGCTCCGATAATTCTGGAAACAAGGGCAATTCATCCTCCAAGAAAGACGAGGGAAAATCCGATAGCAAGCCGAGTGGCGGCAACAGCAGCAACTCCGGCTCAAACACCAATTCAGGCAGTTCATCGAAAAAGGATGATACCCCGGCGCATCAGCACAACTGGGTTGCCCAGACAAAAACCGTCCATCACGACGCGCAGTACAAGACCGTCCATCACGATGCGCAGTACAAGACCGTTCACCACGATGCGGTTGTGAAGTATGTCAGCATTTGCAATAACTGCGGTGCGGATATTACCGGGAACGAAGCTGCTCATTTTGAGAACTCGTTGCTTAATGGTGGTAACTGTGGTTCTTGTCACGAAGAGTCTCGTACCGTGCAAGCGGCTTATGACGAACAGGTAAAGGTTTCCGATGCCTACGACGAACAGGTTCAGGTAAGTGCGGCTTGGGACGAAACCGTGACCGCTGGATATAAGTGCTCTTCTTGCGGTGCCACGAAGTAACTTGAAAGAGCAAGGCAATCGTCTATTTCGGGAAAGGAAAGCCCCGGCCATTTGACCGGGGCTTTTTCTAATGCGCTCTGTTCAGGTCTTTCGGTGGTTCCAATCCGTTCCGTTTCGATAGCTCTGCGGTCGCACTCTTCATATCACCGATTTCGGAACCGAAGAAATCCAGCTCCTCAAGCCCAGGCAAATGAGCGGGAACCGGAACGATGATGCCACTGGAACCCTTGATATAGGAGAGGGCATCGTGGCGCTCGCCGACCTCGGTGGGCGACGCGGCGAGAAGGGAATCCTTGAACAGATAGCAGGAAATCTTCTTATAAGACAGAAAGGACTGACAGAAATGGAGAAAGACAGCAATATGTTTAACGACAACAACATCGAGACTGAGGGTGTCCCGGCGGACAAGATCGCCGAAATCCCGAAAGTCGAGGATTCAACGGAGGAGGAGAACGCTAAGAAGCCGCTCATGCTCTTCGGGCGCGAGGTCTCCCGCAAACAGGTCTGCGCGGCTGGTGCAGGAATCCTCTGCGCGGCGCTTCTCGTCGGCGGCGGTGGATATGCCATCACACATGCGGATTGGACGGGCAAAGCGAACGTCCCTGCGGTGTCCCAGTCAAAGGACGATGAGGAGCAGGACATGGTGCTTTCCCTTGAGGTGAAGGCTGACGGCTGGGATGCGAAAACCTCCACGCCCGTCATCGCCCATATCGAGGATGAGGACGGGAAAGTAGACTTCTACACTGCCATCGCCGCGAACAAGCAGGTGACCGTGAAGGTCGGCGAGTCCGGTACCTATACCGTCACATTCATCTCACCGGTGAACGCCGACGGCTCCATCTATAAGGTGCCATCGAAGAAGGTTACCGCCGGAAAAGCCGACAAGACAGTTGCCACAGGCGTGGCTTTCGATAAGGTGGATGCGGACAAGGTAACGAAAGATGACCTGACAGCCATTGCCAAGGACGTTGCGGAAGCCGTGAAGAAGGGCGATTTCACTCTGACCGGGGACAAGGGCGCCGAGGTCGTGAAGAAGTTCGAGGACAACATCAAGAAGAACCCGAACGCCGATACCGATGCCGTCGAGAAGGAGACCGAGAAGGCTCAGGAGACCGCCAAGGAAGAGAAGTCCGACGCGAAGACCCCGGAGACCTCCGACGGCAGGAAGGATGATGGGAAGGCCACAGGCAGCTCCGGTAATTCTGGAAACAAGAGCAATTCATCCTCCAAGAAAGACGAAGGAAAATCCGATAGCAAGCCGAGTGGCGGCAACAGCAGCAACTCCAGCTCAAACTCCAATTCAGGCAGTTCATCGAAAAAGGATGACACCCCGGCGCATGTTCATAAGTATGATATCTACCATCCTGCGGTGACTCATACGGAGAAGGTGTACCATCCCGCAGTGACCCATACGGAGAAGGTGTACCATCCCGCAGTGACCCATACGGAAGAGCGCTCAATTTGCAACGGCTGCGGGGCAGATATCACGGGCAATGAACAAGCTCATGCGTATAATGCACTTATGGCAGGTAACAAAGCATGTGGAGCGTATCATACGGTATACAATACCGTAACAGATTCTGCGGCATGGGATGAAACGGTTACGATTACGGATTCCGCAGCATGGGAAGAAACGGTTACCGTGACGGATTCGCCTGCTTACTACACCTGCTCTTGTGGCGCTCGGAAGTAACTTGAAAGAGCAAGGCAATAGTCTATTTCAGGAAAGGAAAGCCCCGGCCAAATGGCCGGGGCTTTTTCTAATGCTCGTTGATCGGCCTTGCGGCCGATGGGTCCCGCCTATGGGCGGGACCCCCGCGACGCACGGCGTCGCTCTCGCTTCGGCTCCCTGGCAACGCTCCCCAGGGTCGCGTTTCGTCCGCCTCCGCTCACGCCGGCCCCGCCCGCCGAACGGCTGCGCTCGATGGCTTCCAGAAGTCGCCATCGCTCCGCCGTAGTCGCCGGGCGGGACCTCTCGCTCCGGGTCGTCGAGCGCCGTCGTGCGACGCTCCCCATGGGTCGCGTCTCCTCGGCGTCGGCTCAACCGGCGCTCACCTGCCCGGGCTCGCGTTGCCTCGGCAACCGGCTCGTCCCGTGCAGGCAAGATATGGATTCCGTTGCACGGAATCATCTTGCCCGCCTGCGACGGGGTGGCGAACCGCTCCGAAGTCGCTCCCGCCAAAGGGCAAAAGAGAGGGCCGGGACGCCCGTTGCGTCCCGGCCAAATGCTCAGTCGTCCCGCCCGTTTTGGTTCTCCAGCGCCCTGCGCTCAAGCTCCCAGAACGCCCGCATCGCCGTCGCTATCCCGCGTAGCGTGAAGCGGACGACGAGGCCGGTTGAGCGGTCGACCGCGAAGCCGAGCCTGCCGCCGTTGACCTTCCGCACGGCCCCGAGGGCCTTCGAGAAGAAGCGGTACTGGAGGCTCCCGCCCTTCGACCTCGCGAGCTCGATGCCGTCTCGCCTGAGCCGCCGGTCGAGCTCGGCCATGCGGTCGGGGCAGTCCCTCATTCGTCCGACCTCCTCGACGCGACGGGCGACCGCCACGCGGACGCGGGCGTTCTCGGAGCGCTCGGCCTGCCCCTTGCGGGCCATGTCGCGTTCCTCCCTACCCGGCTGTCTCGCGTGGACGCGCGAGTTGGCCTTGCCGCGCTCAAGCTGCCTGAGCCCATACTTCTCGTCCAAGGCGCGGACGGTCTTCACCCTCGCGGTTGCGGCCTTGCGTGCGGGACCCTCGTCGAGCCTCCTGCCCGTCTCAAGGTCGCTGCGGTTGATGCCGAGGTGCACGGCATAGCGGTCGGTGCTGTCCGCGCGGCAGCGCTCGCGGTGAAGCACCATCACGACCTCCTGGTTCGGATAGCGCTCGGCCACATAGGCCCGAGCGTATTTCATGCACATTTCAGGCGTCATCTTTCCGCCGTTGAGGTCGCACTCGTCGGGGAGGAAACCGAGTATCTGGTGCTGCATGTAGGTGCACTTGGCCCCCGCCTTCCCTGGCCTGTCGTGGCCCATGGCCCTCCTCGTGTCCGTCATTTCCTGGAACCAGCGGTCTTCGTCGATGATGTTCTGGGTGTCGTGCGCGAGCGCCTTGTCCCTGTCCCATGAGAGATAGTCCTTGAGGCGGGAGAGGTGCTTCTCGCTGCACACGCTTGTCTGTTTAATCGCTGTCATGGGTCCTCCCTAGTCGAGCGAAAGGCCGCTGAATTTGCCGGTCGGCTGGATCTCGGCTTTCTTCTTCGGCTCGGGCCACTTGGGGCACCAGAGGCCGACGCGTTCGCCCATCTTCTCGGCAGCGGCCTCGTCCAGTTGCTTTTGATAGGCACGGCGCTTCTCCGCCTCGTGCTCCGGAGTCCCGAGGTCGAAGTGCTCCTTCGTGGGCGTCTTGGTGCAATCGGCGACGGGTGAGCGGAAGACCCCGGCCCGCTCGGCGGGTATTCCGTTATCCGCGTGCTTGACGACGATTATCCCGTCCCTGTCCGGGGCCATGTCGCGCCATTCCCACGCGTGTATCACGTCGTCTGCGCTCTCGCTGTAGGAGGTCGATGCCGACGAACCCGACGCTGCCTTGCTGCTGCTCGTGCCCCGCGTATGGCGGGTGGTCTTACCGATGAGCTCCGTGAAGTATCGGCGGTCTTCCTCCTCGGCGAGCTTCATGGCGACTTTTACGCCGCAGTTCGCGAGAATCTTCCTCCGTCCGTCCCTCTCTCCATATTTATTAAGCTGGGATATATCCTGCGTTGCCCCCGTCCAGTAAATCTGGAACGCCCTTCCAAGCGAAAGGAGGGCGGGCAGGCATTCGATGCGGGGCAGGTTGCCCCATTCGTCGCCGAGAATCTGGACGGGGCGCGGAAGTCTTCCGCCGTTGGAATCGGCGACGATTTGGACGGATTCCCAGAGCTGGGAGAGGAATATCGCCGCTATGCAGTTGTATGGCGAGCCCTCGTCGAGCACGTGGAGGAATACGGCGCTCTTGGTTTCAAGAACCGCGCGAGGGTCGATGTCGGACCCGGACGTCATCCATGCGACTGGGGCCGACGAGAACGGGCGCAGCGCCACCTTGAGCGTCGAGAGGATGCTCTTGAGCTCGTTGCCGCCCGAGGAGACGAACTGCGAGGCCCTGTTCTTCGCGGGGTGCCTGCTTGGTAGTGCGCGGAAAACGTCCTTAAGCGGTTCGGCCGGGTCGTCGCCCTCCGCCTCGGTGCCACGGTCAAGCACCTCGCAGACGGTCGCGAGGTGCTTGGACTCCTCGGGGCACTCGTCGGACATGGAGACCAAAAGGACGATGGCGGAGAGAAGGCCCCGCGCGGATGCGGTCCAATGCGAGCCCTTGCCCTTCTCGTCGTCCTGCACCACGAGCTCAGCGATGGCGTCTGCCGCCTGCTCGGCCTCCTGGTCCCGGCCCTCGGCATGGAGGTCGAGCACCTGTTTGAGCGGGTTGAACCTCTGGCCGCGATAGGGGCGCTGCGTGTCAAGCAGCAGCACGTCGTAGCCGCGGCGGGCGAGCTCGTCGCCCGTGAGCTCTACGAGCTCGTTCTTGACGTCGGAGACGACGAGGGTCGCGGGCTCGGAGCCGTTTGCGCCGTCGCCGTACGAGAGCAAATCGATTGAGGGCAGGTAGAGGAAGCGGGACTTGCCAGAGCCAGTGGACCCGGAAACATAGACCATCTTCTTTGGCTCGAAGAGGTAGCAGGGTTTGCCGAGCCATCTGGTGAACCCGTAGACGAACCCGCGTGAAGAGGGGTTAGCCGAGCCGTCCCATGTAATCGAACCTTTCACCGCATTGCGGCCCGTCTTGATGCAAGCATTGCCGAGCACGCCGCCATCGTCGGCACGCGAGTTGAGGGCGCTCGAATAGGCAACGAGGGAGCAGATGCAGAGCGTGAGGAGGAAGGTGAGGACGGTCCCCGCGATATGGGCGATGAATGCGCCCGAGAGCCACCAGCCGAGAACCGTGGCCGCATCGAGCGCAGAGGGGAGGGCTGACGCGTCGGGCATGATCCCGGAGGCAATATCGCCGATAGGGGCGGCAAGGATTGGGCAGACGAGGAATGCAATGAAGACGGATGATATGAGGGCGGTGAACATCTTGCTTTTCATAGCCGCTCCTTTGCTTTCGACAGAAGGGTTGAGAGTTCGGAAGCTGTGCTCGATATCAACTGGACGGCGTTTTCAAGCTGGACGGCCGTTTGCCGGTCGATGCCATAGGCGTTTATGGAGCGCATAGCTTGGTTGAGGTTGTTGCCCTGCCGCTTCATCTCGACGAGCATTTGCCGGAGGGTCGACTCGTCGGCGACCTTGACGGGCTTCTCGCCGATTCGGAGGGCGGCCTCGCGCAAAAACGTTGATGGGGGCATGCCGAAAGAGGAAGAGCGGGCCACGATTTCGGCCCGCTCTCCATCGGTCATACGAACGTTGATATGCGCAGTCCTGCTAGTGCCGCGCATCGCCTAGCCCCTATCGAGGAAGGTAGCGTGGGCTCCGTCGAAGTCGAACCGAGCTTCGCCTAACGTGCCGTAGCGATTCTTGAGGGCAACGAGCTTGAGCGGGGTGCCGCTCGCGGGGGCCTCAAAAGGGAAGTCGGGTTTTCCGTCATCGTCGGCAAGAAAAAGAACGGAGTCGAAGCTGTACTCGACCGTCGAAGAGCCGCCGAACATGCCGAGGTTGGGCTTGCTCGACTTGCCAGACTTGTAGGACTCGCGCGTGGTCGAGCTCAGGGCGATGACTGGCGAGCCGTAGAGGTTTGATATTTCGCGCAAGCCCTTTACGCACGCTGTGATTGCCAAGCGCTCGTCGATGAACTGCTGTCCCGCCGTGATACCGCAGGCGAGGAGTTGGAGATAGTCGATGAAAACGATAGGGGCCTCGTTGCGCTCACGTGCTATCAGCCCAACGAGGTTCGAGAGTTCAACGGTGTTCAACGGGCCGGTAATACAGAGATTCGGGGCGATACAGCTGCGATACCTGTCGAGAGCAGCTTCGAAGGCCTCGTGCTTGGGATGGTCTGCCGCCGCCGCGTCCGCGACCTCGGAAAGGGCAAGCTTGCCTCCGCTGAGTCGTGCAAGGCTCTTCTCCAAGAGCTTATGCGCGGGAAGCTCGGCGGAGACATAGATTACTGGGCGACCGTCGTTCGCAAGCTTGTCGGCCTCCTGCAAGGCCAAGGTCGTCTTGCCCTTGCCGGGACCGGTGCCGATGGCATAATTGAGCCCGGGGTGGACTCCGCCGAGGATGTCGTTAAGGGCCTTGAGCCCGAAGAGGGCGATAGGTTGGTCACCCCTAAGGGCGCTGAGGTGCTCATCGAGCCTATCGGATTCGAAGACGAGAGGGTTGGGGGCCGGGCACTGCATTACTCGTTCGCCTCTTCAGCCAAAGTCCTGAAATAGGCGATGAGGTCTTCTTCCATGACAAAATACTGGTTGGCGATGCGGAAGCAATGGTGCGTCGACTTCATGAGCTTAATGGCGCTCGACTGGCCAATGCCGGTGAGAATCTGAACATCGAGACGGCTCAAGATACGCTTGGTGCCAGCGCGGCGAAGGTTGATGCCTGCGGAAATGGCGTCAACCTTGGGGTCATCTGCAAAATGCATGATAAACTCCTTGTTTGGGGCGCTCGGCTCCTCTTTGATGTTTGGCGACAGAGGGGGGAGCCGGGTGCTTGCTTGTAATTCGGCCTTATCGACTAGTCAATACCTCCTTCCTCGTAGGCATCGATAAGGTTCAAGAGGCTGATTCGAGCTTCTGCGGACTCCACGTACCCCTTGCGTGACGACTCGCCCATATTGGCGAAATCGAGCAGAACACGATAGGTGCAGGCATAATCCTTGATGCACTCCCACAGATTGATGATGTGCGAGAGCAACGGCGTGATGGTGAGCAGCGCTGCCGGGTTTTGCAAGAGCGTTTCAAGCTCGCGACCGGTTTTTGTTTGAATGCGCAAGTCGAGACTGTCCTTGTGCGCCTTGGAAGCCTCTTCGGTCAGAAGACAGACGCTATCCCAATTCGAGCGGAGATGATACACGCGCTCGTCAGTGGTGTCGATGCAGACCCTGGCCTCATGGCAGTAGTCGAAGAAGCCCTTAATGATGTCGCGGCAGTCCTTCTTGGGCTGGATGGCGCTCCAATCCTCAAACATGGCCTCAAACGCATCAAGACAGCTACCGTCCTCTGCATAGATGAGCTGTGCCGCCCATCTGCCGAGGTTTGAGCTGGTCAGTTGCTCCATGGGGAGCCTCGCCAAAAGTGCGGAGGGCGTAAGTCCCCTTGCTGCGGCTAGGTCTGCGCTGGAGCGCTTGAATAGGACCTGTTCCTCTTTTGAGTTAAACAGAATTGTCGAACGGAGCTTGCTGCTCGCCGTGGTAAGTGCCATTGATAGCCTCCTTTCTCTCTTACTGGTGATAAGAGTCTACCACTAGTGTCAGTGTTGTGCGAGCGCTATTTGTTGGATGAATCGCTAATCTTCTCGAATACTTCGGCTGCATTCCGGTCGTTGGCCCTGATTGCATGGGTGTAGAAGTTGGCGGTTGTACTTGCGGATGCGTGGCCCATTCGCGCTTGAACGGTCTTTAGGTCCACGTTGCTCGCCACAAGGGCGGTTGCGGCGGTGTGGCGAAGGCCATGGGGAACAAGCCCCGAGTAACCAGTGCCGCGCGTGTGGAGCTTGCCGTCGCGCATGAACTGCTTCGTCACATCGCTATAGGTTCCATAGCCGTTATCGACGCAGAAGTCCCTAAACCATCGAGAGTAGTTGTGCCCGCTTGGTCTGGTGACGCTTATGCTATGGAAACCGTCGGTATCCTTTCCAACGCTGAACGCGTGGACGATGGGGTCGGTGTCCTTTTGCTCCAGCCCGCGACGTCTGAATATGTCGCGCTGCATAGTCTTCCACTTGTCCAAATACTCAGCCAGAGCTTTGTCTATGGAGAGAATGCGTCTGCTCATTTCCGATTTCGGGGGCCTCAAAGTTTTATCACTGGTGTATTGTCTGATGATTCGGAGCTCCATAGCTTCGGGATCATAATCGAGCCAGCTGAGGCCTAAGGCCTCGCCTTTCCTCAGCCCAAGGTGAAATATAAGCATGGTGCAGACGGTCATAGGCCCCATCGGCTCAGAAAGCAAACACTCGGTGAATCTTGGGAGCTCATCGGGAGGGAGAAAGTTTCGTGCTCGCAGGTCCGGTTTCGGCAGCTTTATGCCGATGCAAGGATTGCGGCTAATCAGTTCGTTCTCAAGGGCATCTTGCATGACCTGCTTAAGCTTGACGTGAATGCGACGAATCTCGGCGTCGGTGAACCTTCCATTTGAACGAGCCTCAGCGTAGGCGCGTTTAATATCGTCGGGCCTCAGGTCGGCTAGGGGCACGTCTCCGAACAGTTCTCGTATGTGTCGCACGTCGTATCCCTCTCGCTCATATGAGAGAGGGGAGCCGAATGAGCCCTCTCGGAGCACGTGGAAAGATTCGGCATATGCCGCTACGGTGCTTGGGGCATCCCTAGATGGTTCATAGCTCTCAAGTTCCTCGCGGTACTCGTTGAGGGCGTTTGCGACTTCGCTAGGCCAGTTCTTTGGGTTCTTGCTCTTGCAATGGATAGTCCTCTTGGGTGTTTTGAGATACTTAACTTTGCTGCCGTTCTTTCCGGAGTTCGGGTCTCTCCCAAGAGAGAAGTAAATCTTGAATGAGCCGGGCTTTCCCTTGATGGGTTCGGATGTTCCCTTTGCGGTTGGTTTGATTCTGGTTTCCAAAAGAGTCCTCCAAGGGGATTACGTTAGGCTCGGGGCCGGGGCTTTGAGGGCCCCGGCCCCGAGCCTAACGTAAACTTTTCACCCCTGCAAGCCGTTACCGTAACTGCTAGGGGTGAAAAAGGGGTGAAATAGAATTCTAATAAGAACCAGCAGAAACTCAATAATAGCTAATTTACCTGCGAATATATATAATAGGGCAAAATTGCATTTGCCCAGGTAAGGTAAATGACCATGACCTCCTAAAGCGGGTGTCGACGGTTCGAATCCGCCCGGGGGCACCAGCAAAATCGCAGGTCAGGAGTTAATTTTGCTTCTGACCTGTTCTGGTTTTGGGGCTAAGAACCGCTTTCGTTTGTAAATCTGGTAAGTAAATAATTTGACTTCCCGAGTTTTCCACTGAAAACAGGAAATCACCATTTTGGGGATAAAAGTTTTCAACAGCTATTAGTCGGTTCCATTTTGGTGAAAGGCCTCCCCTTTTTGAGTAAAAATCTTCACCATTTTGATGATTCGGTAGCTCTGTATTCTTTGATAAAAAGCCTGTTCAGAAGCTTGTGTCATACCCATTTTGGTGAAACCAATTAATAGAGAAATAGATTAGAAAGAAATAGGGACGGCGATGCCGTCCCCTTCGCTCGCAAAGCTCGCTGCGCGGCCACGTACCGTGTCCTTGCCGCCGGCAACGCCGTCGATAAAGAATAGGGACAGCGCTGCTGTCCCCTTCGCTCGCAGAGCTCGCTGCGCGGTCACGTGACGTGACCTTGCCGCCGGCTACGCCGTCGATTGATTCGCTCGCTGCGCTCGCTGATTGATGGACTAATCCGTTTTATCGGTAACACCAGTCATAAGTGCAGCAATTGACATGTTGAATCCATTGGCAATTTTACAAAGGTTGGAAAGACTGACATTTCTTCGTCCGACCTCTATCGAGGCGTAGTAAGACCTGTCCATATCGATGCGGTTCGCAAATTGCTCTTGAGAGTAACCAGATTTTGATCTGAGTTCTTTGCAGCGTAGACCGAATGATCGTTGTAAGGGTGAGATATCCATGACAAAAAGAGTCATGGATTGTTGTATAAATGCCAACGGACTATGTACAACAATCCCAGTTGAGGCGCATAATTATCTCTATTGGAAAGAGCTCTGATGCCTAGTCGGATAGGGCACGGAAAAGGAATGGAATAGCAATGACTCAGGGAAAGCACTTCGCTGCCGGTGGCGATCACTTCGCCGCACTGCCAAGCAAAAAGTTTCACGCCCCGAAGGGGATCGCACGTCTGACCGTCTCCGCGGCGACCATGGCCGCCATGACCGGATCGAGCCTCATCTCGCCGTTCGCGGCATTCGCCCAGACCGGTGACGGGACCACGCAGCACCCCGCCGTGATGTCGCCGATCGCCACCCATGCCGGCGCGGTATCCGGTACCGGCGCGAAGTCCGCAGCGCAGACCATCGCGGACCTGCAGAAGGCGGTCGACGAGGCGAAGGCGAAGGAGGACGCCGCCAAGGCATCCTATGACGAGGCCGCCGGTCCCTACAACGAGGCGGCTTCCGCCCGCGACCGAGCCAAGGCATCCTATGATTCGGCGGTCAGCGCCGGCACGGCAGCCGACCGTGCGGCGATGGACGAGTACGCCCGTCAGGTCGCAGAGGGCAAGGACGCCGTCGATGCCGCCGGCAAGGACCTCGAGCAGGCGAAGGCGGGTCTCGCAGACGCCAAGGTGGATGCATCCGAGAAGGACGAAGCGTACCAGTCAGCCCTCAAGGCGGCCCAGGACGCTCAGGATGCCCTCGATAAAGCCAAGGCCGATGCCGTAGGCGCCGCCCCGGAGGCAATCAGTGCCGCCGAGCAGGCCGTGCGCGACGCCCAGGATGCCGTGAGCAAGGCGCAGAATGAACTCGCCAACGCCAACGCGACGCTTGCCGATGCCCAGTCCAAGCTGGTTGCGGCCCAGTCTGCAAAGGATTCCGCCGATTCCGTCCTCGCTGCAGCCAAACAGAACAAGGACGCGGCAGATGAGAAGGCCGCAGCCGCCAGTGCCGCCTATGAGCAGGCGAAAGCCGACCTCGCCGCAGCGGAGGCAGGCGCCAGCGGTCCGGAGTACGATGCGGCAAAGCAGAAGGTCGCGGACGCAGAGGCAACCCTCGCCACCGCACGAGCGGTGCAGTCCCAGTGCGAGTCCGAGCTCGAGCAGGCGCAGTCCGCTGCAGCAACGGCACAGACCGAGCTGAACGATGCCCAGGCGTCCCTCTCCGCGAAGCAGCAGGCCGCGGTCGATGCCGCGTCCGGCGTGAACGTCGCCCAGTCCGCACTCGATGCCGCAAACTCCGACCTCGATGCGGCCAAGCAGGCGAACGTCGACGCCGTCGCCAAGCTGGATGCAGCGAAGCAGGCTGTCAAGGACGCCGAGTCCGCCAAGGCAGCCGCCGACGAAGAGCTTGCGAATGCCAAGGCCGCAAAGGATACCGCTGACGCGGCCGTGACCACCGCCCAGCAGAAGGTCGACGAGGCACAGGCGAAGCTCGATGCCGCCGACGCGCAATTCAAGCAGGGAGCCATCGGCTTCTTCAAGGCTATGGGTGCCGATGACGCAGCCAACATCATCCTGAACGCCAAATATGCCGGCAAGACCGAAGTCGGCAACTCCAAGGACGCCACGTCCCTTGACAACATGATCAATGCGATCAGGTGGATGAAGTCCGTCAATGACTACCGCAAGTCGGTCGGCCTGTCCGAGCTCCAGGTCACCTACAAGCTCATCGCCGGTGCCATTGCGGATGCCAACTACAGTGACACTGTGCTCGACCATGCCCGTCAATATGATTTTGCCGAAAACCTGGCATGGAATTACGGAATCGATCCAAGTGGTCAGTGGATCGAGCAGGAGAAGGGCTTTTTCGACAAGGCAACGGAGGCCCTTTATGGAGTCACCGGTCTTGTCGGCAAGGATGCCTATGATTTCTATGCAAAGAACGGCGTCGCAATCAACCATTGGATTGCAGATAACTGCCACTGGGAGAACGGCAGTAGCGGTACCGTCGGTCATTATATGAACATCATCAATCCCGAACTCGCCGTTATGGGAATGGCAACCTGTACCAAGGGCACCATGTCCGGGCTTCAGACGCAGTGCTACACCGCAGAGATCTCCGGCTGGTCCGGCTCCGGTTGGAACATGAACTCCATCTCCGTCGCTGAGTACGAGCAGAAGCTGACCTCCTATATCAACGGTCTCAAGAACGCCAAGAGCGCACTCGACGCAGCCAAGGCCGATCTCGCAGCCAAGCAGCAGGCAGCCGCCGGCGCCGCAGCAACCGTCCAGCAGAAGCAGGACGCAGCGGATTCCGCACAGACAGGTGTCGATGCCGCGAAGCAGGGCGTCACCGATGCGCAGCGTGCCGTCGATGCCGCAAAGGCTGATGTCGCCGCCAAGCAGCAGGGCGTCACGGATGCCCAGGCCGAGCTGGATGCGGCGAAATCGAACCTCGATGCCGCCAACGCGGCAGTCGATACGGCAAAATCGACCGTCCAGCAGAAGCAGGTCGCCTTTAATGCCGCCAACGCAGCCGTAACGACCGCACAGTCCAAGCTGGACTCCGCCAAGGCGGACACCGCATCCAAGCAGCAGGGCGTGGACGATGCGAACGCCGACCTCGCGAAGTTCTTCCAGGACGTCGCCGACGCCAAGAAGGCGCTCGATGCCGCAAAGGGCGTCCACGACGCGGCGGCAGCCGATCAGGCCGAGAAGGCGACCGTCCTCGCCGCCGCCAGGCAAAAGGCGGATACCACCGCAAGCGCCCTCGCGGATGCCCAGCGTGCCGTCGATGCCGCAAAGGCCGACACCGGCGTTGCTGCCGACAGGCTCACCGGCTCCCAGACCGATCTCGAGGACGCACAGTCGAACCTCGACATCCTCACCGGTCTTGCCGCGAAGCTCGCAGAGGCGCAGCAGCGCGAGCAGGATGCAGTAAAGGCCGTCAACGACACCAAGGCCGCGCTCGACTCCGCAAAGGCTGACGCCATCGCCGCCGAGTCCCTGGTCTCCGCCACTGAACAGACGAAGGCGCAGGCAGACGCCAAGCTGGCGAAGCTGAACTCCATTGATGCCGACACGGCGCTCGTCTCCGGCCATGACGCGAACGCGGATGACGCCCTCAACGCGCTCTTCGCCGCCGCAGTCGAGACACGTGCCAAGGTCGCGCCCGCCAAGGCCATCCTGGACGAGAAACAGGCCGTGGTGGACGGGCTCCAGCCCGGCTATGATGTGGCACACGCCGCCTACGAGCAGGCGAAGTCTGACCGCATCGCAGCGGAGCAGGAGCTTTCCGATGAGATCGCCCGACAGGAGGCGGAGGAGGCCGCAAAGAAGCAGGCGGCATACACCCCGAAGCACCTTGCCGGCACGGAGACCGACCAGCCCGGCAGCCTCGCCCAGACCGGCGACTGCGCGGGCCTCATCGGCGAGACGTTCGCCATCGGCGGTACCGTCCTCGTGGCAGCCGGCGTCTTCCTCGACCAGAAGAAGCGCCGCGAGCAGATGTAAAAGCGAACCGGGCGTTGGACACCGGCCAGTGGTCAACGCCCGGCTTCATGGATAGGGGGATCGGTGTGAGAACAAAGGCTATTATCGTTGCGTTTCTGGTGTGCCTCATGGCACCTCAACTTGGATGTGCCAGCGTTGCAAAGCAAGAAAGCGGCTCTGCGGAAAGGACCACCACAGCGGTAAAGAATAAAGACAAAAAGAAGCCAAGTGAAGAAAAGGCGGCGCAGGCCTCTGAAGTCAAGACCGAGGAGAAGAAAGAGTCCGACCGCAAGGACCAGAAGTCCGATGACTCCAAGAAGGAGGATAACAAGTCTTCCGATTCCTCGAAGTCGGACAACAAGGGAGATTCCTCCCAGTCCAAACAGAATTCCGGCAACTCGCAGAGTTCCGGCAGCAATAACTCTTCTTCCAACGGCGACAGCCAGAAGAAATGGGTCGCCGAGCAGGGGCACTGGGAGACCGACTACAGTCAGGTCTGGGTACCGAACGTAGTGTATACTCGTCATGAACGTTGGATTTGCAGCGCATGCCGCGCAGCATTTGGATCTGCAGCCGAAATGGATGCTCACGCTCATGCTACTTTCGGCGACGCACAACATCCTAACGGCGGTTCTGCAATCAATGATTCGTATACCACCTCTGAGGACCAGGGTCATTATGAACAGCAGGCTACGGGACAGCATTGGGTCGTCGACGTCGCCGGTCACTGGGAGTAATGGACATTCGTTCCCCTTCTCTTACGTTCGGTGAATAGATATTTATTTGCGGGCGGCCGGTTTCGGCCGCCTTTTTTAAACGCCCAGTCTGGGAGTAAACGATAGGAAAGCAATCAAACGAGAGACCGTTCCCAAAGAATCCGGCTGTGCCGGATGCTCCGGGCAAAACCTTTCGCAAATCGGTGGGACCTTTCCTCGACTTGCTTCAACCCTCGCCCGAAGCCCGCTGCGCGGTACTTCAAATGCTCGGCATCCCCGCGTTCGCATTACCGCTCCGCTCTCGCTACAGCGAACTTTCAACACTCAGCATCCTTTGCGTTAAAAGCTCGCTTCCGCTCGCGGTCTCCGCTGACGCTACGACACCGCGAAGCCTTTCGCTCGAAACGAGGCCTCTCATTTCGTGTCTACGCTACGCTCCGCCCAATCGCCGTTCCTACGATTGCAAGATGACTGTGGGTGGCATTTTTGTGGGCCCATTCGGACCCCAAAAATGCCACGCCACAGACCTTGCTTATCGCCTGCTACGGCGATAAGGTTATCGTGAAGTTGAAACTTCGCGATGAAGAATCGCGGAGACGATTCTTCATTTTTGGAACGACGCCAGCCGTTTCTCATCAAAAGGAAAGCGAATCGCATAGCAGGTTTTGATCGGAGGCCCCTCCGATCGCTGATTCGTTTTCCGGAGGAAGAATCATGAGCAGGCTCCGCCCACACACCGTCAAGGCGTCTCTTTCCGATGTTGAGAAGAAAGCCATCGCTGCAATCGCAAAGCGACATGAGATGAGCGAGGCGGAACTCATACGCTTCGTGTTGTGCAATGCCGACGATCTCGATATCGATTTTGGTCATGCGGAAATCGCTGACCGGAAATTCCGAACCGATGACATTCACGTCCGGGTCTCGCCGGAAGAAAAAAAGAAAATCGAAAGCAATGCTGATTCCCTCGATATGACTGTCAGTTCGTATGCTCGTCGCGTACTGCTCAAAGGGAAGGTCGAGAAAATCGATGTCGATCGGGCGTCGATTGACAAGGTTTATCACGAGCTTTTGAAGGAAGGAACAAATCTCAATCAGCTGATGTACTTCGTGAACGCCCAGGGGCTTCCCGCGTACAACGAGAAAGCTGTTTTCCGAACGCTTGAGAAGGTCTATCAAGTTGGGCGTAAGCTAGACCGTTTTATCGACGAGCTTGAAAAGCGCTATTTCGTCGGCGGTGATCAAAATGACCGTCATTAAGCAGAAAAGCATATCGAGTGAGCGCTACGCAAAGAATGTCCGTAAATACATCAACGGAAAAGATGCGATTGAGCGTGGTGGCTGGAACATCGAATGGAGCGACCGCTGGTTTTCGAAAATGGATAGAACCAGAAAGGTTTTCCATCACGACAAACCGTCGAGAGCCGGAGTCAAAAACGTAATCATGCTACATCAGATCCTCGCTTTCCTCCCCGAAGAATGCTCATGCAACGGGGGCAAGATGACCCCCGATGCGTGTATGGCCTACGCGGAGCAATGGCTTGCGAAACACTACCCGCATCAACAAGTGATTGTCGCCTTACATGAGGAAAGCGATAAGGCGGGAAAACGCTACGCGGTTCATATGGCGATTAACCGCACGGATCTTTTGACGGGCAAGCGTTGCGAGACGGGTGGGCGTCGCGGAAAGTACGAACGCGCTGCATGGGTTCGTGAAATGGACGAGGCCTGGAATCTCGCTCAGCTCGAAAAGGGAAAGAAGAATTCGAAGATTCGCGATCGCCAGCCGCGCGGCACAGAAAAGGAGATTGTCGATCGGGGAGAGTACAGTTATAAAAACAATCTGCGCGAGCTGATCCATATTGCAATCAACGACTATCACCCGAAGAATATGGAGCAGTTCAAAAAGCTGCTCGCCTCATGGGGCGTAGACATTTTCATCAAGAACAATCGAGTCTATGCGACAGATCTCGATATCAAGGAGGCCGGCAACCCGAAGTGCACTTTCAGCCTGACCCGTCTTGACGGGCGGTTTGCGGTCAAGCAACTTGAGGCGACCTTCAAAAATAACGTTCTAGAAGCCGAGCGAGCCCTTCCTTATGAGAGGCGTTGCGAGATTTACATTCAACGGCTTAAGAAAGCGTATTCGGCGTGGGTCGAGCAGGCAAAGGCGAGCAAGGGCGTCGCCTACAATCTCTTCCCTAAGTTCATCGCACCAAAGTGCGATGAAGATCTGCTCGAGGATCCGGCGGTCCGTGATGAGCTTCTTGCCCGGCGCGGTTACGCAAGGGAGATTCGCAACCGTTACGCCGGCGCCGTTCCCGATGCTGGCGATGACCGCGTTCGCGCCGCAGGCCAGGCGCACAGCGGTGGCGTCGTGTCGCGACAGATGGACGATCTCGTCGTCGATCGCGGTGACTACTCGCGCGGAGATGCGCCTCGCTAGTTTTGGAAAGCCTATCATCGGTGCCCTAGCGCGCTGCCATCCAGTGCCGATTCTTTCATGCTCGCAATTCGGCGAGGGTGAGGAGTATGAATTGGTCGGCGGGAGTCAGCCACTCTGATAGAATCGTCCTTGCTGTCGGCAGCCCTCGTGCCGGGCAGAGCCCTCCATCCGATGGGAGGTGATGCCCATGACCGATTTCACCGAGCTCGTGAAGCTCCTGACCGCTATGGTCTCGCTCCTCACGGCCCTTGTCGGCCTTTCCAAGGCACTCAGGCAGGGCTCGAAGCCCAAAAAGAAAGGCCACCGTCGCTAAGACGATGACCCAACTTCATTAAGCAACGGCTCTGCCCAGCTCTCTACAACTTGGGCTGCCGTCGGCACCATTTTACCCTCCTGACGAGGAATTCGTCCATATTTCAAAAATCAAATCCTGTTCGCGCGTGGGCCCTTGATTATCAACTTCATCCGCGCGTGGGCGTAAACTTTTAGTTGGGCAAATCCGGCAGATTGGAGCTTGAAACATGAGGGATATGCACCTCATGTCGCTCATAAAACGTCTCCCGACCTCGAAGGAGAACGTTTTTTAGCGACAGAAGGAGACATAAATATGATCTGGTTTACCAGCGACACCCACTTCGGGCATGAGAACGTGCTGAAGTTCACCAACCGCCCGTGGGAGACGATTTGGCAGATGAACGACGCCATCGTCGACAACATCAACGGCAGGGTCGCCGTGGACGACGAGCTCTACATCCTGGGGGATTTCTCATTCAAGATGACCGCCCAGCACGCCTATGCCCTGCGCAAGCAGATCGCCTGCAGGCGCATCCACCTCGTCCCGGGAAACCACGACAAGGACTGGACCCAGCCGGCGGTCGCTGGCGCGTTCACCGTGGAGCCGCCGATCTGCGTGCTCAAGATCGACGGGCAGAAGATCGTCCTGAGCCATTACCCCATGGCCGACTGGCAGGGCATGAACCATGGATCGTGGCACCTCCACGGGCACATCCACAGCAGCGGCGGCGCATACAACGAGTTCAACCGCGAGCAGGGCCTTCTGCGCTACGACGTCGGTTGCGATGCCAACGGGCACTCCCCGGTGAGCCTCGACGAGCTGAGGGGATGGTTCGCCGAAGTCGACGAGCCGTGCGGCCGCGTGAAATGGCCCTGGTGGGTCAACGAGACCGGCGACAGGTAGGTCGAGCGCGAGCTGGCGGCGTATAAGAGGGAAGTGGTAATCCGATGACGGTCTATGTGACAGGCGACATCCACGGTGGGCTCGACATGCAAAAGCTCCGCGACTGGGAGCTTGGGGATAGCCTTGCCAGCGACGACTATCTCATCGTCGCCGGCGACTTTGGCTTCCCGTGGGATTTCTCTGCCGAGGAATGTGCCGATATCGCCTGGCTCGAGTCGCGGCCCTACACCGTGCTGTTCGTCGACGGCAACCACGAGCGCTTCGACCATTGGGCGGAGCGCCCCGTGGAGCTGTGGCACGGTGGGCTCACGCAGCGCCTATCGGACACCTCGCCCATCCGACGCCTGACGCGCGGCGAGGTCTTTGAGCTCGACGGTTCAACGATCTTTACCATGGGCGGCGCCACGAGCGTGGACAGGGAATACCGCGTGCCGTATTCCAGCTGGTGGCCCCAGGAGCTCCCGGACGAGCGCGATTTCGATACCGCGCGGACAAAGCTCGACAAGGTCGGCTGGAAGGTCGACTGCGTCATCACCCATACCTGCTCGACGCGCATGCTCTCGCCGACGCTCTACCCGGACCCAGGCTGGGAACGCCCCGATGTGGACCGGCTGACCGGATTCCTCGACGAGCTCGAGGATCGCCTGGACTACAAGCGCTGGTATTACGGACATTTTCACCGAGACGGCAACCCGGACGAACGGCACACGGTGCTGTATGACCGGATCGTGAGGCTCGGGGACAAACTCCTGCCGTGGGGTGCGTACTGATGGCTATCTATGTGACGGGCGACGTGCACGGCAGGGCCGAGTACGGGTCCAGCCGGTTTGCCTTCAAGAATTGGCCGCTGGGCCGGACCCTGACGCGCGATGACGTGGTGATCGTGGCCGGCGACTTCGGCTTTGTCTGGGATGGATCCAACGCCGAGAAATACTGGCTAGACTGGTTCGAGTCGAAGCCCTGGACCATGTGCTTCGTGGACGGCAACCATGAGAACCACCACGCCCTGGCTGAGCTGCCGGTGCGGGAGTGGAACGGCGGGCTCGTCCATGAGGCGCGACCGCACGTGCTGCACCTGATGCGTGGGGAGGTGTTCGACATCGGCGGGCTCACGGTCCTTGCCATGGGCGGTGCCGCGAGCAACGACAGGCAGTATCGCAGGGAGGGGAGGAGCTGGTGGCCCGAGGAGATGCCGAGCGAGGAAGAGATGGAGCGCTGCCGCCGCTCGCTCGACCGCGTGGACTGGAAGGTCGATTACGTGGTGACGCATGGGGCGCCGGCCGTCCTTGCTGAGGGGCTGTGCCGCGAACGCGGACGTGAGTACCGCGGGGATCCGCTGCAAACCTTCCTGGGCGAGCTCGACGGACGGCTCGACTACCGCGCATGGTTCTTCGGCCATTACCACGGTGACGAATGGTTCGACGCTGGGCATCGCTTGATCTACCAAGACATCGTGCCGATCGAAGATGCTGCGCCCGGTTCTAGAAACCTTCTAGAAGCGCTCTAGAAGGTTTCTAGAAATCAGCCACCTGACAGGAAGGGCGCGGGGCTACTTGCCCTTCATTTGGGTCATGACCTCGATCTTGGCCTCAGCCACGGCTGCACGCTGCTCGGAGGCGGCGAGGCAGTCCTTGAGGGCGGCGACCCCGGCCATCAGGTCGCGCTGGGCCAAGAGTGCGTCACTCAGCTCGGCCTGGGCTTTCAGCGCGGCGTCACGCTCGCCGCGCAGGCGCTCGATCTCATCGACCATGGCCTCAGCCTCGGCGTGGAGTTGGACGACCTGCCTGTCGAGTTCCCTGGCATGAGAGAGGTGCCTGACGCTCGCGGCGTGGAGCTCGTTGTTCTCGAGCTCAAGGCTCGCGGTATCGAGCTCGAATTTCTCCTCGATGAAGGAAATACGCTCGCTGTAGCTAGCCTCAATCTCTTCGTTCCGATCCATCGCCTCACTGAGCTTGCGATTAAATTCGTCGAGCTGGGCCCTGAGCAAGGCGTTCTCGGTCTTGAGGTCGGCAGTCTCGCGCAGCAGCTTCCCCCGCCACGTCGCCTCGATCCGCTCGGCGGCCTCATCAAGGACGGACTTCATGCCGTAACCGTAGATCTCCCTGATTTTTCTCTCGTCTACCATGGTGCGCACTCCAATCAACAATGGCATGGCTTCGCCACGCCGTACGGCTGGGAACAAATACGCGGCCGCTGTTGAGTTGTGTTCGTCCTGCGCTCGGTCAGTTCTAAAAGGCGTCTCGAGTCATGCGTTCACGCAGGTTTTCGATTGGGGAAATACCGCACGTTTTCATGGTATCACGTGCCTTAAAGACCATGAATGGACGGCCATATCGATTCGTTGAAAATGGCACCTACGACGTGTTGGTGGCGGGAGAGTGATGGCGTTAAAGATGTTGAGAATGATTGTGGGATTGTTTTAGATGCGGGCATGAAAAAGGGTCGAATCGAAGTGTCTGGCCGGACGCCAATTGTCCGGGAACTGTTTCGGTTCGACCCTGTTTCATTTTACATCCGCGGCATATTCTTGTGGGCATCCTGACGGTGGCCGACTCTCACGACCTCGACCTCGATAGTCGGTTTGTGGGCTTAAGGTTTCGGAGGCTCCCAGCCGTTTTCGATTGCGGCGCGGTAGATTGCGGCGTAATTAAGCATCCAGCTGCCGTCACCCGCTTTTTGAATGTACCTCTTATCCTTCAAAGAGGTATAGGCTCGGGAGATCGTGTTCTTGCTCAGGTGGTAGCGCTCCTCAATCCATTTGCTTTTAGCGTAAAAGCCCATGGCTCGTTTGTTTTTGGAAGGTTTTCCAAACTTCCATACAAGGCCGAGGATGAGACGCTCGGCGGCAACGGTGGTGACGCAGCACGCCCACTCGGGCACTGAAATAAAAATAGCTTTATCCATTTTCTCTATAATCTTTCGTTGCTCGGTAACATCATCGTTGAATATGTCGGAAATTGACGGTAACTCGCTCATGTTTACCGCCTAGTCAAGGTGGGCGGTACGACCTTCAAGCTGCTTGAAAAGTTCGTAGAACGAGCTTTCAAACATGTAATTCGAGCGATGGATCTGGATGAGCTTGCCGGATTCGCGCATAAACTTGCGCGCGGTGTTTTCGCTCCAGCCAGTGATTTCGCGAATGTCGTTAACGCGGAGCAATCGATCGCACTGAGCGGCACCAGTGGGGAAAGTCGGTGTGGACGCCTGAGTGCTAATCTTTGGAGTAGCCATGATGAGCTATCCTTTCAATGAGGGCCCTCCCTGTGCTTGTAAGACTTACCAGGATCATAAGCACTTGGGGGGCCGGTTTCTATGACTACATGCGTAGCCATCTGACAGCTTTAGAGTGTAATAAAACTCATTAGATGTCAACTAAATAAAGCATCTACCTGCGGAAACGGTATTATAGTACCGTAATATTATGGATGAAACGATGAATGAAAAACATACTATTGCTCGTTTTTCTGTATATAGGCGTTGATTAAGTCTTCGTAGCCTTTAACTGCTTTTATTTCTGATTGTTGAACGAGGCTTGTATACGTTTTGAGCGTGATATTGGGGTCTGCGTGGCCAAGAATACCTTGCACGCTTCTAACGTCTGATCCGTTCGCCAGCATAAAAGTGCTCACACAATGTCTGAGCTGATGCGGGCAGATGCCCTTATATAGTTTTCCGCCAGTCGAATTGTTCGGCTCATAGATTCCAAGATTGCAGCTAACTGCGAAATCGCGAAACCAATGGTTGTAGATGTAATTTTTCATGTGACAGACAGTAGGGACTCCCCGTTCGACAGCAATATCACTAATGATGGGAGTGCTGCCAGTCTGGGACAGCCCCAGAGAGGCCAGGAGTTCTTTTTGTATGGCTGACCATGATTGAAGACGTTCGGCCAAGGTTTCTCCAACGGGGATTATGCGTTGGCTTTCTTGTGACTTGGGTGCCCTCAGTTCATGGTCGTTGGTGTACTGCCTGTCAATTTTCAGGGTTTTATTGGCAGGGTCCCAATCGCGCCATTCGAGGCCCAGCATCTCGCCTTTCCGCATACCCGTATACACTAGTACTAGCGTACCAACAGCTTCGGCGGTGAGCTCAATGTGTTGAAGATGTGTGCATAGGGTAGCTACTTGGTCGATTGTCAGTGATTCTCTTTTGTTGCGTGGTCTGCGAACATGAACGGTAGCGCAGGGGTTTCGGTCAATTATTCTCTTTGCGACTGCATTCGACAAAATCTGACGCAGTTTCGCATTGATTCGTACAAGTTCTGATGGTTTGTATTTTCCCGTATGACGAGCTTCGGCATATGTTTCTTCGATTAGATCGGGAGTTAGCCCCTCAATTGTCTGAAACGCACCGAATAGGTCTTCGATATGCCTGCAATCGTACGCTTCTCTTTCATAGCTCGTTGGCGCAAGCTCGGTGTCCCTATTTTCATGAAAGGCCCAGCAGTAGGACGCAAGCAAAGTGGGCTTTTTAGTTTTAGTGATCGTGCCAGAGGAGTTGATTTCAGCCAGCTTGGCCTGCATTGCAGCCTTAGCTTCTGTTTTAGTCTTGCAACGAACTGTATAAGTTGGGGATCGTTTGTAGCGCCCCGTCTTAGGGTCCTTGACTCCAAGGGAAAAATAATAGCGATAGGTGTTAGGTGATCTCTTGTCTTTCCAACACGTGCCTCTTCCGCTAATTAGTGGCTGTTCTGACATCTTTGCACTCCGTTTCTTTGAATAGTTTTCAACAATTCATTGAGTGCAGTTTAGCTAAAGCTGTTAGTAATATGTTTGTAAATGCGTAGGTGCAGCTATCGGAGGTAAAAGACACAAACTGCTATGTTTATCTGCGGTTATATGACGTTCAATGATGTTTGATGAGTGGTAGGGGGTAGTATTAAATCATATCTCCTAAAGCGGGTGTCGACGGTTCGAATCCGCCCGGGGGCACCAGAGATTTGTCGAGCCCGGTACCACCACGGTGCCGGGCTCTTCTGGTCTAAGGGCCGGATTCGGGCCGTCGACACCCGCGTCACCAATTTCCCCACGGGGAGTTTTCGAGTCCGCCCGGGGGGGGGCACCAGAGATTTGCCGATTCCGGTACCGCAACGACGATACGCCTTGCTAGTTTTTGAAAGCTCGTCGTCGGTGCCCTAACGCACTGCCGTTTAGTGCCGATTCTGCCATGCCCGCACTCTTCGCGAGGGTGAGGAGCGTGAATTGATCGGAGAGGGTCAACCACTCTGATAAAATCATCCTCGCTGTCGGCAGTCCTCGTGCCGGGCAGAGCCCTCCATCCGATGGGAGGTGATGCCCATGACCGATTTCACCGAGCTCGTGAAGCTCCTGACCGCTATGGTCTCGCTCCTCACGGCCCTTGTCGGCCTTTCCAAGGCACTCAGGCAGGGCTCGAAGCCCAAAAAGAAAGGCCACCGTCGCTAAGACGATGACCCAACTTCATTAAGCAACGGCTCTGCCCAGCTCTCTACAACTTGGGCTGCCGTCGGCACCATTTTACCCTCCTGACGAGGAATTCGTCCATATTTCAAAAATCAAATTGTGCCTGCGTTGTCATCCTGCTATCGAAGCCTTGATTCTCATTTTCATTGCAACAGCCTCAGGACTCAGCGCAACGCGTTGCGCTCGGTGTCCCTATTTTCATGAAAGGCCCAGCAGTAGGACGCAAACAAAGTGGGCCTTTTATCTGCAGTTATATGGTGTTCAATGATGCTTGATGAATAGTAGGGGTAGCATTAAATCATATCTCCTAAAGCGGGTGCCGACGGTTCGAATCCGCCCGGGGGCACCAGAGATTGATCGAGCCCGGTACCGCCATGGTGCCGGGCTCCTCTGGTTTCAAGTCGCGTTCATCCATGGGCGGCAATCCCGCGTCAAAAGAAAAGCGCCCGCTTGCTGGGGGAGCAAGCGGGCGCTTCTGAGCGAATGTGTTTGCGGTCTAAGCCGCTCGAAGCAACAAGCGATCGACGTTAGTTGCTAGACTCGGAGTCGTCGCCGGAACCGGAGATGGAAACCGTCAGCGTAATCGTGCTGTCGGTGGACTGCTTACCAGTGGGGGAGACGCCCGTAACGGTGGCATTCTCGTTGCCGCTCACAGGGTTGCCGTTCTGGTCGCAGAATGCGATGTTGTAGAAACCGGCGTTGTTGAGCGCGGTGACGGCGGCGGAGATGCTCTTGCCGTACAGGTTGCCCGGGACGCTGGCCTTGCCGGACTTCTTGGCGATGACGACAGTGATCGTGGCACCGGGCTTCTGCTTGCCGCTGGGGTTCCAGCTAATTACGGTGCCCTCGGTAACCGAGTCGTTTTCCTGGTAGCTCACGTCGACGCCAAAGCCAGCCATGTCGAGGGCGTTGCGCGCCTGGGCCTCGGTCATGTCGGTCAGATCGGGCACCGAGGTGGTGTCCGGGCCGCCAGAGACCTTGTACGAGATGGTCGTGCCCTTCTCGACCTCCTTGCCAGCAGCAGTGCTCTGCTCAAAGACCTGGCCCTCTTCGGCCTCATTGGCTTCCTCCGAAGCGCTGCCCTTCAGGCCCACGCTTGCCAGTGCGGCCTCGGCCTGGTCCTTGGTCAGGCCGAGGAGCTGCGGAACCTCAACCTTCTCGGAGGGTTTAGGGCCCTTGGAGATTACCAGGTTCACCCTCGAGCCCTTGGCCTTCTTGGTGTTGCCGTTGGGGGTCTGCTCGGCGACTTTTCCCTCGTCGACATCGTCGTTGTAGCTCTGGTCGACGGTGCCAACCTCAAGGCCGGCTTCCTTGATCAGCTCGATAGCGGTTTCCTGGTCCTTGCCCAGCACGTCGGGCACCGTGACCTGTTCGCCACTGAACATGCCTGTGGCAAAGGCCACTACAACGCCAATCACGGCGACGGCGGCAATCACGGCGGCGATGATCTTGTTCTTGTTGGACTTAGGCTTCTCGACCTCGTAGGAGCCCGTGGAGCCAGAGACAGCGCTACGGGCGGTGTTCTGACCGCTCACGCCCGAGACGGGACGAACCATAGCGCGCGTTGAGTCGGAAAGCTCGCGGGTCTTGGTGGCACCCAGGTCGCCGGCGGCACCGATGATGCGCGTGGGCTCCGAGACGTTGACGGCACGGCCGGACAGGTAGCTGTTGAGCACCTGGCGCAGCTCGTCGGCCGTCTGGAAGCGGTTTGCCGGGTCCTTCTCCATGCACTTGAGGATGATGCGCTCCAGGTCGGCATCGACGCCGGAGTTGATCTGGCTCGGCGGGATAGGGAGCTCGTTGACCTGCTTGAGCGCGACCGAGATGGCGTCGTCGCCGTCAAAGGGCACGCGGCCGGTGGCGCACTCGTACATGACGACACCCAGCGAGTAGATATCCGAGGTGGGGCCGAGGTCCTGGCCGCGGGTCTGCTCGGGGCTTACATAGTGGGCGGTGCCCAGCACGTTGTTATCCTGCGTGAGATGACTGTTCTTGGCGCGTGCGATGCCAAAATCCATTACCTTGATGTTGCCGTCGGGCAGCACCATGATGTTTTGCGGCTTAATGTCGCGGTGGATGATCTCGTGCTTGTGTGCGACCGAAAGCGCGGAGCTGATCTGCGAGCCGATCTGCGCGACCTTCTTGGGATCGAGGGCGCCGTGGCTCTTGATGCCGCTCTTAAGGTCGGTACCGCGCAGGTACTCCATGACGATGTAATAGGTGTCGCCGTCCTTGCCCCAGTCGTAGACGCCCACGATATAGGGGGAGGACAGGCCGGCAGCTGCCTGGGCCTCCTGCTTAAAGCGGGCGGCGAAGGTGGCGTCGCCGGCATACTGCGGCAGCATGATCTTGACGGCAACCGTGCGGTCGAGGACCTGATCCTGTGCACGGAAGACGGTCGCCATGCCGCCCGTTCCCACCTTATCCTTGAGGAGGTATCTTCCCCCGAGGACCCTCTGTTCCATTCCTGCTCCTAACATAACTATTCGCTCAACGATGTGTGTAGTACCAAATGTATGGCCGCTGGGGCCGTGTGGCGCGTTGCCGCTAGCTCATCGGCCGCGGCGCGTCCCAAGTATCCGCTTTGATCACGGGCATCACGCTCCCTGTGCGGCGAGCGCCGCGGTCAGGACGATGCCGGCAATCTTGGCCGCCTTGACGTCGTGTTTGTCGTAATCCTCCAAGGCCACCGAGATGGCAACCGTGGGTGAATCGTAAGGTGCAAAGCCAACAAACATAGAGTTGACGTTGGTGCCGCCGGTCTCGGCCGAACCGGTCTTGCCGGCAACCTTGACGCCCGGAATCTGGGCATCGGTGCCGGTACCGGACTGGACGACGGCGAGCATGGCCTGCTTGACCTGGTCGGCCGTGGCAGAGCTGACAGCCTGGCCCAGCGAGCGGGACTGCGTGGTCTTAACCACGGTTCCGTCCGGGGCGAGTATCTGGGACACAAAGAACGGGTCCATGACCACGCCGCTGTTGGCGATAGCCGCAGCGATCACGCAATTCTGCATAACGGTGGTCTGCGGGCCAGGCGTGTGGTCCATGCCGACGGGCTGGCCGGCGCCGGCCCAAGCGGTCTCCCACTCGGTCATAAGCGACGGGTCGGCCATGATGGAAGCCGCGGTGGTCAGATCCTGGCCGAGCTTTTGACCGTAGCCAAAGGCGTTGGCAAACTGGACGAGCGAGCTGGCGCCGACCTCGTTTGCCACCTGGCCAAAGACGACGTTGGACGACACGGCGAAGGCCTGCTGCAGGCTGATGGTGCCGTAGCTCTCGTTGGCATAGTTGGTGACCGGCGCGTTGCCGATGTCCATGGAGCCGGGCGCCTGGTACGTGCTGGTAAGGCTGGCGGTGCCGGTCTCGAGCGCCGCGGAGAGTGTGACGACCTTAAAGGTCGAGCCCGGGGTGTACAGCGCGTCCATGGCGCGGTCGTACATGGAGCCGTCCTCGCCGCCGCCCGACTGGAGCAGCGCATCGATGTTGGTGTTGTCGTAGGTGGGCGAGCTCGCACACGCAAGGACCGCACCGGTGCGCGGATCCATGACCACCACAGCTCCCTTAAAGCCCTTGAGCGCCTGCTCGGCAGCCGTCTGGATGCGCGAGTCGATGGTGAGCTTGGCGGTATTGCCCGGCTGGGTCTGCCCCGCGAGCGACGCGATGGCGTTGTTCCAGCTGGAGTAATCCTTGGAGCCGGTGAGCGTATCGTTCATGACACTTTCGATGCCGGCGGTGCCGTATTGCTGGCTCACGTAGCCCACCACGTGCGCGGCCATGTTGCCGTTGGGGTAGGAACGGGCGTAGGTGCCGTCCTCCTGCTGCAGCGATTCGGCCAGCGTCACGCCGTCGGACGTGATGATGGAGCCACGCTGGATGTACTTGGAGCGGGCGATGGTGTGGTTGTTGGTCGGCATGTCCTGATAGTCCTTGGCCTTGATGACCTGGACATAGGTGAGGTTGCCGATAAGGATGGCGAACAGCGCCGTAAAGGCAAACACGGCACGAGTCAGACGGTTGGCAAGTGCCACGCGGCCGAGCACGCCGGACTCTGGCGTGTCGAGCAGGCGACGACGCATGCGAGAACCCGCGGAGTGGTTGCCGTGGCTGTAGGAAGGTGCGCTGGCAAAACGCGTACCGGTCGGGGCAGCGGCGGATGCGAGCTGGTCATCGGTGATGGCGGCCATAGTGCCGGTACCGGTGAGCTCGGCTTCGCGTCCGGTTGCCTCGTCGCCGGCGCGCAGCAGCAGCGCGACGATGATAAAGCTCGCCAGCAGCGAGGAGCCGCCCTGGCTCATAAAGGGCAGGGTGACGCCGGTCAGCGGGATCAGGCGGGTTACGCCGCCAACGATTAAGAATGCCTGGAAGCTGATGGCCGCCGTAAGGCCGGTCGCGCTAAAGGCGGCAAGGTCGGACTTGGCGCGGGCGGCCGTGGTGAGGCCGCGCACGGCAAAAAGCATAAACAGGATGAGCACGGCGCCGCCGCCCAAAAGGCCCATTTCCTCGCCGATGGCCGAGAAGATAAAGTCGGACTCGACGACGGGGATGTTGTTTGCCATGCCGTTGCCGATGCCGACGCCAACCAGGCCGCCGTCAGCCAGCGAGTAAAGTGACTGTACAATCTGGTAGCCCTGGCCCTGGGCGTCCTTAAACGGATCGACCCAGACCTGAAAGCGCACCTGCACGTGCGACAGGAACTTGTAGGCGCCCACGGCTCCAACGGCCAGCAGCGCAAGGCCGATGATGACGTACGAAAAGCGTCCCGTGGCAACATAGAGCATCAGCAAAAAGATGGTGTAGAACAGGACGGCCGAGCCCAGGTCGCGTTCGAAGACGACGATGAGCAAGCACACGCCCCACACGGCAAACAGCGGCAGCAGCAGGCGGAAGCGCGGAATCTTGAGGCCCAGGATCTTGCGGTTGGAGATGGAGAGCAGCTCACGGTTCTCGGCCAGATAGCCTGCCAGGAACAGGACGATGAAGACCTTGGCGAACTCGCCGGGCTGGATGGTAAAGCCGGCGATGCGAATCCACAGCTTGGAGCCCGAGATCGTGGTGCCGATAAAGATCGGCAGCATCAGCAGGATGATGCCGATAATGCCAAAGGTGTACTTGTAGCGCATGACCACGTCGAGGTTCTTGGCCAGCGCGAGCGTTCCCACCATGAGCGCCACCGAGACAAACAAGATGATGAGCTGCGAGATGGCGAGGTCGGGGGCCAGGCGCGTCACGAATGTGATGCCGATGCCCGAGAGCACAAAGACGATGGGCAGGATGGCGGGGTCGGCGCCGGGCGCCAGGATGCGCACGGCGATATGCGCCGCGGCGAAGGCGGCGAACAGGCCGATCGGCACGGCGAGCGTCTCAAAGGAAATCGTGGCACCCGCGGTGAGCACGTACATCGCATAGAGCAGGATGACGGGGAACGCCGAGGCGATGAGCAAGAGCAGTTCGGTGTTGCGGCGACTCATAAGCGGCACTCCCTTTCTAATTCTT
This sequence comes from bacterium, assembly GCA_963602135.1. Lineage (GTDB taxonomy): Bacteria > Actinomycetota > Coriobacteriia > Coriobacteriales > Coriobacteriaceae > Collinsella. The sequence goes on along the minus strand of CAVCHM010000009.1, from coordinate 5,470 downwards.
ATCGGAGGCTTCGGCCTCGGCTGACTGTTCGGCGGTTTTCTCGGAATCTGACTCGGAGGTGGATTCCTGATTGGTGTTGTCGCGAATCGTTTGCGCGTCAATCACCTGACGGGTCTGCTCCTCGTCAATCTGATGGCGGTACTTGGAAATGGTGTCCTGCGCATCGTCGACACTCGTTTGCGGAATGCCTGCCTTCAGGCGGTTTTGCGTGTCTTCGGGCAGGTCGGACAGCTTGATGCTGGTTTCGCTCTCGAGCCAGTGGAGCTCGACCCCGAGCGTCTTGCCGGGCAGGCCGCGCCAGACGGCGACATTGCCGTGGTAGGTTCCCAAGTAATAGGAGCCGGTGACGCCCGTGTATGACCAGATGCCTGCTACCAGCACAAAGACAAGGGCCAAGACGGCGCCGATGGTGACATTGCGGCGTCGGACGCGTTTTGCCTCGCGCATGACGCCGTCGTCGACCAGGTCGACGACCACCACGGTCACATTGTCGTGGCCGCCGGCGGCGAGCGCCGCGTCCACCAAGTTGTCGACACAGATCTGTGCGCTCGAGGACTGCGTAGCGATGTTCTCGATATCGCTATCGGGAATCATGCTCGAAAGACCGTCGGAGCACAGAATCAGGCGGTCGCCTTCCTCGATGTGCAGGGTAAAGTGGTCGGCATACATGGCGGGATCCGAGCCCAGCGCGCGGGTGATGACCGAGCGGTTGGGGTGGACGCGGGCCTCGTCGGCCGTAATCTCGCCGGCATCCACGAGCTCCTCCACGTAGGAGTGGTCGCGGGTCACGCGGATGAGCGTACCCTCGTGGAGCAGGTAGGCGCGCGAGTCGCCCACGTGGGCGATGGCGAGCGTGTCGTTTTCGATGTAGGCGCAGGTGGCCGTGCATCCCATGCCGGGTTTGCCCAGGCCGTTGAGGGCGGCCTCGATCACGGCGGCGTTGGCGGCCTCGACGGCTGCGGCCAGGCGCGCGGCGTCGGCGGACTGCGGCGCCGTCTTGGCGATGGTCTCGACGGCGATGGAGGATGCTACCTCGCCGGCGGCGTGTCCTCCCATGCCGTCGCACACGCAAAAGAGCGGCGACTGCACCAGATAGGAGTCCTCATTGTGCGGGCGTACGCATCCGACGTCGGAGCGGGCGCCCCACATAAGCTGCGTGGTGGTGCCGGCGTCGTAGGTCGAGTCGGTCTCGATGCGCTCGTCGGTCAGCGGCTCAAAGCTCATGGTCGAGCCGGGATCTTTGAGCTTTGCCTCCACGGCGGCGACATCGATCTCGGCGGTGTCGCCGGGGGAGACGGCGTCGGCATCGTTGCCCGACTCGGCGTCGGAGACGTCCGGAAGGTTGAGATCTTCGGTTACACGGTCGGCGGGATCGCCGTCCTGCTGCGACTCGACAGCCGTCGGCTCGGGCGTCGCAAAGTGCGACGGCGCGGGCGTGCTCTGGGGTTGAGCGGAGGGCTCGGGAGCTGCGGCGGGCGCGGCAACGGGCTGCTCGACTTCGGCGGGCGTTGCGGATGCGGGTGCCGCCTCGCTTGCCGGAGCGACGGGGAATACCGGCGCGGCAGGCTCGGGGGCTGCAAACACGGCAGCGCTCTCGTTAATCGCCTCGGCGACGGGCTCGGCAAAGTGAGCCGGTGCGGGCGTTGCCTCCGGTTCCGCGGGCTGCTCGGCAGCGTGCGCGCCGATGGGGGCGTCGAGCTGCTCGGTGGCGGCGTCCTCGTCATCGACGAGTGCCGGATATTCTTGAGTTACATGCGAAAGAGGCAGGGAGAACACCGTGTCCTCGGGCTCCACGGTCGCAGGGCGCGCCGGAGCGGCATGAGCCGGCGCAGCTGCGGGGGCAGTCGGCGTCTCGGGCATGGTTGCGGACTTGTTCTCCTCGTCGATCATCGACGGTTCACCTTCATGACCACGTCGCCAATCTGGACCTCGTCACCCTCGCGCAGCGTTGCGGGCTCCACCAGCTGACGGCCGTTAACGAGCGTGCCGTTCAGCGAGTTGAGGTCTTCGATGATGAGTGCCGGGCCCTGCAGCGAAAAGCGTGCGTGCGAGGCCGAGACAAACGGCTCGTTGATGCAGATGTCCGAGGACGGCGAGCGGCCCACGATGACGGGGCCGAGCATGTCTACATGGATGCCACGGATGCCGCGCGGACCCTTGTCCACATCGATCGTCCAGATAGCGGAGTCGCGGCGCTGGCCGCGTACGAGTCCTACGCCGGTTTTCATGACGGCGAACAGGAAGATGTAGAGCAGGGCGACCAGGACGATGCGGCCTGCAAAAAGGACGATATCGATGTTCATAAGCGACTATCCCCTAAATTCAAAGGTGCTCAGGCCAAACGTCAGCAGGTCGCCGTTGCGCAGCGGGCAGCGCGTGATGCGGCGGTTGTTGACGAGCGTGCCGTTGGTGGAATTGAGGTCCTCGATCGACCAGTCCGAACCGGTAAAGGTGAGCTGGGCGTGACGGCGCGACACGTTGGGGTCGCGCAGGGCGATGTCCGAAACCGAACGCTCGCGACCGATGGTCACCTGCGCGGAAGTGATGCTGTGGCTCTCGCCGCTCACGACGTCGACGAGCTGGGCGAGCGGGCGCTGCGGGGCGCGGGTGCTCGCCATGTTGGAGGCAATACCGGCCGCGGCGCCAAGGCCCACGGCGGCGCCGGTCGCGGCGGCTCCGCCCATACCGGCGAGGGCGTCACGAGAGACGGTCTGCGGCACGGGGATGGGCGCGGCGGCGGGGTCGGGGGCGTTGGGCGCAAAGGGATCGGCCACGGCGAGCGGGTCGGGAGCGGCGGCACGGGGCGCCGGCTGCTGGGGCATGGCGGCGGGACGCTGTTGCTGCGGAGCGGCGAATTGCTGCTTGCCGGCGCGGGGAGCGCTGGCAGCGCGGCTTGCGGCCGAGTTGTTCTGGCCCAGGCCATTCTGGTAGGCGCGCTCTTCCTCGTACAGACGACCGAGCGTGGGGGCGTCGACGTTCTCGGCAAAGACCGAGAACTTACCGGCACGCAGCTGGGGGTCGATCATAAAGCGAACGAGGGGTTCGCCGACAAACACATAGCGGCGCTTTTCGGCCTGTGCCTTCACAAACTCGCGGACTTCGCGCGAAAGCTCGGGGTAGAACGGGGCGAGCATGGGATCGTCGTCGGCGGCGATCAGGATGGTATAGAGTGCCGGCGCGGTGTTGACGCCGTTGATCACCAGAGTCTGATCCTCCATGTCGCGAGCGGCCTGCTTGGCAAGCTTCTTAAAGGAGAACGGGGCACGGGTGGCACCGAAGATTCCGGCCACGTGGTCCTCGAAGATGTTCAGGAAGTTCACGAAAGATCACTCTCCGTATAGGTTCTTTGGTATCCGAGCAAATATAGGCATATCCCAACGATTATAGAGGATAGGATTCCCGTAACCGCTGCCTTGGCGACGACCGGGCCCGCAAGGCTGGCAATTTCCATATGGTGTGCAAGACAAAACGATACGGCCGAGCCGATGCCGGCGACGGCAATTGCGACGATGGCGGCAAGGTTCGATCCCTGCTCGGCGCGCTTGGCATGAGCATTGAGCAGCAGCGATGTTGCCGCGGCTGTTGCTGCAACCAGCACGATTGCAGCGAGAAGGAGCGCGTCTCCCAGCGCTGCGGCGACATTGCTAAGCCCCAGTGCGCCTCCCGCAGAGAGAGCCGCTGCAGCAAGGCGGGCAAAGAGTGCGCCCATGCCCGTGGCTGCCGCGGCGCTTGCCGGGCCGAGCCAAAACGCCGCGATGCTCGCGGCGGCTCCGGCGGCAAGGAGGGCGTCGCCGGTGAGGCAACCCAGCGCAAGCGCGCAGGTGAGCGTCGTGCTCGCAGCTGCCTCGGTGCGTCCCCAAGCAATCCACCAACCGGACATGGCAGCGGCAAAAATGACCGCGACCGGCAGCATCGACAGGATGCCCTGCGCCTGCATGGTGGCGTTGGCCATGAGCACCAAAAAGCCCACGGCCGAGATGGCCGAGCCAATCTGCGGGGCCAAGCCTGCCGCCGCGCCAATGGCGACGGCCGCCACGATCAGCCCGGGAAGCGCCGCGACGCCGGCTGTCTGCATAAGCAAAAAGCTGAAGGCTCCGCATGAGAGCGCCGAGATACCGCGCATGGTGTAATTGCGTGCGCGGCCCCAGCGCGTGCCCGCCCAGCCAAGTGCGGGGTCGACCTCGACGGTGTCATCCTCGTAGCTCAATGGCTCGATATCATCTGCCGCGCACTCGTCATTCGAAAGCTCGCCTACCATCTGCTCCAAGCTGCGACGGCCTTCGCGCACGCTCCCCAAGCCGGCAAGGAGTCGGTCGCAGAATGCCTCGATGCTATCGGGGCGGTCTTGCGGCATGGGGGAGAGGGCGCTCATGAGCGCCGCCTCGGCCCCTGGGGGAAAGTGCGGGATCAGCTCACTGGGATAGGTGGCGCCGCCGATGATGTGGTCGAGCGAGTCGGCGGGCGTGGCCGCCATAAAGGGGGCGCTGCCGCACAGCCCCTCGTAGATCACGCAGGCAAGGGCAAAGACATCGGCGCGCTCGTCGACCGTGCCGGTCTCGATGTCGAGCTGCTCGGGCGGCATGTAGCCGATGGTGCCGCCGCGCGATCCGCCAAAGCCGCCGGCAGACGACAGCCGCGCCATGCCAAAGTCGGTGAGCTTTACATTGCCCGAATGGTCGATAAGCACATTGGCGGGCTTTATGTCCAGATGAAGCACGCCGTTTGCATGGGCAAAGGTGAGTGCCTGACCCAGCGCGTCGGCAATGGCCGCGGCCTCGTCAAAGGTGAGCGAGTGGCCGTCCACGCGATGTAAAAACTCGGCCAGTGACATGCCATCGACATACTCCATGACCAGGTAGGCATAGGCTGTGTCGTGCGTAAAGTCGATGACCTGCACGATGTTGGGATGTTGAAGCATGGCGGCAGTGTGCGCCTCGCGCAGGACATCCATGATGTCGCTGGCGGGCATGCCGGCACCGTTGATAAGGGGGATGCGTTTAATGGCGACGCGGCGGCGCAGGTGCGTGTCGCGGCAGATCTCGATGGAGGCAAAACCGCCGGTCGCAAGTGTCTCGAGCGGCTGGTACCGCTTGAGCAGCTCGCGAGAGCTGGTGCCCTCCAAGGGAACGTCCGGCGAGAACCGGGCGGTATGTTGCGAGAAAAGTGGCATGGCCAACCTTCGTGCGTTTAAAGTTCGTTTGCGAGCGGCGGGCGCGGAGCCGAGCTGTTCGCGGTGGCATAGATGCTGCTAGTGTAGCACGCTCGGGTGCATGGTGAAGGTAGCGGGGTGAGGTGGCCCATCTGGCTTGGCCCTCGTCTCGACCCATCCGGAAAGCGCGTCCCAGTTTTCGTCCAAATTGCGGGATGCGTTTTCCGAATGGGGTAGGCTGCGGAAACTGCATCCCAGAATATTGGGGGACTGCGGACAAAAAGTTGGACCGTTGAGGTCCGGAACGGAGTCCGCATGGCA
>CAVCHM010000008.1:0-65532 GCA_963602135.1 bacterium | reverse complement strand
CGGCTGATAACCGGGAGGTCACAAGTTCGAATCTTGTCAGGTCCACCATCAAAACGTTAAGAGCCCCGGGGCATTGCCTCGGGGCTTTTTTCTTATCCAACAAAGTAGTCAAAATAGCCCCGTCCCAAATTAACTACTTTGATTTTGTGTGCTGGGCGAAAGATTGGGTAGTATAGCTATTCAATGCGGCGACCCTGCCGTGTGTTAACCGCTACGTACCGGAGGTGTTCCATGGTTCGTGTCGACATAGAGACCATCGTCATGGCCGCCGGTCCCGTGCCATCGCTTATCGTGCTTCGCGAGCGCTGCGGCAAGTCGGATTCGACGGCACCCCTGCGTTCGCTTTCCATTCAGACCGGCTCGTTTGAGGCCGCGGCCATTAGTCGTGGCATCGATAGCGGTCGCGCCGAGCGCCCGATTACCCATGACCTGCTGCTCGATACCGTTGACGCCCTGGGCGCCAAGCTCGAGCGCATCGAGATCGTTCGCGCCGAGCCGCCGGTGTTCTACGCGACGATCGTCGTACTGGCCGATGGCGAGGAGCGCAAGATCGACGCCCGCCCCAGTGATGCCATTGCCCTTGCCGTGCGCAGCAATGCCCCCATGTTTGTGGAGGACGACATCATGAATCGCCTGGGCACTGTTTCCACCCACGCCGAGGATGTCGACGACGAGCGGGAGTTCGAGAAGTTCGACGAGTTCGTCCATACGCTCTCCCCCGATGATTTCTAAATGTCTGGCACGCGAGCGGAGAGGTCGCTGATGGGTACCCGCGTATCGGCTGAGGCGGCGGCCATTGCGCGCGAGGCCCAGATGCGCTCGGAGGCATCCGAGGCGGCTCGCATTGCCTATGTGACGCAGGCCCGCACGCTTCGCGAGCGCCGCGGCTCGTTTATCAAGATGGTTGTCGTCTCCGCCCTTGTCGCGGCAATCTGCTCGCGCCTTCGTGGTACAGTTGGTGCGCTTGGGTTTTCGATTTCAACAGGCTTGGTAATCTGGGGTGTGGTCGATGCGGTCATGCTGACCAGCCAGATCAAAGTGCTCGACAAGCGCGCGGCAGATATGATGCGCGCCCGCGACGCTGCCGCCAAGATCGCTGCCGAGGCACAGGAACTGTAACGACGCCAGACTCGATGGGAAGGTCTAAAGATGGCACAGGATATGCAGGACGCCGGTAACGTCTCCGCCGAGCTCGACGCCATGGTGTGCGATCTGATCGGCGCGTTCTTGGACGACCTTGCCGCCGGCGAGAATCCGGGCGTAGTTGTGGCGATCGAGGACGCTGCTTCCAACCGATATCTGGCGGCGCTCGACGAAGATGGCGAGGAGGCATGCCTCGAGGCTGCCACCAACTTTATCTCCGAGCACAAGATGGGTCTTAAGGACGAGGGGCTGGGCCGCATCGCCCGCTATGCCATCGGCTACACCGGTTGTGTCGAGATTGACGGCGGCTACCATGACGCTCTGCTCGTGAGCTTCTTTGAGACGACGCTCGAGAGCGGCTTTTCGGCGTATGTGCTGTATGAGGGCATGGGTGCCGGCGATGGTTTTATGTGGAGCGACCCTGAACCTGCAGGTGAGGAAACCCCTCTCATCTAAAATCGCTAAAATAAACGAGTTTTCGGTAAAAGGCTCAATATTCCCGCTGAGCGTTGCATTGCTGGGCGGGTCGCATACGCGTGCCGTTTGTATATGGATAGAAGATAGGGGAACTACATGCGCGTAGACAATCTGAGGAACATCGCCATCATCGCCCACGTCGACCACGGCAAGACGACGATGGTTGATAAGCTCCTGCGTGCCACGGACGCCTTCCGTGCCAACCAGCAGGTCGAGGACCGCGTCCTGGACTCTAACGACCAGGAGCGCGAGCGCGGCATCACGATTCTCGCCAAGAACATCTCTATCGAGTACAAGGACGTCAAGATCAACGTCATCGACACCCCGGGCCACGCCGACTTTGGCGGCGAGGTCGAGCGCGTGCTGCGTATGGCCGACGGCGCCCTGCTGCTGGTCGACGCCTTTGAGGGCCCCATGCCCCAGACCCGCTTCGTGCTGCGTCACGCTATCGACACCGGCCTCAAGATCATGATCGTCATCAACAAGATCGATCGTCCGGGTGCCAACCCCGAGAAGGCCTACAACGACTGCCTGGACCTGATGGCCGACCTGGGCGCCACCGACGACCAGCTCGAGTTCGCCATGGAGCACGTGGTCTACGCCAGCGCCATGAATGGCTTTGCCCGCCTTGACCCCAACGACGGCAACATGGACATGTATCCGCTGCTCGATATGATCATCGACGACATGCCCGCGCCCGAGGTTGACGAGAACGCCCCGCTGGCCATGCAGTGCGTGACCATCGACCACTCCAACTTCGTTGGCCGCATCGGTATCGGTCGCGTGTACTCCGGCGCCATTCACCAGGGCGACCAGATTCTGGTCGTCAAGAACGACGGCTCCAGCGCTACCGCTACCGTCAAGCAGCTCTTTACCTTCGACTATCTGGGCCGCACCGAGTGTCAGGAAGTCGGCGCCGGCGATATCGCCGCCGTCGTGGGTATTGACCGCACCGATATCGGCGATGTTTACACCGATCCCGAGAACCCCGTCGAGCTCGAGCCCATCGAGATCGACCCGCCGACCCTGTCCATCGTCTTTGAGGCTTCGACCTCCCCGCTCGTCGGCCGTGACGGCGACATCGTGGGTGCCCGCCAGCTTAAGGAGCGCCTGTTCAACGAGGCCGAGAACAACGTGACCATGAAGATCGAGGAACTCGAGGACAAGAGCGGCGTCGAGGTCTCTGGCCGCGGCATTCTGCACCTGTCCGTCCTGATGGAGTCCATGCGCCGCGAGGGCTTTGAGTTCCAGGTTGGTCGTCCCCGCGTTCTGTTTAAGAAAGACGAGAACGGCAACAAGCTGGAGCCTGTCGAGCAGGCTGTTGTCGAGTGCCCGGACGAGTACTCGGGCAAGGTCGTTGAGGTCTTTGGCACCTCCGGCGGCATCATGACGAGCATGGACACCTCGGGCATCGTGACGCACCTTGAGTTTAAGATCCCGACCCGCGGCATCATGGGTCTTAAGAACCGCATTATGAACGTCACCCACGGCGAGGGCGTGTTCTACCACACCTTCCTGGAGTACGGCCCCTACGCCGGCGAGATCGGCAACCGCCAGAACGGCGCCATGATCTCCATGACCACCGAGAAGGCCGTTGCCTACGCCCTGGGTACGCTGCAGGAGCGCGGCCAGCTGTTTGTCGAGCCGGGTACCGAGTGCTACGAGGGCATGATCGTGGGCGAGCGCAGCAAGGCCGGCGACATGGTCGTCAACATCGCCCGTACCAAGAACCTGGGCAACCAGCGTTCCTCGACCTCCGACATCTCCGTCCAGCTGGTGCCGCCTCGCACCTTCTCGCTGGAGGAGGCGCTGGAGTACATCGCCGACGACGAGCTGGTGGAGATCACTCCCAAGAACATCCGCCTGCGCAAGCGTCTGCTCAACGCCACCGACCGCAAGAAGGCTGCCGTCCGCGCCGGCCAGGTCAACAAATAATCGCTGGGGCTTATAACCGCCAATAAGAAAGGGCGTCGACCGCAATGGTCGGCGCCCTTTTTGGTGCAATGGGGTCAGGTTGCTTTGCAACACCATAAATATGCCTGGCCCTTTTGTGGTGGTTGGCGGCTAGGCGGAGGGAAGGCCTGGCGTGTTGGCGGCTTGCTGGGGCTTGAGGTGGGCGTTGCGCCAGATGATCTGGATAACGTAGCCGAGCATAAAGACAAATGCCACGCCGCTGATGAAGTCGCCGATGAGGGGAAGTCCTGTGAGGGCGCCTGCGGCCACACCGCCGACGGCTGCCATGGCGTAGCGGTTCTGGTTGTGTCCGACCATGCGGGCGATCGCGCACCCCGCAAAGGCGCTCGACACCAACGCGATGCCGATAACGCCGCACAAGAGGGCTCCGGCAAGCGACAGGCCGGCAATCGAGATAATCAGCAGCAGGACGGCGGGGACGACAGCAATCGTACCCAGAAGACCGCTCACCCACAGGGGCGTGGGACGTTGGTGGAGCATTCCGGCGGCGCTGGCGGTCGCACGCGGAAAGACGAGCTCGAGCAACAGGGCGATAAAGCAAGTCGACAGGGCTGCGGCCACGATGCCGCCGACGATATCGTTAAGGGTGGAAGTATCTTCGTTCTCGGTGCGGTCGATCTTGAGCGCGCCGACCTCGGCTCCTGCGGCGCGCTCGGGGTCCTCGGAAACATGCGCGCTCACGGTGCCGGTGATGTGCGCGTTTTTACCCAAGATGAGCTTGTCGGCCCAAACCTCAACATCGCCGTCGACCGTGCCATCGATGGTCACCGTGTCGCCCGCGAGCGCTGCCGACTTGACGGAACCGCGTAGGGCAACCGTCTCGCCCACCGCGTAGAAACAGCTGGCGGTGCTATCGGTGTTGAGGACGACGTGCTGGCCCGCGACGGTCACGCTGCCGTCGACCGTGGTCTTGGCGATATCGATGGTGCGTGCTGCCAGGCGAATGGCGCCGTCCACGGTGCAATCGCGAATCGAGAGGGTCTCGCCCGCGGCGATGATATCGCGGTCGATGGAGGCGTCGTCCAGGTTAAGGTTCTGGCCGACCCAGTACAGGTCGCCCTCGACGCCGGACGGATTGGAGTCGTTATCGGTTGCAAGAACGTTGCCGGCGGTGTCCGTGCCAGCAAACGATGCCGTGGGAAGAACGGTGAGTGCCAGCGCGATGAGAGCGAAAAGCATGATGAAGCGGCCGCGCGTTTTGCGACGCTGGCTCGGTGAGAATTGGCTGCAAGGCATAGATGGTCCTTCGTTAGGTGCTCAACAGGTACCTAACAGGGTACCCAACGCGCGGGCCCTCTAAAAGAACCTCCCGGTTGCATTTCGAAGCGCAAGGTTGCGCCGGCTACTTTTTGCGGTGCATAAAGCGCGCGATGTCTTCTTCGGTGGGGCTTTTGATGTCAAAGCGTAGCGACAGCCAACGCAGCCCCATGGTTACCGCGACGCACACGATGAGGGCGGTGATGTTGCTGACAAGTCCGCTCATGACGAGACACACATAGCTTGCGGATCCGGCGATGGCTGCAATGGCGTAGAAGTTGGTGCGCTGGAAGATTCCCGGAACCACACCCATAAAGCTGTCGCGCAGCATGCCGCCGCCCACCGCGGTGAAAAAGCCCATCATGATGCATACGGCCGGCGCAAAGCCATAAACCAGTGCCTTGTCCGCTCCGGTGGCGGCGTAGATGCCGACCGAGATGATGTCGAGCAATGGGATGAGTTTCTCGGGTTTATCGACGATTGCCGGGAAGATGTAGATGATGGCCGCCGTGGCAATGGAAAGCGGGAGTGCCATCGGCTGATTGAGGATGTAGACGTTGCCCACCTGCAGCGTCATGTCGCGTAAAAGACCGCCGCCCAGGCCACAGACCACGGCGAGTGCGACCGCGCCCACCAGGTCGAGCTTGTGCTCGCGCGCGACCAGCACGCCCGAGATCGATGCCGCGACAACGGCGAACATCTCGAGCCAAAAGGGGATAGCGACCATGGCATCCGAGGCATGTGAGGTAATGGTTATGGCGGCGGCGACGGGCAAGATGGGGTCCTTTGAGTTGCGGGTTTGGATAATGCCCGTACATAGTACATGTTCGGCGGGCCTGGCGGCCCTATTGCTCGGTAAACGGTCGGGACTGGATGCGGGCGTAAGCACCAAACGTGCACGTCAGCCTCCAAAGACATCGAAAAATGTCGGTTTTGGAGGGTGGTGTACACATTTGTGATTTTGGGCCGGGATCGAACGTGATACGGGGGCGGGTTGAATAGGAGGGATGTCCAAATTTTGAGCGGAGCTCAAAATTTATTCGGTCGGCTTACGCCGACCGCGCTGCGCTAAAAACGCGCCACTGGCGCGTTTTCTTTACGCTTCGCGTCCTGGCGGGTTCGAATCCCTCCTCCTCCGCCGTATTTGCTTGAACATGGCTCGATAACAAAAAAGCTCCCATTGCTGGAAGCTTTCTCAACCAAAATGGCGGAGGAGGAGGGATTCGAACCCTCGTGACCTTATACAGGCCAAACGGTTTTCGAGACCGCCGCATTCAACCACTCTGCCACCCCTCCGCGTGGGGTAAAAACAAAGCAGGCTCGAAGGCCTGCTTTGGAATTAACTGGCGGAGAGTCAGGGATTTGAACCCTGGAGACGCTTTTGACGCCTACACGATTTCCAATCGTGCTCCTTCGGCCACTCGGACAACTCTCCGTTAAATGCGAAAGTCAGTATACACGAGGAATCGCAAAGTGCAAACAGAAAAGTTGGCATTTTTTGAAACGCTTGGCTTCGTGACGGGATCTCGGAGGCCAAAAACGGGCTCTGACCAGCATGGCTGCATGTGACAAATTGTTCAAAATAGGTATTTATAGACGACGTGGCAGCAATTTTAAAAATCTTTGAACGGTGGTGTGAACCACTGGTATGCATTTCGCGACCACAGCCTTGCACTTGCTGACCTGCGGTTCGATTTGGTTTGTCCCCGTAGCGCCGTATCTTGTCCACAGATCCGTCAAGCATTTGGTCAGCATTTGGTTGGAAGACGCATGAAGTGCCGTGTGAGTATGGACATATGTGGAGGTCATGAGGTTGTAGCTGCACATTCTTGCAGCCTGGGAGGTTGAAAGATATTATTACCAAGTCTTTTCCTGCTTCAGGCGCACCTTCACGACCTGAAGCCACATTTGCCCAGAGGAGGTGACAATATGAAGGCTTATGAACTGCTGTTCTTTGTTGACCCGTCGCTCGACCCCGAGACTCGTCTCGCTGTTATGAAGCGTATCGATACCACGATCGCTGAGGGCGCTGGCAAGGTCGACTCCGTTGACGAGTGGGGCAAGCGCAAGCTCGCCTACGAGATCAACGACCTCACCGATGGTGACTACACCCTCATCAACTTCCACGCAGATCCTACCCAGATTGCCGAGCTTGATCGCGTCCTGCGCATCACCGACGCCGTGGTCCGCCACATGATCGTCCGTCGCGACGACCAGGAGTAAGACTGTCGTTTTGGACTGGGCTTGTGCCCCAAGAGGAAGTAGTGAGTTATGAGCATCAATCGAGTGAACATCACCGGTAACCTCACGCGTGATCCCGAGCTGCGCGCCACCGCCGGCGGAACCCAGGTTCTGTCCTTTGGCGTCGCCGTGAACGATCGTCGCCGCAACCCGCAGACTGGTGAGTGGGAGGATTATCCCAACTTTGTCGACTGCACCATGTTCGGCACCCGCGCCGAGGCCGTGAGCCGTTTCCTGGCAAAGGGAAACAAGGTCGCGATCGAGGGCAAGCTGCGCTACAGCTCTTGGGAGCGCGACGGCCAGCGCCGGAGCAAGCTTGAGGTCATCGTCGATGAGATCGAGTTTATGAGCTCCCGTGGTGGCCAGGGTGGCTACGATCAGGGCGGTTACGCCCCCACAGCCCCTGCAGCGCCCGCACCGCGTCCTGCCGCACCGGTGGCTACGCCGCCCGCGGTCGACGTCTACGATGAGGACATCCCGTTTTAAGGGTTGTTCACCTATTTTTGAGTGAGAGGCGGCTTCGGTTCGCCGAAGTTGCCAAATGAAAGGTATTTTGACATGGCTAATGATTATTCTGCACGTCAGCCGCGTCGTAAGTACTGCCAGTTCTGCAAGGAGAACACTGAGTTCATCGACTATAAGGACACTCAGCTTCTCCGTAAGTACATGACCGACCGTGGCAAGATCAAGCCCCGTCGCGTCACTGGCGCTTGCACGCAGCATCAGCATGACATCGCCAACGCCATCAAGCGCGCCCGCGAGATGGCTCTCCTGCCGTACACCGTCCCCGTGGTTTCCTCTCGTGGCAACCGCGACCGCGGCTAAGAAGGGAGACGCATCATGAAGGTTATTCTTCTCGATGAGATCAAGGGCAAGGGCGGCGAGGGTGACGTCGTAGAGGTCGCTCAGGGTTACGCTGAGAACTTCCTGTTCCCCAAGAAGCTCGCTGTTGCCGCCACCAAGGGCAACCTCAAGCAGCTTGACGAGCGTCGCAACAACATCGCCAAGCGCGAGGCCGTCCGTCTGACTACCGCCAACGAGACCAAGGCTGCCTTCGAGGGCAAGACGGTCACCGTTGACGTCAAGGTCGGCGACGAGGGCATCCTCTTTGGCTCCGTTACCGCCGCTATGATCGCTGATGCCATCAAGGATCAGCTCGGTATGGACATCGACCGCAAGCGCGTCGAGCTCGGTAAGCCCATCAAGGTTGCCGGTGCCCACACCGTTTCCATCTCGCTGTACCGCGAGATCAAGGCCGAGGTTGTCGTTCTCGTCGGCGTTACCGCCGAGGAGCTCGCTGCCGAGGCTGAGGTCGAGGAGGCCGCTGAGGTCGCCGAGGCCGAGACCGCCGAGGTCGAGACTGAGGCTGCTGCCGAGTAGCATTTGCTGCGACGCAACAATCTTGTTCTAAGAAGGGCGCTCTGGGATACCAGGGCGCCCTTTTGCTTTTTAGCGCTCTGCAAGTGCCATAGAAGACGGTGCGGTGAGGTCTATTTGTGGGACCGTTCATCCGTTTCGTTCGGTGATGATTGTCGAGGCGCGGCTCGTTTTTGGACCGTGGCTGATACTATGGATGCTCGCAAGCGATATGAATGAGGATGCTCATGGCATATGACGATAGGGAGACCGGGCTGACGGTTGAGGACCGCGGCTCCAAGTTGGGTCTTCCCCAAAACCAAGATGCAGAGGCCAATGTACTGGCCGCTATGCTGCTATCGCCCGAGGTGGTCGAAGAGGCCCAGGTCGAGCTGCAGCCCGATGACTTCTACCGGCCCATCCATAAGACCATCTATACCGCGATGGTCGATATGTACAACAGCCGCATTCCCATCGATTCCATCTCGCTGATCGATTACCTGCGCAGCATCAACAAGCTCGATGCCGTGGGCGGCGAGGCGTACATTTTGGAGCTGATGGGCCAGACCCTGTCGCTCGTCAACTGGCAGCACCATGCCGCCATCGTGCGTCGCGACTCGATGCTGCGCGAGCTGATCGGTGCCACCAACGAGATCAACGCGCTGGCCTATAACGCTCCCACCGACACCAAAGAGGTCGTTGAGCTGGCCGAGAGCAAACTGCTCAAGGTCACGGCGCGCGAGGTCAAGTCGAGCTATAAGACACTGACCGAGTTTATGGTCGAGGCCTATAACGAGGCCGAGGAAGTGTGCCAGGCCGGTGGCCAGGCCGCAGGCGTGCCCACGGGCTTCCCGTCACTCGACCGCATGCTCATGGGCTTCCGCGAGGGCCAGCTCATCATCATCGGCGCCCGCCCTGCCGTGGGTAAGACCTCGTTCGCCCTGAACCTGGCGCTCAACGCCGCCGCTGCGGGCTATACCGTCGGCTTCTTCTCGCTGGAGATGTCGGGCAAGGAAATTGCCCAGCGCCTGATTTGCGCCTATGCCATGATCTCGATCAGTGACTTCCGCATGGGTCGCATTAGTCCCGAGCAATGGGCCAATATCAACGAGGCCACGCAGACCTTGTCTAAGCTCGATATTCTGATCGACGATACGCCCGGCACCACGGTGACCGAGATCCGCGCCAAGAGCCGTCGTATGCTCCATAACAAGGAGAAGGCCATCATCATCCTGGACTACTTGCAGCTGGTGAGTCCTCCGCCGGGACGCCGTTCCGAGAGCCGTACCGTCGAGGTCTCGGAGATGTCGCGTGGACTGAAGATCATGGCCAAGGAGCTTAAGATCCCGCTGATCGCGCTGTCGCAGCTGTCGCGTCAGGTCGAATCCCGTACCGGCAAGCGCCCACAGCTGTCCGACCTGCGTGAATCGGGCTCCATCGAGCAAGACGCCGACATCGTTATGTTCTTGGACCGCTCCGCCGATGAGGCCGAGGCCTCGCGCGACGATCGTCCCGACGAGGGCGTCACGCGTATCGTCGTGGCCAAGAACCGTTCGGGCCCGATCGGTGACGTCGACCTGATGTTCCTGCCGGCATCCACCAAGTTCTATGAGCTTGATGGGGCGCATACCGAGGAGTAGGACAGGCACCCGTTGCACGGGTATACTGGGAATGTTTTGTGCTTCTGCGTGCCGGCGTGGCGCGTAGACAGTCCATGAATGTAAGGAGTAAACATGCCGTCAACCGTTTTGGTCGGTGCCCAGTGGGGCGATGAGGGCAAGGGTAAGATCTGCGACCTGGTCGCCGGCGACTTCGATGCCGTCGTGCGCTATTCGGGCGGCAATAACGCCGGCCACACCATCGTCGTCAACGGCAAGAAGTACGGCCTGCACCAGGTGCCCTCCGGCATCATGTATTCCGACCATGTGTCGGTGATCGGTAACGGCTGCGTCGTCAACCCCAAGGTTGTCCTTGAGGAGATTGACATGTTCGAGGCCGACGGCATCACCACCAAGAACCTCAAGATCAGTGGCAATGCGCACATCATCATGCCGTACCACATCGATCTGGATGGCGCTTTTGAGCAGAAGCTCGGCAAGAAGAACATCGGTACTACCAAGCGCGGCATCGGTCCGTGCTACCAGGACAAGATGGCCCGCATCGGCCTGCGCATGCAGGACATGCTGGACGAGGCGCTGTTCCGCGACAAGCTGGAGACCGCTCTTGCCCGCGTGAATCCCGAGCTCGAGCTCATCTACCATCTGCCCACCTACACCGTGGACCAGATCTGCGACGAGTACCTGCCCATGGCCGAGCGCCTGCGCCCCTACATCACCGAGACGAGCCTGCTGCTCAACAACATGATCAACGAGGGCAAGGACCTGCTGTTCGAGGGCGCCCAGGCGACGCTGCTCGACATCGACCACGGCACCTATCCGTACGTGACGTCTTCTAACTGTACCGCTGGCGGCGCCATCACCGGCTCCGGCGTCGGTATGAAGAATGTCGACCGCGTGCTGGGCGTCATGAAGGCCTATATCACCCGCGTCGGTTCGGGCCCCATGCCCACCGAGCTTTCCTATGAGTCCGAGGCCGGCCACACGCTGACCGAGGAAGGCTATGAGTACGGCGTGACCACCGGCCGTCGCCGTCGCTGCGGTTGGTTCGATGGCCCCATCGCCAACTACGCCTCGCGTGTCAACGGCCTCACCGATATCGCCCTGACCAAGCTCGACGTGCTTTCGGCCTTCGACACCATCAAGGTGTGCGTTGCCTACGACGTCGATGGCGAGCGTTACACGAGCGTGCCCGAGCATCAGGTGCGCTTTGAGCATGCCAAGCCCATCTACGAGGAGCTCCCGGGCTGGAAGTGCGATATCACCGGTTGCCGCAGCTTTGACGAGCTGCCGCAGGAGGCTCAGGACTACGTGGCGTTTATCGAGGATCTGGCACACACCCGCGTGACGTTCATTGGCGTCGGCGCCGATCGCGAGCAGATCATCAACCGATTCTGGAAGTAATCGGCACTATTCGGTTATTGCGATATACCCCTTTGCAGCCCAAGCGGGCGGCCGAGGGGTATATTTGCTTGCAAAAGGCTCGCGCGGAGCGAGCCATTCATCCATAGAGGAGGCACCCTTGAAGGCGGACACTCAAACCATCGACATCCTGTTGTTGGGCAGCGGCGGCCGTGAGCATGCTTTGGCAGCTAAGCTCGCAGCATCACCGCGCGCCGGCAAGCTCTACATCGCGCCGGGCAACGGCGGCACCGCGAGCTGCGGCGAGAACGTTGTTCTCGACGACTGCGATCCTGCGGCCGTGGCGGCGTTTGCGCAGAGCCACGGATGCGGACTCGTGGTAATTGGCCCCGAGGCTCCGCTCGTGGCGGGCGTGGCCGACGCCGTGCGCGCGGCGGGTATTCCCTGCTTTGGCCCGGGTGCCGAGGGCGCCCAGATGGAGGGCTCCAAGCTGTTCTCCAAGCAGCTCATGGAGCGTGCGGGCATTCCGACGGCAGCCTATGGTTCGTTTACCGACGAGGCTTCGGCTCTCGCCTACGTGCGCGAGCAGGGCGCTCCGCTGGTCGTGAAGGCCGACGGCCTTGCCGCGGGCAAGGGCGTTATCGTGGCGACCGAACTTGAGCAGGCCGAGGAGGCCGTGCGCGAGTGCTTTGGCGGCACCTTTGGCGATGCCGGCAACACCGTGGTTATCGAGGAGATGCTCGTTGGTCCCGAGTGCTCACTGCTCGCCTTTACCGACGGCAAGACCGTGCGCCCCATGGCCACCTCGCAGGACCACAAGCGCGCCCTCGAGGGCGACAAGGGCCCCAACACCGGCGGCATGGGCGTCTACAGCCCGGTGCCCATCGTGACCGACGAGGAGCACGCCACCATGGTGGCGGTCATGGAGCAGACCGTTGCCGAGCTTGCTGCCGAGGGCATCGACTACCGCGGCTGCCTGTATGGCGGCTTTATGCTCACGCCTGCCGGCCCCAAGGTGCTGGAGTTCAATGCCCGCTTTGGCGACCCCGAGACGCAGGTCGTGCTGCCGCGCCTTAAGAACGACCTGGTTGAGGTCATGCTCGCCTGCGCCAACTGCGAGCTCGATCAGATTGAGCTCGACTGGCGTGACGAGTGGGCCGTGGCCGTTGTCCTGACGAGCGCGGGCTATCCCGGCAGCTACGAGAAGGGCAAGGTCATCACCGGTATCGCCGACGCCGAGGCCATGGAGAACGTGACCGTGTACCACGCGGGCACCGCCGTGGTGGATGGCCAGCTCGTGACCAACGGCGGCCGCGTGCTTGCCGTAACCGCTCTGGGTGACACGTTCGAGAACGCTCGCAACCTTGCCTACGAGGCCTGCGAGAAGATTGATTTTGAAGGCAAGACCCTGCGCCACGACATCGGCCTGCGCGCGCTGCGCGGCCGCGACGCCTGGGATGCCTAAAATCCGAGAGGAATGAGACGGATGGACGAGAAGAACGAAGAGCTCGTGGATGCGCAGATCGTTGAAGAGGACAGCCGCATGTATGGGCACGCCGAGGGCGAGCCTGGTGGCGAGGTCGCTGACGAGCCGGCGCTGGTGTTGGGCGACGACGACCCGCACGATGTCGAGCTGCACGAGAAGATTCTTTCGGAGGAGTGTGCCTGGAAGGGCAAGATCCTCGATGTCCACCGTCTTGAGGTTGAGCTGCCCAACGGTCGCCGCAGCGCCCGCGATATCGTTCGCCATCCGGGTGCGGCGGCCGTTGTGGCGCTGACCGAGAGTGGCAAGATCGTACTGGTGCGTCAGTACCGCACCGCCATCGACCGCGTGACGGTCGAGATTCCCGCCGGCAAGCTCGATCCAGGCGAGGACCCGCTCGATTGCGCCAAGCGCGAACTGCATGAGGAGACGGGCTTTAGGGCTG
Source organism: bacterium (assembly GCA_963602135.1). Taxonomy (GTDB): domain Bacteria; phylum Actinomycetota; class Coriobacteriia; order Coriobacteriales; family Coriobacteriaceae; genus Collinsella. The sequence continues at coordinate 52,178 of CAVCHM010000008.1, read as the reverse complement.
GTCGTATTCGCTTTTTGACGTCGATTGTCACGTCCTGTGGTTTTTGCGATGAGATCATCCACATCTACTTGGCTACCAAGCTCGAGTTTGATGCGCCCAACCCCGATGATGACGAGTTTGTCAACGTGGACCTGGTGCCGCTGCACGAGCTGATCGACGCCGTGCTCGACGGCAAGATCGAAGACGCCAAGACCGTCGTGGGCGCACTTGCCTGCGATAGCATCGCGCATCGCCTGGGTGGGGCTGAGTTGTAACGAGCGGATTGGCCCTGGGACAAAATAATCAGTAGTGTATGTCCCAGGTGTGAGAGTCGTAATGAGTTTGTTGCCGCAGGCGACCCTAGGACAAACACTACTGATTATTTTGTCCCAGGGCCTTGCGTTGTTGTTAATCCCGGAGGACTGCATGTTTAGAAGGTTTCTTTCGTATTACAAGCCCCAGATGGGGCTTTTTGTTGCCGATACTGTTTGTGCTCTGGTGCTTGCTGCCATTGACCTTGCGTTCCCCATTATCCTGCGCAATCTGACCGGCGGGTTGTTTACCCAGGGTCAGGCTGCCATTATGCAGGCGCTCGGTATGATTGCGGTGGGACTGGTGCTGATGTATGCCATCCGCTGCGCCTGCCGCTACTTTGTGAGCTACTGGGGCCATGTGATGGGCGCGCGCATGGAGTCCAAGATGCGCGAGGACCTGTTCGATCAGTACGAGCGCTTTAGCTTTGCATACTTCGATCGCAACAGCTCGGGCGACATGATGAGTCGCGTGGTCAACGACCTGTTCGATATCTGCGAGGCGGCGCACCACGTGCCCGAGTGGATCATCATCTGCGGCATCGAGATTATCGGCTCGTTTGTGATCCTCTTTACCATCGCCCCGGTGCTGGCGCTTGCCATGGCTGCGGTGACAGCAGCGTTTTCGGTCATCATGTTTTGGCAGAACATGCGCATGCGCGAGGTCTTTAGCGACAACCGCAAAAAGATCAGCGGCATCAATGCGCAGCTGCAGGATTCGCTGGCGGGCATGCGCGTGGTCAAGAGCTTTGCCAATGAGGAGACCGAGCGCTCTAAGTTCCGCGCCTCCAACAATCGCTATCTTTCGTCCAAGGAGAACATGTATCACGCCATGGGCGTCTATACCGCGACATATGGCCTGCTCTCGGGTGTGCTCTATGTGATCGTGGTACTGCTGGGCGGCTGGCTGGTCGCCCAGGGACAGCTGCAGGCGGTCGATATGGCGACCTTTGCACTCTATATTTCGCTGTTCTGCACGCCGCTCGAGACACTCGTCAATTCGGCCGAAACGTATCAGAAGGCCATCGCCGGCTTTAAGCGCATGGACGAGGTACTCTCGACCGCGCCGGATATCCAGGACAAGCCGGGCGCCATGGATCTGCAGGTGACCGCCGGCGCCGTGGATTATCACGACGTGTGCTTTAACTACGAGGATGTTGAGCTGGGCGAGGGCGATGCCGACGAGCGTCCCGTTATCGACCATATGGATCTGTCCATCAAGCCCGGGCAGACCATCGCTTTGGTTGGCCCTTCGGGCGGTGGCAAGTCCACGACCTGTTCGCTGCTGCCGCGCTTTTACGACGTTGCCGCTGGGTCCATTAGCATCGACGGTCAGGACGTGCGCGATGTGACGCAGCAGAGCCTGCGCCGCGCTATCGGCCTGGTGCAGCAGGATGTCTACCTGTTTGACGGAACAATCGGCGAGAACATCGCCTGCGGCAAGCCGGGCGCCACGGCAGAAGAGATCGCCGAGGCCGCCCGTCGTGCCAACATCGATGCCTTTATCGAGTCGCTTCCACAGGGCTATGACACGGTCGTGGGCGAGCGCGGCAGCCGTCTTTCGGGCGGACAGAAACAGCGCGTCGCCATTGCGCGCGTGTTTCTCAAGAACCCCAAGATCCTGATTTTGGACGAGGCGACGAGCGCTTTGGATAACGAGAGCGAGGAGGCGGTGCAGGAGTCACTCGAAGAGCTGGCACGCGGCCGCACCACGATTATCATCGCCCATCGTCTTTCGACCATTAAGCATGCCGATGAGATTGCGACCGTTGAGCATGGTCGCGTTGTGGAGCGTGGCACGCACGAGGAGCTTCTCGCCCGTGGCGGCACTTATGCCCGTTACTATCGAATGCAGTTCGAAGGTGCGCGTGCGCACGAGCTCGACTGATTGATATGACAGGAAGTTTATGGCTGACAAGAACCCTTTGACTCCGGAAGAAGTGACGGAGTTATTCTCCGAAATCGATGCATCCGGTGTCTTGGATCCCACGCTTGCCAAAAAGCGAACCGAGCGCATGCGTGAGAAGGAGGCTGCGGCCAAGCGCGGTGACAAAGCGGCGCTAGCGCAGCTGCGCAGCGAGGACCGCGCGAGCCAGGCAAAACATATCGACCCGTTGTCCGAGGACGATCCTTCGGGCTCGCAGGTGAGCCATACCATTACGAAGACCGCCATGGCTGTGGTCATCGGCATCCTGGTGCTGATCGTGGGCATGCAGATCGGCTACGGCGTGATGCGCCGTCTGAACACTGCCAACCTGTCCGAGAGCGTTTCGGTCGATACCGTTTCTACAGCGCTCAAGGGTGGACTCGAGTGGGGCAACGGCTTTACGCAGTTCCCGCTCGACTTTACCGTCGATGAAGCCGATGAACGTACGGGCACGGTCGAGGTAACGGTGTTGGACACATCGTCTGCCAACGAGCTTGAGCTGCTGTCCAACGGGCAGATCCAGGCCGCGGCACTTGCGACCAACGCGCTGCTCAACGATAAGATCGACCGCGTGGTGTACAACGTGCACGCCTATATCGATGAGGACAGCAATATCCAGCATGATTCCTTCTTTGGCATGTTCCCCGCGAGGGGTCATCAGAGCGCCATTTTGACGTTTGTGTGGACCAAGAGCTCGTCAAATGCCACGAGCATCGACTGGAAGATGCGTATCGTGAGCATGGACGACACGATTGCCGAGCGCATCCAAAAGCAGGTGAACTCGGTGTCGTCACTGATTGAGGACCCGGCGGTAACCCAGACCAAGATCACGGAGGAAAAGGCCGAGCGCGACTTGGAACATCGCCTGCACGGTCGCGAGATCTTCCGCGGCGGTAAGCCAGATCGCACACCGTCCGATCTGCTGGAGCAGGATAAATAAGACACCATCATCCCGCGTGAGCCAAGTGCCCGCGCGGGATGATTTGTAATCCCCGTCCCAGAAAAATCATTATGCATAGAAAGTCATAATTATCATTTCGTAAACATTTCGATGAAATTAACGCCATGGAGCATACTTGCGGTTACAATACCGCGAGGCCTAACTACCAACCTTTAAGCCGGTCCTGTGAGACCGGGAAGGAGAATTATGGCGAACAACCATGCTGCGGGCGCTGCCGCCCGCACCTTCGCGCCCAGCGAGCTTTGCCAGCGCATGCTGGCCAAAACCAGCAAGGGCACCTGCGGTCCCTGCATCCTGTACCTTGAGGATGGGACCATTTTTTATGGCCGTGCATGCGGTGCCGAGGGTACCGCGACCGGCGAGGTCTGCTTCAATACCTCGCTTGAGGGCTATTTTGAGGTCATGACCGACCCGAGCTATGCCGGCCAAATTGTAACCATGACCTATCCGCAGATCGGCAACTACGGCATCGACGAGACCGACGTCCAGTTGGCCTTCCCCGGTGATACCGCCCGACCCGCGAGCGCTCCCGCCATGCGCGGCATGATTGTCCGCGACATGTGCGTCACGCCTTCCAACTGGCGCTCGGCCGTCAGCGTGCCGGAGTACCTGCGTGCCCACGGCATCGTCGCTATCGAGGGCGTCGACACCCGTGCCCTGGTGCGCCACCTGCGCGACAACGGCTCCAAAATGGGCATTATCTCGACCGAGATCTTTGACGTCGACGAGCTTGCCGAGCGTCTGGCCGCAGCGCCGACGCTGGTGGGCGAGAATCTGGTCAAGACCGTGAGCTGCCCCGCACCTCACGAGTTTGCAGCTGCCGACCTGCCCGCTACGCATGACTTTGCGCTTGCCCCTGCCGCTCCCGCCCGCCACAACGTGGTCGCCTACGACTGCGGCGTCAAGCGCGGCATCCTGGAGGGCCTCGTCCGTGCCGGCTGCGACCTTACTGTCGTGCCGTGGGATACGCCCGCGAGTGAGGTGCTCGGCATGAATCCCGACGGCGTCTTTTTGTCCAACGGCCCCGGCGACCCCGATGCCGTGGTGGAGACCTACGAGCAGGTGCAGCAGCTGATCGGCAAGGTGCCGGTCTTTGGCATTTGCCTTGGTCACCAGATGATCAGCTTGGCGTGTGGCGCCCAAATGGAAAAGCTTAAATTCGGTCACCGTGGCGGTAACCAGCCGGTTATGAACCTGGTGAGTCGTCGCGTGGAGATCACCGCGCAAAATCACGGCTTTGGCCTGCTGTTCCCCAGTCTGGGCGAACTGATCCCGGAGCTTTCCGGCGGCGAGACCGAGCACGCGGTCGATGGCGATCTGCGCGCCTGGGTGCGCCGCGGCATCGCGCCGGTCGTGATGAACGAGCGCTTCGGCCGCATTCGCCTGACGCACGTGAACCTCAACGACGGCACCGCCGAGGGCATCCAGCTGCTCGACGCCCCGTGCTTCTCGGTCCAGTACCACCCCGAGGCCTCGCCCGGCCCCACCGATGCCCACTATCTCTTTACCGCCTTTACGCGACTCATGGATGGCGAGGAGAACTACCTGGACATCGACACCGCGAAGGACCGTCTTGCCGGCTGGAATTTTGCCGATGGTGGTTCCGCCGTTCTACCGAACGGCGGACCGGTCGACGCTGCGGCTGCATCTGGCACATCATCTTGCCGTTCTGCTTCGGACGCGCGGGCATAAGCCCAGCGCGCCCTCGCATCACGGCAACCTGATGCACCAGCTGCACCCTCGCTGACTTTTTCAAAACATTGAGTCAGCCTCTCTAGGAGGTTTTAAACATGCCTAAACGTACCGACATCAAGCGCATCCTCGTCATTGGTTCGGGCCCCATCGTTATTGGCCAGGCCTGTGAGTTCGACTACTCCGGCGCCCAGGCCTGCAAGGTGCTCAAGGAGGATGGCTTTGAGGTCATCCTGGTCAACTCCAACCCGGCGACCATCATGACCGACCCGGGTCTTGCCGACCGCACCTATGTCGAGCCCATCACCGCCGAGTTTATCGAGCGCGTAATCAAGAAAGAGCGCCCGGACGCGCTGCTGCCCACGCTGGGCGGCCAGACCGGTCTGAACGCCGCCGTCGAGCTGGCGAAAGACGGCACGCTGGACAAGTACGGCGTCGAGATGATCGGCTGCGACCTGGCCGCTATCGAGCGCGGCGAGGACCGCAAGCTCTTTAACGAGGCCATGGCCGAGATCGGCCTGGAGGTCGCGCGCTCGGGCTATGCCTACAGCGTGGCCGACGCCGAGGCTATCGCCGAGCGCGTAGGCTATCCCTGTGTACTGCGCCCGAGCTTTACCCTCGGCGGCGCCGGCGGCGGCATCGCTCACACCCACGAGGAGCTCGTCTCCATCGTGAGCCAGGGCCTGGAGCTCTCGCCTGCCCACGAGGTGCTGGTCGAGGAGTCCATCGAGGGCTGGAAAGAGTACGAGATGGAGGTCATGCGTGACCATGCCGGCAACGGCATCATCGTGTGCTCCATCGAGAACCTCGACCCCATGGGCGTGCACACCGGCGACTCCATCACCGTGGCGCCGGCGCAGACACTAAGTGACCTTGAGTACCAGCGCATGCGCGTCGCGTCGCTCGCCATTCTGGAGAAGATTGGCGTCGAGACCGGCGGATCCAACGTGCAGTTTGCCGTGAACCCCAACACCGGTCGTTTGATTGTCATCGAGATGAACCCGCGCGTGAGCCGTTCGTCCGCGTTGGCCTCCAAGGCCACGGGTTTCCCCATCGCTAAGGCCGCCGCGCGCCTGGCTGTGGGCTACACGCTCGACGAGATCGTCAACGACATTACCAAGGCAACGCCTGCCTGCTTTGAGCCCACGATTGACTACTGCGTGGTCAAGGTGCCGCGCTTTGCATTCGAGAAGTTCAAAGGTACCGACCCCACGCTCACCACGCGCATGAAGGCCGTGGGCGAGATCATGGCGATCGGCCGCACCTTTGAGGAGGCCTTCGGCAAGGCCATGCGTTCGCTGGAGGACGGGCATCAGGGCATTTGTGCCGGTGGCAAGGAAGGTGCCGACAAGCTGAGCGACGATGAGCTCGCTCAGGCCGTGGCAACGCCGACCGAGCATCGCATCTTCTTTGTGGTCGAGGCCCTGCGCCGTGGCTGGGATGTCGCGCGTATCCATGCCATCTGCGGTATCGATCCGTGGTACCTCAACCGTATCAACGATCTGGTGCAGGTTCAGGAGAGCATCCGCGGCCTGCGTGTGGAGGACATTGACGCCGACGCAATGCGCCTGCTCAAGCAGTATGGCACGAGCGATGCCGAGATCGCCGCGCTGACCGGCTCGGACGAGCGCTTTGTGCGCGCCTACCGCAAGGGTCTGGGCGTGGTTCCCAGCATGAAGACGGTTGATACCTGCGCTGCGGAGTTCTCGAGCGCCACGGAGTACCACTACAAGACGTACGAGAACATCTACCGCACGAGCCCGGATGCCAAGAAGTGCGTGGCTCCCGACGAGACCACGCCGGCGGACAAGCCCAAGGCGATGATCCTGGGCGCCGGCCCCAACCGCATTGGCCAGGGTATCGAGTTCGATTACTGCTGCGTGCACGCGAGCTACGCGCTGGCGGCCCGCGGCTTCGAGACCATCATGGTCAACTGCAACCCTGAGACCGTCTCGACTGACTACGACACCTCGGACCGCTTGTACTTTGAGCCGCTCACCTACGAGGACGTCATGGATGTCATCGATGTTGAGTGTCCCGACGGCGTCGTGGTGACGCTCGGTGGCCAGACTCCGCTTAAGCTAGCACGCATGCTCGAGGAGAGCGGCGTGAACATTATGGGCACCAAGCCCGATGCCATTGACTTTGCCGAGGATCGCGAGCGCTTCGCCGCTCTGCTTGACAAGCTGGGCATCATGTACCCGCCGGCGGGCCAGGCCACCTCGTTTGAGGAAGCCGAGGCCGTGGCCGCGCATATCGGCTATCCGCTGCTGGTGCGTCCGAGTTACGTGCTGGGCGGCCGCGGCATGATGATCGCCTACGATGCCGAGCATCTGCGCGATTACATGGCCGAGGCTGCGCGCATTAGCCCCGACTACCCGGTGTATCTGGACCGCTTCCTGGAGGGTGCGATCGAGTCCGACGTCGACGCCCTGTGCGACGGCGAAGAGGTCTACATCGGCGGTATCCTGGAGCATATCGAGGAGGCTGGTATCCATTCCGGCGACTCTGCGACCTGCATCCCGCCGTTCAGCTTTAGCGAGAGCCTGCAGGCAAAGCTTCGCGAGACCACACGCCGCATCGCGATGGCGCTGGGAGTCCGCGGCCTGGTCAACGTGCAGTACGCCATCAAGGGCGAGACCGTCTACGTGATCGAGGCAAACCCGCGCGCGAGCCGCACCGTGCCGTTTATTTCCAAGGCCACCGGCGTGCCGCTGGCCAAGTGCGCGGCGCGTATCATGGCGGGCGATTCCATCGCGAGCCTGGGCCTGCCGAGCGACGAGCGTCAGCTCGATTGGTTCTGCATGAAGGAAGCCGTTATGCCCTGGGGCCGTTTCCCCGGTGCCGACGTTATCCTGGGGCCCGAGATGAAGTCGACCGGCGAGGTCATGGGTATCGCCAAGAGCTATCCCGAGGCATACGCCAAGACGCAGCTGGCGATTGACTACAAGCTGCCCGACCCGAGTGCCGGCAAGGTGTTCATCAGTGTGTGCGACCGCGACAAGCGCCATATCCTTTCGGTCGCCCGCATCCTGCGCTACCTGGGCTTTGACATCTGCTCCACCGAGGGCACGGCGCGCGTGCTGCGCGGCGGCAACGTGACGTGCGAAGTCGTGGAGAAGATCAGCGGCCCGCACGACGGCGAGTGCCCCAACATCGGCGACCTCATCGCCGATGGCAAGATCGCGGTGATCATCAACACGCCGTACGGTCCGGGCTCGCGTGGTGACGGCTACTTGCTACGTACCGAGGCCGTGCGCCGCGGCGTGACCTGCGTGACCGCGATGTCTGCGGCCAACACGTACGTGAGTGCCATCGAGGCCGTGCGCGAGGACCAGCAGGGTCACGGCAGCGCCAACGACATGGGCATGGACGTCATCGCCCTGCAGGACCTGCCGCAGCACACGGTGTAGTGCGACCTGTCCGGCCGGGGCGGAGGGGGCCGAGTTTCCCCCTTCGCTCCGGCTGCAAGCAGAGTCGCTCAGTGGGAAACTCGGCCCCCTCCGCCCCGGCCTACGGTGACTCGGTTGCACCGTGTGCTGCCGAAGGGGCTTTGCGCGATGACTAGGGCTGAATAGAAAATGAGTGTGGGCTCTGCCGTTCGTTCGAACGACAGAGCCCACGTTTTTGTATGGTGCAATTCGACTGAAAAAGAATGATAAAATGAATTCGTTAACGAATTCATTTTTAGGAGGTACACATGCCTGCCTTACAGATGCTCGACAATCTTGTTCCTATCAGCGATTTCAGCCACGGCAAGGGTTCGGCTGCTTTTTCGAAGGTTGGGGACGATAATCCCGTTGTGGTCCTTAAACACAATAAGCCGGCATTCGTTATTGTGACGCCCGATGAATACAGGGCGGCGAAGCAGGCGGAGGAGGATCTCGCTTTGTTGACGTTGGCCCTTAAGAGGACGGCTGCGACAAGCGATGAGGAACTCGTTTCCCTGTCTGATGCTATGGGAGAGCTGGGCGTGAGCCAGGATGAACTCGATCAGATGGATGAGGTCGAGTTTGAATGAGTGGGTATGAAGTCGCTTTCTACCCGGATGCCCTTAAGGATATTAAGCGTCTGGACGGCTCCCAACAAAAGAACGTGCTTAAGGCCATCGAGAAAATCAGAGCGAATCCATTGCCACAGAGCGAAGGCGGATTCGGTAAGCCTCTTGGAAACAAGGCTGGTACAGATTTGACCGGCTTTATGAAAATCAAGCTCAAGGGAAGTGGCATTCGGATCGTGTATCGCCTCATCAAAATCAAAGGAAAAATGGCCGTCGTCGTGGTTGGCGCTCGCGAAGACATGGAAGTGTACCGAACAGCTCAAAAGCGAGCAGTCGATTTTGAAAAGTGGGCGGAAGACAGTTTTTAGCTTCATGGGTGAAAGACCGACATGAGGCGATGCGCTTCAGATGCGTGAGTTTCGCAAGGCTCTGGCGATCGGGGGGGGCGCCAGAGCCTTTTCCTGTTCGCGGGCGCTCCTCTTGGACAGTTAGTTCAGATATGTATTTTTCAGAGGACGCGCGGAGGCTGATTTGGGCTCAATTGAGTTGTTCTAGGTGGTCTGAACCGATAAAGACGCACGGATAAGAGCGAGAGAGACCCATTATTAGGTCTAAAGCGGCTTCAAATCAACTTGTTAATGCCAATTGGCGCTGCAAAAAATACGTATCTGAACTAACTGTCCACCACCCTCCGTTGGCCTTCCATTCCAAACCAAATCAGCCAATGTACGTCATAGCAATCCCCGGTAGGTCGAGGGGTGCTTTGCGGGCGGGCCAGGCTTTATCTGAACGACTTTGCGAAGCAACCGGAGTGAAGATAAAGCCTGGCCCGCCCGCAAAGCACCACGCAGACCGCAGGGACGGGAGCAGCTATACTACTCTCAGTAGTTAAGGGTCGCGGAAACGCCGCGTCACCGCTCTCAACAGGAGGTCTTTGTTTATGGCAGATCAGAAGCCGGTTGTCGGGATCATCATGGGTTCCAAGTCCGATCTGGGCGTTATGGAAGGCTGCACCGCCGAGCTCGAGGCACTGGGTGTGCCCTATGAGCTCGTCATTGCGAGCGCGCACCGCACGCCGGCGAAGGTCCACGAGTGGGCTTCGACTGCCGCCGATCGCGGTATCAAAGTGATTATCGCCGCCGCCGGCAAGGCCGCCCACCTGGGTGGTGTCGTGGCTGCCTTTACGCCGCTGCCGGTTATCGGCGTGCCTATGAAGACGAGTGACCTGGGCGGTATGGATTCGCTGCTGTCGATGGTGCAGATGCCTTCGGGCGTGCCCGTGGCCTGCGTTGCCATCAACGGTGCCAAGAACGCCGCTATCTATGCCACGCAGATTCTGGGTGCTTGCGACCCCGAGTACCGCAAGGTTATCGAGAAGATGAAGCAGGAGATGGCTGACGCCTAGGCGTTCCGCCGTTTCACCGCAGTATAAGGAGAGCCATGTCCGATTATCAGGGAAAACGATTCAAGGCTTCTCAGATTCCCGATCCGTCGAAGCCGGGTGCCGCCCATGCGGCGCAGCAGGGTCGGACATCCTCTCCTCAGCAGCCGCGCGCGCCGCGCCCCGTGACACCGGCGACGCATCGTCGACAGGACGCGCCGGCCGCATATCGTCCTTCGTCTTATAGCTCCGCTAAGAAGCCGCCCCGGTCTTCATCGCATGCCGCGCCGTCGGATTGCACCGAGCCGCCGCGCAAAAAGCGCCGCTCCATTATTCCCATTCTGCTCATCATCATCGGTATCGGCCTGATTGTCGCCGCCGCCGCTATCTTTATTAATGCCCAGATTGGCTATAAGCAGGCGAGCGATTCGTACCAGAAAATCGAGAAGCAATATGTAAGCGATAAGGATGCCAGCGGCGTGCCGATTATCGACTTTGATGCGCTTGCTCAGACGAACCCCGAGATTGTGGGTTGGATTTACGTGCCGGGAACCAATATCAACTATCCCGTGGTGCAGACCAACAACAACTCCAAATACCTCAACACGTTGTTTGACGGTACGGCTAACGCGTCCGGTGCCATTTTCCTGGATAGCGATGACACCGCGCCGGGAATGGTAGACCAGCAGACCACGATCTACGGCCACCATATGAACGATGGGTCGATGTTCAACGTGATTTCGGATACGACTGACCAGGCAACGTTCGATAGCATTGAATATGTGTACTACATCACACGGGATGCTACGTATAAACTGCGACCACTGGCGACCAAAGTTGTCGAGGACACGTATGCCAAGGCGCGCACGACCAATTTTGAGGGCGACGACGGACTCAAGAACTACCTGTTCGAGATGCTCGACGGCGCTTCTGCCGTGGCGAGTGATGCTACCGATCGTGCCGCTTCGGCAACTAAGGTTGTAACGCTTGTGACCTGTCGTTCGCTGTCGCTGAGCAACACGCGCGCCGTCATGGTGCTCACGCCGGTCGAGGAATAAGTTGTTCGAGAGTAGCTAAAAAGGCCCCGTCCCAAATTGGCTACTCGACGACGGTAAGGGAGAAACGATGCTTGAGAGTGGCAAATTGATGCCTTCGATTGATGCTTGGCTGCGCGAGGCCAAGGCCGATGCTTCGGCGGCAGGCTGCGGGATGTATCTGACGCATAACGGTGTGGTGCGTGCGACGCCCAAGGCCGAGGTGCGCGGAGTCGAGACCGATGGCGTGGCACCAGGCCGCAGGGTGGGCGGCATGGTCTTTGACTACGACGCCGAAAAGGTACGGTCTGCTATCGGGGCCACGCGCGCGATGCCGGGTATCGGCTATGTGCGCGTGTGGCTGGCAAGCGGCGAGCTTGCCGTAGGTGACGACATCATGCTCGTGCTCATCGGCGGGGACATTCGCCCGCACGTGGTCGATGCGCTGCAGGCGCTCGTCGGCACCATCAAAAATGAGTGTGTGAGCGAGGTCGAGCGCGAAGCGTAAGGCCCTGGGTGCCGCCTCGCCCCGTCCCATCCACAACAAAAGCCCGCCAGCAGCTTGTGATGAACTGCCGGCGGGCTTTTGTTGTGCGTTGGAACTGGCTTGCGGATCGATAAATTGTAATCGACGAGAGATCGATTATTCGATGACTCCAGGAAACGCTTCGGTAGGCTAAAGAAAGACGTCCACAATATTGTTATTTGTGTTGCCTTACGCTCGAGTAATGTTAGAATTTCACCTACTTTTTTTATTAACAACCGTTTTGCAGTTGGGGGAGAGCATGCGGGCGAAACGAGCTATCGCGATAGCGCTGACCGGACTCATGCTGTTTGAAGCATCCCCGGTGCCCCAGATCTCCCAGGCGCTGACCATCCAGAACGCCGCCGCAGTCCGCCAGCTGATGAGCACCCTCACCGCTTCGACCGCGTATGCCGATACCTCCGAAAACGCGGGGGGGGGGACGCTCCAGGTAGACACCGCTGCAAGCACCGAGGCCAGCGGAGCCGATGCCGCGGATTCGTCCGCCGCGACCGGCTCCGGTGCCTCAGCGGATAGCGTCTCCAACGCCGATGTCACCGCGGATGCCGACGCCCCCGCAACCACGAGCGACGCCGCGACCGCCGATGCCCCCGCTCCCGCGGACGCCATCACGGCAACCAACCAGCCCACCGCTCAGCCCGCCGCCCAAACCGCCACGGACGCCGCCGTCGAAGACGCCGCCCAGGACCTGGCGCAGCTCGCCGGCCGCGACTTCCAAGGCCAGGTCACCAAAACCATCAACGGCAAGACCTATATCCTGATTGGCAACGAGCAGCAGCTGCGCGCGATAGGCTCGGGCAAGAAGGTCACACGTCCGGTCTGGGAGATCACGCAGGAGTACCGGACGACGGGCTTGATTAAAGGCGGCTGGGTCGATGTCGAGGGCTCCAAAACCGAGATTTACGCGGGTGACGCGGACCTTTCCGCGACCTCCAAATTGGACGAGGGCTCGAGCGAGAAATCGGATGAGCTGGGTGTCAGCCTTGCGGGTCACACTCGCAAACGCTACGTGACCCTTGACGACTATGGCAACGAGGTCAAGGCCGACGGCAACGCGACAAGCTCGACGCTGACCTACGCCGCCGACGCCAACTACATAATCTTCCGAAACATCGACGTGGGCTCCGACGCGGCCAGCGGCACCTCATCCAACGCGACCTGGACCCCGCTCATGTTCAGTGGCACCATGCTCGGCGCGGCGACCACCACCGACGCCGCTAAGACCGCCGGCGCGCTCTGGTCCACCATTAACGCCGACGGCATCTCCACCAACGACACTGCCCAGCGTCCCGTCATCTCCAATGTAAACGTCACTCAGACTGGCAAGCTCGATGTCTCCAGCCACACGGGCATCGGATTCTTCGGCACCGTTTCGCACAAGCTCAGCGAAACCAATCCGTTTACCGGGTCCGCTACACCCGCATACGTGAACAACATCAAGCTTCGGGACGTCTCTGTTACTAACGAATCCACCAAGGTCAAGGTCGATCAGACGCTCATCAGCTCACTCCTCGGCGTACTCGGCACCGTGGTGGGCGGCCTCGTCAGCACCCTGTTGAAGATTCTTACACTCGGCAAGGTTGACCTCAGTGGCCTTATTGAGTCCCTGTTGAACGTTCGCGCCGCCGATCCCTCTTCGCTCGCCACGGGTGCCTTCGCCGGGCGCATCGTGGGTGAGGTCACGGTCGACAAATGCGAGGTCGAGGGCGCGAGCGTGTCGAGTGCGGCGGACATGACGGGCGGCTTCGCAGGCTACGTTAAGGGAGAGGTCAAGTACGATATCCTCTCCGATGCGCTGGGCGACATCGTCAAGCTCCTGACAAACATCCTGAACCTCATCCCTGGCCTAGGCCTGGGCGACCTCATCACCCTGCTGCTCAACAACAACATCATCAAGGCGAGCCAGCTGCTCCCCGTGGCCTACTACAACCCCACGATCTCGAAATCGGGCGTCGTAAACTTCGCCAGCGGCACCGTCCTGGGCTCCGCTGGCAAGAACTACGCTGGCGGCTTCGCGGGCGTGCAGGCCGGTACCATCGTCACCGACGCCTATATACAGAGTGACGTCGCCTACACCGTGCGCGCCAAGGCATACGCCGGCGGCTTTGCGGGCGTCATCCGCGACGACGTGATGGAGGGCGCGCTCTCCGATTTGGGCGTAGACCTGCCAAGCCTCGCGAGGCTTGCCATTCCGCAGAGCATCGTCGCGACCTCCTCGCTCACTGCGGACGTCACGGTCGAGGGTGGCTCGTATGCCGGCGGCTTTGCGGGCGCCATGGCTGGCAGCCACGCGGTGAACGATAGCCTTACGGGTGCGGTCAACGTCACGGCCTCGGGCATTCAGGACGGCACGGCCGACATGCTCGCCTACGCGGGCGGCTTCACTGGTGCGGCGACGCTCGGCTGGGCGATGGACCTCGGCGCGGGTGACTACAAGAACACGAATCTGCTGAATGGTGTGGGCGGCCTGCTGAAGGGCCTGCTCGGCTCGGAGGATCAGAGCAAGGCATCGACCCTGCTTTCCCTTGCGGGCCTGAATGAGTCCGAGATCCTCGGCGCGCAGATGGCCGGCACCTTCATGGTGTCCTCGGCCAATGACTATGCCGGCGGCATGGTGGGGCGCGGCACAGGCCCGGTCATCGCGAGCTCCGATACGGCGCACGTGGGCGGCCTCGCGTTCTACAAGCAGGGCAAGCTCGACGCCACTGCGGTCGCCAGCCGTACCACCTCGCTCACCGGTCTTGACTCCGTCACGGCCAAGGGCAGCTACGCCGGCGGCATCGCGGGCATGCTTGTCCCCGGTGCCGTGGCGGCGCTGCTGAACGACACCCTCGGCTTGGGTGCGATTGGCCAGAAGCTCGGCGACGGCCAGTTCAAGATGTTCGAGGTCTCGAACGTGACGGTTGCGGGCGCCACGGACGGTGCGACCGTCTCCGTGGACGGGTGCTACGCTGGCGGCGCCATCGGCTGCGCGACTGGCGGCGACGTGGACGCCACGACCCTCACCGGCGTGAAGCGGGTCGAGGCCAAGGGCGAGGCCGGCGGCTTCATCGGCTTTTCCGGCCCGAGCGACGCGGCCGACGTGGGCGGCCTCGACGTCCTCGGCCTCATCAAGGTCTCGGGCCTGCTCTCGGTGGCCAAGTATTCGGCGGTCGAGGTGACCGACAGTTCCGTTGCGGGCGTCACAGCCGGCATGACGGTGGCAGCGACCGGCGTGAACGCCGCGGGTGAGACGAACGTCTACGCGGCGGGCGGCTTCTTCGGACGCGCGAACAGCACCAAGTCGGCGAACGTTCACGCCACGGCCGTAAAGGCGGTCACTGCTGACGCCTCAACTTCGGACGGTGCGGCGGGCGGATTCGTAGGCGTCTCGACTACGGGTGGCCTTGCGGATGCGGTGAACGGTGAGGGCGAGGACTCGGGAGTCCTCAAGAACCTTCTCGAGGGTGGTCTCATCTCCGTCGACGGTCTCGTGGGCGCCGTTCCCTACTTGCTGCCTAACTACCAGAACGCCACGGTGACGTTCGTGAACGGCGGTAGCGTTGAAGCAGATATCGCCGGAGGTTTCGCGGGAGACTTCCAGGGCGGTAAGGTCAATATCTACACCGACGATGACCTCAAGGACGCAACGGGTGCGTACGCCCGTGCGAAGACCGCGGCCGAGCAGTCCCCTTGGGGCGTTATCAACATCGACCACGTGACAGGCGGCGCGTACGCTGGCGGCTGGGGTGGTCGCGTGACCTCGGGTGCGCTCGCGAGCGCGGGCAAGGGCGGAATCAGCCTGCTCGGCAAACTCGGCACAGTGGATATCGCCCAGCTGCTCGACGTGGTCGAGGGGTACGTGCCCCTCATCAACCGCTCCGGCGTGCTGTCGAACGCGGACACGGTGGCCGCGGATGCCTCGGGCGCCAGGCCGAGCGATGCCGCCAACCCTGGCCTCGTCGTCTCTGCCTCGCGCCTCGATGACACGGCCTCCCAGTCCGGCACGGCCGGCGGCTATATCGGCTATGGCTCCGGCGTGCAGGTGAGCCACTCCAACGTGACGCAACTGCGCCATACCGCGGTGACCGAGCCGAAGGATCTCGAGGGCACGGACGGCAGCAGCTACTTCGGTAATAAGAGCTCCTACGCCGTCACCGCCCCGCGCTACGCCGGCGGATACATCGGCCACATGGACGTGGGCTCCGCGGCCTCCGTGGGCGACGGCCTGTCGCTGCTGGGAACGAGCCTGCGGCTCACCGACGTGCTCGGCGTGGTGCGTGCCGTGGTCTCCACCATCGAGCACTCCGACGTGACGGGCGGCACGGGCGGTTTCGCCGTGCGCGCGAGCTCCGGTGCCACGGGCTCCGAGATCGGCGACGCGGGCGGTTTCGCGGGCCTTGTCTCCGGCGGGCATATCCAGGATTCAAACTCCTACAACTTCTCCTACGTGATCGGCCAGATTTCGGCGGGCGGCTATGCCGGGCAGATCGAGCCGGGCGACGTGGCGCGCGTGCTGGGCGAGCTGAACACCGGTAAGGACAACGAGTCCGCACTGGCCAAGCTGCTGCACGGCCTGGTGAGCACCAACGGCGCCCTCGCGTCGCTCGTGCAGGACTTCGTGCCCACGGTTCGCAACTCCGAGACCACGTCCATCCCCTGCGGCGGCGCCGTGCGCGCGCAGGCCGCCAGCACCGAGAGCGTGCAGCGCGGCATGGCAGGCGGCTACGTGGGGCATAACCTCGGCGGTCACATCTGGGGCACCAGCAACGCGCCGTGGACGAGCGCCGCGTCGTGGGAGTCCGAGAAGGACGGCAGCAACCACTACACCGGCACCCGGCGCGACGCCATGGCCGAGCGCATCCGCAGCGTCTACGGCGCCGAGATGGCCGGCGGTTTCACGGGCTATATGGAGCCTGGCGACACTGCCAAGACGGGGAGCGTCAGCCTGCTCTTCGGCCTGGTGAAGGCCAACAATATCCTGGGCGCTCTGCAGGTGGCCTATCCCACCGAGGAGAACACGCAGGTCACGGGCCCCGTGCGCGGCATCAGCCTCGAGACGTGGAATAGCTGGTCTCAGCACGTTGCCTCTAAGGGCTACTATGGCGGCGATTTCTACGGCAAGACGTTCACCACCGAGGATGAGCTCGCGGCCTTCCTCGCTGATTACGTCTATGCTACTAATGTGGTTGCTGGGCGCGCTGCATACGAGAACAAGGCGAACACCATGCACGGCGGTGTGGCCGGCGGCTACGTGGGCCTCATGCGCGGTGGCACCGTCACCAACGGCCGGGCCTTCGACACCAAGACCGTGCGCGCCATGCGCGCGGCGGGCGGCTTTGCCGGCCGCATGGAGACGGGCGGCGCCGTGGAGCTGGGCGGCGTGAAGGTGCTCGGACTGAACCTCAACCTCGGCCAGCTGCTCAACGTGGCCCAGGTGCTCGTTCCGGTGGTGAAGAGCTCCAGCGTGCAGGGCTTCCGCACGGGCATGGCCGTCAAGGCCACGGGTACCGACTTCAAGCACGAGACCGGCTTTGCCGGCGGCTACGTGGGCTACGCCTCTGGCGCGCAGCTGTGGGGCGACGCCACGTTCTCCGATGCCGACAAGGATGCCAACCGCTGGTCCATCGGCGCCACGCACAGCGGCTACACCGCTACGGGCGACAACGTCACCAACCTGCGCAAGGTCTCGGGCGCTAACTGCGTGGGCGGCTACGCGGGCCTCATGACGGCCGCGGGCGTGGCGGACGTGAACACCAATACGTCCTCGGGTCTGTTGCAGAAGATCTTGGACACGCTCATCGATACGCCGAACGACCTTGCGCAGGTGCTCCAAGCCACGCTGTCCACCGTGCGCGGTGCGAGTGTCTCCGCCGTGACGGCGGGGGACGGCGCAACCGATGCCCAGCGGAACGCCGCAGCCTGGGGTTTCACAGTCGACGGCTCCTATAAGGAAGGCAACGCCACCAAGTACGCCCGCGCGGCGGGCGGCTTCGCGGGATCGATGAAGGCCGTGGTCGCGGGCACGAAGGACCGGGACGAGGGCGCAACGGACGCCGTTACCAACACACTGCAGGTCATCGGCCTGCGCGGCGTGGAGGGCGGCCAGTACGCGGGCGGATTCTTCGGCCAGGCGGACATCGAGAGCGTGGCCTCCGTGGCGGGCGGCGACGGCGATGCCAACGGCGACCAGTCCACGAGCCTGCTGCTCAAGCTGCTGAAGGCTGGCAACATCTCCGCGCTCGACGCCTTCCGCACCTACGTGTACCACGCGAACGTGGCGGGCGTGGCAGACGGCTTCCAGGTCCGCGCGCACGATGCCAGCAAGCAAGGCATGCTCGATTCCACGCGCTTCACAGGCGTGGCCGGTGGCTTCGGCGGCGCGCTCATCAACGGCAGCGTGAAGAACGCGACCGTCGCCAACCTGTCCTCCGTGGAGGGCGTCAACTACACGGGCGGCTTCATCGGGCATCTGGGCAAGGGTGGCACGGTGGACGCGGACAAGGTCGGCGTCCTGTCGAACCTCAACCTCCTCGGCGCCACCGCGGGCGTGCTCGACATCTGGGGCTCCCACGTCGAGAACTCCAGCGTGACGGGCATCGCCGACGGCTACACGGTGACGTCGACGCATCGGGGCGCTGACTACGGCCGCGGCACCGAGGCCGCGAGCGGTCGCGAGGCCGCGGGCGGTTTCGCGGGCTACGCCGACCTGGCGCGCGTGAAGGACTGCACGGTCACCAACCTCAAGAAGGTCGCGAGCGGTGAGGTCGCCGGCGGCTTCGTGGGCGAGACCAAGCGCGCATACCTGGTGGATGCGCAGGTTAGCTCCGTGCTGGTGGACGGTCTGCTGGTGATCGTGAACGCGCTGCTGAAGCTACTCTACGCGAATCAGCTCCAGAACCTGGGCGTCATCGACATAGGCAAGTGGTTCCCCGGCGTGAGCAAGGTCTTCGACCTCAAGGTGCTCGCCGAGGGCGAGACGCTCTATGTGAACCTCTTCGGCCTGAAGGTCGGCGTGGCGCTGTCCCGCGCGGATACCGAGAACAAGCAGCAGACTGACGTGGCGATCATCACCATCGGCGACTCCACCATCAAGCTGCCGTGTACGGAAAAAGGCGGCGTGGACACCAAGGGCGATCGCGCCAACATCGACGCGCAGC
The DNA here is from genome assembly GCA_963602135.1 of bacterium. Lineage (GTDB taxonomy): Bacteria > Actinomycetota > Coriobacteriia > Coriobacteriales > Coriobacteriaceae > Collinsella. The sequence goes on along the minus strand of CAVCHM010000008.1, from coordinate 33,210 downwards.
TCATCAAGGGCAACCGCACACGTGTGGAGAACTCCTCGGTCACGGGTATCGCGGTGGGCTATGACGTCTTCGGCGGCGGCGCGAGCCAGGCTGAGAACGGCGACGGGCTTGACGGCCTTACCACGGGCTACGCGGGCGGTTTCGCCGGCCTGAACGACGAGGGCGTACTCGCGAACGACCACATGGTGCTCGCCGACGTGATCCGCGGCACGAGCGGCCTGGTGGACCCCTTCGCCAACACCAAGCTCAAGAGCGTGTGGGACTTCAACTCCATGAGCGACATCGTGGGCGAGAAGGACGGCAACTACAACTCGTACAAGATCTACCGCTCCAGGAACGAGAGCCTGGCCGACGCATTCACGTCGAACAGCAAGAATGGGGCGGCGAGCGCCACCTTCGCCAAGCGCGATGGCAACGCCGATGGCACCGGCATGGATGCCTTCACGGTGAGCCTGTTGAAGCCGGTGGACGCGAGCGGCAAGGCCTCCGTCAACACCTACGATGGCACCGTGCCCACGAGCGAGGCGTCCGGTGACGCGGACACCGCTTGGCTCGGCATCAAGGACGCCGTGCGCCAGAATGCGGACGGTAGCCAGAGGCAGGAGCTCAAGGCCTATGAATCCGCCGCCAAGGCCGTGCTGATGCGGGACACCCCGGTGTCCGACAACGCCGGCGGCATCACGCCCGAGCCGGGCGAGGGGCAGGATCCGTGCGACACCTACGTGAAGCTCACGCTGCAAAAGGTGTGGGATGACCAAGGCAACAAGGCCGGCCTGCGGCCTGCGAGCATCAAGCTGACCGTGGTTGCGTCGTACAAGGACGCTGCCGGGAATGTCGTGACGCCCGCGATCACGCTGAAGGATGGGTCGACCTGGACGAACCCGCACGAGGTGGAGCTGACCGGTAAGGACGCATCCAACTGGTCCGACACCTGGCGCACGGTGATCGAGGGGCTGCCGGTGGCGGTGAAGGACGCTGACGGCGTCACACATTACCTGAACTATGCCGTGCAAGGTGAGGCCGTGAATGATGGCGCCGCCGCGCAGCCTGGCGTGCGGTTCGGCAAGGTCGAGGGCGGCAACACCGCGTACGTGCCGCCCGAGCAGGCCGGCTACAGCTCCGCGGTGGGCTCCGAGGCCAACACTCTCACGATCACCGTCACCAACACCCATCGCGATGCCCTGCCCGACACGGGCGGCCGCGGCATCTGGCTGTTCCTGATGATCGGTGCGGCGCTGGGCTGCGCCGGAGCCTACGAGGCGTGGCGTCGTCGGCGCGCGGGACAGCTCGCCGTGGCGGGCGCCCCGACTGCGGGCGCTACGGTTACCGCGCTGCAGCCGCGGCCGGTCGGGGGCCACTTCCGTGACGGGGGTGCGCGATGAACGATTCGACGAGCGGGCTGCCGCGCACGGGCGTGCGCGGCAGGGGGAGGGCGCTTCGCGCGACCTCCGGGGGTTCCTCTCGACAGAGGGGCGCCACGCGCGGGATAGGCGAACGGGAAACAACGCGGGTCGGGAACACCGGCTCCGCGAGGATATAGCTATGTGATCAATAAGGGAGATAGCGAGAAAGGAAGAAAGATGACTACTATCTTCAAGAAAGCGCTGGTGCTGTTCGCGCTGGTAGCCGTGGCGCTCGTGGGCGCTGTGGCGGTAGCCCCGGCGGAGGCTCAGGCCGCGACGGGCTCGTTCACGATCCAGAGCAAGAATGCCGAGTTCGCGGGCAAGACAGTGACGGCGTACCAGATGTTCACGGTCGAGAACCCAGTCGTTGAGAACGGCAAGGTCACGAGTGCGACCTACACGCTGAACACCGCGTGGGAGGGTTTCTTCCAGGATAAGCTCAGCACCTCTGATACGGGCGCTGCGCTGTCTGAAAAGGCGTACAGCTATGTAAAGGACCTTGTCGATGGCAACAAGGGCGCCACGCTCGTGACGTTCGCCAAGGAAGCGGCTGATTACGTGAAGACCTCCAGCGGCATCACGGCTGCCGGTACCGCCAATGCCTCGACGACGGCTGACAACGGCTACTATAAGGCCACCTTCACCGGCCTTGAGTACGGCTACTACATCTTCGCCCCGCAGGGCGGCTCCACGTCCGCTATGCGCGGCAACGACGCCATGCTCTACAACGTGGTCTCGGCTACGTCCGACCCGGTCGAGCTCAAGAGCGTGTACCCCGGTGTTACCAAGACCGTTGAGAACGGCGACAAGAGCGACAACCACTCGAGCGCCCAGGTGGGCGACAAGGTGAGCTTCACCCTCAGGTCCGCGGTGCCCGATACCTCCGAGTACAACACCTACACGTTCGTCATCCACGATACCCTGTCCACCGGCCTCACCTTCAATAACGACGTTAAGGTGACTGTTGGCGGCAAGGATTACACCATCTTCGTGAATAAGTACGATGAGGCAACGCGCTCTCTCTCGCTTGATTTCTCGAACGACATCAAGAACCTCACCGCCGGCGATGCCATCGTCGTGACCTACTCCGCCACCCTCAACGAGAACGCGGTCGTGGGCAAGGACAACCTCAACACCGCCCACGTCGAGTACAGCAACAATCCCGGTGGCACTGGCACCGGTACCTCCGAGCCGAGCAAGACCCACACTTATGACTTCGGCTTCGACCTCAAGAAGATCGGCGACAACGACGCCGTCCTCTCCGGCGCCGAGTTCCAGCTTCTTGGCACCGACGGCACCGCCATCACCCTCATCTCCGACGGCAACGACGGCTACCGCCCGATCAAGACCGGCGAAACCGGTGGCAACACGAACGTGACCACCCCCGAGAACGGCATCATCAAGTTCACCGGCCTGAAGGAGGGCGTCTACAAGCTCTCTGAGGTGAAGGCCCCGAGTGGCTACAACAAGCTCGCCGCCCCGGTCAAGGTCACCATCGCCGCGACCTACAACGCCGACGGCACGCTCATCAACTACACCGTGACGGCCGACGGCGCGACGGGCACGACCGTCACCGTCAAGAACAACAAAGGCACCCTCCTGCCCTCCACTGGCGGCATGGGCACCGTGATCTTCACCGTCGCGGGTGCTGCGATCGTCATCGCCGGCGTGGCGTGGACCATCGCCCGTCGTCGCGCGCAGAACTAGCGCACGCTATCTGAGCTGGGCTGACACACTTTGAAGCGCCTGCGCGACATATTTCCGCTGCTTGTGGTTCTGGTGGGGCTCGCCATCATGGCGTACCCCACCATCTCGAACTTCCTCGTCGAGCGCAACGCGTCGCGCGTAGTCTCCGCTTACCAGGAGGCCGTCGACGCGCTGTCCGACGAGGACGCCCAGGCGATGCTCGATGCCGCGTGGGCCTACAACGCCCGGCTCGCGGGGCTTGCCGGCATCTCCGCTGCCGATGGTGGCGCGGATGCCGGCACCGTCTCGTCCACGCAGCTGCGCGAGCAATACAACCAGCTGCTCAACCTCAACGGCGACGGCGTGATGGGCTACATTACCATCCCGCGTCTGGATGAGACGCTGCCCATCTACCACGGCACCGACGAGGCCACGCTCCAGGTGGGCGTGGGCCACATCGACACGTCGTCGCTGCCCGTGGGCGGGGCCAGCACGCACGCGGCGCTGTCCGGCCACCGCGGGCTGCCGTCCGCCAAGCTGTTCACGGACCTGGACCGGATGAAAAAGGGCGACATCTTCTTCGTCCGCGTGCTAAAGAGCACGTTCGCCTACCAGGTCGACCAGATCGAGACCGTCCTGCCCGACCAGACGGAATCGCTCAACATCACCGCCGGGGACGACTACCTGACCCTCGTCACCTGTACACCGTACGGCATAAATTCTCATCGTCTGCTGGTGAGAGGGCATGCCATACCGTATACGGCTGACATGGATTCGCAGGTGGGCGTGTCCGGCAATCCAATCAACATTCCCTTGCCGTACCTTGCGCTGATGATCGCGTTGGCGGTGCTTGCTGTACTGCTCGCGTCGTTGCTAATCGGGCGTGCGATCGAGGCGCGGCGCGACGCCGCCCATGCAGCGGCGGGTTCGCGCGTGGCCGGTGCACGGCAGGCGGGGAGCTCGTGCGACGCGGCTGGTACAGGGGAGACGCGCATGGTGGCACTGCCTGGCGACTCGGGCCGCGGGCACGGCGCTGGCTCGGCCGGGACGCACGATTCGACAAGGAAGGGCGGTTATGATGGCAAGCATATGCGATAACGATACGTGGGCTTCGCGCCGTTTTGGTGGCGGCGCCTTTGCGGTCACCTGGTTTCGAGCGGTTCGGCGCACGTGCCTCGCCTTGGTGCTCGCCGTTTTCGCGTGTGCCGGGATGCTTACCGCCGCCGTGGTCGCGCCTCAGGTGGCGGCTGCCGCTCCGAGGGGGTCTGTTTCCCTGTCCGTTGTCGCTGAGGACGCCCGCGGCTCTCATCGGCTCGTGGGGGATACGTTCACCCTGGTACGGGTCGCAACGGCGCAGGTATGCGACGGCGGCAACGGGCAGTCTGCGGGCGTGGCGTACACCATGGCAGCGGGTTTCGCGCGTTACGACCGCGATTGGGCGTCGCTGGCCGCGTCTGACGTCGCTGCCGCGGCGCGTGAACTGGCGCAGGCCGCGCGCGATGCGGGGTCGCTTGATGCCGGCGTGTCGCAGAGGGTGTCGGAGGGTGCGCGAAGGCTGACGTTTTCCGGTCTCGATAGCGGCCTGTACCTAGTGGTACGAACCGGTGTGGCCGATGCCAACAAGGGCCTGACCTGCGATCCCGTACTGGTCTCCGTGCCGCAGTTAGAGGACGGCGCGTTTGCCTATGACGTGGACGTCGATCCTAAGTTCGAGTGGGCGGATGTCGACCATCCCGGTGGCAACGGTGGTGGCGCTGAGCCCGATCGCGGCACGCCTGGCTGGTTGCCCACGACCGGCGACTACGTTATCGGCGTGGTGTGCCTGCTGGTGGCAGGCGGTTCCATCGCCGTCCTCATCGGCCGCCGCCTGCGCGAAAAGCGCGCCTGAGTGGGGCAAAGGCGCCCCGTCCCATCCACAACAAAAGCCCGCCAGCAGCTTGTGATGAACTGCCGGCGGGCTTTCTTGTGCGGTGGGAATGCGCAGCGTTATACGCGCGTGGCATCCTTGGGGCTCATGGTCATGCTCTGGAAGCGATTCTCCATAAAGTCATTATCGAAGTACTTGCCGTAGAACTGCGCAACGGGAATATCCGGTTCCGTGCCGTTAACGCGCTGGTACCAGTAGTCGAGCGACTGCAGCGTCATGACGCCGTCGACCAGCATGATAACGGTAAAGATGACGGTGGCCGAGTAGCGGCTCTTCCAGGGGATCTTGTTGATAAGCTTAAGCAGCCTCGGCAGCAGCAGCTTGATCCAGATGAGGCCGCCCAGGCCCCACAGGCAGGCGAAGCCCGTGCAGGTGCGTCCGCCCGTGAGGACCACGAGCGGATCGGGCAAACCGAACAGCGTTATGTGCGAGTAGCTCCACGAGACCACGCCAAACGCGGTCTGCATAAACCAGCCCACGAACACCTCAAAGCTGGCGCCGAGCAGGGCGCTCACCAGGAAAATGATGACGGGGTTCTTTTTATAGAAGCGGTTGAGCACCATGGTCATGAGTACGGCGCCAAAGCCATAGATGGGGCTGAAGGGACCAAACAGCATGCCGGCGCGGTTCTGGTAGACGCCCGGGTCGTCAACTGTCATATGCCAGATGTCCTCGGCGATCAGGCCGAGCACGCAGCAGACGAGGAATACCCAGAACAGGTTGAAGTAGTTGAGCTTGATGTAGCCCTCGCCGGTTTCATCGCGGCCGAGCATGCCCTCGGCGGCGGCGTCGCGGTCGAGCATCTCCTGCAGGCGGCGCTGCAGTTCGCGCTCCTGGCGAAGCGTAGGATCGACGGTGGCTGAAAGCGCGATGAGGATACCGAGCTGAATAGCGGGACGAAGCAAGAAGAGCCCGATACCTTGGAGCATCACGTCGACCAAAAGCTCGACGACGGTGAATGCAATAAGGATGTAGGACAGGCGGGCGGCGTTGCGGCGCTGGTTTTTGATAAGGTCCAGGCCAAAGATGATCAGGATGACGGCACTTGCCGCAGAGAGCATGATGCCGGCGACGATGAGTCCAACCGCGACGAGCGTGTTGTCGCCGAGCTTGGCAGCGGCATTGCCGTTAATGAGCGCGGTGATGACCTGCCACATAAAGGCGGCGACCGACGGGAGTGTGCCCACGCCGGACAGGATGCACAGGACGGCGTACACCTTAATGATGAGGGGAATCTTCTTGACCTCCGTGGCGCTGGGGACGCTGGGGTCGAGTCCGTTTCGATCCATACAGAACCTTTCTCGCTTTGTCCTAGATTACAAGGATACGCCGCCGACCTGCCAAAAGACAGGACGAACGTCCCAATTGCAACAATGCAACCCTCAACGGTGGACGCGGCGGCCATCTCGGGGCGCGGGCGCTTGCACTGGACAGACCGATAAAATGTTTGGCCGCAAAACGGATTATTAGCTCGGTGGGCTTTTAAAAAGCGCTGCTCATGCGCTGGGGAGCGCGTCGCGCCGTGCGTATAATAAGGCGGGTAACGCCAAAATACGAGGCTCTGAGGGGATGCCATGTCTCAAGAAACCATCCGCGCGGCCGAGCGTGCCGCGGGACAGGTGAACGCCATGTCGACGTATGATCCGGACTCCGACCAGCTGCATGAGGAATGCGGCGTTTTTGGTGTCTGGGCGCCCGATCGCGACGTGGCTCGACTGACGTACTTTGGCCTGCGTGCACTGCAGCACCGTGGCCAAGAATCGGCGGGAATCGCCGTGGGTGACGGCGGTACGGTTATGGTCCGCAAGGATCTGGGCCTGCTCGACCGTGTGTTCTCCAATGCCGACTTGTCGACGCTCTCCGGTCAGCTGGCCGTGGGTCATGTGCGCTACGGCACCGCCGGCGCCAAGAGCTGGGAAGCCTCTCAGCCGCACCTCTCTACCATCAATAGCGTCATTATCGCGCTCGCGCACAACGGCACCCTCGTCAACACCGACGAGCTGCGCCGCCAGCTGATCGAGCTGGGCGTGCCGTTCCTCTCCAACTCGGATTCCGAGGTCGCGACCAAGCTCATCGGCTACTTTACTCAGCGTACGGGCCATCTGCGTGAGGGCATTCGCAAGACCATGGAGCTCGTGCGCGGCGGCTACGCCATGACGCTCATCAACGAGCAGGCGCTCTACGCCTTCCGCGATCCGCACGGCATTCGCCCACTCGTGCTGGGCAAGCTGGTAGACGAGGGTCTGGACCAGGCCGATGCCGCATCCGTTTCGCAGCTGCCGTCGCAGGACGGCGCCGCGACGGTTGACGTTGCCACCCATGTCACCCGCGCCGGCGGCTGGGTCGTCGCCTCCGAGACTTGTGCGCTCGACATTGTGGGTGCCGAGTACGTCCGCGACGTCCGTCCCGGCGAGATTTTGCGCATCAGCGCCGAGGGCCTTGTGTCCGAGCAGGGCGTGCCTGCCGCCGAGGAGCCTGCTAACTGCATCTTTGAGCAGGTCTACTTCGCTCGCCCCGATTCCATCATGAACGGCAAGAGCGTCTACGCCTGCCGTTATGACATGGGTCGTCAGCTGGCACACGAGGAGCCCGTCGAGGCTGACCTGGTCATCGGCGTGCCCGACTCCGGCCTGCCGCCCGCGGAGGGCTATTCGCACGAGAGTGGCATTCCCTTTGGTGAGGGCCTTATCAAGAACCGCTACGTGGGTCGTACGTTTATCGAGCCTACGCAGGAGCTGCGTGCCATGGGCGTGCGCATGAAGCTCAACCCGCTGCGTGACAACATCGAGGGCAAGCGCCTGGTCGTCATCGACGACTCCATTGTGCGCGGCACCACCATGGTGCAGCTCGTCAAGATGCTGCGCAACGCCGGTGCCAAGGAGATTCATATTCGCATCAACTCGCCCGAGGTCATCTGGCCGTGCTTCTACGGTATCGATACCGACGTGCAGTCGCAGCTCATCAGCGCCAACAAGACGGTCGATGAGATCTGCGAGTACATTGGCGCCGATTCTCTGGCCTTCCTTTCGGTCGAGGGCCTGCTGAAGGTCATGCCCAAGGGCGGCTACTGCGACGCGTGCTTTACCGGCCGCTATCCCGTGGCGATTCCCGAGAGCTTTGGCCGCGACAAATTCATGGAGGGCTTTAAGCCCCGCAACCTGGACAAGCCGCTACACTTTGACGACGACGCCGTGGTCGAGAAATATGACGACCGCAGCTGGGAAGAGGAGCACGGTGAGGCCTAAAACCTGCCATTTAGGGACAGGTTTATTTTGGTAGGTTTTACCTGCTGTTTTGTTGATTGAACGGCGCGCGTTGCCAGGATGCGCGCCAAATCGAGGGCAACTATGAGCGCTGTTTGGCGTCTGTGCGGCAAACAGTAGTGGGAGAGGAAGGCTCAGATGAGCGACAGCAAGCATGTGACGTATGAGGATGCCGGCGTCGATACCGCCGAGGGCGGTCGCGCCGTCGACGCCATTAAGCAGATGGTCAAGGACACCAACCGCCCCGAGGTTATCGGTGGCATCGGCGGCTTTGGCGGCCTGTTCTCGGCCGCCGCGCTCAAGGATATGGAAGACCCGATCCTGATTAGCGGTACCGACGGCGTGGGCACCAAGCTCGTGCTCGCCCAGATCATGGACCGTCATGAGACGGTGGGCCAGGACCTGGTCGCCATGTGCGTCAACGACATTTTGGCTTCGGGCGCCGAGCCGCTGTTCTTCCTGGACTACGTTGCCATTGGCCACATCGAGGCCGAGCACATGGCAAAGATCATCAAGGGTGTGGCCGACGGTTGCAAGCTCGCGGGCTGCGCGCTCGTGGGCGGCGAGATGGCCGAGCACCCGGGCGTCATGGCTCCGGCCGACTACGACCTTGCCGGCTTTACCGTGGGTGTTGTCGATCGTCCCAAGATGCTCGACCCCGCGAACGTTCGCCCCGGCGATGTGATCCTGGGCCTGCCCTCCACCGGCGTGCACTCCAACGGCTATTCGCTCGTGCGCAAGGTTATCGGCGTCGACGGCATTAAGCCGGGCACGCCCGAGGCTGCCGCTAAGGCCGAGGAGCTGAGCCGTCCGCTCGAGGAACTCGGCGGCGCATCGCTCGCTGACGCCCTGCTCGCTCCCACGCGCATCTACGTCAAGCCGATTCTTGAGCTGCTGCGTGGCGGCGCTCCGGTGCACGCGATTGCCCACATTACCGGTGGTGGCATCACCGAGAACCTCAACCGCGCGCTGGCAGACGACGTTGACGCCGTGGTCACCCGCAATGGCGCCGAGATGGGCTGGGACGTTCCGCCCGTCATCACTTATGTGTCGCGCCAGGCCGAGCTTGCGCCCAACGAGGCATGCAAGACCTTCAACATGGGTGTCGGCCTGTGCCTGATCGTCGCCCCCGAGGACGAGGCTGCCGTGACCGAGGCTCTGGTCGCGCTGGGCGAGAAGCCGTTCCGCGTGGGCGAGTGCGTCGAGGGCTCCGGTAAGGTCGTGTACTCCGATGAGCGCTAGCGAGCAGATGGCTGCTGCCGAGGGCCTGGGCTTTGTGCCCTACACCCGTCCGACCGGCACTGATACGGCCGAGCCGCTCAAGATCGGCGTGCTTATCAGCGGTTCGGGCACCAACCTGCAGGCGCTGATCGACCTTATCGCCGCCGGCAGGCTCAACGCCTCGATTGAGCTTGTAGTGTCGAGCCGTCCTTCGGCCAAGGGCTTGCAGCGCGCCGAGCGTGCGGGCATCCAGACGCTCACGCTGTCCAAGGATATCTATGCCGACCCCATCGCGGCTGACGAGATCATCGCGCATGAGCTGCTCGAGCGCGGCTGCGAGTACGTGGTGATGGCCGGCTATATGCGCATGGTGCACACGCCGCTGCTGGCGGCGTTCCCCAATCGCGTGGTCAACCTGCATCCGGCGCTGCTGCCGAGCTTTACCGGTGCCCATGCGATTGACGATGCGTTTGCTCGCGGTGTCAAGGTGACCGGCGTGACCGTGCACTTTGCCAACGAGATCTACGACAACGGCCCCATCATCGCCCAGCGTGCGCTGGCTGTTGAGGAGGGCTGGGACGTCGACACGCTCGAGGAGCACATCCATGCGATCGAGCATGTGCTGTATCCCGAGGTCGTACAAATGCTCGCCGACGGTCGCGTCCACGTGCTGGAGAGCGGCAAGGTGGCTATCGACCCGGCGCGCTAGCGCGTGTAAACAGGTCACCTAGGTTTCTTTGTGACATAAGCAATCGAAATAGCCGCTTGGGGCATATGGAACCACATGTGCCCCAAGCGGCTTTTACCATCTCTTCGATTTCGGGCTCCTGATAACGTGACAGGTGGGACCGAAAAATGGGGGGGGTGGTTGGCTGCGCGCATGATATGGATATCAGCGGCGATTTCTCCATCTCGGTAAATAAAGATGGCTTCAAGTTCAGTATCGGTTCGAACTTCGAGGTAGCAACCCTGTTCAACGATTTTCTTGCACTGACACCCATGTCATGACCAAGGATAACTAGCCGGTATAGAGTCGCTTGAGCGGGTATGTGTCTGTTCAAGTGACCCGTCGATTTGTTTAAGAAATAGTTAAACTACGAAACAAACGGCACGTGGGTAACTCACGACTCAGCGAGAGTAAAAGGAATAGGAGAAGAAGGTTCATGTTTTGCCCCAAATGTGGCAGCAAGATTGGTGATGATGCGCGGTTCTGTACCGAATGCGGTCTGCCCTTGGGCGGGCTCTCGGGCAAGACTGCGGCCGAGGAGGGGCCCAAGGCCGAGCCGTCGGAGCGAGAATCATCGTCCGCTGAAGTCATAATGGAACCCACAGATACCGAAACGGACTCTGCGATAGGATCCGCGAATGCCGAGTCCACAGCAGAACCGAGCCCCGAGCCGGTCTCGAAGACCGCGAATAGCGGTCACTCCCAGATGTACAACTTCTTTATGCAACGCTGTCAGGTCGGCAACCGCCTAGTGCCGCAGTTTGCTATCATGATCGCCGCATTTATCGCCGCTGCAGGCATCGCTTACGCTGCTTTCATGCTCTACAAGAACGTCATCGAGCCCAATCTCCAGCAGCAATCCGTGCAACAGGAGCAAGCGACCGAAAGGCCCAAGAAGGACGAGAGAGCGGTCGAAGAAGTTGTCTATACGTTGGAGGCAAAGTCATTGACGGCGTCTGCTCCGGTCGACCCTATGCTCGAACAGGGCGAGCGGAGGGACATGGAATGGTCCTATCCGCAACTTAAGAGCTCCACCAAAGACGACGTTGCAGACAAAATTAACAAGGCGATTCTCGAGCCCCTTCAAATTGATGCGGAGCGAACGAATCGAGCATCAGATAATGAGCAATCAGATGCTGAGTTGTACCCCGACGGCGAATTTCCCTGCATATCGAGAAACGTGACGGTTACGTACATGGATGAGAACTATTTCTGTATCCGTGACGAGCGCTATTCGACGGGATGGGGCCCGCATGGCGGCACGGTTGTGACTGGTGTTATTTTTGATTTGCATACGGGTGATACTGTTAGTCCTCAGGATATGTTTGGCATTGATACCGAGGATCTTGCCAGTTCTATGAGTTCGGCAGTTTGGCCGTATCTTACGGAAATAGGCAGAGACAGAGAGTATCCGTCTGACTACAACTCTATGCTCATGCGGAGCAATTCTTCAGACTATTCAATCAAGGGTTCAACATGCTTGTATGTGACATCCAAGGGGCTGGTGTATCGCACCGAAGACTATGAGCTCGGTACTTTTGCGGACGGCAATTGCGAGATTTTGGTTGCGTCCTGGGATGATGAGTCTCAAGTTGGGTCCGAAGTAACCCCTGATGAGGTCAAGGACGGTACAACGGTGAAAGTCGATAAGGAGGACTAACATGTTCTGTCCCAACTGTGGATTTGAGCTTGATGGAGATTTGCGATACTGCACCGAGTGTGGCTATGCACTCGAAGATGCAAAGGCGGTGCTGAACTCTGCCAGCAACGAAGTGGCAGAAGAGCCTTCCGTTATCAATGAGGCTGCGGAAGAGATTTTCGCTAGTGACGAAACGGAGAAGGAGCCTTCCGCCGGTGCCGAGGCGGGGGAGGAAAAGTCGCCCGTGGAGAGCGAGCCCGTAGCGGACGAAGAAGACGACCGGCCCAAGGACGACGTGTCGTCCGATGCAACGCCTTCGATTCCAGCCGTGCGCGCCGACCGGCCAAAGCCGAGCAATCCGGTCGCCAAGCCCGTCGCGGCGCCAGCCCCTGCGCCTGCGGCGAATGTATCCGCACAGAAAAAGGACCCCAAGGCGCTCTATATCGTCGGTATCATCGTTGGCCTGGCAGCCATTGCCATCTTTAGCTACCTGCTGTTCTTTAGCAAGTCCAGCGACGACGTTGCCCATTACGGCCAGGACAAGGCCATCGTGGTAGCCCAAGAATCCAAGATTACCCCGACCGACGCAAAGGGCGAGAAGATCAAGAAGTACTCGGTGACCCTGAACGGCGACAACGGCTACAGCACCAATGCTGAGGTTAAGGGTGACGAGGGCTTCACGGTAAGCCAGCTTCCCGATATCAAACCGGGAAAATATACTCTTACCGTTAAGGACTCCAAGACCAAGGTTGAGTGGAGCGTTCCTGTCGAGGTGGTCGACAATTCCAAGTCCGATGAGGCCGTGAAGGATGTTTCGCTCGAGGTGCCTAAGGCTGACAGCGCAGACGCAAAGGCGGACGAGGGCGACAAAAAGGACGGAAACGCCGCTGCGGACAATGCTGCTGCATCCGCTGCCTATAAGCAAAAATGCCAGGAATATCTTGCGCGTTATGGTGAACCTCAAATGGTTGAGATTGAGGACTATATGTCAGCCCTTAGAGGTTTTTGCTTGGCTGATTTGGTTGATTTCGACAACGACGGCGTTTCTGAGCTCGTGACGGTTGTTAACGATATGAGCGCGGACGATATGAAAAGCGCCTGGGACGGAAATATTGAAGAGCTTCAGAAGTCCTACACCGTAGAGGTTTGGTCGGCGGAAGACGGCGGTATCAAAAGGATATATAGCCAAAAATGGCTCGACAACTCTAACGGAGGATCGATGTACCTGCCTCTTGTTAAGGATGATGAGCAAAACGTCTTACTTGGCAAGCGTACGTACGAAATGTGCGATGCGCTCAAAGCAAAGCTCTCAGGTAAACAGATAACCTATGGCGATAACTGGTCTTTATTCGGCAAAAAGGATGATTCGCTTTCGTTGGTGTTAAATCGCGAAGCTTGGTCCGTCTCTGTTTCTGGCGGTAATCTTGGAGACTATTACGCATCTAACGGCAAGGAGATATCCGAGAAGGATTTCAACGCGTTAAATTCCTACACAGATTTCAATCATCAATACTGCACGTATTATTTTGTTGACTTCTCAAGCTCAAGTCAGGGATCATTTTCAGATGTGCCCGTTGTTGGTTGCAGCCAAATGTCCGACCGCACCAATAGCACACTAAAAAAGTTGGGGATTGAATAAAAGTTGAAAAAGGGGCCTGGAAATTGCGTCCAGGCCCCTTTTCTTAGAGCAGCTGCTCAAGGTCAATAAGCCTTGTGTCGTTCACTTGGGCGGCTTTCTCTCGACATGCCTCCGTAAATCCACCCTTGCTAAACAGGTAATATCGTTGGATCGGCCTGCCCAACAATGTTCCGCGACGCATGAGCGTCTCAAGCACATCGACGTCAGCGGGCTCGTTTCTCCATTTGCACTCGCCAACGATGAGCTCCCCATCGGCGTCCTCAAGCACAACGTCAATCTCTTCTTGCCGGCGCGTGTTCGGGTTCGTGCCCCACCAAGAGCCGATTGCCTTGGGCAGCACATCCAGCTCGCTCTCAACAACCTGACGCATCAACCACTGGCGGCACACTTCTTCAAATGCAGGACCCACAAAGGTGGACAAATCATGCTTGGCGATACGCGCGGCCACAGCGGCTCCGAGCCCCTCCTCAATTGTTCCCGCGTACTGTGGAACAAAACGATACCAAAACCTAAACAAGTTGTCGCAGATCCGATAGATTACTTGACGTTTTGTTGCCTTTACAACAGGCGTGACGCGCTCAACGATTCGCAGCTCGATCAATGCGTCGAGCAGTCGCGCGACCTGTGGTGTTGCGAGGTGGGTAACATCGGCAATCTCTTTGGAGCGTACATAGCCGTTGGCAATGGCGGTTATGACGGCATTGTAGATAGCCGGGCTGCGGACCTCTTGCAGCAGATAGTTCTGGGGTTCGGCATACAAAAACGCATCTTGACGCAGCAGCGCATGCTCAAGGTTCCATTGGGTGGAACGCGCGCCATCGAGCTGTGATAGATAGAGCGGCATCCCGCCAACAACGGAATACAGCTCGATGACTCTTTCGATGGGTGCATCGGGAAGCATGAGCGCCACGTCGAAGATGGTGAACGGGTCAATGCGCAGCTGCATGGTGCGGCGTCCATAAAGAGGGCTTTGGTGTCCTAGTACCTGGTGTTCCATAAAGCTCATGGACGACCCGCAGAGTACGAGGAACAGCTTGCTCGTGTCTTTATGTCGATCGATAAGCGTTTGCAGGCACGAAGAGATGCCCGGATCGCTCTCGGCGAGGTAGGGATACTCGTCAATAACCAGAACGATTCGCTCTGTCTTGGCGTGTTCGAAGACGGATTCGAGTGCAACCTGGATAGAGGGGAACGCTGCTCCTGCGGCGCTATCGCCAAGTATCTCGCGGCTGAGCAGCGCGAGGTTTTCGCTTGCAACGGTTTGCTGCCCGGTAAAGAAGATCACATGAGGTTTGCCCTGTGTAAAGACGCGAAGCAGGCTGGTTTTACCCACGCGACGCCTTCCATAGACTACGGCAAACTGAAAGGAGCCCTTTTGATAGGCGGTTTCCAGGGATTCAAGCTCTTTCCGACGTCCAACAAACATGATGTGCCTCGCTCATATACGTATTACTAATATATATATTACTAACACGTATATGAGTAACTTTCCATCCGTCAATCGGACGGCAAGGAAATGACAGCGTTTCTACTTAACGAGGCGCTTGAGTTTGGCATAGTCCTGAATCTGCTTTTTGCGCTTGGCGTTGAGGAGGTTGTTGAGATCGAGCCTCTCGGCGGTGCAGCGTTTGAGTAGCTCGGAGCTGTCAAAGCCGTTTGACTCAATGTCTTCATCCAGATCGTGCTTGAGCTTGGTCCATTTATTGAGCTGCGAGCGCACGTAGGCCGCGGGACGTTCTATCTCGTTGGCGATATCGCGTACGCTGGTGCCCGTTCCAAACAACTCGCGTATCTTTGCCGTCTCCTTGCGCGTGCGCTCATTTTTGGCATCGGTCTTGCATCGATCGCTGCAGTAGTGCCGTTTGACGCCACGATGCCCGGCAAGTGAATAGGCGCGTCCGCACTGCTCGCAATAGCCAATTTTGACGGTGCTCAGCTTGCGTGAAAAATCAAACCAGAGCCACGAGAGATAGCTGTCAAAGGAGAGGAACCCTGTGGACTCGTTACCCTGGAACACATCCACGTGCGCGCCCGAGAGATGCGAGATCACGAGCGCCTGCACCAAAGCGGTGAGTGCATCGCGGTCATCGTTTTCAAGTTCTTCTCGGCGCTCCTGGATATCTGCTTGAGGGTCGATTACATAGAAGCTCTCCTCGCTATTGTTAACCTTGAGTCGCGCTGAAATCTCCGAGCTGGAGTCTTCGTCCATGTAGAACATCGCCTGCAAAACACTGAAGTCATTGGCGGTGAGCTCGTGTTCAAAAGAGAGCACGTTGAGTGCAACGAGAGATTCTTCCTCGTCGATCATAAACATAAAGGCGTAGAAATATCCCGCATCGGATTCGATTTTGCGCACGATGGGCAGGCTTTTGAATGAGTCGGTATAATCACCGCCTGCCCTCAGGATAGTGGTGTAGATCTTGAAGGATGACCCGTTTGCCGCGCAGGTCACCACTGATTTCTCGATTCTTTCCAATGCGGAGACCTTTGCGATGGCGCAGCTCCCGTTGAGGTATTCCTGGATGCGCATGGCAATAAGTGCTGCCATCGCGGCATTGGCCCAATCGCGTACGGATTCTATTGCGTGCTTGCCAAAAAGCGGCCCGGTCTGTTCGGCGTAATCAAGTACGTTAAAGAGGCTTGCGCGGAAGGGCTGCTCTTTAACGGCGGTGGGTTCGATGCATGATGCCAGCCTGATCAGATCGGCATGGCGCTCGCTGTGTGCGGGTCCTTCGTTGCTTTTGCTGCCGGCCAGCTCGGTGGGCATGTAGAGTTCAAAGACAAGCTGGGCCTCGCCAACGGGCCTATTGGGTTCGTTCTCTATGAGGTTGACTTTCTTAAACGGAATCGAACCTTCAACGGTGCGTGTTTGGGAGAACTCAAACATTGTTACCCCTGTCTCTAGCTGCAGTTTTAATAGCGTAGCACGTTTAGGAAAATTACCCGGTCAAAATCTCTATATCGGATAAACGACAAATCGTATCTTGTGATCGTCAAGAAAAGGGGTAACGAGAAAGGACCCGATTATGCATTGCAAACAGTGTGGAGCAGAGATTAACGACGGCGCCAAGTTCTGCGGCGTGTGCGGAACGCCTACGGTCGCGGCTGCGGCCAGCGCGGTGGGGGATGCGATTTACGTCGAGGCCCAGCCGATTGAGAGCCAGTCTGTCGAGGCTCAGTTTCAAGCGGCGGAGGATGCAGAGGCCGCTGCTTGCCTGCAGGATTCGCTTCACGAGTCCATCGGGTCGCTTGGGCGAGCAGCGGTGATTTCATTGCTCTATGTGCTCTTTTTCAATTACGTGCTGGGAGGTGGCTCGCTGGGACTTAACAATATGATTCCGCTGGCGCTGCTTCTGATTGGTCCCTGGAAGGTGATTATCTCGCTGTACCGCAGCGGTGTAAGGCTTCCCTTTGTCTATGGTAGCGGCATTATCGGTATCACGATTATGCTAATCGAGCTTGTGGTTCTCGTGGGCCTTCCTGTCGTGGTTCTGATGCTTTTTTACTGGTTGGGCAGCGTGATTCACGGGGCGGTTCCGGTTGTTCCCGAATTAGCACCGATGACGATGGTGGCACTTTGGCCTATCGTCTCGGTTGCCAACATCATCTTCAAGGCAATCAAGCTGCACATGGCTCGCGCCTAGCAGGTAGCCCGTCGCATGCCTTCCGCGTGGGGTCAGGCGAATTTGAAAGGTGAAAGAAAAGGTTTACAGTCGAGCAAATTGCTCCTGGGCCTTTTCTGTTTGCAGGCTGTGGGCTATCGTTTCGATATGCTGAAGTTCTAGGGGGATTTATGTACTGTGCAAGCTGCGGGGCAAAGATCAAAGACGGGGCGCGATTCTGTTCTGCATGCGGAAAACCGTTGGA
Source organism: bacterium (assembly GCA_963602135.1). GTDB lineage: Bacteria > Actinomycetota > Coriobacteriia > Coriobacteriales > Coriobacteriaceae > Collinsella. Next base: position 15,838 of record CAVCHM010000008.1, on the reverse strand, counting down.
TGTGGATGATACGCCGGCGAATGCTCAGCAGCCGCTTCCTTCAGGTACACCAAAGGCGTCTGCTGATAGAAAAGCGACAAGCGATCCTGCTGTATCTCGCGCAGAGGGCCCTTCTCCGGCGCCCTCTGATCATATGTCCTTTGCGGCCTTTATGATGCAGCGTCGGCAGATCGGCCGTTTTGCTGTGCCTACGTTTGTCACCATTCTTGCAGCAATCATCTTTACCGCTGGTGTCGCTTACGCCCTGGTCAAAGCTTACGAAGCCTTTGTGCTGCCTCAAGCGCAGCAGCAGGAGCAGCCGGCTGCAGTCGAGGAGAAGTCGTCTAAAAAGAAGGTCGCGGCAACAAACAAGAAAGCACGCAGGGCTTACGAGGGCGTGGTTGCGCGTTACGAGGACTTTGCGAGCTATTGCGAGCGGAAGGGGGCTGGTGCTGCCAGCTACGACGACTGGGCCCAGGGACGCGGTGATGATTCTGGACTGGGGCAGATATTCGTTTATAACAACCAGACTGCCCCCGGCTTTTTAAGCTACTACTATGCTTTCGATGATTTGAATGGCGACGGAATTGACGAGCTGCTTGTTGGGTTTGTCGATGCGCAGAACGATATTTCGGCGATTGTGGGTGCCTACTGCTTTGTTGATGGAGAGGCCGTTTCGGTTATGCCTTCGTCAGAGATGGTAGAAGGCTCCAGCAATATGACGAATCAGTATGACGGTTTTATTGCTCAGGGGGAGAGCCAAGTCATTACTGTCTGTAAGGACGGCATCGTTAAATTTACTTGTAGTCAGGATTGTAACCAGGTAGATTTCTATATTTCGCTTACTGCAAAGGGTCCTGAGGTCGTAGACGCGGTGCAAATTCAAAAAAAGGAATTCGATAGGCAGAATGGCGCCTACTTGGTGAGGACCGTTGAGGATGGTGGCAAACCGCAGGAGGCGATGGTCCAGGGGCGTGAGGAAGCGTGCAGAATTCTTGACGAGGTTGCCGGGAAGTATCCGGAGGCCGACATTGAAATGCCGTCCGCAAGCAGCGATATGTGGAAGGCATTCAAAGGGGTGGAGCCTTCGGAGGGCTCTTTGAAGGACGGCTCTGGCACTGCGGACGATCGATCTGGCGCATCTCAAGCACCATCTGAAGCGGCATCCGATAGCAGTGACGATGGGGAGGCCGCTGCGCGCGGCGATGGCGTGATCGCCGACATGGATGCGTTCATTGCAAACGCCAAGCGCGAGTTGATTGTGCCAGATGACGCCTCTATTACGTTCAAGGTCGCTGATAAGCCAAACTATTGGGAGGGGGCGGCAACGTACGTTTGGTACGTCGAGTTTTATAAAGACGGAAAGGTCGTAGCGTCTGCGGAATGCGGCTCCGAAGGGTACCCATGTCGGTCGATTATGGCCTATCACGAGAGCTAGTAACTTTAACCGAGCCGTTTTGGCATTACAGCGCGCGCAGCTCTTATGCCTTTCCCCTTGTTCCATCCGACGAGTTTAGTTGCGGCTAAAACGGACGTTACGAAGAGTTGACCGAGAGGCCGAACGCGCTCGCCCGCTCAGCGGGTATGCCCCAAAAGGGCATCTGGGTTCGAACCCTCCCGGTTCTTCGTCAGTTGACCAAAGGTGCGACATTATTGCCGCTCATCGGGGGTGGCTAAATGAGATGACTTGAGGGCTATAATTAGCCAAGCTAAGTTGGGGACAGATTGAGGCGCACAGGCTTTCGATGCGCCTGCCGACTCGGCAGTTCACAATTTATTAGACACGCGGAACGCGTGGTTTGGGATTAATGAAAGGAATCAGCATGTCACTGTTCCATAGCGATAACGAAAAGGAAGAAAAGCACAGCGGAATTCTCGGTGCCTTTTCTGTCGACAATATCAAATGGGAGCCTGGCAACGACGAAGATGCCTCGCTTGTCTCATTCCGCTATCCCTACGAGGATTTTCCCAACGGGTCCTATCTTCAGGTTGCGCAATCGCAGATTGCCGTTTTTACCAACAATATGGGGGCGGGCAGTTCTACTGACGCTACGGGTGCCGGCGATTCTCAGGTAAGCGTGTTTGTCGGTCCGTGCAAGATCAAGCTCGACACGGGAGACAGCCGATTCGCCCCGTTCCGCAATGCCGCCCATTCGCTTACCGGCGGTAGCTCGGCGTTTCATTCCGTTGTGTACTTTATCAATACTAACTACATGAACGAGCTGCGCTGGGGCACGACCGAGCCCATCATCGTCCAAGACCCTGAGGAAGACGTCAACGTTCATGTTCGCGCCTTCGGTTTGTTTGGCGCGCATATCGAGCAGAATGACTCGAGCCTGGTTCCCATTCAGGTGAGGAAGTTCCTCGTTAAGGTCGTGGGCACGCGAGATCGCTATACGCGAGAAGAACTTACTTCCTTTATGCGGGCAAAAATCCTTGAGTATGTTCCTGACCTGCTTGCCAAGGCGATTGTTGACCAGGAGGTTTCCGTTCTTAAAATTGCGACGCATCTGAGCGACTTCTCGTCTCAGATGCAGGGCAAGCTCGTTAACTATTTCGATGAGTTTGGTCTCACGCTCGATAACTTCTCGTTCAACAGCATCAAGCCCTTCGAAGAGGATCTTGCTGCCATCAACGAGATGAAGATCCAGCGTAAGCGGAGCATTCTCGAGGCGCAGGGTAACGCTGCCCAGATGGACATCGAGTCCGAGGCACTTGCCAGGAAGCGTGCGCGCGAAGGCTACAACTATCAGCAGGAGCGCGGCATGGACGTAATGGAGAGTGCTGCGGGCAATGAGGGGAGTGCCGCATCGGGCCTCATGGGAGCCGGCATGGGACTCGGCATGGGCGTTGGCATGGGCGGTGCATTTGGAGCTGGCTTCTCCAACTTGGCCAACCAGGCCATGGGCGCTGTTGCTCCCATGGTTGGAACGGCTTCCGCGTCCGCAGGTATGCAAAACGGTCCCGTGTGTCCCAGTTGCGGAAACGTTAATCCGATGGGTGCTAAGTTCTGCCTGGAATGCGGACAAAAGCTCGAGCAGGGTGTTGCGTGTTTGGCGTGTGGGCATCTTAACCCGGTCGGTGCCAAGTTCTGCCTGGAATGCGGGAACCGGTTGATCTCGCCAAGGTGCCCGAGCTGCGGAGCCGAGTTGCCCGAAGGGACCAAATTCTGCCCCGATTGTGGAACTAAGATCCAATAAGGAGAAACAAAGATGAACGGTTCTGTTAAACGTGTCATTTTGGGCGAGGCAATCGTCTTGGTGGCGTGGCTTGTAATCATGTTTGTCTGCAAAAACGCGCTGATGAATCCTATCGTCTTTGCTATGTCGCTTGGCTTTGGGGTTTTGGCTTTTGCGGTGGCTTCGATTTCGGCTACCATGTCCGATAGGCAGTCCACGGTCAAAAGCACGACCGAAATCCATTATTTGCCGGTCGCATCCAGCTGTGCCTACTTTGTCGTTGCCCTTCTGGCCAACACGTACTTTGTGTTTGCGGCATATGGGTGGGGCGGCAGCACGATTCCAGTTGTCGTAAACGTTGTCCTTCTTGCTGTGCTTGTCCTTGTGCAGATGGGTCTAGCCTTCAATGCCCGCCAGGTGGACCAAAAGGTTGCCGCCGTGGCGGCAAAGACGGTTCAAACGGCGCAATTTGCATCGTATGTGGGACAGCTCCTTGCCGTAGCGCAAGACGCTCAGGTCAAAGCCGAACTCAAAGTGCTCAAAGACGACATCTCCTTTAGTTCCAACATGTCGCAGCCCCATGCTCAAGAGATTGAGCGACAGTTCTCCGCTGCGCTCGAGGCCGTCTCGAATTCCATGAGTGCCGATGAGCCAGCAGATGTTACGGTTGGCCTTGTCCATGATGCGCGCCGTATCTGGAAAAAGCGCAATGCGGCGCTGACCGCTGTCAAATAAGAACTCGTGTTGCTTTTTGCCAGGGCACTTTGATGGTTGAAGTGGGGGAAGCTATTGGAAATCAACGGAATAACTTGCGAGGGCTGCGGCAGCACCGATGTCGAGTTTGACCCCGCAACGCGAAAGGTTCATTGCAACCAGTGCGGCCGCGAGATGTATTATTCGCGGGCGCGTCTGGGGGCCACGGGCAAAGTCGCGTTTGCCAAGGACAATGCCATCAAGTTTTTTAAGGGTGGTAACTTTCCGGAGGCCCGCAAATTTGCCGCGGACGTGCTCAATATGATGCAAGACAACGCGGCGGCACAGTTTATGGTTGCGTACTGCGATGAGTTTTGTGAAGGTCTTTCGGGTTCGATGGTGGTTTTCTTTAAAAGGGCCGAAGATATCCCTCTCGAATATGACGAAGTGCGTGACTTGATCGACTTGTTTGAGTCGACGCTCTACAACATGCGTGACTTTGAGGTTCAGATGGTATCGCTCGTGGTCGCCAATATGCAGAGCATGGAGGATCGGCCTCGGCTTGAGAGCTTTATCGATGCTGTGTGCCCGTTCTGCATAGCGCGGTATGCTTCGGAAGACTTTATGACTGCAGAGCGGGAGAGTTTCTATCAAGATATCGCCGCCAACTGCAACATACCCAAAACGTGTCTCGCACTACTCAAGGGCATTAGAGAGAACCCCGGGTCCCCCTATAAAACTGGTTCGTTTGCGTTACGAAGAAGGACCTCGTACTTTCTCGAACACTATGTGGAGCCCGTCGGGCGCATCGTCAATTCGATGAAGGCAAGCCAATACAAACAGAAGTTTCTTGTGGCCTATCAGCAGGTGTCCGAGCAATACCGAAGCATGGCCTCTCAATAAAGCAGATGGCGGGCGCTTACTCGCTTAAAGCTATTGGATGATCTAAACAGTGCAAACTGAAAGGTGGTACAGATGAGTGATTCGGGAGTAGATACTGTCCTTATCGAGCGCAGGATCGCCGCTATTGGAACAAAAGTTGACCAGATGACCACGAAGGTCGATAAGGTCGAATCGCAAATGGAGGAAGTGCGGAAGGACCTTAAAAAGCTCCGAAAGGACTTTCTCGAGATGATGCTCGAGCAGCGTCGTACCGCCGCACTTGAGCAGGCGACTACGGAGCTCGTGAGCGTCCGGCAGGAGATGGACAAAAAGTTCGGCAACTACTCAGTGGTTCGAAACACCATGGTCGGTATTCTCCAGGCAACCGATGCGGCGCTCGTGCGCAAGGCGACGATTTCGACGGTCTCCGAGGAGTTAATGATCTCTACCCCGGACTACTGGCTGGCACCTGTCCTGGTTGCCCTTGCGGCATGGATCAACAACAACCGAGATCTTGCAGAGCGCGCAATACGCGAGGCTGTCAAACGTGACAACGAGCACACGTCGCTTGCGATGGCTCTGATCTGCAGACGTAATAACCGCACGGCTACGTGCTACGAATGGCTAGCGCGCTACTTCTCGACGCAAAACGCCGCTCGCATCGATGCCGATGCGATGGTCTACATCGATGCCTATATCAACGGCATCTTCGGAACCGACGAAAAGCACCTGTGCGACGACTATATGGCGGGCTGGATCGAGCAGATCAGAAATCAGAGCCCTGAGTTCGAGAATGAGCAGTCAGAGTCATGGGCGGAGTACTTTACCGGCTACGAGGAGGATATGAGCTCGAGATATCCGGCGCTCAAGGTGGTGGTCAAGGAGTTTGACTACATCAATAAGTATCTCGGAAAAGTCGAGGCAATCGAGAGCATCTCCAATGACTTCGCCGACCTCAAGGCTTCTGATGTTGACGAGAGGACGCTTGCCGAGCAGGTTGACAGGCATTTGATGGAGCTCGTTAACTCCGATGACTCCAAGGAGCGAAATTTGCGCCGCCAGGAGGAGTATCTTCTTGCGGTCAAGGCATTTGGCGGAGACGTGGATCGCGCCCGAGAGCTCGTCAATCGTCGCCGCGATGAGAAGCGTCAGCAGACGATGAACATCATCGACCAGATGACACGCTCGATGCGCGACCAGAGTGCGTCTGTGGATGTGCATAAGAAGAAGACCGCGATTCAGTTTTTGGGTTCCTATATCAACGGTGGTTTCAACCGGTATCGCAAGAGCGACATCCCCGAATTTCCGCAGGCGATCACCCTTGACTTTGACGGATGGACAAGCAGGGCGGTTACCGGCGATGAGGGTAATGCGCTGCGCGGCGATTATGTTCGCTATGTCGGTGAAGAGAAGAAAAAGGAGCTCGCTGAGCTTGATGTCAAGGTTGCGAAGGGCAACAAGAGCCACAAGATAGCGGCCGTTGTCCTCGCTGTTTTGGGAGTAGCTTTCTTTGCGTTTGTAAACCAGGTTATTGGCATTCTGCTTCTTGCGGGGGCTGGCTATTGTCTAGTAAAGACGAGCCTCTCGGGCAAGCAGCGCGCTGCGGAGGCAGAAGAGATTGAGGCCAAATACTCCAAACGCATCCAGGAAGGCTGTTCCGAGATCGATCTGGCACTTAATCAGTGGAAGAGCGCGAAGGAAACTGCGGCCGAGCGCAGCGACCTGCTTAAGCTTGAGAAGGTTGCCTAGCCGGTAGGATTTGTCTCGATAATCCATGAATGGAGTGAAAAAGATGGCTGATGAAGTGACTGATTTCGACCATAACGATGCTGCAATGCAGGACCTCGATGCATTGAGCGAGCTCGATAGTCTGTTTGAAGAGGACGAGCGACTGAAGCAAGCTGAGAACAATGTTTTGACCCAAAATCTCACGGGCTTTGCAAACTGCTTTCCCGATTGGGATTTGCATCCGCCGGTAGCGTAGAAAAGCGCTTGAAGCACAAGCTGCGATCATTTGGAAACATCGATGTTTCTGCGGGCTAGAAGCCATGGGGCTTTTGGCCCGCTGGCTTTCATATGCCGGTCGGCGGCATAGGGCATCAACCGTATTCTAGGTTCTTGGACGCCAGGCCGACTCACTTCGGATCGGGCGCTACACCACCTTTCTCGACACTACCAATCTGATAGGGCCTCGTCCGTGCGCGGGTGGGGCCCTTTTGCGTGGCCTTTCATGTTTGCTATACTGCTAGCAAGTAGAGAGGAGCCGCTATGGGTACAGCAACGGTGCAGCTCAACACGCGAATCGATCCTATGCTCAAGGCCGGTGGCGATGCGGTCCTGACTCGCAATGGATTGGGGCCGAGCGATGCCATTCGTGCGCTTTGGGCCTATCTCGTCGAGCATCAAACGTTGCCGGGATTTATGGCGGCGGATAAGTGCGAGGCACCCCGTGCAGAGAGCCTGGCCGAGCAGGGGTGTGGCCTGGCTTTTTCCTCGTTGGGGTTAAGCGCGTCGGATTTTGCACCGGCTGAATCTTCGGCAGAAGACTGGGATGCCGTACGGGATGATATGTATGATGCGATGATTGCCGACATCGAGGCGAATTGCCGATGATTGAGGCAAAGCATCTCTTGGTAGATACGAACGTTTGGCTCGATTATTACCTGCAAGAGGGGGCGTTCGACGAAGCGAGAAGATTGGTTGAACTGGCCGAGGCAGGCAAGATCGACCTTCTGTATGCGCCAACGACGGCAAAGGATGTATTCTATATTTTGCCTCGGCGTCTAGCCCGGCGGAATGCGAATGGGATTAACGTGTCGTTTGCCTCGGCGTCATGGGCCTGCATCGAGCATATGATGCAGGTGGCGACGGCCTCTCCGCTTTCGTTGGCAGAGTGCGAAATGGCGCGCATGCTTGGCAAGCGCATGCCAGATCTTGAAGACAACCTCATCATCGCTTCGGGCGAGACGGCAGATGTCGACTATGTGGTCACGAGCGACCGGCGCATGCTGGAGGAGATGCCCGAAGTTTGCCTGACGCCTGCCCGCGCACTCGATATGATCGGGATCCTAAACTAACCGTGCCGGTCTCGTTTCGCTATCATATGGGGCATTGTGAACCTCATACAACTTTGGAGGACGGTATGGCGGATAACGCCGAGATGCTATTCTCGCCTGAGCTGGTGTTTTTTGATTGGGAGTGCGCGACGCCGGGTGAGGTGTTTGCGCGCCTCGAGGACGAGCTTGCCCCGCGCGGCTACATTGCATCCGGTTGGCTCGATGCCGTCCGCGCGCGCGAGGATGCCTATCCCACGGGCCTTGCCATGCCGGCGGCCAACATCGCCATCCCGCACACCGATCCGGGGTTTGTGGCTAAGCCCTATATCGCGGTGGTGAAGCCCGCATCGACCGTGACGTTCAGTGCTATGGCAGGCATGGGCTCCCCCGTGCCGGCGCAGGTCATCATCAATCTGGGCATTGCCGAGCCGGGCGGCCAGGTTGAGGCCCTGCAAGCGCTTATGAATATCTTTATGGATGTCGACGCCGCAGCCGATGTGCTCGGCCAGACCACGTGCCAAGGCATGGTCGATGCCATCCGCCGCCACTTTTAGGGTCGGCACTTGGGGACTGCCCCAAACTGCCGGCAGAAAAGGAACGTCCCTAATTGCCGTCTGCCAGAGCGGTCCCCTTTGCACCAAAATGGTGCAGATTAACCTGTCCCCCATGCACCAGGTGTGCCGCGGGGGCTGCGTTGTGACACAATGGCGTTTGTTCGATTCGTGATGCGAAAGGCCAAACATGGCAAATAAGAAAAAAAACCCCGAGGCCGCACCGACGCCCGAGCAACAGGCTCGCGTCGCCTCCAGCTCTCGTCAGAAGCAGCGCAAGACCTATGTGTCCAAGACCGTCAAGATCGTCCTAGTGGTCATCGGCGTGCTGGCAATGCTGCTTTCCGTCTCGGCCATGGCGTGCTCCGGCCTGATGTCGCAGACTGAAAACGCCAGCTCGGGCTATAAGCTCACCGGCGGTGTGGCTGCCACTATCAACGGCACCAACCTCACCGAGGACACCGTGACCAAGCAGATCATGAGCATGCGCACGTCCCATGGCTACACCAAGGACAAGGACTGGGCACAGTATCTGGTCAACAACGACCTCACGCCCAAAAAGTACCGCGAGCAGCTCATCGACTCCTACACGCAGCAGATTCTGCTTCAACAGGCGCAGAAGGAAAACGGCGTGACCGTCTCGGACGAGGAGGTCGAGAAGGCCTGGAAGGACGCCTGCAAGAGGTCCGGTGGCGCCAAGGCCTTTGAGAAGACGCTTAAGACCTATGGCTACACCGAGGACACCTACAAGGGCTCGCTCAAGGAGAGCCTGGCGCAGCAGAAACTCAAGGATGCAGTAGCACCCACAAGCAAGCCCAAGGACAGCGAGATTGTCGATTACATCAACGAGAACCTGCCCAAATACAATGACGCCCGTCGCTCGTCGAATATTCTAATCAAGGTCGATTCTGGCGCATCTGACGAGGACAAGGCCGCCGCCAAGGCCAAGGCGCAGGAGTGCCTGGACAAGATTAACTCCGGCGAGCTGAGCTTTGAGGACGCTGTGAAGCAGTACTCCGACGATACCGGCTCCAAGGATAAGAAGGGCGATGTGGGCTGGGACAAGCTCACCACCTTCGTCGACAGCTACCAGAAGGCGCTCGAGGGGCTCAACAAGGGCGATGTGAGCGACGTCGTCGAGTCGACCTATGGTTACCACATCATCAAGTGCACCGACTACTTCCATGTCGATAGCCAAGTCGATGACATCAAGCAGGTACCCAAGGACATCAAGAAGTACGTCTCCAATGTGGTGAAGACGCAGGCAGAGAGCGCTGCGTACAGCGAGTGGCTGGAGCAGTACAAGAAGGACGCCGACATCACCGTGAACCCCATGCCCAAAGACGTGCCGTACAACGTCAGCCTGAAGGGCGTCACCAAGAGTTCGGCCGACGATTCGTCGAAGACTGAGTAATCATGGGGCGGCGCTCGTGCGAGTGCCGCCCGCACTATTGAGGAGGATTTGCAGATGACCAACGAAGAGCTGCAGAAGGAAATGATTGCGGCCATGAAGGCTAAGGACAAGGTTCGCCTGTCCATCATTCGCCAGGTCAAGGCCGAGGTGAAGAATATCGAGGTCAACGAGCGCCGCGATGTGACCGAGGAAGACGTCAACAGTATGATCAAGCGTCTGATTAAGCAGACGAGCGAGACGCTGGAGATGTCCATCAAGGCCGGCACCGACCAAGAGCGTACCGACAATCTGACCGAGCAGGTCAAGATTCTGGAGAGCCTGCTGCCCGCGCAGGTTTCGGGCGAGGAACTCGAAGCCCTGATTGATCAGGTTATCGCCGAGCTGGGCGCCACGTCCAAGAAGCAGATGGGCCAGGTCATGGGCGCGCTCGGCAAGGCCACCGGCGGCAACTTCGACAAACCGGCAGCAGCAAAGATTGTCGGCGCAAAGTTGGCGTAAGTGCCGGCCGACACATAGCCGATGCTGAGGGGCGTGACCATCGCGGTCGCGCCTTTTTTGTTGGCCGATGAAGGGCGCCTCCCCTGGCTGGTCATTGGGTGCTCATTGGGGACAGACTTAAATGAGTGCCCAATGAGCAGGCACTCATTTAAGTCTGTCCCCAATGAGTGGGTTAAAGGTTGCGGGTTCTTTACGGGAATGTAGTGTGGGCTGCGGAAACGTGGTTCTTTCCGTACAATAGTGCAATTCGTGTAAGCGCAGGAAAGGGACATTCATGGCAGACATGATCGAGATCAAGCATCTCAACAAGTACTTTGGCGACCTGCATGTGCTCAAAGATATCAACCTCACCGTCAAGCGCGGCGAGAAGCTCGTAATGATTGGGCCTTCCGGCTCGGGCAAGTCGACGCTCATCCGTTGTGTCGACTATCTTGAGGAGCCCACGTCGGGCGAGGTCATCATCGACGGTACGCCGCTCACCAAAAAGAATCACCTGGAGATGGCCCGCAAGTATAGCTCCATGGTGTTTCAGCAGTTCAACCTGTATCCCAACATGACGGTGCTGGGCAACCTGACGCTCGCGCCCATCAAGCTACAAAAGAAGAGCAAGGAGGAGGCGACCGAGATCGCCATCGCCGCGCTCAAGCGCGTTGGCATGGCGCATAAGGCCGGCGAGTATCCGCAGAACCTCTCGGGCGGTCAGCAGCAGCGTATCGCCATCGCCCGTGCCCTGTGCACCAAGCAGCCCATCATCCTGTTTGACGAGCCGACCTCGGCGCTCGACCCCGAGATGGTCCAAGAGGTTCTGGACGTTATGATTGAGCTCGCGCAGGAGGACATCACCATGATCTGCGTGACGCATGAGATGGGCTTTGCGCGCCAGGTGGCCGACCGCGTCATCTTTATGGAGGACGGCCGCATTCTGGAGAAGGGCACGCCCGAGCACTTCTTCGATAACCCCGAGAACCCGCGCTGCCGCGAGTTCCTGTCCAAGATTCTGCACTAGGCGCGGTGATGGACATGACGGATATGACGAGGGCGGCCGTGTCGCGCCGTCACTTTTTGCAGCTGGCGGGTGCCGGCATGCTTGCGCTGACGGGGACCGCGCTTACCGGTTGCGGCAACTCTACCAGCGGCGAGGGCTCCGACAAGGGGTCCAAGCTTGCGGCCATCAAGTCGCGTGGCCATCTGAATGCCGGCGTTAAGAAGGACGTTCCCGGCTACGGTTATTACGACACCGCCAAGGGCCGCTTTGAGGGCATGGAAGTCGATTTGTGCTACCAGATCGCCGCTGCCGTCTTTGGCGTGAGCTACAAGGAGGCCCGCGCCCAGGAGCTTGTCGAGTTTACCGACGTAACGCCCAAGACGCGCGGCCCGCTGATCGATAACGGCCAACTTGACGTGGTCGCGGCGACCTACACCATCACCGACGAGCGCAAGAAGAGCTGGGATTTCTCGACGCCGTACCGCACCGACTACGTGGGACTCATGGTCAAGAAGCGTTCGGGCTTTACCTCGATTGAGGATCTGGATGGCAAGGTCATTGGCGTGAGCCAGGGCGCCACCACGCAGGGCCTGATCGAGCAGATGATCAAGGACAACGGCTTTAGCTGCAAGCCAGAGTTTAGGGCCTTTAGCGGCTACCCCATCATCAAGAGCTCGCTCGACGCCGGCAATATCGACGTCTTTGCCATGGACCGCTCCACGCTGGCCGGCTACATGAACGAGACCGTTGAGCTGCTGCAGCCCGAGGTCAAGTTTGGCGAGCAGGGCTACGGCGTGGCGACCAAGAAGGGCTGCGACCTTTCGGCCGTGGTCGATCAGGTGATTTGCGATCGCCTGGCCGATGGCTGGCTCGACCAAGAGGTCAAGACCTGGGGTCTTGTATAGGCGCATCGTCCAAGGAAGGAATCAAATGCTCGAAGGATTATTTGACGCCGACCGTTGGTCGACGACATTTCAAAACATGGGGCCCTTCTGGGAGGGCTTTGGCGTGACGCTGCAAGTGGTTGTTGCCGGTCTGCTGCTGTCGCTGGTGCTGGGCACGCTGCTGGGCGTGTTCTCTACCACTCGCTCGCGCGTGCTGCGCGCCATAAGCCGCGTGTACGTGGAGTTTTACCAGAACACCCCGTTGCCCGTGCAGGTGCTCTTTATGTACATGGCTGGTCCGCAGTTTTTGCAGGCCATAACCGGTGCCGGCCAGCCGGTGCGCATCGCGCCGTTCGTGCTGGGCTTCTTGGGCGTGGGCCTGTATCACGCGGCCTACATCTCGGAGGTCATCCGCACCGGTATCGAGGCCGTTCCGCGTGGTCAGATGGAGGCGGCGCAGAGCCAGGGCTTCACCCGTGCGCAGGCCTACTGGTACATCGTGCTGCCCCAGACGTTCAAGATCATCCTGCCGCCGCTGTGCAACCAGGCGCTCAACCTGGTCAAGAACACGTCGGTGCTCGCACTCGTGGCCGGCGGCGACCTTATGTACCGCTCCGACAACTTTGTGAGTCTGTACGGTTACCTGCAGGGATACATCGTCTGCTGCCTTATGTACTTCATCATCTGTTTTCCGCTCGCCATGCTGGTGCAGTGGCTCGAGCGCCGCTCCAAGGAGCGTCCGCGCGGCGTGAGCCTGGCCGAGCTGGGACTCGACAACGTAGAGGAGGCCTAGCGCATGGAAATCTTCAACGCGACCAACCTGCTCTACATTTGGGGCGGCTTTGTTAAGACAATCGAGATCTCGGCGCTGTCGATCTTTTTCTCGCTCATCTTTGGCACGGTGCTGGCGCTCGTTAAAAGCTATGCGCCCCGCCCGTTCCGTATTTTGGTGAGCGCCTATATCGAGCTGTTCCGTTGCACGCCGAACCTGCTGTGGATCCTGTTCATCTACTTTACGGTGCAGGGTTTGGACATTGTGATTTCGACCATCGCCTTTACGCTGTTTACCAGCGCTGTTATGGCCGAGATTGTGCGCGGCGGCCTCAACTCGATTCCGCGCGGCCAGTTTGAGGCAGCGCAGAGCCAGGGTTTCGGCTTCTTTGCCACCATGCGCTACATCATTTTGCCGCAGACATTTAAGACGATCATTCCGGCGCTGTTTAGCCAGTGCACGACCGTCATCAAGGACAGCTCGTATCTTTCGGGCATTAACGTGGCCGAGCTCATGTACACGGCAAACGTCGTGATGGCCCACGCGATCGACCTGTCGCAGGTGCTTATGCTCTACGGCCTGGTGTTTGCGATGTACTTTGTGCTCAACTTTGGTATCTCGCTGCTGGTCCGAGCGTATCAACGTCGTATCGTGGCAGCGTAGAATGTGGCAAAGGGACAGTCCCTTTGTCACATAGAGAAAGGAATCGCGATGAGCGATCTGGATAACAAGAAGAATCCTGTGGTCATTACCATCGCGCGCGACTTTGGCGCCGAGGGCCACGAGATTGGTCGCATGCTTGCCGACGAGTTGGGGATTCCGCTGTACGATAACGAGCTGCTGGTACGTGCTTCGCTGCGCACAGGCGAGTCGCTCGACAAGATGGCCGCTTACGACGAGCGCCTGGCCGTGGAGAACATGGCGTTTCTGCCCGACCGCTACGATGCGCGTTCGTACTCGGACAAGTTGTTCCAAAAGATGAGCCAGGTGATTTTGGATCTGGGCGAGACCGAGAGCTGCATTATCGAAGGCCGCCTGTCCGATTACCTGTTGCGTAACAACCCCAATCACATTGCCGTATTGGTGACCGCTCCCTTTGAGGACCGCGTCGAGATTGTGCGCAAGAAGCGCGGCCTTAACAAAAAGAAGGGCGCCAAGCTGGTCAAGCAGCAGCAGAAGGCGCGCGAGGCGTTCTATAAGCGCTACAGCGCCGGAAAGTGGAAGATGACGAGCGGTAAAGACATCGTCGTCAACCGTGCTAAGCTGGGCCGCGAGGGCTGTAAAGACGTCATCGCTGCCGCCTACCGCTACAAAGTGGCCCAGCTCGAAGGCTAACCGATCAAAAACCACCACAAAGGGGACAGTGCATCTTTGTGGTGGTTTTTGTTTTAGGTAGAGAAAGTCAACTGGTTCTGCCGGGGCCGATCGCTCAAAGAACTCAAGGATGCTCAAAAAGCTCAAAGATACTCAAATAAATTATAGATAGTAGGGGCATAATTAAGTTATATGAGTTAAAGGGAGGCTTTATGGCGGCACCGACGGCGTACAGGCAGGCAAATCCATTCACGCCGATGTTCGGACGTGTACCGGCGTATATGGCCGGCCGTGAGCAAATCATCGATGATATGGTGCTGGCGTTTGAAAATGACGACTCCGATCCCAATCTTTGCTCGGTTTTCTATGGTGCGCGTGGTACAGGTAAAACGGCGCTTTTGGCATATCTGTCGTACCGCGCCCAGCAAGAGGGCTGGATTACAGCGAATGTGACGGCCTCGGAGGGGATGCTCGAAGACATTTTGCAGCGCCTCAACGAATCAGCCGCCCATCTGATCGAAAAGCCCGCTTCTAGGCGTGTGAACAGTGTCGGCATTGCCTCCGTAGGAAGCATGAGCTGGGAAAACATCGATGTTGAATTTGAGGGCGCTAACTGGCGTACTAAGATGAACGCTTTGTTTGCTCAGCTTGAAGCGACTGACACCGGGGTGCTTATCGCCGTTGACGAAGTGGATGCATCGTTTGCGCAAATGACGGAGCTTGTTACTACCTACCAGCACTTTGTAAGCGAGAATAAAAAGGTAGCTTTGCTTATGGCGGGGCTGCCGTTTCGCGTGCTGGCGCTGCTGACGGGGAAATCGACATCGTTTCTTCGTCGCGCGGCTCAACATTCGCTGGGATCAATTTCACCGACTGAGGTAAAAGAAGCGTTTCGACTAACGATTGAGGACGGCGGCAAGACGATTTCTGATGAGGCGATCGACCTCGCTGCCAAGGCGATCGATGGTTTTCCATTTATGTTCCAGTTGGTGGGGTATCGGGCATGGAATGCTTCGCGCCAAGCCTCCGAGGTTTCTATTGAGGATGTCGAACGAGGCGCGAAACTTGCGCAAGAGGAGCTGGAATCGCGAGTTTTCGCTTCAACAGCGGCGGAACTTTCACGAGGGGACCTTGAATTTCTTCGTGCAATGAATCCGGTTGGAACGACGACCAGGCAAGAGCTGGCAGCGAGGCTTAAGAAGAGTTCCGGTTCGATTTCAACGTATAAAAAGCGTCTGGTAGAGGCTGGGGTAATTGAAGAGCCTCTACAAGGACGTTTTGAGTTTGCATTGCCAGGCTTTGGCCGATATGTCGCATCGCTTTACTAGAGGGTCGTTGCTGCGAAGGATCGCTTCGTGTCCCTTTACTGTCTCGATCTGTAACAATAAGCCTGCTTTTAGGGGCCTATCTGTTACAGACTGAGACAAACTGGCAGAGTGGCCTTCTGCTCCGCTCAAACCACCGCAAAGGGGGCCTTTGTGGTGGTTTTTGTTTTAGGCCGAGGGGAAGGCCTTGGTGAGACCAGCGCGCGTTTGCGTGTCGGTCTTTTGGTAGATGGAGCTCAGGTGACGCTGGACCATGCGCATCGAGATGCCGAGCTCCTCGGCAATCTGCTTGAGCGGGCGCTCGTC